>NZ_JBFAKP010000021.1:0-161303 GCF_040655795.1 Nonomuraea sp. NPDC050310 | reverse complement strand
GAGCCGAGGTCGACGCGCAGCCACTGCGGGTCCTGGCCTTCGAGGCTGGCCCAGCGGGTGGCGGCGTCGCCGTCGACGGCCTTGCCGGCTTCGAAACCCGCGCCCTCGATGGAGGAGGCGTAGGCGGGCTTGCCCTGCGACAGCAGGGTGGCGGAGGCGCTGGGCGTGGGAGTTGGCGTCGGGGTGGGCGTCGGGGTGGGACCGCCGCCGCCGACCGCCTTCCAGAGCGCGGCCGCCGTCGCGGGTTCCCAGCCGGTCTGGGCGGTGTGGGTCTGCAGGCATTCGTAGTCGGTCCCGGCGTAGGTGACCAGGGAACCGGTGGGGTAGGTCGTGCCCGGCGTCCAGGCCGGGTACGCCGCTCGCACCGAGACGGCCGGTCCGGTCCCGGCCGCCCAGGCGGGGGCGACGGGTCCTAACGGAACCAGCAGCGCGGCGAGCAGAAGGAGGGGGGTGGCGCGGCGCATCCGTACTCCTCTCATCAGTTAGGAAAGCTTCCTAATAAACAATGACCCTAGGACAGCCGGCGGCCGAGCTCAATATCCGGGCCCATCTTTTGTTAAGAATCTTTACGATCAGTCAAGTCTCGGGCACTATGAGGTCCGATCTATCCCCCAGCCCCGGGAGCCCCCATGATCCGCAGGCTCGGCGTCTTAGCCGCGTCCACGCTCTTGCTCGCGCTGCTGACCCCCGCCGCGCACGCCGCCCCCACCTGGACGCTGCGCTGGTCGCCGAACGCGACCACGCACACCCCCGCGCAGGCCTTCGAGACCCTGGAGGACGACCGCGCCGACTCCCACCCCGCCGCCAGGCCGCACATCAAGGTCTCGGGCGACGCCTACCGCTTCGACATGCACATGGTCGACCGCGACTCCATCACCGACCGCCAGCGCCAGGAGGTCACGGGCAACCGTACGCCCGCCGGTCACCTGCAGTGGAAGCTCGGCGAGACCTGGCGCGTCACCTACTCCATGTACATCCCGAGCACGCTCAAGGCCACCACGACCTTCACCCACATCATGCAGACCAAGCAGCCGGGATCGGGCGGCTCGCCCATCACGGTCACCTCGCTGCGCCGGGTCAACGGCGTACAGACCATCGAGCACAAGGTCTTCGAGCAGAACATCCTGGTGGGCCGGACCAACCTGGAGCCGCTGCACGACAAGTGGATCGACATCGAGTACGAGATGAAGATCGGCAACGGGACGGACGGCTCGGTGCGCTGGGTGGTCAAGAGCGGCGGCACCACGATCGTGGACGCCACCAAGACCGGCGTGGACACCTTCCTCGCCGACCGCGTCCGCCCGAAGTGGGGCATCTACCGCTCGCTCGGCGACACCTCGGGCTCGCTGCAGGACACCTACCTGCTGCTGCGCAACCTGCGTGCCTACCAGCTCACCGACGGCGGCGGGGACACCGCCGCGCCCAGCACCCCGGCGAGCCTGCGCGTCACCGGCACGACCTCCTCCAGCGTGTCGCTGGCCTGGAACGCCTCCACCGACAACGTCGGCGTCACCGGCTACGAGGTCTTCCGCGGCTCCACCCTGGTCGCCACCGTCACCGGGACGACCCACACCGACACCGGCCTGAGCCCCTCGACCGGCTACACCTACACCGTCAAGGCCCTCGACGCCGCGGGCAACCGTTCAGCGGCCGGCGGTCCGGTCACCGGCACCACCGCGGGCACGAGCACCGGGACGCTGTTGTCGCAGGGCAAGCCCGCCTACGCCTCCTCCATCGAGGGCGCCGGCTTCGAAGCCGGCAAGGCCGTCGACGGCGACGCCGCCACCCGCTGGGCCAGCCTCGAAGGCCAGGACCCGCAGTGGCTGCGCGTCGACCTCGGCTCCACCGCCGCCATCACCCGGGTCAAACTCACCTGGGAAGCCGCCTACGCCAAGGCCTACACGATCCAGACCAGCCCGGACGCCAGCACCTGGACCACCGTCCACACCACCACCAACGGCGACGGCGGCACCGACGACCTCACCCTGAACGCCAACGCCCGCCACATCCGCGTCCACGGCACCCAGCGCGCCACCCCCTACGGCTACAGCCTGCACGAATTCCAGGTCTACGGCACCGCGGGAAGCACGCCGTCTCCCTCCCCCACTTCCACGGGCGCCACCACCTGGCGGTCCGGCACCGTGTACGCGGTGAACAGCCAGGTCGTCTACGGGGGCGTCACCTACCGCTGCCTCCAGGCGCACACCGCTCAGGCCGGGTGGGAGCCCCCGGCCGCGCCCTCCCTCTGGCAACAGCTCTGACCCTGCCCGTACGGCAGGCGCCCCCGCCGAAAGCCGGCTCGTACGGCGGGGCTACTGGCCGGTGAGCTCGGCGAGCTGTTCGGCGGCGGTGGAGTTGCCCAGCGCGGCCAGCCGGCGCAACTCGCCGAGCTCGCCCAGCTCGGTGGCGGTCTCGATGAGCTGGTCGATCGCGCCGGAGTGCCCGGCGTCGGACAGCCGCCGCAGCTCGCCCAGGTCACCGTGCTCGGCGGCCAGTTCGAGCAGCAGGTCGGTGGCGTCCGGGTTGCCGCCGTCGGACAGCCGCCGCAGCTCGGCCACGTCGCCGAGCTCTCCGGCGGCCTCGACCAGCAGGTCGGTCGCGTCACGGTCGCCGGCGTCGGATCGGGCCCGCAGTTCGGTCAGGTCGAGGTGGGTCATGCCGAGCCTCCAAGCTCTCGCGCCGCGCGATGGGCGAGCCACTCCTCCCGCAACGCCGGCAACCGCTCGCTCAGGAACTCGGCGAGCGCCACCATCTCCTCCAGCGGGGCGCGGCGCTCGGCCGGGGCGTCGGCGAGCAACGCCAGACCCTCCCGGAAGAGGGCGGCGTGCTGCAGATGGAGGGTGGCGTCGAAGTTCTGCGGTTGCCGGCTGGCCGGGTCGACGCTCACCCTGTCCATCCGCTCGCCTGCGGCCCGCGTCCTGCGGGCCAGTTGGTAGCCCTCCAGCAGCTTCACCGCCCCGGTGATCGCGCTCCGGCTGGCCAGGAGGGCGTCGGCCAGCTCGTCGATCGGCTGCTCGGGCGGGTCGCACACGAGCAGGTAGCCCAGCAGCCGCCCGGCCATCGGCGGGAAGCCGTAGTGCCGGGCGTAGAACCGGCCCACATGGTCGGCGAAGATCAGCTGCTCGTCGTGTGCCACGCTTGGAGGCTATCGCAAATCGCGGAAATGACACAAATATCTGTCATTTCATTTACTGCGGCCAGCCGGCGATGATCTCGGGCGTGATGGCGTCGTGGTGGCACTTCAGCGTCGTGCGCCGCGCGGTGTCGTACACGCACACCCGGACGTCCACCCGCTTGATCTCCCCGTCGGAACTCAACCGGAACGAGCCGCTGGGTGAGCACGTGGACTTGGCGCGGCTCCAGCCGGTGCCGCCGCCGGCGTAGTGGAAGCGGGCCCGGACCGTCGCGCAGTGGTCGCGGTGCGGGTCGCGGTCGTACAGCTTGCCGTACACCTGGAAGGTCTCCGCGCTGAAGTCGGAGATCCACACGTCGGCCTTGGCGTAGCCGCCGTGCCCGCCCGCCGACTGCACGGGGCCCCAGTGGACGCCGGCGGCGGCCGACGCCGGGGCGGGCAAGGCGGCGCCGAGCAGGAGAGCCACGGTGGCGCCCAGGACAAGGTTCGTTCTCATGGGCGGGAGCCTAGGCGGGCGGACTTGGAAAGATCTTGCAACCGGCTGGCGTGACCCAGGGACGCGGCGGCTCGCCCGCGACGAGCCCGGGAGTTGCTCGCCGTGCAGGCCCCGGGCCGGGTGGCCGGCCGGCCCGGGGCGGTCCGAGGGGTCCGGTTACGGGCGGACGAGGATGACGTTGCCGAGGGAGCGCTGGCCGGTGGCGTCGGAGGGGCGGTTCACGATGCCGGTCCCGGCGGTGGCCAGCACGCTGGAGCCGCCGCCGTCCAGGTTGAGCGCCTCGACCGCGCCGAGGCTGCGCATCAGCTCGGCGGTCTGCGGGATGCCGAGCCCCTCGCTGTAGCCGGCCTGGCGGCCGTCGACCACGACGAGCATCAGCCGGCCCTGGGCGTCCATGCCGATCATGGAGCGCGGGTTGGCGCGCAGGGTCCAGTTGTAGGTGAAGGTCTGGTCGGCGCCCTCGCGGATCAGCCCGTCGGCGTCGGCGTTGACCGACACCCGGCCGTCGCGGACGAGGGTGGGGCCGACCTGGAGGATGGTCGTGTCGGGGGTCAGCGGGACGCGGTGGCCGCGGCTGTCCTCGACCCGCTCGGAGAGGCGCAACCGGCTTCCGGGACGGGCGTGGGCCTGGAGCCAGGCGGTGCTGTCGCCGATGGCCTGGATGACGGAACCGCCCGGCGGGACGGCCGCACCGCGCGTCGGGTTGAGCGCGAGCACGGTGCCGCGGGAGTCGAGCACGGCCTCGGCGCCCTCACCGGCCGGCGTGACACCGAACTCGGGGGTGAAGCGCACGAGCTCGCTGGCGTCGGTGCACTTCAGGTCATGCTGGGCCTTCTCGGTGGGCTGGTCGCCGCCGACGCCGCCGCAGTTCCAGACCTCGCCGGGCAGGCGGTTGACGCCGTCGAGCTCGACGCGCTCGCCGCCGGCGTGCAGCGTGACGCGGGCGGTGTAGGCGTCCACGTCGACGCGGCGGCCGCCGTGCGTGATCTTGATGCCGCCGCGGCCCTGGGTGGCCGAGCCGATGAGCTTGCCGTTCTTGACGTACAGGCCGCCGGGGGCGCGGTTGTAGAACCACTGGGCGTTGATCCCGGCGGCGGCGCCGGAGGCGGCGACGAGGTCGGTGAGGGTCTCCATGCCGTTCAGCGCCGGCCCGAAGTCGGTGTCCACGCTGCCGCGGAACTGGCTGAAGTCGACGCGCAGGACGTGGACGCGCTGCGGGGCGCCGGGGTCGGTGCCGTCCTGCGCGGTGTAGCGGGTGCCGCCGGCGAAGCCGGCCGCCCTGACCTTGGTGAGCGCGGCCGAGGCCTCGCCGCTGGTGGCGTGGCGGCCGAGCCGTACCGTCCAGCCGAGGACGCCGGCCGGGCGGTCGGCGAACGCGGGCAGGTCCACCTGCTCGACGCGGGGCTCGAAGCCCTTGTCGCGCAGGGCGGCGGCGACGCGGTCGGCGATCTCCTTCGGGCCGAGCGCGGTCGGGGCGGTGTTCAGCGGCCCGTCGAGGGTCGCCGGGAGGTAGACGTGCACCGTCCAGTAGTCGTCGGCGTCCTGCGCGCCGAGCGACAACGAGGTCAGCGTGACGCCCGGCGGTAGCGCGGGATCCAGGGCGGGCGCGGTCGCGGAGGCGGGTGCGGCGGTGGCCGGGAGCGCCAGGGTGAGGGCGGCGACCAGGGTCGTCAGGGCTCTGGGGGGCATCTGGGTCCTTCGCATGGGGGCAAGCCGGGCATGCCTTGACGAGGGCTTCCTGCTTGCTTATTCTTCCGAGACAATTAATAAATGTAGCTGAAAAAACCGCCGCCCCCAAGGATCCCCATGCAGAATCTGCTTCGCCTGGCCGTGGCCGCGCTGACCGCCCTGCCGCTCACCGCGTGCGCCGCCGGGACCGGGAGCGAAGGCCCCGTCGCGCTCACCTGGTGGCAGGGCCCCAACGCCGACAAGCCCACCCAGGCCGCCGTGGCGGCCTGCACCCGCGACGGCAAGTACACGATCAAGGTCGAGACCCTCCCCGAAGGCTCCGACAAGCAGCGCGAGCAGCTCGTCCGGCGGCTGTCGGCCAAGGACCGGGCGGTGAACCTGATCACCATGGACGTCGTCTGGACGGCCGAGTTCGCCGAGGCCGGCTGGATCCTGCCCCTGCCCGCCGGCACCGCCGCGACGGTGACCGAGGGCACGCTGGGCGGCGCGCTGAAGTCGGCGACGTGGGAGGGCAAGGTCTACGCCGCGCCGCTGCTGTCCGGGTCGCAACTGCTGTGGTACCGCAAGTCCCGCGCCGAGCAGGCGGGAATCGACCCCGCCAAGGGCGAGCTGACCTGGGACGAGCTGATCAAGGCGGCCGGCGGCCTGCCGGAGGGCCAGCGCGGCGTCGCGACGCCCGGCAACCGCTACGAGGGCTACACCGTCTTCATCAACGCGCTCGTCGCCTCGGCGGGCGGCCAGGTCGTGGACGCGCAGGGCAAGCCGGGCCTCGACAGCGACGCCGGGCGGGCCGCGGCCGGCGTGATCAGCTCCCTGGCCACCGGCCCGGCCGCGCTGACCGGGATCAGCACGCTCGACGAGGAGACCATGCGGGCCGCTTTCGAGAAGGGCGAGGCCTCGTTCATGACCAACTGGGGCTACGTCTACGCCGCCGCCGCCGAGCGCGCGGCCAAGGAGCCGGAGTTCAAGAAGGTCTTCGACGACTACGGCTGGGCCCGCTACCCGAGGGTCACGGCCGGGGTGCCCAGCGCGCCGCCGCTCGGCGGCTCCAACATCGCCGTCGGGGCCGGCACGCCCGAGGACCAGCGCGACAGCGCCTTCGCCGCGCTGGCCTGCCTGACCTCCACCCAGTCGCAGAAGGGCTTCATGCTGGACGCCGGCATCCCGGCCGCCCGCTCGTCGGTCTACGACGACGCGGAGGTGCGGGCCAGGTTCCCGTTCGCCGACGTCATGCGCGACTCGATCGCCGAGGCGGCGCCGCGGCCGATGGTGCGCAAGTACAACGCGCTGTCCACCGCGATCCAGACGGCCTTCCACCCGCCCGCGTCGGTGACGCCCGAGACCGCGGCCAAGGCCGGCGCGGCGCTGGCCGAGGCCGTGGGGCAGTGAACCGGGTCCGGGCCGAGCAGCGGCTGGGCTGGCTGATGGTCGGCCCCGCCCTGCTGCTCATGATGGCGGTGACGATCGTCCCGGTGCTCCGGACGGCCTGGCTGTCACTGGAGGACTACTCGCTGAGCGCCCCGGACGAGCGCGCCTTCACCGGGCTCGGCAACTACCGGGAGATCCTGGCGAGCCAGGCCTGGTGGCAGGACCTCGGCGCGACGCTGATCCTGACCGTGACCAGCGTGGGGGCCGAGTTCGTGCTGGGCTTCGCCCTCGCGCTGGCCATGCACAGGGTGCTGTGGGGGCGGCAGTTGCTGCGGACCGTCGTGCTGGTGCCGTACGCGGTGCTGACCGTGGTGTCCGCCTTCGCCTTCCGCTTCGCCTTCCAGCCCTCGGTGGGGTTCGTGGGCGGCGACTTCAACTGGCTGGGCGAGACGTGGTCGGCCTACACGGTGATCGTGCTGACCGAGGTGTGGAAGACCACCCCGTTCATGGCGCTGATGCTGCTGGCCGGGCTGGTGACCGTACCCGGCGAGGTGTACGAGGCGGCCCGGGTGGACGGGGCGGGGGCCTGGCAGCGCTTCTGGCGGGTCACCGTCCCCTGCGTACGGCCGGCCATCATGGTCGCCCTGCTCTTCCGCACGCTGGACGCCTTCCGGATCTTCGACACCGTCTACATCCAGACGCAGGGCGCGGTCGGCACCGAGACGCTGTCCTTCCTGAGCTACCGGTTCCTGATCAGGGACCTGGAGGTGGGCCTGGGCTCGGCTGTGTCGGTGCTGCTGTTCGTCTGCGTCGCGCTGATCGCCGGCGGGTTCGTGCGGGCCTTCCGGTCCGAGTTGGGCGGGGCACGATGAGGCGCAAGATCACCGACCTCCTGGTCACCGCCACCGTCGCGGTCTGGACGCTGGGCCCGCTGGTGTGGGTGGTGAGCCTGTCGCTCAAGCCGCCCACGCTGCAGAACGACGGCCGCTTCCTGCCCGCCTCCCCCACGCTGGAGAACTACACCGGCCTGTTCACCAAGCCGATGTTCACCACCGCGCTGGGCAACTCGGTGGGCATCTCGCTGCTGGCCACGACCGTCTCCGTGGTCGTGGCGGTGGTCGCGGCCTACGCGGTGGCCCGGCTGAGCTTCCGCGGCAACCGGCTGGTGCTCGGGGTCGCGCTGGGCCTGACCATGTTCCCGGCCATCGCGCTGGTCGGACCGCTGTTCACGCTCT
Source organism: Nonomuraea sp. NPDC050310 (assembly GCF_040655795.1). Lineage (NCBI taxonomy): Bacteria > Bacillati > Actinomycetota > Actinomycetes > Streptosporangiales > Streptosporangiaceae > Nonomuraea > Nonomuraea sp. NPDC050310. The sequence goes on along the minus strand of NZ_JBFAKP010000021.1, from coordinate 153,382 downwards.
GGACGGAGATCGGGCTGTTCGACACCTGGCTCGGGCTCATCATCCCGTACGTGTCGTTCTCGCTGCCCCTGGCGATCTGGCTGATGACCGCCTTCTTCCGCACCATCCCGCGGGATCTGGAGGAGTCGGCGCAGGTGGACGGGGCGACCCGGCTCCAGGCGCTGGTCCGGGTGATCCTGCCGGTGGCGGCGCCGGGCGTGGTCACCACGTTCCTGCTCACCTTCCTGGCCTGCTGGGGCGAGTTCCTGTTCGCGATCTCGCTCACCTCGACCGAGGCCTCCCGTACGGTCCCCGCCGCGCTGGCCTTCTTCACCGGCGACTCGGAGTTCCAGCAGCCCTACGGCGCGATCGCCGCGGCCGCCCTGATGGTGACGGTGCCCGTGGTAGTGCTTGTCCTGCTCAGCCAGCGCCGCATCGTCGCCGGGCTCACCTCCGGCGCGGTGAAGGGGTGATCTGATGCCTCCTGCCGACCTTGTCAGACTCCTCCCGAGGGTAGCCCCATGACCTCTTCCGCCACCGCCCCCCTGCTCCGCCGCCTGAACGCCGAGTCGGTGCTCGGCGTGCTGCGGGAGGTCGACCTGATCCGGCTCACCGAGCTGGCCGACGCGGCGGGCCTGTCCAGGCCGACGGTCGACGCGGTGATCGAGGACCTGCGGCGGATCGGGCTGATCGACGAGACGGAGGACGACACACCGGGACGGCGGGGCCGCCCGGCCCGGCTCGTGCGGCTGAAGGCCGATCGCGGGCACGTGGTCGGCCTCGACATCGGCGTGCACAAGTGCATGGTCTCGGTGGCCGACCTGCGGGGGACCGTCCTGGCGACCGAGGTGCGCCCGCTCGGGCAGGAGCTCGGCCGCCGGGACCGGCTGGAAGGGGTGCGGAAGGCCGTCCGGGCCGCGCTGAAGGCGGCCCGGGTCGAGCGCTCGGCCGTGCTGGCCGCCTGCGCCGCCACCCCGGGCATCGTCGATCCCCGCACCGGGGTGGTGCTGACCTGCGACGTCCTGCCGGAGTGGAAGGGGCTGAACCTGCGCACCGAGCTCGGCCGCTCCTTCGGCGCGCCCGTGCTGGCGGACAACGACGCCAACCTGGCCGTGATCGGCGAGCGGTGGCGCGGCGTCGCCTCGGCCAGCCAGGACGTGATCTACGTGCTGGCCGGCGAGCGGCTGGGCGCGGGCATCGTCTCGGGCGGCCAGGTCTTCCGCGGCCACGACGGGGGCGCGGGCGAAATGGCCTTCCTCAGCCTGCTGGAGCACACCCCCGGCGCCGAGGGCATCGGCGCGCTGGCCAGCAACATCGGCAAGGAGGTCGTGGCCCGGCTGCGCGAGCACGGCCACGAGCTGACCGGGGACGCCGCGCTCCTGCTGGCCGCCGCCCGCGACGGCGACGTCGAGGCCCAGCAGGTGCTGGAGGAGATCCTCGCCCGGATGGCCCGGGCGGTCGGCACGCTGGCCCTGCTGCTCAACCCCGAACTGATCGTCATCGGCGGCGGCGTCGCGGCGGCCGGCGAGCAGATCGCCGAGCCGATCCGGCGCAGGCTGCCGCAGATGACCTCCCTGCCGCCCCAGCTCGAGGTGTCCCTGCTGGGGGATCGCGCCGTGACCGTCGGCGCGCTGCGCACGGCCCTGGACACCGTCGAGAGTTCCCTGCTGGACAACCTGAATGCCTGAGCGGAGCAGCATGTCACCTGTGTCGTTGGCCATCGTCGGAGCCGGGGACCGCGGCACCGGGTACGCCCGGTGGGCGCTGGCGCACCCGGAGCAGGCGCGGATCGTGGCCGTCGCCGACCCGGTGGCCGATCGGGCGCGCCCGCTGGCCGAGGCGAGCGGCGCGCGGGTCTTCGCCGACTGGCGTGAGCTGGTGGCCGCGGGCCGGATCGCCGACGCGGTCGTGCTCGCCACCCAGGACGGCGAGCACGCCGAACCGGCCGTCGCGCTGGCCGGGCTCGGCTACCACCTGCTGGTGGAGAAGCCGCTGGCGCCGACCGAGGCCGAGTGCGAGGCGATCGTCGCCGCGGTGGAGCGGGCGGGGGTGATCTTCGCGGTCTGCCACGTGCTGCGGTACGCGCCCTACACCGACGCCGTCCGCTCCGTGCTGGCCTCGGGACGGATCGGGGAGGTCGTCTCGGTCCAGCATCTCGAACCGGTGGGCTTCTGGCACCAGGCGCACTCCTACGTGCGCGGCAACTGGCGGCGCAGCGACCAGGCGGCGTTCATGCTGCTGGCCAAGTCCTCGCACGACCTCGACTGGCTGCAGTACGTGGTCGGCCGGCGCATCCGCCGGGTCTCCAGCTTCGGCGGCCTCCAGCACTTCCGCCCGGAGCGGCGCCCGGCCGGGGCCGCCGCGCGCTGCCTCGACTGCCCGGTCGAGCCGGACTGCCCGTACTCGGCCAAGCGGCTGTACTTCGACCGGCTGCACGCCGGGCGGCACGAGTGGCCGCTGAGCGTGGTCACGCCGGTCTTCACCGAGGAGGCGCTCACCGAGGCGCTGCGGCACGGGCCGTACGGCAGGTGCGTCTACGACTGCGACAACGACGTGGTCGACCACCAGGTCGTCGCCATGGAGTTCGACGGCGGCGCGAGCGGGACCTTCACCATGACCGCGTTCAACACCGGGGGGCACCGCCGTACCCGGATCTTCGGCACGCACGGGGAGCTGGCCTGCGACGGGGTGAGCGTGCACGTCGAGGACTTCCGCACCGGCACCGCCACGACGGTCCCGGTGCACGCGGGCGGGGACGCCACGGCGGGCGGCGGGCACGCGGGCGGCGACGAGCGGCTCATGGCCGCCTTCGTGCGCGCCGTCGCCACCGGCGACCGCGGCCTGATCCGCTCCGGCCCCGCCGAATCCCTCGCCTCCCACCGCGCGGTCTTCGCCGCCGAACGGGCGAGGCTCACCGACCAGGTCGTCACCGTGGGGTGACACCGATGTGAAAGGAGCTCGCGATGCGGGCAGCGTTAGCCACCCTCCTCCTGATCGCCCTGACCCTGCTCACCGGACCCGTTCCCGCGAACGCCGACACCCCCGACGCGGCCGGCTGGCCCCGGCCGCGCTTCCTCTCCTACAACGTCTGCGGCGCCGCCAGCCAGTGCGCCGACCTCTACGGCGGCTCCCCCGCCGCCTGGCGCGACCAGGTCGTCAAGGCCATCGACCACTGGGACGCCGACCTCGTGATGCTGCAGGAGGTCTGCTACAACCAGTGGACGCTCCTGCGCAACCACCTGAGCAGCCGCACCGGCGCTCCGGCCTACGACTCGGTCTGGGCCGCGGCTCTGCCGGCGAGCGCCGCGACCGCCGGCTGCTCTCGCTGGGGCACGGACCACCGCTTCGGCCTGGTGATCTTCGCCAAGGGCCCGGCCGGGACGATCGACAACGGCACCCGCTCGGTTCACCGGCTGCCCGAGGCCGAGCCGGTGGAGGACCGCATCATGCTGTGCGCGCGCGCCACGGTCACCGGGCGGAACGTGCGCGCCTGCACCACGCACATCGACTACCACGCCGCGACCGCCAAGGTCCAGGTCGAGCGGGTCGCCTCCCTCACCGAGGGCTTCGCCGCGCAGGGCGAGCCGGTCGTGCTCGGCGGCGACTTCAACGTGTTGCCCGCCGACCCCGTCCTCGACCCGCTCTACGACCACACCGGCGGCCACGGGGTCTTCCAGGAGGTGGACGAGAACGACAAGGAGTTCTTCGGCGCCACCTGCGCCCAGAGCGCGGACCGCTGCCGCAGCGGCGAGGCGACCGCCGAGCCGATCTGCTCGCCCAAGGTGGGCACCCCCGGCAAGATCGACTACATCTTCCTGAGCTACTCCTGGTTCACCACCGTCCGCGGCGACGCGGCGGCCTGCACGCCGGGCATGTCCGACCACCACCTGCTGCGCGGCGCCGCCGCATGGGAACGATAAAACCCGCGAAATCAATCGGCCGCCGGATAAGGAAAACGCGCTTACCGCGTTATCCACAAGTGCACGTTCCAGCGCCTTCTACAAGACCGAGGTCCACCTGCCGGAACTGACTGACTCACAGTAGACGTGCACGTTTGCCGCGATCACGTCAAGAAGAAAAAGAAAGTTGCCGAAATTCGGCAATTAATTGCCGGACCACTCTTCTCCATTCGCTAATCAGCTATTAACGTCTCCCTCACTCTTGGCCCGCCATTCCCAGTGAGGGGGACACGCGCATGATCCGAACAGTGCTGCTCGACGCGACCACCTTCGGTGGTGACCGGGTGGACGTACGGATCGCCGGCGGCGTGGTCGCCGAAGTGCTCCCCGCCGGGTCGCTGACACCGGCGCCCGGCGAGGAGCCGCTCGTCCTGACCGGCCACCTGCTCGGTCCGGCGTTCGCCGAACCGCACGCGCACCTGGACAAGGCCTACACCGCCGACGCGGTGCCGAACCCGGCCGGCGACCTGCCGGGCGCGGTGCGCGGCTGGCGGGAGCACCGGTCGAGGCTGAGCGCGGCCGACTTCGAAGAGCGCGCGGTCCGGGGCGCGCTCGCGGCTCTGGTCAAGGGCACGACCGCCGTCCGCACCCACGTCGGCGGGCCCGGGGTGGACTTCACCGCGCTGGCCGGGCTGGTCGCGGCCAGGAAGCGGCTGGCCGGGCTGGTCGACGTCCAGATCGTCGCCATGGGCGCGCCGCTCACCGGCCCGGACGCCTCCGCCGGGCGGGCCGAGCTGGAACGGGCGCTCGACGAGGGCGTGGACGTGATCGGCGGGGTCCCGCACGGCGAGCACGACCCGGTGGCGGCGATGCGGTACTGCCTGGACCTGGCCGTCCGCCGGGACCGGCCGGTGGACCTGCACATGGACGAGCACCTGCGCCCCGACCTCGACCTGGCCGCGCTGGCGGGACTGGTCAGCGCGTTGCGCTCGACCGGGGAGAGCGTCCCGGACGTCACCGCGGGGCACTGCGTGAGCCTGGTGACGCAGGCGCCCGAGACCCAGGCACGGGTCGCCGCGGCCCTGGCCGCCGCCGGGATCGCGGTGGTGACCTGCCCGCAGACCAACCTGTGGCTGCAGGGGCGCGGGCAACCGGTCGCCACCCCGCGCGGGCTGGCCCCGGTCGCGGCGCTCCTCGATGCCGGTTGCCTGGTCGCCGCCGGAGGTGACAACGTGCAGGACGCGTTCAACCCGGCCGGCAACGGGGACGCGCTGGACGTGGCCCTGCTGCTGATGCTGGCCGCCCACCTCGGCGCCGCCTCGGCCGCCGACGCGGTCAGCCGTACGGCTCGCCGGGTCATGGGGCTGCCCGCGGCCGGGGTCGAGGCAGGCGCCCGGGCCGACCTGGTCGCCCTCCCGGCCGCCTCCCTGCGCGAGGCCATCGCCGAACGGCCCGCCGCCCGCCTCGTCCTCAAGGACGGCGTCGTGGTCAGCCGCACCACCCTCCAGCACACCTTCCCGACCGGGCACACCTTCCCGACCGGGCAGGCCTTTTCGGACGGGCAGGCCGGCTGAGATGGGCGCCCCTTCCTGGCAGTCGCTCAGCGTCGCCGAGCTGGAGCGCGAGTACACCCCGAGCTCGATGGTCGCCTCGCTGGCGGCCGAGTTACGCGTCTACGCCGCGGCCAGCGCCCGCACGCAGGCCGCCCATTCCCCGATCGAGCTGCGCTACGGCCCCGGCCCCGGCGAGCTCCTCGACCTGTACCTCCCCGACCTGCCCACAGACCGGCCCGCAGCGCAGGTCCCGCTGCTGGCCTTCGTGCACGGCGGTTACTGGCAGGAGCTCGGCAAGCACGACGCCGCCTTCCCGGCCGCCCCCGTGCTGGCCCGCGGCGCGGCCTACGCCTCGATCGGCTACCCCCTGGCCCCGGCCGCGAGCCTGGCCCAGATCGTGGACGCGGTCCGGCGCGCGGTCGCCTGGCTGCACCGCCACGCCCCCGAGCACGGCATCGACCCCGCCCGCATCCAGCTCGCCGGCAGCTCGGCCGGCGCCCACCTGGCGGCGGAGGTCCTGCTGCACGGGCGAGTGCCGCTGCGCGCGCTCACCCTGCTGTCCGGCGTCTACGACCTGCGCCCCCTGGTCCCCACCACGGTCAACCACGCGCTCGGCCTGACCGCCGAGCAGGCCTGGGAGCTCAGCCCCATCCGCCGGGTACGGCAGGCCGGCCCCCCGGTGCTCGTGGCCTGGGGCGAGATCGAGACCGCCCAGTTCGTGGCCCAGAGCCGCGCCTTCGCCGCCGCCCTGGCCGCCGCCGGCACCCCCGTCCAGACCTGGGAGCTGGCCGGGCTCAACCACTTCGACAACGTCTTCGCGCTCACCGACCCGGCCACCCCGGTGGGCGCGGCCACCCTTTCCGTCCTGGAGGAGATCCCGCGATGACCCCCGCACCCACCCCCGAGCCCCGGCGGATCGAGCGCTCGTCGGACGAGGCCAGAGCCGCGACCGCCGCCCGCACCGGCGGCGGCCCGCTGCTGGACCCGGCCGGGGAGAGCACGCCGTACATCGACTACGAGAGCATCGACGTGCTGCTCAACCTGCAGCACACCCGCAGCGGCACCCACGACGAGCTGGCCTTCTACATCATGGGCCAGGTCAAGGAGCTGCTGTTCAAGCTGATGCGGCACGAGCTGCTGGCCGCGCAGCGGCACATCCGGGCCGACCGGCTGCCCGGCGCCTTCGAGGCCTTCCGCCGGGTCGTGCGCATCCAGGAGCTGCTCGTCTCCACCTGGGACGTGCTCGGCACGATCACCCCGGCCCAGTTCAACGCCTTCCGCGACCATCTCGGCACCGCGTCGGGCTTCCAGTCGTACATGTACCGGCACCTGGAGTTCCTGCTCGGCAACAAGGTGCGGGCGCTGCTGAACCCGCACCGCGGCGTGACGAGCGTGCACCGCGAGCTGGAGGAGGCGCTGCACGCGCCCAGCCTCTACGACGACGTCATCGCGCTGCTGGCGGCTCGCGGGCACAAGATCGACGACAGCGTGCTCCGGCGCGACCCGGCGCAGCCGTACACCGCCGACGACTCGGTGGAGCAGGCCTGGTTCGAGGTCTACGCCGACTCGCGCCCGGACAACGACCTGTACCTGCTCGGCGAGGCGCTGATGGACGTCGCCGACCGCTTCCAGCAGTGGCGCTACCGGCACCTGATCACGGTGGAACGCATCATCGGCTACAAGCCCGGGACCGGCGGCACCAGCGGCTCGGGCTGGCTGCGGAAGATCGTCCAGCACCAGTTCTTCCCCGAGTTGTGGGCGGTCCGCACCCGCCTCTGACCGCTTCTCCTCACCCCCCGATCCAGAAGGAGACCGTCATGCGTCTTCGCCACACCGGTCCGGCGGTCGCCGCCCTGACCGGCCTGCTCACGCTGGCCGCCTGCGGCGGTGGTCAGGCGCCGGGCGCCGGCTCCGCCGCCCGGGGCCAGGCCGGCGCCGCCAAGGGCGTGCTCAGGTTCGCCACCTTCACCGTGCCCGACACCTTCGACCCCACCAAGCGCTCCGCCGGCACCTCTGGCCTGAACTACCTCTTCCCGGTCTACGACCCGCTGCTGCGCACCGACCCGACCGGCAAGGTGGTCGCGGGCCTGGCCACCGCGTGGAAGCTGAGCGCCGGCGACCTCACGCTGACCCTGCGCCCCGGGCTGAAGTTCAGCGACGGCGACACTCTCGACGCCGCCGCGGTCAAGGCCAACCTGGAGCGTTGCAAAGCCGCCGGCGGCGGCTGCGGCAGCACGCTGGCGCACGTCACCGGCGTGGAGGCGCCCGACGCCACCACCGTGGTGATCAAGACGGACGGTCCCCAGCCGGCCCTGCTCTTCGGCCTGACCACCGGCGCCGGGATGATGGTCAGTCCCAAGGCCTTCGACTCCCCCGACCTGGGCCGGGCCCCGGTCGGCGCGGGCGCGTACGTGCTCGACGCCGCGGCCACCGTTCCGGGCTCCACGTGGGTCTACACCAAGAACAAGCACTACTGGGACCCGGCCCAGCAGACCCTCGACCGGCTGGAGATCGTGCTCATCGGCACGGCACAGCAACGCGTCGCCGCCCTGCGCACCGGCCAGGTGGACGCCTCCATGATCGGCGACGCCCAGGAGCTGGCGAGCTACCGCGAGGCCGGCCTGCAGACCGCGGTCACCGAGGGGGGCGACCCGATCGGCGTCATCACCGTCGACCCCAGCGGCCCCTTCGCCGACCAGCGAGTACGGCAGGCGGTCGGCTACGCCCTCGACCGGGCCGCCCTCACCGGCACCCCGTTCCGCAAGGGCATGTCCACCCCCTCCGACCAGCTCTTCTCCCCCGGCAACGCGGGCCACGCCGACGTCCCGGCCTTCGCCTACACCCACGACCCCGCCAAGGCCCGCGCCCTGCTGGCCGAGGCCGGCGTCAAGGACGTGCCGGTGACCATCCCGGCCATGCCGGGCCCGCAGAACAAGACCGAGGCCGAGGCGGTCGCCGGCATGCTCAACGCGGTCGGCTTCAAGGCGAAGGTGGTCTCCCCGCCGCCGCAGATGATCGGGCGGGAGATCTACTCCGGCAAGTACCACCTGGCCTACGTGCCGGTCTTCGTCCCGGACGCGCCCACGCTCGCCGACGCGCTGGCGCCCGAGGGCGGGGCGATGAACCCGACCGGCCGGCCGTACGCCAAGGCGCTCGGCCTGGCCCGGCAGGCCGCGGCGGCCAGCGTCGCGGACGAGGCGAAGGGCAGGGCGCTCTACGCCGAGATGATGGCGGCCCTGACCGAGGAGGGCGTGGTCATCCCGGCCTTCTGGAGCCCGGTCGGGGTGGCCTACGCCGGCCACGTCAAGGGGCTGCGGCCGTGGGCGGGCGGCTACATGGGCCCGCCGGTGTACGGCGTCAGCGTCGGCGAGAAGGGCTGATCGATGCGGAAGGTCCTCCTCGAACGGCTGGTGTCGCTGCCGCTGGTCGTGCTGGCGATGTCGGTGGTGATCTTCGGGATCACCTACCTGGTGCCGGGCGACGCCGCGGAGTCGGCGGCCGGCGTGCAGGCCGACGCCGCGCAGGTGGAAAGGCTGCGCCAGAAGATGGGGCTGGACGCCCCGCTGCCGAGCCAGTACCTGTCCTGGCTGCTGGGCGCGGTGCGCGGCGACCTCGGCCGCTCCCTCGTCGACGGCGCGCCGGTGGCGGGCACCATCGCCGACCGGCTGCCGGTCACGTTGTCGCTGACCGCGGCCGGTGCGGTGGTCGCCTGCCTGCTGGGCGTGCCGGCCGGGGTGTTGGCCGGGCTGCGGCCCCGCTCGGTGTGGGACCGGCTGGCCACCGCCGGGGCCTCGGTCGGGGTCGCCTTCCCGGCCTTCTGGCTCGGGCTCATCCTGGTCGCGCTGTTCTCGCTGCGCCTGGGCTGGCTGCCGGCCACCGGGTACGTCCCGCCGGGCGTGGACGCGGGAGGCTGGCTGGCCGGGCTCGTCCTGCCGGCGGTCGCGCTGGGGCTGACCCCGGCCGCGGCCCTGGCCCGGCAGATGCGGACCTCGATCGCCGAGGTGATGGACAGCCACTACGTGCGTACGGCTCGCGCCAAGGGCGTGCCACGCGGGCGGATCGTCCGGCGGCACGCGCTGCGCAACGCGGCCGGGCCGGTGGTCACCCAGCTCGGCTTCTGGGTGGCGATCATGCTGGGCACCTCGCTCATCGTCGAGCAGGTCTTCTCGTTGCCCGGCCTCGGCGGGGCGATGAGCAACGCGATCATGCAGCACGACGTGCCGCTGCTGGTCGGGCTGGCACTGGTCCTGGTGGTGGTCGTGGTGCTGGTCAACCTGGCGGTCGACCTGTGCCTGTCGGCCCTCAACCCGAAGGCGAGGCAGGCGTGAGCGCCGCGGCTCCGGCGAGCCGGGCCGGTCAGGTGTGGCGGCGCTTCCGTGCCGACCGCTGGGCGCTGGTCGCCGCGGCCTATCTGGCGCTGCTGGTGCTGGTCGCGCTGTTCGCGCCGTGGCTCACGCCGTACGACCCCGAGCGGCAGGACCTGCTCGCCGCCTTCGGCGGCCCGAGCGCCGAGCATTGGCTGGGCACCGACGAACTTGGGCGCGACGAGCTCAGCCGGATGCTGGTCGCCACCCGGATCTCGCTGCTGGCGGTGGCCGAGGCGATGGGGCTCGCGGTGGTGATCGGGGTGCCGATCGGGCTGCTGGCCGGCTTCCGCGGCGGGCTGCCCGACCGGCTGGTGATGCGGCTCAACGACCTGGTCTTCGCCATTCCCGCGTTGGTCCTGGTGATGCTGGTGATCGCGGTGCTGGGGACCGGGCTCGGGCCGTCGATGGCGGCGCTCGGGCTGGTGTTCTCCACCGGCTTCATCCGGGTGGCGCGCAACGCGGTCACCGAGATCCGCGCGGAGACCTATCTGGCGGCGGCGAAGGTGATCGGGGTGCCGACGTGGCGGCTCGTCCGCCGGCACGTGCTGCCCAACGCGCTCGGGCCGATCATGGTGCAGCTCGCGCTGCAGTGCGGGGTGGTGCTGACCATCGAGGCGTCGCTGAGCTTCATCGGGCTCGGCGCGCAGCCGCCCGACGTGAGCTGGGGCACGCTGCTGGCGATGGCCGCCACCAGTATCGAGGGGGCCGACACGTGGCTGGTGGTGTGGCCGGGCCTGGCGATCACGGTGACCGTGCTGGCGCTCAACCTGGTCGGCGACGGGCTGCTGGGCGCGCTCAAGCCCGGCGCCGCCCGGCCCGCCAAGACCCCCGCACCGCCGCCGGCCACGCCTGCGCCCCCGCCGCACGTGCACGCGCCGGAGGGTGAGGGGACCGCGCTTCCGCTGCAGGTGCGCGAGCCGGAGGGTGAGGGGGCCGCGCCGTTGCTGCGGGTGCGCGGTCTTACCGTCACGGCCGGGGCGGCGGCGATCGTGTCCGACGTCTCCTTCGACCTGGAGGCGGGCGAGGTGGTCGGCCTGGTCGGCGAGTCCGGCTGCGGCAAGTCCACCATCGCGCTGGCGCTGATGGGCCTGCTCGACGAGCCGCGGCGGATCACCGCGGGCTCCGTCGAACTGTCCGGCACCGAGCTGGTGGGTGCCCCGGAAGCCCGATGGGAGCGCCTCCGCGGCCGCGACCTGGCGATGATCTTCCAGAACCCGCAGGCCAGCCTCAACCCGACCATGCGCATCGGCGACCAGATCGCCGAGCCGCTGCGGCTGGCCGGCCACAGCGCCCGCGCCGCCCGCGCCGAAGCGGTCGCATTGCTGGAGAAGGTGGGCGTGCCCGACCCCGCGCGCCGGGCCCGCCAGTACCCGCACGAGTTCTCCGGTGGCATGGCCCAGCGCGCCATGATCGCGATGGCCGTCGCCGGCCGCCCGAAGCTGCTCATCGCCGACGAACCGGTCACCGCGCTCGACGTCCGCGTCCGCGAGCAGGTCCTGGACCTGCTCCTGGACCTGCGGGCCGAGTTCGGGATGGCCGTGCTGCTGGTCACCCACGACCTGGGCGTGGTGGCCGACGCCTGCGACCGCACCATCGTCGCCTACGCCGGTGAGCTGGTGGAGCAGGCCCCGGCCGAGCAGCTCTTCCGCTCGCCCGCCCACCCCTACACCCACGGCCTGCTCGGGGCCCGGCCCTCGGCCCTGACCGGCCGCCGGCTGCCGACCATCCCCGGCTCGGTGCCCGCCCCCGGCCACTGGCCCGGCGGCTGCCGCTTCGAGCCGCGCTGCGCCCACGCGGTGGCCGGCTGCTCGGCCGCCGCCATCCCGACCACCGCGCTCAGCGGCGATCACCGATCGCGCTGCCTGCGAGCACAGGAGTCACCTTGGCTGTGAACACCTCCAGAGCGCCCGGCGTGCCGGGCAAGGAGCGGGTCGACCCCGGCCTGCTCCAGGTGCGGGACCTGTCGGTGCACTTCGCCCACCGCGGCCTGCCGTACCGGCGGCCGGGGGTGGTGCGGGCGGTGCAGGAGGTCTCCTTCGCCGTCCCGCCCGGCACGACCCTCGGCCTGGTCGGCGAGTCCGGCTCGGGCAAGTCCACCATCGGGCGGGCCGTCCTCGGGCTGCACCGGCCCACCGCCGGGACGATCGGTTTCGGCGAGCACGAGTACGGCGCCGCCAACGGCATGCCGAAGGAGGTGCGGCGGCAGATCCAGGCGGTCTTCCAGGACCCCGGCTCGTCGCTGGACCCCTCGCACCCCATTGCCGACGCGATCGCCGAGCCGCTCCGGCTGCACCTGGGCCTGCGCGGGGCCACCGCCGACGCCCGGGTGGCCGAGCTGCTGGACCTGGTGGGCATCCCCGCCGATCACCGGCACCGCTACCCGGCCGAGTTCTCCGGCGGGCAGCAGCAGCGCGTCGCCATCGCGCGGGCCCTGGCCGGTCGCGGCCGGCTCATCGTCTGCGACGAGCCGGTGGCGGCGCTCGACGTCTCGACGCAGGCGCAGGTGATCAACCTGTTCGCCGACGTGCAGGCGGAGCTGGGGGTGTCGTACCTGTTCATCGGCCATGACCTGGACGTGGTGGCGCACGTCAGCGACCGGCTGGCGGTGCTGTTCCACGGCCGGATCGTGGAGATCGGGCCGGTGGCGGAGGTCTTCCGGCGGGCCGTGCATCCCTACACCCGGATGTTGCTGGAGGCCACGCCGGTGGCCGATCCGGCTCGGCAGCGGCGGCGGCGGGCCGAGCGGCGGCGGTTCACGCTCGCCGAGCCGCTCGGGGCGGAGGTGGTGAGCGGGTGCGCGTTCCAGCAGCGCTGCCCGCTGGTGGTCGAGCGGTGCCGGACCGAGGTGCCGGTCCTGCGCGAGCTGGCCGGTGGGACGCAGGCCGCCTGCCACCTGGCGGGCGGCGCCGACACGGGGAAGGAGCCCGCATGAGCCGGGAACCCATGGACGCAGGGCTGCCAGCAGGGCTCCCAGGGCTTGCTCCTGGGCTTGCCGGGGTGATGCTGGCGGACAGTCCGACCGATGCGGGGGCCAACCGGGCCGAGGCCGCGGACCGGCACGGGTTCGGGCGCTTCCACCTGGCCGACCGCGGGCTCGACGGCCGCGACCAGTGGGTGATGCTCGGCGCGACGGCCCGCACCACCCGGCACATCCGCCTCGGCCTGGTGACCAACCCGTTCACCCGGACCCCCGCCACCACCGCCAACGCCCTGCGCACGCTGCGCGAGCTGACCGGCGGCCGGGCCTTCGTGGTGCTGGCCAGAGGCGGCGAACGCATCCTGTCCGGCGGCGGCGCCGTCGCCCACCGCCCGATCGCCGCCGTCCAGGAGAGCCTGCGGGTGATCGGCGAGCTGTGCCCCGGTGCTGAGACCTGGGTGGCCACCAAGGGCCCGGCGATGGCCGCGATGGCGTTGCGGCACGCCGACGGCCTGCTGTTGTCCGGGGTCCCGCACGCCCTGCTGCCGGAGGTGACCGCCAAGCTGCGCGCGGCGATGGACCGCCCGGTCACCCTCGGCCTGAGCGTCGCCTACGGAGGCGACGGTACGGCGAGCACCCGCGACGGCCTGATCCGCGTCGCCCTGGAGCTCGGCAACCTGCGCGAGGAGTACCGCGAGGCGGCCGGCATCGACGCCGCGCTGGTCGAGGCGGTCAAGCGGGAGCTGTTCGGCGGCGGCTCGCTGGACCGGGCCGCCGCCCTGGTGCCCCCGGACCTGCTGCCCCAGTTCACCCTGGTCGCGCCCCGCCCCGAGCTGCGCACGGCGCTCGACCGGCTGCGCGAGCACAGCGGCGCGGACGTCGTCGAGATCTCGGCCTCGGCCCTCTTCGACGACGGCGGCCGGCTGCTGGCCCCCCAGTTCACCCCCACTACCTGAGGACGTCATGACTACTTCTTCGCCGGTCCGCGTCGGCTGGATCCACCGCGCCAAGGTGGGCGACCGGATCAGCAGTTGGCTGCACGGCCACGAGCAGGCCCGCCAGGCCGTCGAGGCCGAGCTCGGCGCCGCCGTCCACACCGAGGTCGCCGACGGCGTCGGCCGCGCCGAGGGGTTCGCCGCGGCGGCCACCGACTTCGCCGAACGCGGCTTCGACCTGGTCTTCGCCTGCGACACCCGGGGCGGGCTGGAGGTCCTCCCGGTCGCCGGGCGCTTCCCCGGCACCCGGTTCATGCACAACCAGGGCGTGGATCTGGCGCCCAACTTCGGCACCTACCGCGAGGCCCGCGACGAGCACGCCTACGTGTCGGGGCTGCTGTGCGGGGCGATGACCAGGACCGGCGTGCTGGGCGTGATCGGCGGCACGCCCGGCCCGCTCGACCTGCAGATCGTCAACGCCTGGGCGATCGGCGTGCGGGCGGTCAACCCCACGGCGGTCATCCACGACCGCTGGGTCGGCAGCTACTTCGCCGACGACCAGGCCGAGCGTGAGACGGCGGCGGTGGACGAGCTGGTCGCGCTCGGCGTGGACACCTTCGGCGGCACCCTCACCGAGATGCCGACCATCACCCGGCTGGCCTCCGAGCGCGGCCTGTGGTCGATGGGCCGCGACCTGCGCTCGGCCGGGCAGAGCGCGGTGCTCGACGTGGCCTACATCGACTGGGCGCCGTTCTACCTGCGGGAGGTGCGGGCCGTCCAGGACGGCACCTGGCGGGCCCGGCACGCCTACCTGCGGGCCCGCGACGGCGTGGTCCGCAACACCCCGCCCGCCGCGGTGGTGCCGCACGCCGCCGCCCAGCGGGCCGTCGAGGCCGCCCGGGCCCTGCGCGCGGGCGAGCTGGACCTCTGGCAGGGCCCGATCCGCGACCACCGGGGCGTCGTGGTCGTGCCGGCCGGCCGGTCGATCGCCGACCTGTACGAGGGGCCCGATCCGGAGCCCGAGCTCACCCGCGCCGAGGCCTACCTGACCTCCCGCCAGTTCGCCTGGTTCCACGAGGCGATCACCGGCAGCGTCGACCCGCTCCAGGCGTGGCTGGAGCAGGACGCCGAGTCCCGCGCCCTGTAGGCCCTCACGGCGTGAGGATGCTGATGCCCAGCATGCGGGCACCGGTCTCGGTCCGGGGGCGGTGCCGGCTGCCGGGGGCGAAGACGACGTAGCTGCCCGGCCCGAGCCGCCGTCCCCGGTCGAGGAACTCGCCCGAGAGCACGTAGTAGCGCTCCTCGCCCTCGTGCACGTCGTCCTCGGGCCACTCGGCGCCGGGCGCGAAGTCGTACATCCAGCCACGGGCCCACGCGGTGGCCGGCAGTCGGCGCCGGACGATGCCGGGGACGACCTCGACCGGCTCGACGTCGTCGACGTTGAGGATCTGGACGTCGTCAAAAGAGTCTCGCGTCATGTCCAGCATCGTCGTCGCCCGGGCGAGCCGGCGGTGAGTGTCAGGATTGCCCTGTTCAGGTACTTTCTTGCCATGGCCGTTCACCAGGTGGTCGCGCTGGTCCTGCCGCCGCAGTCGACGTTCGAGCTGGCGTGCGCGGCGGAGGTCTTCGGGATGGAACGGCCCGGGCTGCCCGGCCGCTACGCCTTCTCGGTGTGCGCGGAACGGCCGGGCCCGGTGGCCACGCTGGCGGGGTACGACATGCTGGTCGGCGCGGGGCTCGACGCGCTCGGCACCGCGCGGACCGTCGTCGTGCCCGGCTGGCACCAGCGGGCGCGACCGGCTCCGCCTGCCGTACTCGACGCGGTACGGCAGGCGCACGCGCGCGGCGCCCGCATCGTGGCGATCTGCTCCGGGGCGTTCCTGCTGGCCGAGGCGGGCCTGCTCGACGGCCGCCGGGCCACCACCCACTGGCGGCTGGCCGGCGAGCTGGCCTCGCGCTTCCCCCGCGTGCGGGTCGAGCCGGACACGCTCTACGCCGACCTGGGCGACGTGGCCACCAGCGCGGGCACCGCCGCGGGCATCGACCTGTGCCTGCACCTGGCCCGCGCCGACCACGGGGCCGCCTACGCCGCGCACGTCGCCCGGCACATGGTCATGCCGCCGCACCGCGAGGGCGGCCAGTTGCAGTACGGCCCGGCGGAGAGACCCGCCGCGCACCCGCCGGGGTCGCTGGCGCCGCTGCTGGACTGGGCGGGCGAGCGGCTACACCTGCCGTTGACCGTCGAGGACCTGGCCGCCCGGGCCGGTCTCGCGCCGCGCACGCTCGCGCGCCGGTTCGCCGACCAGGTCGGTCTCAGTCCAGGCCGGTGGGTGCTGCAGCAGCGGGTCGCGGCGGCCCGGGTGCTGCTGGAGGAGACCGATCTGCCGGTGGAGACGATCGCGACCCGCGTCGGCCTGGCCTCGGCGGCGAACCTGCGGAGGCGCTTCCACACCCTGGTGCGCACCACGCCCGCCGCCTACCGCCGCTCCTTCGGCTCCCGCTGAAGCAGGTGATCAGCGCTCGCGGCTGCGGGCGTAGTGGCGGGCCACCCGGACCCGGTTGCCGCAGCCGGCCGAGCACCACTCCCGGCGCGGATGCTCCTTCAGGAAGAACTGCACGCACCCGGGCGCGCCGCACGGCCGGACCAGCTCGCGGTCGGGCCCCGACAGCAGCAGGATCGCCTGCTCGGCCACCTCGGCGAGCGCGGACGGCACGGCGGGCTGGGCCGTACGGGTGGCGAGGGCCGGCGGCTCGCCCCACACCAGCTCGTGCCAGCGCGGCGCGGCCCGGCAGGCCGCGTTGAGCTCGGCGACGTGCCCGTCCGGCTCGGCGGCGCCGGCCATCAGGGCGCGGACGGCGTCACGCACCCGGCGAGCCGCGGCGGCGTCCCGCTCGGTGATCGCGTCCAGGTCGGCCTCGGTCACGGGCGTGCGCAACCGCGGCCGGACCTCGCGCAACCAGGCGGCCAGCCCGTCAGGACCGGCCAGCGCGTCTCCCGTGGAGGCGCGGACGGTGTTGGCGAGGGCGACGGCGAGATGCACCACGAAACTAATGCTATCCCGGACTTGCACACGTTAGCTCACTAATGGTCAAATGAGGCGCTCATTCATTAGAGAGGAGTCGCCCATGGCGACCGCATTCCAGACCGGCCACGTCGGGCTGAACGTCACCGACCTCGACCGCTCGATCGACTTCTACCGCCAGGTCTTCGGCTTCGACCTGGCCGGACGGACCGACGGCGACGGCTGGAGCTATGCCCGGCTCGGCCGGGGCGGGCAGCTCGTGCTCACGCTCTGGCAGCAGAGCGAGGGCCGCTTCGCCACCGACCGGCCGGGGCTGCACCACCTGTCGTTCGAGGCGCCGGGCGTGGCCGAGCTCGAAGAGACGCTCGCCAAGCTGCGCACGCTCGGCGCGCACGTCCGCCACGACGGCCTGGCGGCCCATCGCGAGGGCGCCGAGTCGGGCGGGCTGTTCTTCGAGGACCCGGACGGCACCCGGCTGGAGCTGTACGTGACCGAGGGCCTGTCCGCGCCCGCCCCGCACGACGAGGCGCCGACCTGCGGGTTCTTCTAGCCATGGGCGCGCATCCCGGCGAGGAGGCCGCGCAGCGCCGGGCCGGCGTGCGCAAGCCGCTCGGTTCGGCGCGGGCGCGGGCCGAGCTGCCGCCGGTCGCGCAGGAGTTCCTGCGCCACCAGCGCATGCTGGTCGTGGGCGCTCCCGGCCCGGACGGCGGCCTGCGGGCGGGCCTGCTCACCGGTGAGCCCGGCTTCGTCCGGCCACTCGGCCCGCGCCTGCTCGCGGTGGAGGCAGTTCTCCCCTTCGACCTCGACGGGGAGATCGGCCTGCTGGCGATCGAGCCGTGGACCCGGCGGCGCATGCGCGTCAACGGCCGGGCCCGTCGGGAGGGGGACGTGCTGCTCGTGCAGACCGACCAGGTGATCTCCAACTGCCCCAAGTACCTCCAGGACCGGCGGATCACCGGCGTCGTGGCGGGCGAGCCGTACCGGACGAGCGAGCACGCCGCGCTCGCCTGGCGTCACCGCGAGTGGATCGCGGCGGCCGACACCTTCTTCATCGCCACGCACGCCCCCGGTCACGGCGCCGACGCCTCCCATCGGGGCGGCATGCCCGGCTTCGTGACGGCGGCCGACGGCGTGGTGCGGTGGCTCGACTACCCGGGCAACTTCATGTTCCTGACCTTGGGGAACCTGGAGCTGGAGCCGGCCGCCGCGCTGCTGTTCGTGGACTGGTCGAACGGCCACACCCTGGAGGTTCGCGGGCGGGCCCGGGCCGACTGGAGCGGCGCGGAGCGCATGGTGACCTTGGAGGTCGAGCGGGTCGTGGAGACCTCCGGCGCCAGCCCGCTGCGCTGGAGCCCGCCCGAGTACTCCCCCTTCAATCCCCGCTGACCCCCGCCGGGCGGTTCAGCCGGCGGAGCTGGTGGTCGAGGATCGTGGTGGCCTCCGCGACGCTCAGCTCGCCGACGAGCACGCTGTCACCGAGACCGCGCGCGACGCCGAGCAGCACGTGGGCCTCGGCCGAGGCGTCGGCGTCCGGGGCCGCGGCGGCGACGAGTTGGGCGACCTCGCGGTGGAGCATGTCGCCACCGGTGCGGTACAGCCCGCGGACCTCGGGGTCGGCGGCGGCCCGCGCGAAGAAGGCGTGCCCGGCGAGCAGGAGCAGGGGCGCCTGTGCGCCGAGCTCGACCACCCCCAGGAGGGTACGGCGCAGCGTGTCGGCCGGCCCGTCGGCCTCCCGCGACGCCGCGCGCAAATGCTGCTCGATCTCCTGCCGCAGCAGATGGGCGCTCGCCCGCAGCAGGTCGGCCTTGGCGGCGAAGTAGTGCTGGACGAGGCCCTTGGAGATACCGGCCTCCTGCGCGACCCGCCCGATGCTCACCTCGGCGAGGCCCTCCCGCGCGCACAGCCGCAGCGCGGCCTGGGCGATCTCCGCACGCCGCGCCGCGTGGTCGACCTGCTTCGGCATGCCCGGTCCCCCTTCTTGGCGATACGAGTGTATCGTGACGGTGTTGCTATACGATCGTATTGCCAAAAGGGAGGGTTCATCGTGGAACCCAACATCGGAGCCGCCTTCCGCGAGCGGCGGCTGGGCCACTTCCGTGACGCGGCCGCCTTCGCGCGCTACCGGAGCGCCTACGACCGGGCGATGCGCGGCCTGCCCGTGCCCGGCTCCACGCGAGACGTCTCCACCGAGTTCGGGACGGTCCGGGTCTATCGCTTCGGCGCCGGCGACGGCGTGCCGCTCCTGCTGCTGCCGGGCCGTACCGCGGCGACCCCGATGTGGGAGCCCAACCTGGCCGCTCTAGCCGCCCGGAGGCCGGTGTACGCGATCGACCTGCTCGGCGAGCCCGGCCTGTCGGTGCAGACCCGGCCGTTCACCGGCTCCGACGACCAGGCCACCTGGCTGGCCGAGGTGCTGGCCGCCCTGGACGAGGAGCGGGTGCACCTGCTGGGGGTGTCGATCGGCGGCTGGAGCGCCTTCCACCTGGCCCTGCGCGCTCCGGAGCGGGTCGCCTCGGTGAGCGTGCTGGACCCCGCCCACCTCTTCGGCCGGATCACCTGGAAGGTGGTGGTCGTCTCGCTGGGCTCGGTGGTGCCGTCCTTCCCCGAGTCGTGGCGGCGCAGGTTGCTGAGCTGGATCTCCGGCGGCGCGGACGCCTCCGGCGACGAGCCGGTCGCCGACCTGATCTCGGCCGGGATGCGGGACTTCACCGCGTTCCTGCCGCCGCCGAGCTACCCCTCCGACGAGCAGGTGGCGGGGGCCGGCGTGCCGGTGCTGGCCCTGATCGCCGGGCGCAGCATCATCCACGACCCGCGCAAGGCCGCCCTGCGCGCCCGGCGCCTGCTCCCGCACGGCGTCGTCGAGCTGTGGCCGGACGCCTCCCACGCGATCAACGGCGAGTTCCCCGAGCGGGTGAACGCCCGGGTACTCGCCTTCGTGGAAGAGGTCGACGCCGGCTGAGGCCGCCCAGCTCAGATGCCCGCGGCGATCTTGAGCAGCGCGACGCCACCGATGATCGCGGCGAACGAGCCGAGCTTGGCGAGGGTGATCTTCTCCTTGTAGAGCAGCGCGCCGAGCACGACGGTGCCGATGGAGCCGACCCCGGTCCAGATGGTGTAGCCGACGCTGACGTCCAGCGTCCTCAGCGCCAGGCTCAGGGTGAAGATCCCGCCCGCGGCGGCCAGCAGGGTGAAGATCGAGGGCCAGAGCCGGGTGAAGCCCTGGGTGGCGTTGGTGCCGAGCGCGAAGCCGATCTCGAAGACGATCGCGATGGAGAGGTAGATCCAGGCCATGACGGTGTTCCTTCAGCTCGTGGGGGTGATCAGGCGGCGGACGGCTCGGCGGCGGGCCGGCGGTCGGAGAGCTTGAGGCCCAGCACGCCGCCGATGATGAGGACGAAGGCCAGCGCCTTCCAGATGGTGATCTCCTCGTCGAAGATCACCGAGCCCAGGACGACGGTGCCGACCGAGCCGATGCCGGTCCAGATGGTGTAGCCCACGCCGACGTCCAGGGTCTTCAGCGCCAGGCTCAGGAAGAAGATCCCGCCGGCCGCCGCGGCCGCGGTGAGCAGGGACGGGCCCAGTTGGGTGAAGCCCTCGGTGGCGTTGGTGCCCAGGGCGAAGACGACCTCGAAAACGGCCGCGATGAGCAGGTAGATCCAGGGCATCGGGGAGACTCCTCAGGAATTTGCATGTATCTGCAAACAGTTGGGCTGGGCAAGAGCATGTATGTACATGTATCTTCTTGTCAAGCCGGTCCGGATGACGGACCGGACGCCCCAGCGCCTGGAGGATCCCCATGGCTTCCGCAGCACCCGTCGCGACCTGGCACCACGTCCTGCTGCTGCACGCCCGCGTCGAGGGCAGGCTCGGTACGGCGGTGCAGCGCCGGCACGGCATCGGCCTGTCGGAGTACCGCGCCCTGGAGCACCTGGCCGCCGCCCCCAAGGGCGAGCTGCGCATGCAGGAGCTGGCCGACCGGATCGGGCTCAACCAGAGCTCGGTGACCCGCCTGGTCGCCCGGCTCAACGCGGCCGAGCTCACCTACCGCGACGTGTGCCCGGACGACAAGCGCGGCGTCTACACGGTCATCACCGAGGCCGGTCGCGCGCGGCACGCCGAGGCGAGCCGTACCTACGCCGAGACGTTGAGCGCCGCCCTGCACGAGGCGGGACAGGCCGACCCGGAGCTCGCCTCCGCGCTCGGCGACCTGCGGCTGCAGGTGGGCGCGGCGCTAGAGACCGTCCGGTGAGGCCGACTGCCAGGTCCGCCAGAGCTTGCCGTACACGCCGCCCGCGCTGACCAGCTCGTCGTGCGTGCCGAGCTCGACGAGCCGGCCGGCTTCCATGACCGCGATCCGGTCGGCGTCGTGCGCGGTCTGCAGGCGGTGCGCGATGGCGATGACCGTCCGGCCGCGCAGGACGGCGGCCAGGGACCGCTCGGTGCGCCGGGCCGTCCTCGGGTCGAGCTGGGCGGTGGCCTCGTCCAGGATCACCGTGTGCGGATCGGCCAGGACGACGCGCGCCAGCGAGAGGTGTTGAGCGCCGGCGGCGTCGAGGTGCAGATCGCGGCCGAGCTCGGTGTCCAGCCCGTACGGCAGGCCGGCCGGCCACGTGGCGCCGACGGCTTCCAGGGCGGCGCGCAGTTCCTCGTCGGTGGCCTCCGGGCGGGCGAGCCGCAGGTTGTCGCGGACGGTGTCGTGGAAGACGTGATAGTCCTGGGTGATCAGCACGACGTGCTCGCGCAGCCGCTCGGGCGGCAGATCGGCCACGACCGTGCCGCCGATGGTCACCGACCCGGTGTGCGGGCGGTCGAGCCCGGCCAGGAGGCGGGCCAGCGTCGTCTTGCCCGCCCCCGACGTGCCCACGACGGCCAGCCGCTCGCCGGGCCGGACGACGAGGTCGATGCCGCGCAGGACGTCGCGGCGGCCGGTGTAGCTGTAGTGCGCGTTCGCCACCTGGATCCGGTCGCCGCCCTCCGGCTCGCGCGGGGGTGCCGGCGGTTCCTCGCCGGGCAGGGCGGCGAGCCCTTCGACACGGGCATAGGAGGCGCCCGCGCCCTGGAGCTGTTCGATCCAGAGCATCAGCGTGTCCAGCGGGCCGGAGAGCTGGCGGAGGTAGACGGTGGCCGTCACCACGGCGCCGAGACTGACCACCCCGCCGCTGTAGAGGGCGCCACCGGCCAGCAGCACCCCGGCCACCGGCACCACCAACGACACGTCCGCCCAGGGGAACAGCACCGTGCGCAACCACAGCGCACCCAGCCGGGCCGACCGGGCCTGCGCCAGCGCGGCCTCCGTCACCTGGGTACGGCGGTGCCGCAGCCCGAGCAGGTCGACGGTCCGCGCTCCCCGGGCGGTGCTCGTGATCACCTCGGCCAGTTCGGCCCCCGAGTCGGCCACCGCCAGGTAGGCGGGCCGGGCCCGGCGCAGGTACCACCGCACCGCCGCTCCCACGCCCAGCAGGCAGCCGAGCCCGCACAGCCCGAGCAGCGGGTCCAGCACGAGCACCGCGACGATGAGCAGTACGGCGTGCACCACCGCCACCAGCACCTCAGGCACCGCCGACCGCAGCACCGCGGCCACCAGGGAGGCGTCCGTGCTCCCCCGGGCGATCAGGTCACCGAGCGGCAGCTGATCCGCCGCCCGAGGGGGCAGGGCCAGAGCCCGGGTCAGGAACCGTTCCCGCACCCGCGCCGCGGTCCGTTCACCGAAGCGATAGCCGATCTTGAGCGCCCACCACCGCAGGACGACCTGCGCCACGGTGCACAGCACCACCCCCAGCGCCAGCCGATCCACCACCCCCACCACACCACCGGAACCGGGACCGGAACCGGCCTGGATCGTGTCGATGATCCCGCCCAGCAACCACGGCCCCAGCAACCCGGCCGCAGAAGCCAGCCCGCTGACCAGCACGAGCGCCACCACGGCTCCACGATCGGCGCGCAGATCCCGCACCGCCGCCCCCCGAACCGCGGCCACCCCCGCCACCGGCAGCCCCCCACTCATCGCCCCGCCCCAGCGTCCTGAGCGTCCCGGAGTTCCTCGGTGTCTTGCGCGCGGGAGACGAGGGCCCGATAGGCGGGGTCACCTCGCAGCAGCTCAGCATGCGTCCCCACCGCCGCCACGTACCCGTCCTCCAGCACGACCACCTCATCGGCCCGAGCCAGCACCAGCGGCGAGCTCGTCGTGACCACCGTGGTCAACCCCCGCCGCACCTCCCGAAGCCGCTCGATCATGGCCGCCTCAGTCGTGGCGTCCACCGCAGAAGTCGGGTCAACCGCCAGCAGCACATCAGGACCGGCATACACCGCCCGAGCCAACCGAAGCCGCTGCCGCTGCCCACCGGACAGGTCACTCCCCCCGGCGGCAACCGTGGCGTCCAGACCCCTGGGCAACGCCTCCACGACATCCTCGGCCACCGCGACACGAAGCGCCGCCCGGATCCGCCCGTCATCCGCCTCCAGCCGCCCCGCCACCACGTCCCGGACCGTACCGGCGAACACCTCGGCGTCGTTGTCCGCCACGAGCAGCCGACTCCGCAACTCCTCCCGCGCCACCTCCCCAACCGGCACCCCCGCCCACGTCACACCCCCCGCAGCATCGCCGCGCCCAGGCCGCCCCTCTCTGAGCCGATCGGAAGGCGCCGCTGCCTCGTCCACCCGCCCAAGGCGCTCGATCACCGCCACCGCCTCCCCCGGCCGAGCCGCGACGAGCGCCGTGAACACCCCCGGCCGCACGATCACCCCCGAGCCAGGATCCGCCAACGGCCCGCACCCCGCCGGCGCACCCCCAGCCCCCTCCTTGGGCACCGGCAGGTTCAACAGGCCGACGATCCGCCCCCCGGCCACCCGGGCCCGGGCAAGGTCCCCGCCCCCCTCGATGAGCGACGACACCGGGATGATCAACGCCGCGACATACCCGTACACCCCAACGACGTCCCCGATCGAGATCTCCCCCGTCGCGGCCAGCCGGGCCGACAACCACACCACGGCCGCCACGAACAACGCCGGCAAGCCCCCTGCCAACGCGCCCACCCAGCTCGCCGGCCCGGCAACCCGGTACCCCCGCTGCACCAGGTCCCGCGACTGCCGGCCGTACCGCTCGGCCACGAACGCCTTCCCGCCCAGCCCGTTGAGCACCCGCAGCCCGGCCAGCACATCCACCAGCCGCGTGGTCAGCCCCGCCTGGTGCGCCCGATAGTCCCCGCTCGTCCGCTCGATGCGGTGCAGGAACGGCCCGACCGCCATGGCCAGCAGCGGCACCCCGGCCAGCACCACCGCCGCCAGCACCGGCGACATCGCGAACAACGCGACCGCGACCACCGAGTACGCCACCACCGCCCCGATCCCCGGCCCGGTGACCGTCAACGCCTGCGCCACCGTCTGGACGTCGGCGATGCCCACCGTCACCACCTCACCCGCGTCCACCCGCCGCGCCAGCGAGGCGCCCAGCCGGGACGTCTGCCACACCGTGGCCCGGATCGCCCGGAACGACGCGTCCATCCGGATCTTGGTCATCGTCCGGTGCCGCCCGATCCCCACCACCGCGTTCAGCACCCCGACCACGAGCAGCACCAGCGTCCACCCCACCAGCGCGCCCGTATCCCCCGCGACCAGCCCCTCGTCCACCACCCTGGCCAGCACCCACGGCCCCACCACCAGCCCGAGCATCGAGCACGTGCCCAGCACCCCGCCCAGCACCACCCGCCGCCCCTGCTCCCGCACCAGCCAGAACAGAAACCGGAACGGCCCGCCCACCTCACTCGGACCCGGAGGCGTCCACGTCTCGCTCGTCCTGTCCAGCCACTCCCGAACACCAGCCATCCGTCACGCACCCGCCGCTAGGTAGGCACCCGATCCTCCCAGCCGCGAATCCACCCGCCGACCCCTTTGTGATCGGACTCACAGGCTCCGCCGCGCGCGGATGAGGTGGAAGATCCGGGTGGACAGGACGGCGGTGGCGGTGAGGGCGGTGGTGGCGGCCCAGATGTAGAGGGCGAGCCACACGTAGGTGATCTGGTCCAGGGTGCCGGCGCGGTTCATGACCAGGCCGAACAGTCCGGCGAGGCCGAGGAAGAAGGCGATCGGCAGGCCGTACGGCAGGAGCCGCACGATCGTGCGCCAGGGGGCCTTGCTCTGGCGGCGGCGCGACCAGCGTGCGCTGCGGACGACGCCCAGGACGCCCAGCGCGAGGGTGAGGACGGTCAGGCCGGCCAGCCAGAGGTCGGCGGTCAGGCTCAAAGGCTCCAGCCCGCTGTCGGGGCGGCCTTCGAGGAGGTCGATCAGGCCGTCGGAGATCAGCAGGGCGTCGTCGCCCGCGACCATCCCGGTGTTGGTGACGACGGCGATGCCGTACCCGCTGCCGGGCAGGAGGGTCTGGGCGGCGTTGTGGGTGAGCAGCCAGCCGGTGTGCCGGAGCTGCGCCGCTCCCCCGGGGGTGGTCCCGGCGCCCCAGCCCATGGCGTAGGTGCTGCCGTCCACGCCAGAGGGGGTCTGCATGGTCTTCCGGATGCCTTCCGGCAGCGTACGGCTGCCGCCGTGCTGCGCGATGAGCCAGCGGGCCAGGTCGTCGGCGGTGCTGACGACGCCCGCGCCGCCGTTGACGAACCACTTCGGCTGCGCCCGCGGGATGAGCTGCCCGTAGGCCCGGATGTAGCCGGCGCCCCGGCCGGGCAGGTCGGCGGTGGTGTTAACGGTCCGGGTCGACGTCATGCCGAGCGGCCCGAACACGGTGGCCGCCATGTAGTCGGCGAACGGCCGCTGGGCGACCACCTCGACCAGCCGCGCCGCGACGGCGAAGTTGGGGTTGTGGTAGGCCATCCTGGCTCCGGGGTCGGCGGCGAGCGGCGCGGTGCGCATCATCGCGACGGCGTCCTTCAGCGTGTCCGGCGCGTCGAGCGTGAGCTCGGGGAAGCTCCGGTCGCTCATCCCCGAAGTCTGCTGGAGCAACTGGCGCACGGTGATCTTCGCGGCCCGCGGGTCGTCCAAGGTGAACTCGGGCAGGTAGCTCCGCACCGGCACGTCCAGCCCGATCCGACCCTCCTCGGCCAGCCGCAGCACTCCCAAGGCGG
Organism: Nonomuraea sp. NPDC050310; assembly: GCF_040655795.1. Taxonomy (NCBI): domain Bacteria; kingdom Bacillati; phylum Actinomycetota; class Actinomycetes; order Streptosporangiales; family Streptosporangiaceae; genus Nonomuraea; species Nonomuraea sp. NPDC050310. The sequence continues at coordinate 127,641 of NZ_JBFAKP010000021.1, read as the reverse complement.
TGAACGACTTGGAGAGCGAGGCGAGCGGCACCCGGGTGGTGGGGGTGAACGGCTCACCTGCGGCGGTGCGGCCATAGCCCGCGACGTGCACCACCTGGTCGCCCTTGGTGACGGCGACCACGGCACCCGGCAACCCCGTCCGCTCCGCATAGCCGCGCACGTAGGCGTCGATCACGCCCGCGCTCAGCTCCCCGCCCGCCGGCGCTCCCGCCGCGGCCGGTCCGGCGGTGAGTCCCAGCGCCAGCACCGCACCGGCCGCAGCCGCGACCTTCTTCATCCTCATGGGGGGGTTCCTTTCGTCATGTCCGCCCGATGAGTGAGAAGGTAGGAGTTCGCCCAGGTAGGGCACAGTGCACGATCGTCTGGACCCCGGCACGACTTTCGTAGGGTCGGTCTAGGAATCCTCGGACAGGGCCCGGTCGGCGAGGCGTTCGGCGCGTTGCCGGGCGGCCTGTGCCGTACCCAGCCCGAGCCCGAAGGCGATCTCCTGCCAGGTCATGCCGCGCCCGCGCGCCATCTGCAGCAGCGCCGCCTCCAGCGCGTCCATTTCCCCGCGGACCAGCGGGACGAGGCTCAGCGCCGCGGTGACGTCGGCGTGGTCCACCTCCGGCTCGTCCGCGTCGAGCTTCGCGGCCCCGCTGAGCAGGAACGACACGAGCCGGACGGCCTCGTGCGGGGCGAGGACGGAGGGGTGGACCTGCCGGTGACGCTGCTCGGCGGTGGCGGCGTGCCGTTCGGCGATCCGGAGGAGGGAGGCGTGCACGCGTTGCGCGCGGGCCTGCTCGGGGTGCGGCGCGGTGAAGGGATCGGACATGGGGACCACCCTGCCGGGCCACACACTCTGATGTCAACAGAACGTTTTAAACAAACTGTTCAACGGATCGTGCTCAAGACGATCTTCCCCGTGGTACGGCGGGCATCGCTGAGTTCGTGAGCCTCGCCCGCCCGCTCCAGCGGAAGCACCCGGTCGACCTCGGGGCGGAGCAGCCCCGCCTCCACCAGCTCGGCCACCTGCCGCATCCCCGCCTGGTCGGGCTCCACGATCATGAACACCGCACGCCGGCCCACCGCGGCGGCCTCCTCGGCCAGGTAGGCCTCGGCCGGTGAGGCGAGCGAGACGAGGATGCCGCCCGGCCGCAGAACCCGCAGCGAACGCGGCCCGTACGCACCGCCGATCGCGTCGACCACCACGTCCACCGGCTCCACGACCGTCTCGAAGTCGGTCTCGGTGTAGTCGATCAGCTCGTCCGCCCCGAGCCCACGCAGGAACTCGTGCTTCGCCGTACGCGCGGTGCCGATCACGTGCGCACCGCGCGCCTTGGCGATCTGGACGGCGAGGTGCCCGACCCCGCCCGCCGCCGCGTGCACCAGGACCCGCTGCCCCGCCCGCACCTCGGCCACGTCCACCAGGGCCTGCCAGGCGGTGAGCGCGGCCAGCGGCAGCGCCGCGGCCTGCTCGTGGGTCAGCGTCGCGGGCTTGCGGACCAGGTGCCGGGCCGGGGAGGTCACGTACTCGGCGTACGTGCCCGCCGGAAGCGGGTGGCGCGGCATCCCGAACACCTCGTCGCCGGGGGCGAGCGTGGGCACCCCCGGCCCCACGGCCTCGACCACGCCGGACAGGTCCCAGCCGAGCGGCACCACCGCGCCGGCCAGCCCGCCGGTTCCCCGGTGCCAGGAGTCGGTCGGGTTGACCCCGGCCGCGTGCACCCGCACCAGCACCTCCGCCGGGCCGGGCTCCGGCCGCTCCACCTCGATCACCTTCAGCACCTCGGGACCGCCGAACCCGTCCTGGCCGATCGCGCGCATCGTCATCTCCTGCCTTCTCCGGCCGGGCCCTGGCGGCCCGGCGAGGTCCAGGCTCTCGCGCTCCGGCCCCGGCCCACGAGTGGCAAGAGTGACAACATGTGCAAGGATCGTGCCATGCATCGTGTTCGTGTCCTCGCCCTCGACGGGGTCTATCCGTTCGAGCTCAGCATCCCGGTGCGGATCTTCGGCACCGCCGCCGGTCTCGACGGCGAGCCGCTTTACGAGGTCACCACCTGCAGCCTGGACGGCGGGCCGGTCACCACGAGCGCCGACTTCGCCATCACCGTCGCGCACGGAGCCGAGGCGCTCCGCTCGGCCGACACCCTGGTCATCCCGCCGTTCGCCTGCGGCCCGGGGGTGGAGCGCGACTGGCTGCCCGACTCGTTGCGCGACGCGCTGGCGCTGGTGCCGGCCGGTGCGCGCATCGTCTCGATCTGCACGGCCTCCTACGTCCTGGCCGCCGCCGGACTGCTCGACGACCGGCCCGCCACCACGCACTGGAACGAGGCCGAGCACTTCCAGCGGTCCTTCCCGCGGGTCCAGGTCGACGCGAACGTGCTGTTCGTCGACGAGGGGCGGATCCTCACCGCCGCGGGCGTCGCCGCGGGCATCGACCTCTGCCTGCACCTGGTCCGCCGCGACCACGGCAGCGAGGTCGCCAACCGGGTGGCCCGCCTGTGCGTGGTGCCCCCGTGGCGAGAGGGCGGCCAGGCGCAGTACATCGAGCGCCCCGTGCCCGAGCCCGCGGCCGCCACCACCTCCGCCACCCGCGTCTGGGCGCTGCGGGAGCTGCACCGGCCGCTGACCCTGGCCGAACTGGCGGCCAACGCCGGCATGAGCGTCCGGACCTTCTGCCGCCGCTTCCGCGACGAGACCGGCCTGCCGCCCGGCCAGTGGCTCACCCGGCAGCGGGTCGAGCACGCGCGCCGCCTCCTGGAGACCACCGACCTGCCGGTCGACCAGGTCGCCGCCCTGGCCGGCTTCGGCACGGCCGCCTCGCTGCGCCAGCACCTGGCCACCGCCATCGGCGTCCCGCCCTCGGCCTACCGCCAGTCCTTCCGCGCCGGCTGAGACCGATCAGCCGGGCAGCGTCACGGTCACCTCCAGGCCGCCGCCCGGCACCGGGCGCATCGCGAGGACCCCGCGGTGGGCTTCGACGATGGAGCGCACGATCGGCAGGCCGAGACCGTGCCCGGCCGTTCGTGCGGTGCGGGGGGCCAGGCGGTGGAAGGGCTCGACGATCAGCGCGAGGTCGGCGGCCGACAGGAGCGGGCCGGTGTTGGTCACGGTCAGCCGGGTCGCGAAGGAGTCCTGGGTGAGGCGCACCTCGGCCCGGCCGCCGGGGTGGTTGTGCCGCACCGCGTTGGTCACGAGGTTGCCGACGAGCTGGCGGAGCAGGGTGGCGTCGCCGACGACGGTGGCGGGCCGTACCGAGGTGGTGAGCGTGACGTCGCCCGGATCGACGGCGGCGACCACCTCGGCGACCAGCCGGGCCAGGTCGGCGGGGCCCGCGGCGGTCAGGCCGTGGTCGGCGCGGGTGAGCGTCAGCAGGGCCTCGGTGATGTCGATGCTGCGCTGGTTGGTCTCCAGCAGCCGCCGCCCGAGCTCCGGCAGGTCCTGGCCCTCGGGGTCGGCGAGCGCGACCTGGAGCATGGTCCGCGTGGTGGCCAGCGGCGTGCGCAACTCGTGCGAGGCGTTGGCGGTGAACCGGCGCTGGGCCTCAAAGGCCGCGTCGAGGCGGGCGAGCATGGCGTCGAAGGTGTCGGCCAGGTGCTTGAGCTCGTCGGCGGGCCCCTGGAGGCCGATGCGTTCGTGCAGGTTGCCGGAGGCGACCGCGCGCGCCGTGGCGGTGATGTCGTGCAGCGGCGCCAGCACCCGCCCGGAGATCCACCAGCCCAGCGCGAGGGCCGCCACGCCGAGCACGGCCAGCCCGAGCCCGCTGAACAGCAGCAGGGTGCGGAGCACGTCCTCCTTGTCGCTGATGTCCAGCGGGGCGGCGGCGGTGGGCATCGGCGTGGGGACCCGCGCCCCGCCCTCCTCCGCCGCCGGCGTGGGGAAGACATAGCGCGGCGCGAACCGCATCAGCAGGTAGACGAAGGCCACCAGGGCCGTCCCCGCCACCACGAACAGCCCGCCGTGGACGAGGGTGAGCCGGGTGCGGACGGTGAACCGGCTCACGGCCGCCCGCCCAGCCGGTAGCCGACCCCCGTCTCGGTGTGGATCAGGGGCGGGTCGCCGAGCTTGCGGCGCAGCGTGGAGACGGTGATCCGCACCGCGTTGGTGAAGGGGTCGGCGTGCTCGTCCCAGACCTTCTCCAGCAGGCGCTCGGCGCTCACCACCCCGCCCGCCGCCCGCATCAGCAGGTCCAGGACCCCGAACTCCTTGCGGGTCAGCCGCAGGTAGCGCCCGTCCCGGTAGGCCTCGCGCCGGAACGGGTCCAGCCGCAGCCCGGCGTGCTCCAGCACCGGCGGCGTCGCGGGGGCCGCCCGCCGCTGCAGCGCCCGGAGCCGGGCGACGAGCTCGGGGAAGTCGAACGGCTTGGCCAGGTAGTCGTCGGCGCCCAGCTCCAGCCCGGCCACCTTGTCGTCCAGCCGCGCCGCCGCCGTCAGCATCAGGATCCGGCACCCGGGCTTCAGGACGGCCAGCGTCCGGCAGATGTCGTCGCCGGGCACGCCGGGCAGGTCGCGGTCGAGCACGACCACGTCGTAGTCGTGCACCGCGAGCCGTTCCAGCGCCGCGTCGCCGTCCAGCGCCACGTCGACGGCCATCGCCTCGCGGCGCAGGCCCGCCTGCAGGGCTTCGGCCAGGTAGGGCTCGTCCTCGACCACCAGCACCCGCACCCGCGCCACCCCTCGTTCCGGCCGCGCCCAGTCCAGCAGGCCGGGCCTATGGCGAGCGTATGGATTTTCCGCGACGCCCGGCAGACGGCCCGCTTGGTGAGCTGGCCGCCCTGACGGCCACATCGAGGGGGTACGGCATGCCGTACGGTGCCGAGAACGCGTTCCGGAGGAGCCCGTCCGGCCGGGTGATCGCCGAAGCGCTGGGAGTCTGGCTGCTGAGCCGGCTCGGGGTGGCGCTGCTGGCGGCCGGGGGCGCGTGGTTCCTGAACCTGGGCCGCGACACCGGGCACCTGGAGCGCTGGATGCGCTGGGACGCGGTGCACTTCGTCACCATCGCCCGCGACGGCTACGCCGATCCGGCCGACCCCGGGCTGCCCGCCTTCTTCCCCGGCCTGCCGCTGGCCCTGCGCGCGGTGCACGCGGTCGTGGGCGACTGGACGGCGGCCGGGTTGCTGATCTCGCTGGTCGCCGGGGCGGTGGCGGTCTGCGCGCTGGCGTTGCTGGCCGAGCGGGAGGGCCCGCCGGGCAGCGGGCGGCGGGCGGTGACGGCCCTGCTGCTCGCGCCGCCGGCGGTGTTCCTGTTCGCCGGGTACACCGAGGCGCTGTTCCTGGCCTTCGCGCTGCCCGCCTGGCTGCTGGCCCGGCGGGGCCGCTGGGCGGCGGCCGCCGGGTGCGCGGCCGGGGCCAGTTGCGTGCGCGTCACCGGCTTGTTCCTGGCCGTGGCGCTCGTCGTGGAGTTCGGCCTGGCGTGGCGGCGCGGCGAGGCGCGGGTGCGCTCGGGCGGCTGGCTGGTGGTGCCTTTCCTCCCGTTGGCCGGATACAGCCTCTACCAGTGGACCCGCACCGGTGACTGGCTGGCCTGGCAGACCGCACAGCGGCTGGGTTGGGGCAGGGAACTGGTGTGGCCGTGGGAGGCTTGGCGGACGACCTGGGCCGGAGCCTGGGACGTGGACAACGCCTTCACCTGGGCCTTCCGCGGCGAACTCGCGGCGGCGGTGCTGGGGGTGGCGCTCACCTGCTGGCTGGCCCGGCGCCGCGACTGGGGCGCGTTCGCGTATGTCGGGCTGCAGGTGGCGGCCCTGGTCACCTCGACGTTCTACATGTCGATCCCGCGGGCGGCGTTGTTGTGGTTCCCGCTGTGGCTGCTCCTCGCCCGCGACCGGCGCCGGCTGGTGGTGTACGCCTGGGTGGCGGGGCCGTTGATGGCACTGCACGTGCTGGTTTTCACCAACCACCTGTGGGCGGGCTGAGCGGAAAACAATTCGCCTTTGCCGGCGACAAAAGAAATGCAAAAAACCGAGGCCCGCGCCGTGCGGCGCGGGCCTCGGTCCATGTCAGGCGTGAGCCTTAGGCGGGAACGATGTTCTCGGCCTGCGGGCCCTTCTGGCCCTGGGTGATGTCGAAGTTCACCTTCTGGCCTTCCTGGAGCTCACGGTAGCCCTGGGCGGCGATGTTCGAGTAGTGGGCGAAGACGTCAGCGCCGCCGCCGTCCTGCTCGATGAAGCCGAAGCCCTTTTCCGCGTTGAACCACTTCACGGTGCCAGTAGCCATTTTCTTTTCTCCTTCTGGGGCAGTGCCCGTAAGGTCCGCACTGTGCGGGCCTCGCATCGCCGCGATGATTACCCCGTCCGGAAAAGCACCGGCAATACAAAGTGCCCACTCCGGCTCATGTCTCCGGTGAAGGCACTTGAAGTCTTTGGGAACCACAACTGCAACCAACAGAGACACTAGCACAGTGCCGGAATCAAAGAAGAGCGCAGGCCCGGAATATACACGGACATGGCATAAATCTGACCGAGCGCCGCGCCAATTTCTGTACTTGCGGCACCAGATATTCGATCGCCCTGACCACGGTATGCCGAATTGCGGGTTCGCGGGATCCCAGGCTCAGCCGGGCAACCGCAGGTCGGCGAGGAGGGGCAGGTGGTCGGAGGCGTCGCTGGGCGGCACCGTGACCGAACTCACCCCGACGTCCGGCGAGGTGAACACGTAATCGATCCGCCAGCCGGTGGCGGGGTAGGTGATCCCCGCTCCCGCGCCGGCCTGCTGCCAGGCGTCGCGCAGGAAGCCGGTCAGGGCGCGGATCTCCGGGGTGCCTGGCTGGGCGTTGAAGTCCCCGGTCAGCACCACCGGTCCAGGCCGTCCGGCGACCAGGGCCGCGACGGCCCGGGCCTGGTCGAGCCGCTCGGCGGCGTCGGTGTCCTGCAGGTGGGTGGTGAAGACCTCGACGGGCCGGCCGTCCGCGACGACCGTGACGCTCAGCAGCCCGCGCCGCTCGTTGCCCGGCGCCCCGGGCAGGAAGGTGTTGCCGTTGTCGCGCAGGGGCAGGCGGGACAGGATCGCGGTGCCGTACCGGCCGCGCGGGCGGCCCGGAGCGGGCGGATCGAAGTCCACGTTGGCGCCGTAGGCGAGGTCCATGCCCAGGTCGGCGGCCAGCCACCCGGCCTGGTCGGCGAAGTCGCTGCGCGGCGAGAGGTGCCGGTCCACCTCCTGGAGGCAGGCGACGTCGGCCTCGCCCGCGCGGATCACCTCCGCGACCCGCCGCAGGTCGAGCCGGCCGTCCGGGCCGCGCCCGTGGTGGATGTTGAAGGTGAGCACCCGCATCGCCGCTGTCCTTTCCTGAGGGGTGCGGTCCGCGACGGCGCCGCGGACCGCACGGGGGTCAGGAGGTGGTGATCTCGTACAGGGCGATATTGCCCCACTGGAGGTTCGCGTCGTGCACGGTCAGCCGGATCTTGCGGGTGCTGACCGGGCTCGGCAGGGTGATCGTGCTGGTCTCGACCTTGGCGCTCAGCTCCTGCCAGGCGGGCAGGTGGTGGGCGGCCTGGCTGACCCAGCGGGTCCCGTCCCAGGTGTCGAGGGAGACGTCGGTGACGCCCTGTCCCTTGGCCCAGGCGGTGTGCAGGGTGACGGCGGCGATCGGCCGGTCGCTGCCGTAGTCCACCACGAACTCGCCGGGGAAGCTCACCCCCTCGCTCACCGAGGCCCACGGGCTGCCCGGGTCACCGTCCACGAGCGCGTCCACGGTGTGCGTCGGCGAGGTCTGGAAGGTCGTGCTCGCCACCGTGGACGGCCCCGGCCGGTACGGCTCGCCCGCCGCGGGCACGCCGAGCGCGATCTCGTTGATCTGCAGCGGACCCCCGGCCGCCGCCTTGACGATCAGGCGGACCCGGCTCGCGGTGACGGTCTCGGGCAGGGTGATCGGCTGCCGCTCGACGGTGTCGTCGTCGGTCTTCCAGACGAGCTTGGCGCTCCCGCGGCTGACCCAGTCCCGGCCGTCGTGCGTCTGGACCTCGGCCTCGGTGACCGCGCGGGAGGCGGCGTGCGCGGCCGAGACGGTCACCGTGCGGAAGGTGCGGGCGACCGGGTAGGTCAGCTCGACGGTGCCGGGCAGGCGCGGCTTGGGCACGCTGCGCCAGGCGGTGGCCTGGTCGCGGTCGGCCAGGCGCTCCAGGTGGCCCTGGGGCACGAGCGTGGCGGCCACCCGGGCGGGCGCGATCTCCCGCTGGAAGGCGCCGAGGTCGGGGGCGCCGTCGGGGATCGGGGTGCCGGCGTAGTCGCGCCCGGCGTCCAGGGTGCCCTGGGCGAAGAGCCCGGAGTCCACGGTCACGCCGGCGTCGAGGGCGGGCGAGCCGGGCAGGGGGCGGTAGCCGGCCGGGTCGGCGGAGCCGGGCTCGGCCAGCTTGGGGTCGGCGACGACCGGCGCGTGGTCCTGGCCGGTGGGCGGCCGGCCGTTGCCGCCGGCCTTGCCCCAGTAGAGGTTGTGGTCGTAGACGATGCCGTTCTTGTTGTCGAAGCCCGCGCCGGCGAGGTTGACGAACACGTTGTTGCGCACGGTCACGTCGGCGGCGTTGTTGTACAGGCGCACGACCTGCTCGAACGGGTACTTGCCGGCCCCGCTGAAGGGCGGCTTCACCTCGACGACGCGGTCGGTGATGTAGAGCGTGTTGTTGAGGAAGTGGGTGCCGGTGGTGGAGGTCGAGGCGGCCAGGCCCTCGAAGCCGTCGTCGCGGCTGACGTTGTAGCGCACCACGGTGTCCCGGGTCGGGGCCGCGGCGAAGGAGACCGCCAGGAAGAAACCGCCGTCGTTGTGGTGGCTGTAGTTGTACTGCACGAGGCTGCGGTTGTTGTCGGCGTCGGCGTCGAAGCCGTGGCCGTCGCTGCCGGGGCCGTTGAAGCCGGTGTGGGAGACCTCGTTGTGCTGGACGACGATGTCGTCGTTGCCCTGCCACCAGATGCCGACGTTGCCGCCGGTGGTCTTGGTCCGGCCGCGTACGGCCCGCTCCACCCGGTTGCGCTCGATGACGGCGCCCGCGGTGTGCATCGGGGTGATGCCGCCGCCGGTCACGTCGTGCACGTAGTTGTCGCTGATGCGGACGCCGGTGCTGGGCGTCCAGGTGACGACCTCGCTGTCGGGGATGCCGGTCTCGACGGGGTACAGGCTGGTCATGCCGCTCCGGCGGGACCAGGTGGACCACATGATGATCCCGTACGAGCCGATCCTGGAGATCTCGTTCTTCTCCACGACCAGGTTGTGGAAGTAGGTGGGCGTGGTGTTGCCCCGGATGGAGATCAGCAGGCCGGCCGCGGCGACGCTGTGGCCGCCCTGGCCGTTGACGCCGTGGATGGTCAGGTTCCGGAGCGTGACGTTCTCCAGCCGGCCGGAGTCCTTGGCGTACAGGTTGACGCCGCTGCGGTAGGCGGAGGTGTCGGCGCTGTAGTTGGTGACCTCCAGGCCGTCGACGGTGAAGTCGTGCACGTCGCTGATCCGGACGGCGGACTCCACCAGGCCCTGGCCGTCGATCACCGGCTTGGGGCCTTCGCCGTACGAGCCGACGAGGGCGGGCGCGCCCGGCGCGCCCGCGCCCTGGAGGAGGAGCCGGCCCTGCCAGCGCTGCCCGGCCCTGAACAGCAGCCGGTCACCGGGGCCGAGCCGCAGCGTGCCGGCCTTGGCCAGCGACTTCCACGCGGTCGTCCGGCTGGTGCCCGCCGCCGTGTCGTCGCCGGACTCGGCGTCGACGTAGAAGGTGGTGCCGGCGGCCCGCGCGTGCGCGGGGGTGGCGAACGAGGCCATCATGGCGAGCAGGGCGAGCCCTGCCCACCCGAAGCGGGTACGCAAAACCTCTGGTCCTTTCGGAGGGGGGTTACTTGCCGATTCCGGCGGTCATGCCGTCGACGATGCGGCGGCCCAGCCACAGGTAGAGCACGACCATGGGGTAGATCAGGATGACGATCCCGGCGAACAGGCCGCCCCAGTCGGAGCTGTACTGCATGGAGCTGTAGAGGTTGAGCAGCGCCGCGGGCAGCGTGCGCTCCTCGGGCAGCGGCGCGATGAGCAGCACGAGCAGCGTCTCGTTCCACAGGCCGATGATGTTGAGCACGAGCACGGTCATCACGCCGGGCCTGGCGACCGGGAGCACGATCCGGACGAAGGACCGCAACGGGCCCGCGCCGTCGATCTCCGCGGCCTCCTCGATCTCGTGCGGCAGCGAGCGCATGTAGCCGGTCAGGACGAACACCGCGAACGGCAGCGACAACGCGACCTGGAAGATCAGCAGCGTGATGCGGTTGTCCCACCAGCCGGTGACCCAGTCCTCCATGAAGGTGTAGAGCGAGAGCTTGACCACCACGACCGGGATCACCAGCGTCTGCAGCGGGATGCTCAGGCCCATCGCGAAGTAGCCGGTCAGCGGCCCGGCCGCGCGCCGGTTGGACCGGGCGAGCACGTAGGCGGCGGGCGCCGCGAGCGCCACGATGAGCAGCGCGCCGAGCAGGGTGAGCGCGGTGCTGTTCAGCGCGGCCACGGAGAACTCGGCGGCCTGCCAGGCGGAGGCGTAGTTGCCCCACTGCGGGTCGGCGGGCAGCGCGAACGGGCTGAGCCACACCTCGCCCGACTCCTTGAGCGACTGCAGGCCCACCCAGCCGACCAGCGCGAGGTTGAAGGCCACCCAGGCCCACAGGGCGATCGCGGTGACGCGCGGCAGCAGGACGTCGCCGATCAGGCGTCTCATGACAGCTCCACTCGATCGCGCCGGGTGATGCGCCGGGTCAGGGCGATGAGCACGGCGGTGACGATCAGCACCACCACGCCCATGGCCGCGGCACTGCCGAGGTCGGGCACGCCGCCGCCGGCCACCATGGAGAACTGCTGCACGGCCACCGTCCTGGCCTGCATGGGCGGGCTGCCCGGCGTGCCGGCGGTGGTGAAGGCGAGCACGATCTCGAAGATCTTCAGGCTGTTGACCACCCACAGCACAGCGGACACGGCGAAGACGTCCCAGGTCAGCGGCAGCGTGATGTGCCGGAACTGCTCCCAGCGGGTGGCGCCGACGATCTGGGCGTCCTCGTAGATGTGCGCGGGGATGGAGTCGGCGGCCGACATCATCAGCGCCACGTAGAAGCCGGTGCTCGACCAGACCAGGCCGCCCACGATGCACCGGAAGACCAGGTCGGGGCCGAGCCAGGGCTGCGGGTCGAGCCCGAGCCCGGTCAGCAGGGAGTTGACCACGCCCTCCGGGTTGAGCAGGAACCCGATGGCGGCGCCCACCGCGATCATCGAGATGATCATCGGCAGGAACATCACCGACCGGATGAACGCCCGGCCCTTGATGTGCCGTAGCACCACCATCGACAGGAACGTGAAGCCGAAGACCAGCCCGCCGCCGACGATCGCCAGCACGAACGTGTTCACGAACGAGGTGCGGAAGGCCTCGTTGGTGAGCAGGGCCAGGTAGTTGTCCAGCCCGCGCCAGGTCATCTCCGAGCCGGGGCCGGACCACTTGTTCAGGCTGACCCAGAAGCCGAACAGCGAGGGCGCCACGAACAGCGCGGTGTAGGCGATGAGCGCGGGCAGCAGGAACGGCCAGAAGGCCCGTTCGCGCCCGGGGCGCAGCGGCCTGCTCCTGACCGGTGGGGCCACCGGCGGCGCCTGGGTGAGGGTTCCCGCTCCCATGGGCTCAGTTCTTGTTCGCGAGGTAGTCGGTGGTCGCCTGCTTGCCGTTCTTCACGAACGCGGCGGCGTCGATCTTGCCGCCGATGAGCTGGTCGTGCAGCGGCAGGAAGCGGTCGTTCCACCAGGTCTTGTCGGCCGCCGCGTCGTCGTAGGTCTTGTGCGTGGCCGTCGCCTCGGCGACGGCCTGCTGCACGGCCACCAGGTGCTCGGGGGCGGGCACGTCGGCGCGCGAGGGGATGTTCAGCGCGGTGGCGGAGATCTGCTCGACGTACTTCTTCTGCAGCGCGAAGGCCAGGAAGCTCTTGGCCGTGGCCACGTTCTTGCCCTTGGCGTTGACGGCCCAGCCGAGCGTGCCGACCTCGACGGAGTTCTTGCCGCCCGCCGGGAGCTGGAAGGAGGCGACCTTGGCGCCGGCGGCCAGCTTGGGCTTGGTCTCGCTGGCCAGCCAGGTGCCGTTGAGGTTCAGGTCGTAGCGGCCCTGGGCCCAGGCGTCCTGCGCGGCCGGGAACTTGGTGGCCATGAAGTCCTTCTGGAAGTAGCCGCCCTTGGCGAGCTGGGAGACCCGCTCGGCGGCGGCGAGCACCTCCGGCCGGTCCCAGGCGGCGGGGTCGGTGGCCAGCGCCTTGAGGCTGCCGGCGCCGTTGGCGCGCACGAGGAGGCTGTAGAACCAGTACACGTTGTAGAAGTTGATCGTGCCGTCCTGGCCGATCGGGGTGCGGCCCTCCTTCTTCGCCCGGTCGAGGTAGGCGACGAAGTCCTCCCAGCTCTGCGGGGGCGTGGCGGCCAGGTCGGGGTGCTTGGCCGCGTCGAACCAGACGGCGGTGGAGATCACGGTGTGCGGGACGAAGGCGAGGCCCTTGTCGTTCGAGGACGCCTGCCGTACCGACGCGGGCAGGACGTCCTGGACGGTCTTGCCCTCGCCGGGCACCTGCGCGGTCAGCACGTCGTCGAGCGGCGCGACCAGGTTCTGGGCGGCGTAGGTGGCCAGGTTGTCGGTCGAGGTGTCGAACAGGTCGGGGCCCTGGCCCGAGGCCATCTCGGTGGAGAGGTTCTCGTTGCCGTTGCGGCCGACGAACTTGAGGTCGACCCTGGTGCCGGTCTGCTTGGCGAAGTCGTCCAGCAGGGTCTTGATGATCTTGCCTTGCGGCTCGTCGGCGCCCCAGGAGGAGCGGTAGGCCAGCGAGGCGGCCGGCGCGGCGCCGGCGTCGCTGTTCTTCTTGCCGCACGCGGCCAGGCCCAGGGCGAGGGCTCCGACGGTGAGGACGGCCGTCAACTTGCGCATGATGGATGCCTTTCAGGGGTGGGGGGTGAAGGGGACGACGGTGCCGGCGTGCCGGGCCTGCTCGGCGGCCCAGACCACGCGGTGGGTGGCGAGGCTCTCGCGGCCGCTGGTCAGCACGAGCGAGGGGTCGCCGCCGGCGACGGCGGCCACGAACGCGTCGAGCAGCCCGCCGTCGCCGCCGCCGTGGCCGGTGGCGGCCGAGGCGCCCGCGCCGGTGCGGGTGTCGATCACCGACACCTGGTCGGTGAGGAAGTCGTGCAGCCGCAGTGTGACGCCGTCGCCCTCGATCGAGCCGTGCGTGCCGAACACGCGCGTCTTGCGGTGCTCCAGGGCGGCGAAGGCGGTGACCGTGCAGGTGGCGGAGGTGCCGTCGGCGAACTCCATGGTCACGACCTGGGTGTCGACGACGTCGTTGTCGGCGGCGTAGACGCAGCGGCCGTAGGGTCCCTCGCGCAGCGCCGCCAGCACGCCGGCCTCGGTGTGGTCGTGCGTCACCGCCGAGAGCGGCCAGAACTCCTGCTCCGGGTCGCCCAGGCAGCCGAGGTAGAGGCGCTTGGCCGAGTAGGGGCAGGTGGCCTCGATCGGGCAGTCGAGGCAGCGGGCGGCGGCGCCGGCCGGGCGCTGCTCGGGCCGGAAGTGCACCAGGTTGCCGAAGGAGGACAGCCGCTCGGGCAGCGCGCCCTTCAGGTGGACGAGCCAGTCGAGGTCGTGGCAGGCCTTGGCGAGCAGCAGCGGCGCGGACTCGGCCTCGTTGCGCCAGTTGCCGCGGACGAAGGAGTGCGCCATGTGCCACCAGCCGACCTGCTCCAGGTGCTGGATGTTCATGACCTGGCCGATGCGGCCCTCGTCGATGAGCGCCTTCAGCGTCCGGGTGTAGGGCGTGTAACGCATCACGTGGCAGACGGCCAGCAGCACGCCGTGCTTCTCGGCGGCCTCGGCGATCACGGTGGCGTCCGCCTCGGTCGGCGCCATCGGCTTCTCCAGCAGGATGTGGTAGCCCAGCTCAGCCGCCCGTACGGCGGGGCCGACGTGCATCCGGTCCTGCGTGGCCACGATCACGGCGTCGGCCAGCTTCGGCCCGGCCAGCAGCTCGCTCCAGTCGGCGAAGACGTTCGCGGCGGGCAGGTCGTGCTCGGCCGCGAAGCTCTCCCGCCGGTGGCGGTCCGGTTCCGCCACCGCGACGACGCGGGCCCGGCCGCTCTCCAGGGCGTGGCGCGCGTAGCCGAGCCCGCGCAGTCCCGCCCCGATGACGGCGAGTGTGACCATGAGTGTTCTCCCCCGACTTATTAATGGTTAGTGTTTTTATTAGTTCGCGCCGGAGCCTGTCAAGAGCAAGAGGGAAGCGCTTTCCGGTGTGCCCCGGCGGCACGGGCCGCCGGGGCCGGGGCGTCAGCGAGTGGTGATCTCGTTGACCGACAGGTTGCCCCACGTGCGGTTGGCGGCCTTGACGACCAGCCGTACCTGCGTCGTGGCGACCGCGGCGGGCAGGGGTACGGCCCGGCGTTCCACGGTGGCCGTGTTGCTCGCCCAGGTGATCGCGGCGTCGGTCACCTGGGTGACCCAGGCCGAGCCGTTCCACGTCTGGACGTCCAGCTTGGTGATGCCCTGGCCCTGGCCGAAGTGCGTGGCGAGCACGACCTCCGACACCTGGCGCGAGCTCGGGTAGGTCAGCGTGATGCTGCCCGGCAGAGTGACCCCGGAGCTGGGGCTGGCCCAGGTCACGTAGTCGGTGCCGTCGGTGAGGCCGGCCGGGGTGGTCGACTGGCCGTTGCCGAACGTGGTGGCCACCGAGGCCGCGACCTCGTTGCTCCCGGAGCCCGCGGCGCGCTGCAGGCCGCCGAGGTCGGGCATGCCGGCGGGCAGCGCGGTGCCGACCGTGTCCCGCCCGCCGTCGAGCGGGATCTCCAGGCCCTGGCGGAGCACCGGCGAGCCGGCGGCCGGCAGGTATCCGGCGAGCCCGGTGATGGCGGTGGCCGTCCCCGGCGAGGTCAGCAGCGGATCGCCGGTCAGCGCCGCCTTGTCGCGCGACGGCACGGGACCGCCGTGGTACAGGTTGCGGTCGTAGACGACCTTCCCGCTGTCGTTGTACGGCAGGCCGGCCGAGTTGTGGATGACGTTGTTGCGGAACCGGACGCTGCCCACGCTGGAGTTCCACACCTTGACCAGGCTGAACGAGCCCCGGTCCGGATGGTCGCGGATGAAGGGCGTCAGCGGCACCCAGATGGTGTTGTTGTAGACGTCGATGTTGGTGGCGTTCGTCGACAGGGCGAAGACCTGGTTGGCGTCACCCTGGCTGACGTTGTAGCGGATGGTCGCCTCGGCCGGCCCGGTGCCGGTCGAGACGGCGATGAAGAAGCCGCCCTCGTTGTCGTGGCTGAAGTTGTACTGCACCAGGCTGCGGTGGGCGGAGGCGTCGGCGTCGAAGGCGTTGCCGTCGTGGGCCAGGCCCCAGTACTTGGTGCCGGACACCTGGTTGAACTGCACCACCGTGTCGTCGGTGCCGGCCCACCAGATGCCGACGTTGCCGTGGTTCTGGGCGGTCTTGTGCACCCGGTTGTGCTCGATCAGCGCCCCGGCGGCCTGCATGACGGTGATGCCGCCCGCGGAGATGTCGTGCACGTGGTTGCCCCGGACGACCACGCCGGTGCTCGGCGTCCACGGGCGGTAGTCGGCGGCCGGGATGCCCATGAGGTCTTCCCACAGGTAGGTCCAGCCCTCGCGCTGCATCCACTGCGACCAGGTGACGATGCCGTAGGAGCGGGAGTCGGCGACCTCGTTCCCCTCGATGAGCAGGTTCTGGTAGTAGGTCGGGACGTTCTTGCCCCGGGCGCTGACGATGATCCCGCCCGCCGACGGGTTGGACGACTGGTTGCCCGAGGAGGCGCCCTGGATGGCGTGCACGTGGTTGCCGCGGATGGTGATGCCGGGCACGGCTCCGGCGTCGGTGGCGCTGACCCCGATGCCGATGCGCGGGGTGGTCCCGGAGCCGGTGTTGGTCACCTCCAGGCCGCTGACCACGATGTCGTGCTGGTTCTGCAGCTTGACCGCGGCGTCCACCGCTCCCCCGCCCGCGATCAGCGGCTTGGCGCCGGTGCCGTAGGAGGTGATGGTGATGGGCTCGGCGCTGGTGCCCGAGCCCTTGGGCGCGAGCTGGCCGGTCCACTGGCCGCCGGCCTTGAAGCCGACAGTGTCGCCGGGCTGGAAGGTCTGGGCGTTGACCTTGCCGAGGCTCTTCCAGGCCGTCGCCGGGGTGCGGCCGTCGGCGGTGTCGTCGCCGGCGGGGTCGACGTAGTAGGTGCTCGTGGCCGCGTGCGCGGCGGGGGGCGGGACGGTCAACCGGGCGAGTCCGGTCAACCCGGCTCCGGCGAGGACCAGCGCTAAGGCCGCTCCTGCCAGACGTGCACTCCTTGCCATGGTGCTCCTCTGTGCCGCTTCTCTGCTGAGCCGACTTATTAACGAAGCGAGGTTAAATATGTAGCGGCCCAGGCGTCTCCGTCAAGGGATCCGGAAGCGGCGTCAGCCGGTGTGCGCCTCGGGGAGCGCGGCGTCCACGTCGTAGAGCCGGGCGTCCACGTGGTCGAGCGCGTGGCGGACCGCGCCGAGCACCACCGCCTGGTCCCCCAGGGTGGACACCGCCAGCGCGGGCGGCTCCAGGCAGAGCGGGTCGAGGTGGCGGCGCAACGGCTCCAGCAGCACGTCGCCCGAACGGGAGACGCCGCCGCCGATCACCACCAGTTCGGGGTCCATCGTCAGCACCACCGCGGCGATGCCCTCGGCCAGGTCGTGCGCGTACTGCTCGACCGCCCAGCGCGCGGCCGGGTCGCCCTGCCTGGCGGCCGCGAACACCAGGCCGGCCACCTCCTCCGCGGCCGTCCCCTCCGGCAGGCCCGGGCAGCCGGCCAGGTGCGAGGGTGCCCGATGCCAGCCGACCAGCCGCAGCGCGCCGATCTCGCCGGCCATGCCGCGGGCTCCGCCGTACAGTTCGCCGCGGATCAGCAGCCCGGCGCCGGTGCGGACGCCCGACAACACGAACGCCAGGTCCTGGATGCCGGTCGCCACGCCCTTCCACCGCTCGGCCAGCGCCGCCAGGTTGCAGTCGTTCTCGACCAGGACCACCGGGCCGAACTCGCCGCCCAGCTCGCCCACCAGGTCCACGCCCGTCCACTCGGGCAGCGCCACCGACAGCTTGACCACCCCGGCCCTGGTCACCACGCCCGTGGTGCCCACGCAGGCCGCCATCAGCCGCCCGGCGTCGAGTCCCGCGTCCTTCAGCGCCCCGGCGGCGGCGTTCCTGACGCCCTCCAGCCTGGCCGTCCGGCCCGCCTCCCCGGCCACCCGCACCACCGACCGGCCGGCCACCTGCCCTTCCAGGTCGCAGACCAGCGCGCGCACCGAGTAGGAGCCGACGTCCACCCCGAGCACGTACCCGGCCTCCGCCCGGAACCGGAACAACCTCCTGGGCCGCCCCATCTGCCCTGTCTCCGGCGGGACCTCGGCCAGCCACCCCACCGCCAGCAGGTCCTCGGCCAGGCCCTCGACCGTCGGCCGCGACAACCCGGCCCGCCCGGCCAGCTCCGTCAGCCCGATCGCCCGCTGGCCGCGCAACGCGCGCAGGGTGGTGACCATGTTGATCCGCCTCAGCCTGGACGTGTCACTGCCCCGCACCCGCATGCGGCTCCCCCTCGATGGACGCGACAAATGGAAACAGCCATCATTTCCAGTGCGCGGCCGGAGCACAATCGCGGCGCATCGCCGGCCCATCGTGGATGTATCAAGCCGGGCGAGCATCCTCGGAATCGTCAGCACGACGACCTCCCCGAAGGAGCACCGCGATGAACGCCACCCAGACCGCCACCCTCCTGCCCGGCCGGACCCGGAGCAAGAAGCCGACCATGAACGGCGTCCTGTGGGCCCTCCAGGGACTGTGGGGGCTCTTCTTCGCCGGGAGCGGGTTCGGGAAGGTCCTGCTCGCCGACGACGCCCTCTACGCCGCCGCGCCGCAGGCGGTCGCCTGGTACGCCGCCGTGCCGCAGGCGCTGATCGTCTTCATCGGCGTCGTCGAGGTGCTCGGCGGGATCGGCCTCATCCTGCCGGCGATGACCCGCGTACAGCCGAAGCTCACCCCGCTCGCGGCGGCCGGGCTGGCCCTGACGATGGTCCTCGCGGCGGGTTTCCACCTGCTGCGCGGCGAGTTCGGGCTCATCCCGGCGAACCTCGTCCTGGGCGGCGTCGCGGCGTTCGTCGCGGTCGGGCGGTGGAACCTGCGGCCGGTCGCGGCCTCGGCGCTGACCACCCGGGGCGTGGTCAAGTCGGTGGTGGTCCTGGTGGGCATGGTCCTGCTGGTCTTCGCCCCGACGTGGTACTCGATGACGCACACACAGTTCTGACCAACCGGTACGGCAGAGCGCGGGCGAGCACCACCGCCCGCGCTCTGCCGTTTCTCAGCGCAGTTTCCTCAGCGGAGTGCGCAGAGGGTGGCGTCGGCGAGGTCGAGGAGCTGGGGCGTGATCTCGCTCGGGTGCCGGTTGATCGCGAGGGTGACCTGGCGGCGCCCGTCGGGGCTGGAGGCCGCGATGGTGCGGTAGCCGTTGGCGCCGCCGCCGTGCCCGACCCAGGTGCCCGCGCAGTGCTTCAGCTTCGTCTCGTACAGGCCGAGGCCGGCGTTGGCGCCGGGCCACATCCGGGCCGGGTCGGCGGGTACGGTGGCGCGCATCGCCTTGAGCTGGGCGGGGGGCAGCAGTTTGCCGGTGAGCAGCGCGGCCCAGTAGCGGTTCAGGTCGGCGGGCGTCGACACGAGGGCGCCGGCGGCTCCGCCGTACGACATGTTCCAGCGGGTGGTGTCGTAGCGCCGGCCCTCGTCGTAGACGTAGCCGTGCGCGTGCCGTCCGGGGATGCGCGGGTTGTCGCCCGGCCACCAGGTCCGGGTGAGCTTCAGGGGCTTGATGATCCGGCGGGTGATCTCGGCGCCGATGTCGTGGCCGGTGGCCTCCTTCACGATCATGGCCAGCAGGGCGTAGTTGGTGCTCGAGTAGTTCCAGGGCCGGTCCGACCGGGGCATGCGCAGCCCGATGGCGAACAGCTCCTCCGGCTCGAAGTGCTTGTAGCGGTCGCGCAGGGCGTCGATCTCGTCGGAGGCGGTGTAGTCGCCGAGGCCGCTGGTGTGCCGGAGCAGGTCGCGCACGGTGACGTTCTGGTCCGGGAGGTACCGGGTCAGCGGTTGGTCCAGGTCGATCTTGCCCTCCGCGACGAGCTGGAGCACGACGGTCGCGGTGAACGACTTGGTGACGCTGCCGATCCTGACCCGCTCGTCCCCGCGCAGCTTCCGCTTCGTGCCGAGGTCGGCCACCCCGCTGCTCAGCGACACCCGCCCGCACGCCGGGGAGCTGACCGTCGCGAGGATGCCCGGCGTGTCACCCGCCCGCACCAGCGCGTCCAGTGACTTCTTCAGCGCGCCGGTGTCGCATCGCTGTGCCGTCGCCGCCGCCGCCGTCGCCGCCGGCGCCACGCCGACCAGCACCGCCCCCATCACCAGTGCCGTCACGGCTCTTGTGCTTCTCATGCGCCCAGTGTGTCGGCCACCGGCGCGGATCCGGCTCGTGCGATCGGCCTGACCTGCTCCTCCTCAAGGACCAGGCGCCTAGCGGGCGCGCCACTCGACGGCGGGGCTCTGCGTGCCGGTGAACGAGGACGAGGACCAGCCCGGCGGGACCTGATCATGGTCCTCGTCGGCCGTGCCGGACGCCGCGTACAGCGTCCCCTGGTCGGCGGGCCGGACCAGGAACGGGCCACAGGTCTTGATCTCGTCGCCGCCGTCGAAGTCGAGCAGGCAGTGGCGCAGCGTGAACCGGTTCCTGGTCAGGTGGTACTCGCGCGAGCGCAGCAGGTTCTCCTTGAGGTTCATCGGCCAGACCCACACCGTCACGCCGCCCTCGACCACGCCCCGCGCGAC
The DNA here is from genome assembly GCF_040655795.1 of Nonomuraea sp. NPDC050310. NCBI lineage: Bacteria > Bacillati > Actinomycetota > Actinomycetes > Streptosporangiales > Streptosporangiaceae > Nonomuraea > Nonomuraea sp. NPDC050310. Next base: position 107,812 of record NZ_JBFAKP010000021.1, on the reverse strand, counting down.
CGGCTTGGCCAGCGCGGAGACGAGCAGGCCCTCCGGCCTGCGCTCGATGCAGGGCAGGAAGAAAATCTCGGCCGACTCCATGTAGGACCAGGTGGGCCGGCACGAGGCGGCCGCGGGGGTGACGGGCGGCGCCGGCGGGTGGGGCGCGGGCGGCCGGGGCCACACGCCGCGCGGCCACAGGCCCGACAGCAGGAGCCCGGCCACCGCCGCCACGACGACCAGGCCGCCGATCGGCAGCAGCAGGCGGGCACTCACACGGGGGCGCGGGCGGGAATTGGTCGGCTCGGGGGTGGGCGGGCTCTGATCAATGGGCGCGGGCAGCTCGGGACGGTCGAGGGCGGCCTGCGCCGCCTGGGCGCGCGTCAGCCGTACCGTCCACTCCTCGACGTCGCCGTCGCAGGCCCGGACGTAGGCCACCAGCGCCTCCGTCGTGGGCAGGCGATGCCCGGCGTCGGCCTGGGACAGGACGTTCGCCGCGACGTGCGTCTTCTCGGCCATCGTCCGATAGGGCGGATCGCCCGCCCGGGCCCGTAACTCCCGCAGCCCCAGCGCGAAGGCGGTCACCGGGGTGCCGTCGTGAACGAGCGGCTTCTTGCGCCTGCCGCGCCGCGGACCCTCCGGCACCGGTCAACCTCCTGATGGGGCCTTTGATCGCATTGATCGCGGGACGTGGCCAAGGTGTGTGATCAACCTGATCGTCGCGCATGATTCTGCCGCATGAACGTCCTCAAGATCGGCGGCCTCGCCGTCGTCGCGGCGCTCACCGCCGTCCCGGCGGTGCCCGCGTCGGCCCAGGAACTGCCGCAGTGCTACGGCCAGCGGATCGCACGGGAGCAGATCCGCACCAACGACGTGATCGGCACCTACCTGGACGTGTTCTACACGGCCTCCAACGCCACGATCTGCGCCTACGTCACCACCACCGCGCAGTCGCAGTACACCAGGAAGCGCATGCTCGTCGCGCTCCGCCAGTGCGCGGCGGCGGGCTCCGGCTGCACCACGTGGACGAGCGTCCGGACCGACAACGAGGCGGCGCGCTCGGCGAGGCTCGCGGTCAAGCGGACGAAGCCCTGCTTCCAGGTCTTCGGCGCGACCCAGTGGGGCGATCACGAGTGGGGCCAGCGCACCACCCCGGCCCTCTGCCCGCAGGGATAAGCCATGATCACCCGACGCACCCTGCTCACGGCCGGCGCGGCCACGCTCGCGCTCGGCGCCCTGCCCGCCCGCGCCGCCCTCGCCTCGACGCCGGTCACCGGGGACCTGCCGTCCGAACTCGCACCCCTCGACGCGCTGCTGCGCGCCTTCATCGCCGAGCGGGACATCTCCTGCGCGCAGCTCGCCGTCGCCAAGGCGGGCCGGCTGGTGCTGGCCCGCGGTTACGGCTCGTACGGCCCGGCGGAGACCCCGGTCCAGCCGACCAGCCTGTTCCGGGTCGCCAGCCTCAGCAAGCAGCTCACCGCCGCCGCGATCATGCGGCTGGTCCAGGAGGGCCGGCTGCGGCTGTCCGACTCGGTGGCCGACCTGCTCGGCCTCTCGCTCGCCGCCGATCCCCGGCTGGTCACAGTCAGCGTGCGCCGCCTGCTCCAGCATCTCGGCGGCTGGGACAAGGCCGCCGCCGGGCGTGACTACCTGTTCTCCGACCGCGCCATCGCCGAGGAGTTCGGCGTGCCGCTGCCGATCGGCATGGAGCACATCCTCCGCTACGCCACCGCCCGCCCGCTCGACCACGACCCGGGCGCCCGCTACTCCTACAACAACTACAACTACCTGCTGCTGGGCCGGATCATCGAGAAGGTCTCCGGCCAGGACTACGAGACGTACGTCAAGACCAAGGTGATGGCCCCGCTCGGCGTGAGCCGCCCGAGGCTGACCACGAACGCGGGCACCGGCGAGGTGCCCTACCTCTCCAAGTACCGGGTCACCACCGTGCTCGACGACTCCGGCACGGTCGTGCCCTACCCCTACGGCGGCACCAACTACGCCAACAGCGACTCCGCGGGCGGCTGGACGACCTCCGCGGTCGATCTGGTACGGCTGACGCGGATCTTCGACGGCGCCACCCCGGTGCTCACCCCCGCTTCGGTCGCCACGCTGCTGGCCCGTCCGGTGGGCGGCCCCTTCGGCAGCGACTTCTGGTACGGCGGCGGCTGGGGCGTCACCCCCGTGGGCGGCGGGCTGAAGCTCATGCACTCGGGGTCGTTGCCCGGCGCCTTCGCCGTGCTGAGCCGGAGCCACAATGGGATCGCGCTGTGCGCCACCTTCAACCGGCGCGAGGAGTCGGGGTCACCCGATTTCGACGCCTTCCACGGCGAGCTCTTCGACGCCGCTCAGGCGATCAAGACCTGGCCCGCCGGTGACCTGTCCCCCCAGTACTTCTGACCGGAGGTCACGCGTCCTGCGTACTTCTGACCGGAGGTCACGCGTCCTGCGTGTCCGTGAACAGGCCGCGCGCGACCAGCTCGACGGTGACCAGCGTGGCGACGGCCTCGGCGGCCAGCAGGGCCACGAGCACGACGAGTTGCACCACGCCGGCCTCGATGGGCGTCGCACCGCCGAGCAACATCCCGACGAAGGCGCCGGGCAGCGTGACCAGGCCCACTGTCCGGGTCTGGTCCAGCGCCGGGACCAGGGCCTGGCTCGCCGCCGGGCGGCAGATCTCCAGCGCCGCCTCCCGGGGCGGCAGGCCCAGCGCCAGCGCCGCCTCCACCTCGCCCCGGCGCTGGCGCAGGTCGTCGACGGCCCGGCGGCCGGCGAGCGTGGTCGCGGTCATGCAGCCGCCCAGCACGATGCCTGCCACCGGGATCAGCACGATGCCGTCCAGCGAGATCACCCCGCTGATCACCAGGGTCGCGACCACCGGCGCCGTCCCCGCCGCGATCGGCAGCGCCGCCCACCCGGCGCGCGGGCCTCGCGTGATGCGCCGCCCGGCGGTGAGGGCGGCCACGCCGTACATCAGCAGCACGAAGCCCGCCACCGCGCCCGCGTACTGCACCACCCAGGTGATCAGCACGGACACCGCCCCGAGCTGGACGGCCGCCCGCAAGCTGGCGGTCAGGACCGCCTTCGCATGGCCGAGCCGCCCCAGCCACGCGACGACGACCCCCAGCACCACGAGCAGCAACAGCACGACCGGCAGGAGCGGGGTGATGGTGATCAGAGAAGAGGAGCCCACGCCAGGCATTGTGCTGCCTGCACCCCGCTTGGTCGCTCGCCTTCCCCCACCGGCACCTCGTTCGCCGCCTTTCCCCCCGGACACCCGGCTCGCCTGGCGGCCCTCCGCCGCTGGGCCGGGCGCCGGGCAGGGACCTGCCTAGCTCGCGATCGAGCCCCACCCGTTGTCCCAGAAGTTGTTCGAGGTCACCTTGATGTAGTACTTGTGCGTCAACCCCGTGATCTTCCTGCCGCAGATGGTGTCAGCCGAGTAGCAGTGCACGGATCCCACCGGCACGTTGTTGATCGCGTCCCAGGCGGTGCCGCTGACGTCGCCGCTCACCTTGATGATGATGGCGCCGTTCGTCGGCGACAGGCTCGCGGTCTTGCACGTGTCGTTCCCGTTGAGCCAGCAGGTGTACGAACCGGCCTGCGCGGGGGTCGAGGAGACCAGCACGCAGGCCGACGCCACGGCGATCCCCGCACCGGCCAGCTTCATCAGTGCACGCATGAGTTGCTCCTTAGGTCGGGCCCGGACGGCAGGTCGCGTCCGGACGACGACACGGTAGGAGCCGCGTGTTGGGTGCGCGTTGGGTCAGGTGGTCAGGGGCGGATGTAGAACAGCTGGGCCGCGCTGCCGTTGCAGCGGAAGACGCTGACCGGCACGGTCGGGGAGCCGCCCGGCACGTCGATGCAGTGGGTGCGCGTGCCGCTGACCGCGGAGCGCAGTTGCTTGGGCGTGGAGTTGTTGAACGACCCGTGCCACACCCACCGCTCGTTGCTGATGCTGTTGCACGGCCACTGGTCGACGCGGCCCAGGTTCACGGCGCCCTCGCGGGCCTCCAGGCACCAGCCGGTGCGCTGGTTGACGAAGCGGTAGGTCGTGGTGCTGTTGTTGACCTGGAGCGGCAGCCAGTTCTGGCCGGCGCTGCCGTCGCACTTGGCCTGGAAGATGCGGGCGTCGGAGTTGGCGGGCACGCTCGGGTCGGGCTGCAGGCACATCCCGCTCGCCGAGCTGACGATCTTGAAGTAGCCCAGGGCCTGCGCCGGCTGGGCGGACGCGAGAAGTCCGGCCGCCGCGACGGCGGCAGCCAGGACAGATGCTCCCCGTGTGATGGACATGTGATGCCTCCGGTTCGGATGATCGGGCGCGCCCCCGCGCCCTCACCCCCAAGGCGTTCCGCACCGTTCCACCCCGTGCCATCGGGTCAGTGGAGGTCGAGGGTGGGCACGATCATCGGGGTGCCGGTGACCGGGTCGGGCACCACGACCGAGGGCAGGTCGAAGATGTCCTTGATCAGCGCCGCGTCCACGATCCGCGTCGCCGCGCCCTCGGCGACGACGCGGCCGTCCTTCATCGCGATGAGGTGGTCGGCGAAGCGGCAGGCCTGGTTGATGTCGTGCAGCACCGCGATCACCGTGCGGCCCTGGTCGCGCAGCCGGGCGAGCAGGGCCAGCAGCCGGTACTGGTGGGCGAGGTCCAGGAAGGAGGTGGGCTCGTCCAGCAGCAGGTACGGCGTGCGCTGGGCCAGCACCATGGCCACCCACACCCGCTGCCGCTGGCCGCCGGACAGCTCGTTCACCGGCCGGTCGGCCAGGCCGGAGACGCCCGCGGTCTCCATGGCCTCGGCGACCGCCTCCTCGTCGGCCGCCGACCAGAACGCCAGCAGCGGCTGGTGCGGGAAGCGCCCGCGGCCGACGAGCTGGCGGACCTTGATGTCCTCCGGGGCCAGCGGGTCCTGGGGCAGGAAGCCGAGCGAGCGGGCGAGCGCCTTCGGCGCGTACGAGCCGACATCGCGGCCGTCGAGCTGAACGCTTCCTTCGGCGGGCCGGAGCAGCCGGACCAGGGCCCGCAGCAGGGTGGACTTGCCACAGGCGTTGGCGCCCACGATCGCGGTGAAGGAGCCGTCGGGCACGTCGAGGCTGAGCCGCGTGGAGACGACCCGTTCGGCGTAACGCAACTCCAGGTTTTGGGCGCGCAGGCGGACCTCGGTCACCGGCGCCTCACCTCCTTGGCCAGCAGCCAGATCAGGTAGCAGCCGCCGATCGCCGTGGTGACGACGCCGACGGGCAGGGATTCGGGGGCGAGCAGCAGCTGGGCGGCCAGGTCGGCGCCCATCAGCAGCAGCGCGCCGGTGAGCGCGGCGGGCAGCAGCGGCACCCCTGCCGCGCCGGCCAGCCGGCGGCCGATCTGCGGGGCGGCCAGCGCGATGAAGACGATGGGCCCCGCGACCGAGGTCACGGTGGCCGTGCAGCCGACGCCGACGACCACCATCAGCAGCCGCAGCCGGCGCAGCCCGACCCCGGTGGCGGCGGCCACCGAGTCGCCCAGGGTGGCCTGGTGCATGGCGTGCGCCGAGCCGGCCATCACCACCAGGAGCGTCCCGATGATGACGAACGGGACGGGCAGGTCGGCCCAGTCGACGCCGTTGAGCGAGCCGGCGTGCCAGCCGGCCGCCGCCATCGCCACCTCCAGCTCGGCACGCAGCACGATCCACGAGTTCAGGGCGGTGACGATCGCGCTGACCGCGATGCCGATCACGACCAGACGCAGCCCGGACAGCCCGCCGCCGGAGGAGAGCAGGTAGATCGCGGTCGCCACGGCCAGGCCGCCCGCCACCGAGCCCGCGGCCAGCAGGAGGGGGCCGCCGGCGAACACCGTGATCACGACGAGCGCGCCGGTGTAGGCGCCCGCGTCGAGGCCGATCACGTCGGGGCTGCCCATTGGGTTGCGGGTGAGGTTCTGGAAGATCGCCCCCGCCACCCCGAGGGCCAGGCCGAAGATCAGTCCGGCCAGCACGCGCGGCAGCCGCCAGTCGCGGATGACCACGACCGAGTCGCCCGATCCGCCCAGCGCGGCCAGGACCTCACCGGGCGTCGCCCAGGAGGCGCCGTGGCACAGGCCGAGCAGCGCGAGCCCGGCCAGGGCGGTGAGGAGGGCGGCCGAGGCGGTCAGCGTCCGGCGCTCGACGAGGATCGCGCGGCGTCCTGCCCGCAGGGCGAGCGCGCTCACAGCGTCCCCGCCCCGTACCGCCGGACCGCCCAGATGAGCACCGGACCGCCGAAGAAGGCGGTGACGATCGCCACCGGCACCTCGCCGGTCGGCAGGAGCACCCGCGAGCCCATGTCGGAGACGAGCATCAGGATCGGCCCGAGCACCGCCGCGTAGGCGGTGAGCCACGGGACGGAGCTCTTGGCCAGGGGCCGCAGCGCCAGCGGCACCATGAGGCCGACGAACAGGATCGGCCCCGCGACCGCGGTCGCCGCGCCCGCCAGCACGGTGATGCAGGCCAGGGCGGCCAGCCGTACCCGGGAGACGTTCGCGCCGAGCGTGCGCGCCACGTTCTCGCCGAGCGCGACCGCGTTGAGCGGCCGGGCCAGCAGCAGTGCCGCGACGACGGCCAGGCCGATCAGCAGCAGGGGCAGCAGCACCGGGTCCTTCTCGCGGCCGGCCAGCGAGCCGACCGACCAGAAGCGGAAGCGGTCGAAGACGTCCGGGACCATGAGCCGCAGCCCGAGGGAGATCCCGGCCAGCACGGCGCTCAGCGCGACGCCGGTCAGCACCAGCCGCAGCGGCGAGGTGCGGCCGACGGAGTACACCAGCACCGCGGCGAGCGCCGCGCCCGCGCCGGCCAGGACGAGCTCGGCCGAGGAGGAGACGTTCAGCCCGAGCGCCGCCCCGAGGGTCATGGCGAACCCGGCCCCGGCGGTGACGCCCAGGATGCCGGGCTCGGCCAGCGGGTTGCGCGACAGGGTCTGGACGAGCACGCCCGCCACGCCGAGCGCGGCGCCGACGCCGATCCCGACCACCGCGCGGGGCAGCCGGATGTCGCGCACGATGGTGTGGTCGCCGGAGCCGTCGAAGGCGACCAGGGCGCGCACCACCTCGGCGGGGGCGACGCCGTGGGCGCCGATCCCGACGCTGACGACGGCCACCGCGGCCAGGGCGGCCAGCCCGGCGACGAGCACCAGGGTTCGGGAGATCTCGGGGGAGATCACTGCGCGGCCAGCGGAGCCAATGACTGGTCGAGCGCGTCGAGGGCGAGCAGGGCCTGGCCGTAGGTCGCCGCCTCGGTGTAGCGGACCGGGAAGACCTTGCCCGCCTTCACCGCCGGGAGCTGCTTCCACAGCTCGGAGTCGAGGACGTACTGCACGGCGGGCAGCGGCTTGCCGTCCGGGCCGACGGAGTAGGTGACGGCGTCGGCCTCGCCGAGCGCGGCCGGGAGTTCCTCGATCGAGGGGTACTCGCTGACGTCCTTGCTGCCGCCGCCCTTCACCTTGACCTGGCCGTAGTAGTTCGCGCCGATGTCGTTGGCGATGTTGGTGCCCCACGAGCCGTTGAACTCGCGGTGGAAGGCGCCCTTGTCGACCTGCCCGTAGGAGCCGACGTGGGCGAGCTTGAGCTGCGGCAGCACCTTCTCGTACTTCTTCTTCAGCTCGGCGGCCTTGGCGTCGTAGGCCGCCTTGACCGTGTCGAAGCCCTCCAGGGCGCCCGCGGCGTCGGCCTGGCTCTGCGACAGCTCGCGCCAGGCCGAGGGGATGGTCGGGCCGATGGTCACGACGGGCGCGATGGACCGCAGCCGGTCCAGGTCGATGTCGGCCAGGACCGGCTTGGGGACGCCGATGACGATGAGGTCGGGCTTGGCGTTGGCGATGGCCTCGTAGTTGGTCTCGGCCGCCGTCTCGCCGGCCACCTTCGGCAGCTTGTCGTAGGTGGCGCGGGCCTTGTCGTCCATCATCGGCAGCCCGCGCTTCCAGGAGGAGATCCCCGCCAGCGGCGCTCCCGCCTCGATCAGGGCCGGTACGGCGTAGCCGGTCGCGACGACGCGCTGCGGGTCGGCGGGGATGGTGACCTCACCGTCGGGGAGCTTGAAGACCCGGGTGGCCGCCTTCGCGGCGGGTGCGGGCTCGTCGGCCGATCCGGTGCCGCAGCCCGCGGCGACCAGGGTGACGGCGAGCAGCAGCGCGGGAGCGAGCGTCCGGCGTACAGACATGGGTATTCCCTCAGGCAGGCAAAATTAGGTTAGCCTAACCTTACTAGAAGATCAATGATCGTCGCTGTAGTCGGTCGCGCCACGCTTCCAGTAGCCGGTGATGTCGTAGTCGTCGGCGGCCAGCTTCAGCTCCTCGCGCACCCAGCGGCGCAGGGGCTTCAGCTCCCCCGCCTCGCCCGCCGCCCACACGAAGACCCGTCCCTCGATCCCCACTTCCTGTACGGCACGCGCCAGCTCACCCGGCCCGACCCAGCGGACCTCGACCCCCTCCGGCGCGGCGAGCTCGATCTCCTCCTCGGCCTCGATGAACGCCCAGCCCGCGGCCGTGCGCGGCATCTCCTCCAGCCACCGGGCGATCGCCGGCAGCGCGGTCAGGTCACCGGCCAGCAGGTACCGGTCATAGGTGTGCGGCACGACCAGCCCGCCGGGCGGACCGGCGATGTGCACCTTCGCGCCCGGCTCCGCCGTACGCGCCCAGTCGGAGGCGACCCCCGAGCCGTGGAGCACGAAGTCGAGGTCGAGCTCCCCCGTCGCCGGGTCGTAACGGCGGACCGTGTACTTGCGGGTGGTCGGGAAGGGCTTGGGCCAGGCGAGCATGAAGCCGTCCTGCCCGGGGACGCGCAGGGTCCCGTCCGCCTCGGGGAAGATCAGCCTGACGTGCTCGTCGGGGGCGTGCGCCTCGAACCCGGCCGTGCCCTCGCCGCCGAACGTCACCCGGATCAGCCGCTCCCCGATCATCGCGGTGCGGATCACCTCGACCTCGCGGATCTTGATCGGGTAGGCCACCTGGCGGGCACTCTCCCCGGTTCGCACCTCGGCGATGCGGTCCAGATATCCTTCACGGTCGACGATTCGGGGCGCGCCCATGGATCCTCCCTGGAAAAGGCAAAGTTAGGTGAGGCTATCCTAAATCCAGTTGCGCGACGATCCCCGCGAGGAGTTAGCCTGCCGAGCATGGAGCTTGAAGATCAGTTACGCCGGATCCAGGCGAACGTCGACCTGTTCATCGCGCAGTGCGCTCCCGCCAGCGACCACGACTTCGGGCTGGACCGGGCGTCCGTGGAGTGGGTGGACGGCTTCGTCGAGCGGCAGCGGGCCCGGCTGGCTCCCGGCGAGCTGGGCGCGCTGCCGTCGGTCGTGGGGTGCTTCCTCGGCGCGTGCCTGGTCGAGGCCACGCCGGGGCGGTGGGCCAAGGACGAGGAGCATGGCTGGGGCATCGAGTTCCCCAGCGGCAACTGGGCCTTCCCGATCAGCAAGGCGCGCAAGCAGTTCGAGGAGGGGCCGGGGGATTCGATCCTGGCGTTCTACGACATGACGCTGGCGCTGGTCCGGGACGGGCGGCTGTAGGACGGCGGGGCGCTCACCCGGCGGCGGGGACGTAGGACAGGTTGAGGACGCCCGTCTCGAAGGTCTCCGACTTGACCAGCTTGAGCGGCTGCGTCCCGGAGTCCTCGAACAGGCGCCGGCCGTGGCCGACGGCGATGGGGTGAACGAGGAGGTTGAGCTGGTCGAGCAGGCCGTTGGCGAGCAGCCACCGGACCGTCGTGGCGGAGCCGGACATCTGGATGTTGCCCTCCACCTCCGCCTTGAGCCTGCGGATCTCGGCGGCCACGTCGCCGCGGAGGAGCGTCGTGTTGGCCCACTCCGCCTTGTCCAGGGTGCTGGAGACGACCCACTTGCGCGAGTCGTTCATGATCGCGGCGATCTCCGCGTCGGCCTCGGCGGTGGGCCAGTAGGCGGCCCACTCCTCGTAGAGAACGCGGCCCATCAGCATGCCCGCCGAGTCGGCCATGCCGGCCTGGACGGCCGCGCCCATCTCGTCGTTCCAGTACGGGAAGTGCCACTGGTCGGGGGACTCGACCACGCCGTCCAGGGCGATGAAGAAGTTGGAAATGATCTTGGCCATGGCAGGCTCCTCAACCGTCGGTGCTGGTGGGGAAGAGGGTAGATCGGGAGGCGGCCTCAGGTCTTGTACAGAAGCGACAGCGGCCGGGCCGGATCCGGGTCGCCGAGCTGCGTGGCGGTCCGCCCGATGTAGCGGGCGAGGGAGCGCGCCAGGTGCGGCTGGTCGAAGTAGCCGAGCCGGTCGATCACACCCTGGACCGGCACCCCCTCCCCGATCAGGACCGCGGCCCGCCGGGCGCGCTCGATCTGCCGGATGGCGGTGCCGGTGAGCCCGGTGGCGGCGGCGAACCGCCGCTGGAGGGTGCGGTCGGACACGTCCGGCGGCCGGTCGTCGAGGGCCGCGGCCACGACCGGGTCCCGCTCGACGACGCCCTCGCGCACCAGCCGCCGCACGAACTCCTCGGCGTTGCCGTAACCGGGGCGGCACCACGTGGAGCCCTTCAGCCACAGCGACCTGCGCGTGGCGCCGGGCAGCACCACGGAACCGTCCACGAGGTCCCGCACCGGCAGGTGCGGCATCGAGCTGCCCAGCGAGAACACGATGCCGAAGAACGTGGCCTCCTCCGGCACCGGGGCCAGGCTCGCCCGCGACTCCGGCCCCTGGACCGACGCGTGGACCTGGCCGCGGTGCTCCCAGAACACCAGGTCCCAGTACGGCGTGGCCACGGAGGACATCCGGTCGACCGCGTGGCTCCGGCTCCGCCACACCCGCTCGATGTACGGCGAGTCCGACGGCCGGCTCTCGACTTCCAGCGTCATCCGCCCAGTCTGCCCGCCCGCGAGGCCGCCGTCACGGGCGGTCGACGAGCCGGCGGCCGCTGTCCGGGAAGCCGGTCCAGCGCAGGTCGGGCGGGAGGTGGCTCATGTCGTTGAACATCACGAGGGTGGGCGGCAGGCCGGTGGCGTACTCGATGATCGTCAGCGCGGTGTTGGCACTGTTCAGACCCAGCCACCGGTACGGCGGAGCCCCCAGTGCGTGCCGTACGAGCCAGGCGATCTGGAAGGCGTGCGTCACCAGGACCTCGTAGGTGTCGGTGTCGGTGGCCTTCGCGAACCGGTCGACCAGCGCCTCGGCGAGCCGCTGCCCCGAGGCGGCCTCGGCGTCGTCGTAGCCGTCGAAGAAGCCGGCCCACTCGCGGGGCATCTCGGTGGTGTCCGGGATGTAGGGCACGTGGTCGACGAGCTCGGCGACCTCGGCCACCGGGACGTCCGGCAGGGACCGGGCCAGCTCGGTGGCGCTCGCGACGGCGCGGGGCAGCGGGGAGTGCCAGACGGCGTCGACCGGTACCCCGGCCAGCCGCCGGCCCAGCAGGGCGGCCTGCCGGTGCCCGGCGTCCGTGAGGTTGCCGAACGCGTCGGCCGCGCCGTGGCGGGCCAGGTAGAGGTGTCGAGTCGCCATAGGGGTGAGGGACGCGGGGCGTCCCCGTCTCCTTTCGGTCGGTGGGGGTGGGCGGTCGTCGGCTTCCGGTCGGTGGGGGCGGTCGTCAGCTTGCGGTCGCCGGGTAGGTGACGGTGCCGGAGGTGCCGTCGAGGGTGATGGCGCTGCCGTCGCGGAGCCTGGTGGTGGCCTCCGGGGCTCCCAGGACGGCGGGGATGCCGTGCTCGCGGGCCACGATAGCGGCGTGCGAGAGCAGGCCCCCGGTCTCGGTGACCACGCCCGCGGCGACGCGTAGCAGCGGTGTCCAGGCCGGGTCGGTGTAGGGGCAGACGAGGATGTCCCCCGGTCGCACCCGCCCGAAGTCCGCAGGCCCGCGCACGATCCGCGCCGTCCCGGTCACCACCCCCTGACTCCCGCCCGTCCCCACGAGCACACCGACCGCAGCAGCCGGTGGGGGGAGGGTGGCGGCCCGAAGGTCCAGCGGGGATCCCGGTGGTCCGGGGAGGGCGGCGGACAAAGGAGCGGGTCGGGCCGGCGGTCCGGGGAGGGCGGCGGTGATGGGGCGGGATTGGAGGATCCACAGGTGCCCGTCGGCGAGGGCCCACTCGATGTCCTGCGGCCCGCCCCGGAGCGCGGCGATCTCCGCGCCCAGCCCGGCGAGCCGCGCGACGGTCGCCTCGTTGAGCGCCGCCCGCCGCCGCGAGGAGGCCGGCACGTCACTCACCACGAGCTGGCCGCCACGCCGGTCAAGGCGGGTGCGCTTGTCGGCGAGGGTACGCAGAACCGCCCCGTCCCCGGCGACCCGATAGGAATCCGGGGTGACCCGGCCCTCGACGACGCTGGGCCCAAGCCCCCAGGACGCCTCGATCTCGGTCGGCCCACCCGGGTGAGAGGGCGTGAACATGACCCCGGACACCTCGGCGTCCAGATGCCGCTGAACAAGCACGGCCATCGCCAGCTCACCCTCACCAGACCCACCCCGATAGCCGACGGCCCGGGAGGTGAACAGCGAGGCCCAGCACCCCCGCACAGCCTCGGCGACAGCATCCACGCCCCGCACCCCCAGGAAGCTCTCGTGCTGCCCAGCCGCCGAGGCAAGACCGGTGTCCTCGTTCGCGGCCGACGACCGAACCGCCACCGGCGGGCCGCCGAGCTCACCGTGCTCACCGAGCTCATCGAGCGCCCGCCCCAGCGCCTCGACCAGGGCGGCGTCGAGCGGCCGGGCCTCGATCGCCTGCCGTACCGAGGACGGCTCCCGAAGGTCCAGCCCACGGACAGCGGCCAGGTACGCGGCGAACGGCACGACAAACCCCCCGGGCACCGGCAGCCCAGCACGGATCAACGCGCCGAGCGCACCGGCCTTGCCCCCGCAGGTGCCGGCGACGGCCTCGGCCAGAGCTACGATCACTCATCCCCCTCATCAACCTTTTGTTGACAACATTTTGTTGATTGTGCACGATGGTCCCATGCCGCGCAAGCACGAGCTCACCCCTGCAGCGCAGGACGACCAGGCCCAGGCCCGCCGCGAGCAGGAGGCCCGCGAGCGCCTCCTGACCCGGGGCGCGGACGCGCTCGAACCCCGGCCGTGGCGCCCGCCGCCCGTCCCGCCGTCGGCGGTCGACCTCGTGCAGTTCGCCGTCTGGCGCCAGGCCGAGCTGACCCCGGAGGACGCGCTGAGCGCGCTCGCCCTCCTGCCCGCCGCCCGCGCGGAGGTGGACGGGCTCGAATCCGCCCTGCTGTTCATCGCCAGGAGCGCCGGACTGACCTGGGCCCAGATGGCGCAGGCGATGGGGTTCAACTCCCCGCAGGCCTGCCAGCAGCACTACAACCGCCTCACGGCACGACAGGACGCCGACTGATGACGCACGACTCCGCCCCCGACCTGCTGGTGCTGCATGCCGTACGCATCACCGGTTTCGCCGACACCCCCGTGATCGCGGCCCGCTACGGGCTCGACGCGGCCGAGACGAAGGAGCTGCTGTACGACGCGGAGGCCTACGGCCGGGTCCAGCACTCAGCCTTCGCCGGCACCGGAGGCTGGTCGCTGACCGAGCGGGGCCGCGCCGAGAACGAGCGCCTGCTCGCGGCCGAACTCGCCGCCGTCGGCGGGGGCGACGAGGTCCGTGCCGTCTACCGAGAGTTCCTGCCGCTGAACACGCGCCTGCAGCGGGCCTGCACCGACTGGCAGCTCCGGCCCGCCGCCGGGGACCGGCTCGCGACCAACGACCACACCGATCCGGCCTGGGACGCCCGGGTCCTGGACGAGCTCGCGCAGGTCGGCCACGCGCTCGCCCCGCTCACGGACCGGCTCGCGGGCCTGCTGAGCCGATTCCGGGGCTACGACGCGCGGTTCGCCGCTGCGCTGGCGCGCGCCCAGGCCGGGGACATCGCCTGGGTGGATCGCACCGACGTCGACTCCTGCCACCGGGTCTGGTTCGAGCTGCACGAGGACCTGATCGCCACGCTCGGCATCGATCGGCACACGGAGGTCTGACCTATCCGCCACCGAGCAGCCTGTCGCCGGGCTACTCGGTTGTGAAAACCGTTACCATTTCCGGTGCTAGGGTTTGTGAAAATGATTCCCATTCCCTGGAGCCGTTCTTGAGGTCCCCCTCCGCGTTGACCGTCGCCCTCCTGGCCGGCGCCCTCGGGGTGTCGGCGTTGCTGGCGATCGGCCTGGGCGCCGCGAGCGTGCCGCCCGGCCAGACCTTGCGCTACCTGTGGGCGGCGCTGACCGGCGGGGCGATCACCGCCGACGAGGTGACGGCCTACCAGATCATCTGGCAGGTCCGCACGCCGAGAGTGCTCCTCGCCGTGCTGGTCGGGGCCGGGTTGAGCGCTGTCGGCGTGGCGATCCAGGCCATGGTGCGCAACGCCCTGGCCGACCCCTTCGTGCTCGGGGTCTCCTCCGGGGCATCCGCCGGGGCGGTGCTGGTGGGGGTGTTCGGCGGGCTGGCCGCGCTGGGCGTCTACGCGGTCTCGGCCGGAGCCTTCCTGGGGGCGCTGCTCGTCTCGGCCCTGGTCTACCTGGCCTCGCGCGGTGAGGGCGGCCTGATGCCGCTGCGCCTGGTGCTGACCGGAGTGGCGATGGCCTTCGGTTTCCAGGCGGTGATGAGCCTGATCGTCTACTTCGCCCCGGACGGCGAGGCCACCAGCACGGTCCTGTTCTGGTCGATGGGCGGGTTCGGCGCGGCCACCTGGGGCGTGCTGCCCGTGGTCGCGGTGGTCGTCCTGGCCACCACGCTGCTCCTGCGCCGCGACGGCCGCCGGCTCGACGTGCTGGCCCTGGGCGACGAGACCTCGGCCAGCCTCGGCGTGGACACGCACCGGCTGCGGCTGAAGCTGTTCGTGCTGGTCTCGCTGGCCACCGGGGCGATGGTCGCGGTGAGCGGCGCGATCGGCTTCGTCGGGCTGGTGCTGCCGCATCTGGTGCGGCTGTGGGTGGGCGCGGCGCACGTCCGGGTGCTCACCGTCGCCCCGCTGGCCGGCGCGATCTTCATGGTCTGGGCCGACCTGGCGTCGAGAACCCTGATGGCGCCACGCGAGCTGCCCATCGGGGTGATCACCGCGCTGGTGGGCGTGCCGGTCTTCGTCACGCTGCTCCGCCGCCGCGGCTACCTGTTCGGCGGTCGCTGATGACGCTGTCGCTGGAAGAGGTCTCGGTCTCCGTCGCGGGGCGCCGGCTGGTCCGGGAGCTGTCGCTGACGGTCGGGCCGGACGAGGTCGTGGGGCTCCTCGGACCCAACGGCTCGGGCAAGACGACCGCGCTGCGCTCCGTGTACCGCGCGCTTCGGCCGGTCGGCGGCGCCGTACGCCTCGACGGGGAGGACCTGAACGCGATGCCGGCGCGCGCGGCCGCGCGGCGGGTCGCCGCGCTCACCCAGGAGGGCCACGCCGACCTCGACTTCACCGTGGCCGAGATCGTGGCGCTCGGCCGGGCCCCGCACCTGCGCGGCAACCAGGCGCTGAGCCCCGCCGAGCACGAGCTGTGCCGCCGGGCGATGGCCCGCATGGACGTCGCGCACCTGGCCGGGCGCGGCGTGTTGTCGTTGTCCGGCGGCGAGCGCCAGCGGGTGCTCGTCGCCCGCGCGCTCGTGCAGGAGCCGCGCGTCCTGATCCTGGACGAGCCCACCAACCACCTCGACCTGCACCACCAGCTCCGGCTGCTCGCCATGCTGCGCGGCGCCGGGCTGAGCGTGCTGGTCAGCCTGCACGACCTCAACCTCGCCGCCGCCGCGTGCGACCGGCTCGCGGTGCTGGCCGCGGGACGACTCGTGGCCTGCGGCCCGCCGCACGAGGTGCTCACGCCATCCCTCCTGCGCGAGGTGTTCGGCGTCGAGGCGAGCGTGGTGCCGCACCCGCTCACCGGAGTCCCCCAGGTCCTCTACGACCTGACCGCGATGAAAGGAACCCCCGCGTGATCACGCGTACCCGCTCGGCGACCGCCGCCGCACTGACCGGCCTCCTCCTGCTCACCGCCTGCGGCGCGCAGGTCCAGGGCGCCACGGCCGAGAGGAAGGTGACGGT
Source organism: Nonomuraea sp. NPDC050310 (assembly GCF_040655795.1). Taxonomy (NCBI): domain Bacteria; kingdom Bacillati; phylum Actinomycetota; class Actinomycetes; order Streptosporangiales; family Streptosporangiaceae; genus Nonomuraea; species Nonomuraea sp. NPDC050310. The sequence continues at coordinate 91,858 of NZ_JBFAKP010000021.1, read as the reverse complement.
CAAACGCTGCGGCCAGGACGTCGAGTACACCCTGCCGCGCCGGGCCGTCGTCTACGAGGCCGGCAGCGCGGACAAGATGTTCGCCCTCGGCCTGACCCAGCACGTGCACGGCTACGTCATGCCGCCCGCCAACCCGCCGGTGTCGGAGTCGCCGTGGGCGGCCGAGTACGCCAAGGTCAAGTTCCTCAGCGACGACCTGCTCAACCGCGAACTGGTCGTCGACGCCAAGGCCGACTTCGTGGTGGCCGGCTGGCGGTCCGGCTTCAGCGACCAGCGCGGCATCACCCCGGCCCTGCTCGACGGCCTGAAGATCCAGAGCTTCATGCACGCCGAGTCCTGCTTCAACTACCCCGGCCACCCCGAGCGGGTCACGCCCTTCGAGGGGCTCTACACCGATCTGCAGCGGCTCGGCCAGATCTTCGGCGTCGAGGACCGGGCCCGCGCCCTCGTCGCCGGCTACCGCCAGCGCGTCGAGGCGGTGCGGGCCCAGGCGCCCAAGGACGGCGAGCCGCTGCCGGTCTTCCTCTACGACTCCGGCACCGACAAGCCCTTCACCGCCGGCCGCCAGGTGCCGCCGACCGACATCATCCGCTTCGCCGGGGGCCGCAACGTCTTCGGCGACCTGGACGCCCGCTGGGGCGAGGTCACCTGGGAGGCCGTGGTCGAGGCGAAGCCGGAGGTCATCATCATCCTCGACTACGGCGACCGGCCGGCGGCGGAGAAGATCAAGTTCCTGAAGGAGTTCCCCACCACCAGCAAGCTGCCGGCCGTGGTGAACGACCGCTTCTACGTCCTCGACTACAACGAGGGCATCAGCGGGCCGCGCAACATCGACGGGCTGGAAGGCTTCGCCGCCTACCTGCGCGGGCTGGGCAGATGACCCTGGCCTCCCCCTCCGGGCGGTCGATCCTGCGGGAACCCGCGTTCCTGCGGCTGTGGGCGGGGACGACGGCCTCCGGGCTGGCGACCTGGTCGATGCCGTTCGTGCTCGGCCTCGCCGTCCTCGACCGGAGCCTGACCGCCGCCGGGCTCGGCGTCGTGCTGGCCGCGCGGACGGCGGGCTTCCTGGTCGCGGTTCCGGCCGGCGGCGTGCTGGCCGACCGGCACTCGCGGCGGGCGGTCGTCCTGGCGGCCGGGGCGCTGGCCGCGCTCGCGACGCCGTTCGTCGCGCTCGGGCTGGGCCGCTCGGTGCTCCTCATGGCGGTCGCGGCGGCGGTGGTCGGCGCGGGGCAGGGGGCCTGCCGGCCCGCCTTCCAGGCGCTGACCGCCGAGGTGGTGGACGCCGAGCGGCGGCAGCCGGCCAACGCCGCCATCACGCTGGCCGTCCGCCTCACTACCCTGCTCGCCCCGGCGGCCACGGCGCTGCTGGCAGTCGTGGTCGAGCCCGGGGCGCTGCTGCTGGGCACCGGCGCCCTGTGGTTGATCGCCGCGCTGCTGCCACCGCGCGGCACGCGTACGGCGGAGCCGGCCGCCGAGCGGGCGCCGTTCTGGACCGAGTTCGGCGAGGGCGTCGCCGAGGCGCGGCGGCACCCGTGGTTCCTCGCCGGTCTGGCCGCCCTCTCGGCGGTGATCTTCACCGGCTACTCCGCCACCGGCGTGGCCCTGCCGCTGGCCGGTCGCGACCTCTACGGGACCGAGGCGGTGCTGGCCGGCGCGCTCACCGCCTACACCCTCGGCGCGCTGGCCGGAGCCGTGCTGATGACGCGGCGGCGACCGCGCGAGGAGGGCTGGGCCGCGCTGGCCGGGCTGGCGTTGTACGGCTTCGCCCCGCTCAGCCTGCTGCTGCCGCTCCACCCGGCGGTGGTGTTCGCCGCCTACGCGGTGGCCGGGCTGGGCATCGAGCTGTTCAACGTGCCGTGGTTCACCGCCACCCAGCGCGAGATCGAGCCGCGCCTGCTCGCCCGGGTGTCGTCGCTGGACTTCCTGCTCTCCTACGGCCTGGCCCCGGCCGGGCTGGCCTTCCTGGCGCCGGCGGTCGACGCCTTCGGCTGGCGGCCGGTGCTGGCCGGCTGCGCGCTCGTCTGCTTCGCCGCGCCCGCCCTGGCGGCCCTGGTGCCGAGCAGCCGCCGTTTCTCCGCCGTCAGGGCGTGACCCGGGCGGCCGCCTCCCGGGCGATCTCGGTGTAGAGGCGGAAGAGGGCCGGGCGGGCCGCACCCCGGTCGCGCTCGTACAGGGCCGCCCAGCACTGGGCGACGCACTCGCGGGCCCGGGTGCCCGGCCAGAGCTGGGGCAGGAGCTGAGGGGGCAGCAGCGGGTCGGGCTCGATGGCGCGGGTGAGCTCGGCGGCCAGTTCGACGTCGATGGTGAGCAGGTCGGCGGAGGACAGTCCGCCGGAGCCGGTGAGCCGGGCGAGCCGGGGCTCGGCGATGCGGCTCAGCCGGTGGTAGCGGGCGGCGATCTCCTCCAGGGGCCACAGCCGCCGGGCGAGCTCGGCGGGCTCCCGGGTGTCGCCCCGGCGCAGGTCGGTGGAGGTGAACAGGGTGAGGGCGGCGTGGGCGCCGAGGCGGTGGGCCGCTTCCTCGACGTACGGTTCCCAGGCGTTGGCGCAGACGTACAATCCGCCTTGAAGCGGGGCGCCGCCGAGGTGGACCAGCGTCTCGCGCAGGGCGTCCCGGACCGGGCGCGCCGATTCCGGCACCGCGAAGGCGGCCAGGTGCCAGACGTCGTCCCAGGGAGCGAGCCCGGCGTCCTGGTCGAACGCGTGCCGCAGGAAGTCGGCGTTGGGGGCGAGGGCGCGCGTGGTCTCCGCGGTCGCGCGCAGTTCAGCCTTGCGGCCCCGGCCCTCGTGGGTGAACCGGCCTTCGGCGACGAGGCGTTTGATGCACAGCCGTACCTGCTGGTCGCTCATGCCCAGGGTGCCGGCGACGGAGTAGAGCTCCTCCGCGTCGACGGTGCCGTCCTCGCGGATCAGGGCGTGGACGAGCACACGGGTGGGGACCTCGACCTGGTCGGGATCAGCGCTCACCGTTCCTCCCCTCTTGTGCGGATCGGGCGGCGCATGGTGGTCACCGCGCCGAAGCCGAGCAACCGGCGCAGGTAGGGCGTGTGCTCGGTGCGCACGGCCGTGAAGCCGCGCCGCTCGTACAGGGCCCTGGCCCGCGGATTGGTGTCTATCACGTCCAGCCTGATCTCCCGGCAGCCCTGCTCCGCCGCGAGTGCGGCCACCTCCTCGATCAGCAGGCTCCCGATTCCTCGGCCGCGAGCTTCCGCGTGTACGGCGAGGCCGTCCATGACGAGCTGTCCGGGGGCCGGGCTCCGGTCGAACAGGGCGAGGATCAGGAGCCGGTGCAGTCCGCGCAGGTGCCCGTAGGCGCGCAGCACGTCGCCGGCCGATCCGCCGGTGAAGGAGCGCCCGTCGAGCTGGTATCCGGCGAGGCCGACGAGCCGGCCGTCGAGGAGCGCGCAGACCGCGCGATCGGCGTTCAGGTGCGCGGCGATCAGGGGCACCGCCTTGCCGGGAGGGTTCAGGGCGGGGCCGAGCTTGCGGCCGAAGGCGTCCCAGTACAGCTCTGCCGCCCGCCGCTCGGCCCCGTACGGCAGGCCCCGCCGTACGGTCACCGTGCCGTCCCCTGACACGTCGTGTCCCACGGAGCAAATCTATCAGATGTGCCACGATCGTTCTTTGGGCGATAGTTTAGGATAAACACCTATACGGAGGCGGTCACCCCATGTCCTCGACGATCCGGCGCGTCACCCGCTTCGCCCTGTGGTCACTCCTGGCCGCCCTGATCGCGGCCGGTGTGGTGCTGTGGCAGAACTCCTACGCCATGGACGAGCAGCGGGTCTCGATCCGCCACGGCGGTCACACCCTCAAGGGCGTGCTGGCCACCCCCAGGGACGGGCGCAAGCAGCACGGTCTGGTCGTGTACATCCACGGCGACGGCCCGGTCGACGCCACCCACGCCGACGGCTACAAGCCCCTGTGGGAGGCGAACGCCAAGGCCGGATACGCCTCGCTGTCCTGGGACAAACCCGGCGTCGCGGGCGCGCCGGGCGACTGGCTCGGCCAGACCATGGACGACCGGGCCGACGAGGCGGCCGCCGCGATCGCCTGGGCCCGCACCCGCCCGGACATCGACGGCGACCGGATCGGGCTCTGGGGCGCCAGCCAGGCGGGCTGGGTCCTGCCCAAGATCGCCGCCAGGACGCCGGTGAGCTTCGTCATCGCCGTCTCGCCCGCGATCAACTGGCTCCGGCAAGGGCGTTACAACCTCCTCGCCGAGCTGCGGGCCGACGGCGCCTCACCGGCGCGCATCCAGGCGGAGGTCACCAGGAGCGACACCGTCCGCCGGCTGCTGCGGCGCGGGGCGAGCTTCGCGGAGTTCGTCACGGCCATGGGCGGCGAGGCGAACGGCATGACCGCCGGCCGCTGGGGCTTCATCGCCAAGAACCACACCGCGGACGCCACCCGGGACCTCCCGGCGCTGCGCGGCATCCCGGTGCTGCTCGTCCTGGCCGGTCACGACGTCAACGTGGACATCGCCGACACCGAGCGCGGCTACCGCCAGGCCCTGGACCCCGGTGGCGCCTTGACGGTCAGGCACTTCCCGGACGCGACCCACTCGCTGCTCAAGCAGTCCGTGGAGCAGTCGGACCTCCTGGTCACGCTCACCGCGCTCCTCGCCCCTCGCTCGCTGTTCGCGGACGGGTTCCTGGACGGCCAGCGCCGGTTCCTCACCGAAGTCAGCCCCGCTTCTTACTGAGCGTCCGCCTGCGCCGGATCAGACCCACCACCACGACGAGCACGATCAGGGCGCCGAGCAAAATCCAGGACGCGCGCCCGAGCAGCCTCTCCAGCTCCACCGCGGAGGCCCCCGCGAAAGCGCCCAGGGTCACGTACAGCGCCGACCACGACAGCGATCCGGCCAGCGAGGCGGGCAGGAAGCTCCGGTACCGCAACTGGGCGGCGCCGGCCGCGGCCGGGGTGAGGGTGCGCACGACGGGGATGAGCCGGGTGAGGAAGACCGCCGCCGCCCCGTAGCGGCGCAGCGCCCCGGTGGCCCGGTCCCAGTGCCGCACGCCGAGCCGCCGCACCACCGCCAGGTCCCGCATCCGCTCGCCGTAACGGCGGCCGAGCAGGTAGCCGACGTGATCACCCGCCGTCACGCCCAGGGCGACGAGCAAGAGCAGGACGACGAATCGCGCGGGCGTGACAGCGGCGGCTCCCAGCAGCAGCACGCCCGTCTCGCCGGGGAAGACCGACCCGAGGCCCAGGCCGGACTCGGCGAACGCCATGAGCCCGGCCACCGCGCCCAGCGCCGGGAAGGGCAGATCGCTGATCACGTGAATGACTTCCGTGATCCAGTCCACGCGCCGCCCCCAGTTCCGCCGGTCCATCCATGATCTACGCTCCCCGGCACCATAGAGGTACGGGGACGAAAGCCGCGTATCAGGAGTCGAGCACGGCGGCGACCGCTTCGATCTCGACGAGCTGGTCCTGGTAGCCGAGCACGGTGACACCCATCAGGGTGCTCGGCACGTCGTGCTCGCCGAACGCGTCACGGACCACCCGCCAGGCCGTGCCCAGATCTTCCTGCCGGGTCGACGCGACCAGGACCCGGGTGCTGATGACGTCCTCCAATGTCGCACCGGCGGCGGTGAGAGCGGTTCGCAGGTTCTCGACGGCCTTCGCCGCCTGGCCCGCGTAGTCCCCGATCGCCACCGTCGAGCCGTCCTCGTCGAGGGGACAGGCTCCGGCGAGGAAGATGAAGCGCGACCCGGCGGGGGCCGTGGCCGCGTAGGCGTACTCCGCGACGTCGGACAACGCAGCGGAGCGGATCAAGGTGACGTTCGACATGGCCGCACAACTCTCTCTTCTCGTCGGAGCGGAACAACGGTCAGGAAGCAGCTCTCAGCAGGCGGAGCTGGCCGATCTCGCTGACGTTCTTCATCAGCTCGGCGTTGACCCAGGCGAGCACGTGGGCGACGGTCTGCTCGGAGTCCGGCGGCCACGGGAAGGGGGGCGCAGGAGCCTCCAGGTCGGCGTCGGTGAGGCGGTCCAGCACGGCCAGCCACCGGGTGCGAAGGTCCCGCAACCACTCGACGGCGCTCGTCCCGTCGCCGGGCCAGGTGATCGCGGTCCTGTCCCGGGGCTCACGGCCGTCGAGGTGATCGAGGGTCACGCTCCACCACCACCCGATGTGCCAGCTCAGCCAGCCGATGGTCGGCACCGGGACGGGATCGAGCTCCGTCTCCGCCCAGTCCGGCCTCCAGACCCCCTCGGAGTCAGGACGCACGGTCCAGCACAGGGAGGCCGGCTCCCACAGGAAATCCGCCGGCTGCAGCAGTTGGAGGTGGTGGTCGAACAGCGACCAGGTGAGGTCGAACTGCCAGCGCAGCAGTTCGCAGCGGGATCCAGGCATGCGGTCGAGAATGACAGAGGCCGTGCATCCATTGCAAAACAATAATCCACTGCAAATTTGCAGTAGAGTCCTCCTATGCAGGAAGGACTCCGGGAGCGCAAGAAGCGGCAGACCCGGCAGCGCATCCACGAGACGGCCCTCGGCCTGTTCGTGGAGCGCGGCTTCGAGAACGTGACCATCGCCGAGGTCGCCGCCGCCGCCGAGGTGTCGATCAACACCCTCTACAACTACTTCGAGTCCAAGGAGGACCTCGTCCTGCCGCCGGAGGAGGCCTCCCCGCAGCGGCTGGCCGACATCGTGCGGGAGCGCGCGCCGGGCGAGTCCGCGATGGGCGCGGTGCTGGCACGGCTCCGGGCGGAGGTGCGCGGCCGGGAGCGGCGCGTGGGGCTGAGCGCCGGGTTCGGGCGCGTCCTGGAGATGATGCGGGCCGCGCCCACGCTGTCCGCCCGGCTGGAGGACCTCGGCCGCCGGATGACGGACGAGCTGACGGCCGTCCTCGCCGAGGAGACCGCCGCGCCCGAAGGCGATCCGCTGCCGCGCGCGGTCGCCTGGCACATCGGCTCCCTGCACGCGCTGGTCATGTCCGAGATCGGCGGGCGGACGGCCGCGGGCGAGCCGCCCGACGCGATCGCCGAGGCGGTCCTCGACCTGCTGGACGTCATGGAGAGCCTGCTCGGCGAGCGGGTGCTGGGCTATGCCGTACGAGAGGAACGACCGTGTTCAGAGTGACGATCAGGGGCAAGTTCAAGGGCCTCGACGCCGCCGAGCGGGCCGCCGTGGCCGCGGGAAGCAGCCCCGCCTACACCGAGGCGGGCACGTTCACCTGCGACGCTAGCGGGTCGGCCTTCACCTTCCGCTGCCAGGTGCCCGCCGGGCCGGACGACGACGATGACGACGCGGCCCTGCTGGCGATGGCCGCCCTGGAGGCGCACGGGTACGCGCACGAGATCCTGCAGGTCGCCGTGACGGACATGCGCACGATCAAGGTCCGACGGCGACCGTGAACATCCCGGCGGGCGGGCTCTCATGGATTTCCCAGGCTTCTCCCCGGCCGATCCCAGCCGGCCCACTTGGCTGATCTTCATGAAGAAGACCTTCGCCCTCGGCCTGGCCGCCGCCGCGGTCGCGTCGATGACCCTGGCCACGTCGCCGAGCGCCACCGCAGCCTCGTCGCCCACCGTCCAGGTCGAGCCCTCTCCCCTGCCGGACGGCGTCACCACGATCACCGACCAGATCCTGGCCGCGGACCGCACCCTGCGCGGGCCGGGGCTGCGCAGCCGCTACAACCTGTTCGTCGTCGGGTTACACGGCTCGGCGACCGTCCGCGACAAGGGGACGGCGTTCATCGGCTACACCTGGCAGCGCGGCACCCTCACCGCCAAGACCGACACCAGCGTGACGGTCACCAGCAAGGACGGCTTCGTGCAGACCTGGACCCTGCACCCGGCCACCCGGGTCCGCCGGGACGCCAAGCAGGCCGACCTCGGGCGGGCGTTCGACCGCTTCCACGAGGACGGCTCGGACGGCACGGGACTCGGGCTGGCCATCGTCAAGGCGATCACCGAGGCGCACGGCGGCCAGTGCCGGATCGTCTCCCCGCCCGGCACCACCGTCTACGTCGAGCTGCCCGCCGAGAGCAGCCGGCCTCCCCATCCCGCGTTCTCCAGCGGGTAGTGGTTCATCAGGATGAGCGTCTCGTCGGTGTTGGCGAGCCCCTCGTAGGCCTCGGCGACCGCGGCGTGGATCTTCGCGGCCATGGCCCCCTTGGCCTCCAGGCTGGACAGCTCGGGGGCTTCGAGGAAGCAGAGCGGCCGGATCGGCTCGGCGCCGATCCTGCCGTCCTGGGCGACGTTGCCCGGCTCGTACTCCCGGAGCCAGATCCGCACGTCCGGCATCCGGTAGGCGGCGTCGATCGCCTCCGTGATCAGGGTCATCATCTTGCGCTTGGCGTCGTCGGCGATCCCGGTGGGCGCCTCGATCAGGAACTGTGGCATAGGTAGGACTCTACGACTATCTAGTTGGAAAAAACAACCATCCACTCGGACGTAAACTGGGCTCCATGACCGGCAGGCGGAAGTACGACGACGGATGCGCGGTGGCCCACGGCCTCGACCTGCTGGGCGAGCGCTGGGCTCTGCTGATCGTGCGCGAGCTGCTGCTGGGCCCCAAGAGGTTCACCGACCTGCGCGCGGGGCTGCCGGGCGCGAGCGCCGACATGCTGACCCAGCGCCTGCGCGAGCTGAGCGAATCGGGCATCGTGGAGCGTCGCAAGCTCCCGCCCCCGGCGGCGTCCTGGGTCTACGAACTGACCGGCTGGGGGGCCGAGCTCGAACCGCTCATCCTCGAGCTCGGCCGCTGGAGCAGCCGCTCGCCCGCCCTGCGCACCGATGCGCCCATCGGCCCTGACTCGCTCGTCCTGTCGCTCAAGACGCTCTTCGACGCTCGCGCGGCGCGCGGCTTCCACGCGAGCATCGCGCTGCACCTCGGCGAGCACCGGTTCCGCGTCCGTATCGCCGACGGCCATCTCGAAGCCGTCCGCGGCGAGTGCGACCGGCCCGACGCCACCCTCGACACCGACCCCGGCACCCTGGCCGCGGCCCTGTGGGACGGCCAGGAGCACGCCTTCGACGATCCGGACGGCGTCGTGTCCCGGTTCCTCACACTCTTCCCGCTCCCCGAGCCGGCCGGGATCACTCGCGAGTCCCCAGCGCCTCGGCCGGGTGGAGCCGCCGGGTGAGGCGGGCCGGGACGACCGCCAGCCCCACAGCCGTCGCGACGACGGCCAGGTAGCTCCGCGGCGGCGCGTACGGCACAGCCTCCCCGGTCATCCCCGAGCTGCCCGCCTCGCCGGTGTGGACGGCGGCCGTCTTCGTGGCCAACACGGTGCTGGTGGTCACGCGGCAGGTCCCGGTCGCCGTCGCGCTGTCCCGCTTCCCCCGCCGGACCGTGCTGGCGCTCGCCGGGGTGGTGCCACCGTGTCCTACCTTCGGTCATCACCGCTCTCGCACCCCGCGGCCGGTCGCGCTCTGGGGCAGCCTCGCCACCGCCACCCTCCTCTCCAGCCACGCCGTCACCTCGGAACGGCACGCTTCCGCCTGAACGCCCGCGGCAGGACGTCAGGCGCGTTCTTCCTTGTCGGCCAGCCAGAAGAACACCGGGGGCAGCACCAGCTCGATCACCGCCAGCACGACCTGGAACCCGTGCGGCCTGCCGTACACCGCGAGCGACAGCAGCCGCCCCACCCCGCCCAGCAGGAAGACGGCGGCCAGCCAGCGCACCACCGAGGCCGGGATGGGCCGCCGGCGGGCGGCCCACAGCCAGGCCAGGCCGTAGCCGGTGAAGGCGGCGCCCATGAAACGCCCCCAACTGTCGATCGTCGCGCCGGCGTCAGCCGCTCCGGGGATCGCCGCGTTGCCGAGCGCGACGTGGAGCAGCCCGATCAGGACACACGACCACCCCATCAGGACCGTGAGGAAGCGGAGCGCCTTGGCCATGATCTCTCCCGACTTAGTAGACGTGTGTCTACCAAGATGGCCGCGCTAGTAGACGCGTGTCAACTAGACTTCTCCCCATGCCTCCTCGCCAGCGCCTCACGCCCGACGAGCGGCGCGCCCAGCTCCTCACCGTCGGCGCGCGGCTCTTCGCCCGGCACCCGTACGCCGACGTGCTGATGGAGGAGGTCGCCGAGGAGGCGGGCATCTCGCGGGCCCTGCTGTACCGGCACTTCCCGAACAAACAGGCCCTCTTCGCCGCCGTCTACCAGCAGGCGGCCGACCAGCTCCTCGCCGACACCCGGCTCGATCCCGCGCAGTCCCTGCGGGAGCAGCTCGTCCAGGGCATGGACGTCCATCTCGACTACTTCGTGGCCAACCGCAACGCCGTCCTCGCCGCGAACCGGGTCCTCGCCGGCGACCCGGTCATCCAGACGATCATGGCGAACGAGCTGGACGTGCTCAGGGAACGGATCCTGGGCGTCCTTCCCCTCGCGGGAGACGACGCCCGCGAGGCGGTCTCCGGGGTGCTGAAGGCGTGGCTGGTCTTCGTCCAGGTGTTGTGCGTCGACTGGCTCACCCGCGAGACGTGCACCCGCGACCAACTGCGCGACATCTGCGTCGGCGCGGCCCTGGGCGCTCTCGGCCCGCTGCTGCCCCCGCCGGCGGAGTGACACCGTCAGGCCAGGAAGAACTCCGCCAGCGCGCGGGCGACCAGCGCCGGGTCGTTCTCCATCGGGATGTGACCGGCCCGGGGCACCCGGACCAGCGTGGAGTTCGGGACCTCGTCGGCGAACCGCTGCGCGTGGCGGACCTCCTGGAAGGTGTCGTCCTCGCCCCACACCAGCAGCTTCGGCACATCGGAGGCGACCAGGCCGGGCATGAGCTCAAGGGTGTACCGGCAGTCGGCCGCTCCGGCCAGCGCCATCCAGGACCTCCCCACGCGGAGATCGCGCCACGGGTCGAGGTAGTCGGCCAGCTCCGCCTCGGAGACCGGCCGCGCCAGGGCGGTGGACACGGCGACGCGCCGGGCGGCGAGCAACTCCTCCACGCTGGTCGCGGCGACCACGGCAGGCTCCCGGAAGCGCCGCACGCCGGGCACCGGCCAGGAGTCGTAGCTCACCGAGTTCACCAGGGCCAGCCGGGCGACCGGCAGCTCGCCGCCGACCAGCAGCCGCTGGGCGATCGCGCCGCCGATGTCGTGCCCGGCCACCCCCACCGGCCCGTCGATGCCGAGCGCCGCCGCGAACCGCGACACCCAGGCGGCCAGCGCCGGCACCGTGGCCGTTTCCAGGGTCAGCTCCCCTTCCGAGCGGCCCAGGCCGGGCAGGTCGACGGCGACCGGCCGCAACCCGGCCGCCGCGAGGTCGTCCAGCACCGGCAGCCAGACCCGGCTCCAGTAGGTGCCGTGGAGCAGCAACACCTGCGGGCCGTGCTCGCCCGCCGTCAGATAGCTGGCCTTCCGGCCGTCGACTTCGATCGTTTCGCGTGTAGGCATGGCCATAACCATCGGGGAATGGGAGGAAACGGTCAAATACCGCTTAAGATATGGCCCCATGACGTTGACGCAGCTCCGCGCCCTCATCGCGGTCGCCGAGCACGGCGGTTTCACCGCGGCGGCCGACCTGATCGGCATGTCCCAGCCCGCGGTCAGCCGCGCCATCGCCAGCCTGGAGCGTGAACTCGGCGCCCCGCTGTTCGTCCGCCACCCCGACGGCATCGCGCTCACCGAGGCCGGCCGCCGGGCGCACACCCACGCCCGCGAGGCGCTGCGGCACTTCGACCTCATCCGCCCTGAGGTGGCAGCCGCCGCCGGCCAGGTCACCGGGCCGCTGCGCCTGGCCAGCCTGCCCAGCGCCACCGGCACCCTCATCGCCGGCCTGCTGCGCACCTTCACCGATCGCCACCCGCAGGTCCAGGTGCGCCTGTTCGAGGGGGCCGACGACGACGTCCGCGGCTGGCTGCACGGGGGCGCGGCCGAGGTCGGCGTGGTCACCCTGCCCGCCCCCGGCCTGCACACCATCCCGCTCAGCACCCACGAGATGGTCGCCGTGGTGCCGGCCGGACACCACCTGGCCGGGCGGGAGACCCTCCACATCACCGACCTGACCGGGCGGCCGTTCATCCTCACCACGGCGGGCTGCCGGCCCATCATCACCGACGCCGCCCGCCGGGCCGGTGCCGAGCTCGACATCGCCTACGAGGCCGGAGGCCAGTCCGCCATCCTCGAGATGGTCGCCGCCGGCCTGGGCGTCAGCATCGTGCCCACGCTCGGCCTGCCCGCCGAGCTCGGCGCGGTCGTGACCCGGCCGCTCGAACCGCGGCTCACCCGGACGCTGGCCCTGGCCGTCCTGTCCCCGACCGACTGCGGACCGGCCGCCCGCGCCTTCCTCGACCTGGCCAGCCCGTGAGTCAGTGACTCGGCCGCGCTGATCGGCCCGACGCCCTCTCCCAAGCCAGAGCCACGACCACCCCGACGGCGTAGGCGACCAGGTCCCACGGATCGGGAAACGCCCCGACCAGCACACCGCCCACGCCCGGCGGGGCCGTGCCGACCATCTGGTACACCTCGACCGCGACGGCCACCGCCGCCGTGGCCAGCGCACGACGCGCGGCGGTGGTGGTGCGCCACACCAGGCCGAGAACCGCGTAGACCAGCATGGTGGCGCTGACGTCGCTCACATAACCGCGGACGAACGGCTGCCCCGGGCCCTGGTAGAGAAGCACGAACGCGCCGACCGCGAGGGCGGCGCCACCCAGAAGGACCATGGCACGGCGCATGTGATTGACGTCTTCTCGATCTCGACGATCAGGACGAAGCCGATCATAAGGCTCGCCTCTGTGGCGCTCGCCGTTCAGCGCCTCTCAGCGATCGGCGTGCCGGTGACACCTTGACAGCGGGCTCCGGGCTGTTGATGATCGGGGCACTATACCGGTTTACCTCACTATCCCCGCCTGGCGCTGACACGGGCGGCGAGCTGGGCTTAACCGATATAGCAACCCCCTGTCCGCTCCCGACGATGAGGAGCCGATCGATGAGTGGATCGCTGATGCGGAGAAGGACCCTCCTGACCGGCCTGGCCGCAGCCGCCGCCGGTGTCGCGTTACCCGCCACGGCGCACGCCGAGCGCCGGCCGAGCGCGAAGACCGGGCCGATCTCGGTCGTGTACATCGAGGTCAACAGCCAGAGCATGACGAACGCCGCGAAGTACACGCTGGCCAGGAACGGCGCGCAGGTGTTCGACATCGCGGTCATCTTCGCCGCCAACATCAACTACAACGGCACGAGCGCCTACCTGCACTTCAACGAGAACGTGCAGCGGGTGCTGGACAACGTGGCGACCGAGGTCCGCCCGCTGCAGGAGAAGGGCATCAAGGTCCTGCTGTCCGTGCTCGGCAACCACCAGGGCGCCGGTTTCGCGAACTTCCCGACCCGGCAGGCGGCCGACGCGTTCGCCCAGGAACTGGCCGACGCGGTGCGGAGGTACGGCCTCGACGGCATCGACTTCGACGACGAGTACGCGGGCTACGGCAACAACGGCACCGGCCAGCCGAACGCCTTCTCGTTCGTCTACCTGGTCTCGGCGTTGCGCCAGAAGCTGCCGGACAAGCTCATCACGCTGTACGACATCGGCCCGGCCTCGGACCGCCTGAGCTACAACGGGGTGAGCATCGCCAACACCTTCGACTACGCCTGGAACCCGTGGTACGGCACCTGGTCGGTGCCGAGCGGCCCGAGCTCCAGGTCGCGTCTCTCCCCGGCCGCGGTGTCGTTCTCCGCGACCAGTTCGTCCACCGCCGCGCGCCTGGCCCAGCGCACGGTCAACGAGGGGTACGGCGCCTTCCTCACCTACAACCTCACGGCGGCGAACACGGCCTCCTACATCTCGGCGTTCACCAGCAGGCTCTACGGGAGCACCGCCGTCTACCGGCCCTGACGGCCGGCCGTACCCGCCTGCGGATCAGGCGGGTACGGCGGAGCCCAGCGGGAAGTGGCAGGCCACCTGGTGCGTGTCACCGGCCAGCGGTGGCTCGGTCGCGCAGATGTCCTGGGCGAGCGGGCAGCGGGTGCGGAACCGGCAGCCGGACGGCGGGTTGAGCGCGCTCGGCAGTTCCCCGCGGATGGTCGTGTCCGGGCTGGGCGTGCGGCCTGGCTCCGGCGCCGGCACGGCGTCGAGCAGGGCCCGGGTGTACGGGTGGCGCGGGTGGCGGACCACCTGGTGCGCCGGGCCGACCTCGACCAGCTTGCCCAGGTACATCACGCCGATCCGGTCGGCCATGTAGTCGACCACGGACAGGTCGTGGCTGATGAACACGTACGACAGGCCGAGGTCGCGCTGCAGGTCGCGCATGAGGTTGAGCACCTGCGCCTGGACCGACACGTCCAGCGCGCTGACCGGCTCGTCGGCCACGATGAGCCTCGGGTTCAGCGCCAGCGACCTGGCCAGCCCGATGCGCTGCAACTGCCCGCCGGAGAACTCGTGCGGGTAGCGCTCCAGCGCCCGCCGGGGCAGCCCGACCTGGTCGAGCAGCTCGCTCACCCGGGCCCGGCGCGAGGCGGCGTCGCCCACCTGCTGGATCTCCAGCGGCTCGGTGAGGATGGCGTCGATGCGCATGCGCGGGTTCATGGCCGCGTAGCTGTCCTGGAACATGAGCTGCACCTGCCGGTGCATGCCGTGGCGGGCGCGGCGGTCGAGCACGGCCAGGTCGGCGCCGTCCACGACGATCCGGCCGCCGGTGGGCGCTTCGAGGCCGGCCACCAGGCGGCCGACGGTGGACTTGCCGCAGCCGGACTCGCCCACGATGCCCAGCGTCTCGCCCGGCTGGACGTCGAACGACACGCCGGCCACGGCGCTGACCCGGCCGGCCGCGCGGCGCAGGCCGGCGCCGCCCGCCTCGTACTCCTTGACCAGGTCCCGCACGGTCAGGATCGGCCCGGCGGTCCCGGCCTCGGCCGCGACCCTGGCCGTCCCGGCCGAGGCCGTGATCGCGACGGGCTCGGTGACCGGGTGCAGGCAGGCGTAGTCGTGCCCGTTCCCCGCCTCGATCAGCCTGACGTCGGTGGTGCGGCACTCGTCGGTGGCCATGCGGCAGCGCGGCGCGAACCGGCACCCGGTCAGCGGGCGCGACAGGTCCGGCGGCAGGCCGGGGATGCTGTACAGCCGGCCGTCCTCGGCCGACTCGGGCAGGGCCCGCATCAGCGCCTCGGTGTAGCGGTGCCGCGGCGCGCGGAACAGCTCGGCCGTGGTGGCGGTCTCCACCACCCGCCCGGCGTACATGACGGCGACCCGGTCGGCCCGCCCGGCGATCACGCCCAGGTCGTGGGTGACCAGGATCACCGCCATCTTGAACTCCTCGCGCAGGTCGTCGATGAGTTCGAGGATCTGGCGCTGGGTGGTGACGTCCAGGGCGGTGGTGGGCTCGTCCGCGATGAGCAGGCGCGGCGAGCGGATCAGCGCCATGGCGATGACCACGCGCTGGCGCATGCCGCCGGAGAGCTGGTGCGGGTAGTCGTCGACGATCTTGTCGGGGCGGGGCATGCCCACGCGCCGCAGGATCTCCACCGCCCGCTCGCGCGCCTCGGCCTTGCTCACGCCCTGGTGCACCCGCAGCGGCTCGGCGACCTGGGCGCCGATGCGCATGGTGGGGTTGAGCGAGGTGAGCGGGTCCTGGAAGACCATGCCCATCTCGACGCCGCGCACCCGGCGCAGCTCGGCGTCCGCCAGGCCGCGCAGGTCGCGGCCGTCGAAGAGGATCTCCCCGCCGACGACCCGGCCGCCGGTCGGCAGCAGTCCCATGATCGACAGCACGGTCATGGTCTTGCCGCTGCCGGACTCGCCCACCACGCCGAGCGTCTCGCCCTGCCTGACCTCCAGGCTGACCTGGTCGAGCGCGTGTACGGTGCCCCGCCGCAGGGCGATGTCGGTGCTGAGGTCGCGCAGCCGCAGCAGCGGCTGGTCGGGTGCCTCCATGTGCGAAAACCTCCTGCTAACGCCGCCGGAGGCGGACCTCGAAGACGTCCCTCAGGCCGTCGCCGATGAAGTTGAAGGCGAGGACGATGAGGATGATGGCGATCCCCGGCGGGTACAGCAGCCACCAGTGGCCGCTGAAGGTGTCCGACAGGCCGTCGGACAGCATGCCGCCCCAGTTGGCCGCGGGCGGGGGCACGCCCAGGCCGAGGAACGACAGGTAGGCCACGTACAGGATCGCGTCGGCCACCTGGAAGGTGGCGTTGACGATCACGGTGCCGATGGCGTTGGGGATGATGTGCTTGCGTACGGCCCGCCCGCCGGTGCCGCCCATGCCGCGCATGGCCATGACGTACTCGCGGGTGCTCAGCGTCAGCGCCTCGCCGCGCACCAGCCGCGCCGGGCCGAGCCAGGCGAACGCGCCGATGATGACGATGAGCATCGGCACGGTCGGCGTGACGATCGAGGCCATGAGCATGAACAGGAACAGCGCCGGGATCGACATCATCGCGTCGACCACCCGCATCATGACCGCGTCCACCCAGCCGCCGGCGAACCCGGCGATGGCGCCCCACACGGTCCCGACCACGGTGGCCAGCAGGCCGGCCGCCAGGCCGACCACGATGGAGGTCTGGCCGCCCAGCATCAGGCGGCCGAGCTGGTCGTAGCCGACGCCGTCGGTCCCCAGCGGGTGACCGTCCACGCCGGGGGCCAGGAAGACCTTGGTCAGGTCGGTGTGCACCTGGTCGGTCGCGTAGAAGAGCGGCCCGAGGAAGCAGAAGGCCGCCAGCAGGACGAAGATGCCCACGCCCACGAGGGCCAGCCGGTTCTCGCGGAAGACCTCGAGGCCCTGGCGCCACATCCCGCCGACGGGCGCCTCTTCTTGCTCAGTGGTCATGTACGGCCTGCCTTGAGTCGCACCCGCGGGTCGACCGCGGCGTAGAGCACGTCGGCGACCAGCGCGCCGACCACGGTGGCCACCGAGATCAGCAGCGTGACGCCGAGCAGGATGGGATAGTCGCGCTTGAGCGCCGCCTGCC
The DNA here is from genome assembly GCF_040655795.1 of Nonomuraea sp. NPDC050310. NCBI lineage: Bacteria > Bacillati > Actinomycetota > Actinomycetes > Streptosporangiales > Streptosporangiaceae > Nonomuraea > Nonomuraea sp. NPDC050310. Next base: position 74,996 of record NZ_JBFAKP010000021.1, on the reverse strand, counting down.
AGAACAGCAGCCCCATGCCCGGGTAGTTGAACAGCCGCTCGACCACCAGCGCGCCGCTGAACAGCGCGGGCAGGTACATGCCGAGCAGCGTGATGACCGGGAACAGGCCGTTGCGCAGCGTGTGCCCGACGATCACCCGCCGCTCCGACAGGCCCTTGCTGCGGGCCGTACGGACATAGTTCTCGTTGAGGTTGTCCACCATGGACGAGCGGATGTAGCGCGAGTAGACGGCCACCGTGAGGATCGCCAGCGTGAGCGTCGGCAGGACCAGCCCGGCCGGGTCGGCCAGCACCTCGGCCATGGTGAAGCCCTGCGGCGCCTCGGGCGGCAGCACCGGCCACACCTGCGAGAACAGGATGATCATCATGAGGCCCATGAAGAAGATCGGCGTGGCGTAGGCCAGCAGCGACAGCCCGTTGATGGTGTAGTCGGGCCACCGGTTGCGGCGCACCGCCTGGATCACGCCCAGCGGGACGGCCACCACGACCGCCAGCAGGGTCGAGGCCAGCGACAACAGCATGGTCTTGGGCAGGCGCTGGCTGAGCGCCTCGGCCACCGACTGGTTGAGCTGGAAGGAGTAGCCCAGGTCGCCGCCGGCCAGCCGCCGCAGGTACAGCGCGTACTGTTCCCACAGCGGCCGGTCGTAGCCCATCTCGTGGTTGAAGGCGGCGATCTGCTCCAGCGTGGCCTCCTTGCCCAGGATGGCCCGCGCCGCGCCCCCGGGCAGCAGGTGCAGGATCACGAACGTGATCAGCGTCACCAGGATCACGATGACCAGCGCCTGGCCCAGGCGGGTGAGGAGGTACCGGGTCAAGGTCAGCTCTTCCAGGACCAGTCTTGGAAGTACATCAGGTTCATCGGGTCCTGCGGCTCGACGCCCTGGAGCCCCGACTTGTAGGCCGAGATCTGGTAGACCGGGTTCGGCATCCAGAGCACCGGCAGGTCCTTGGCCAGGAAGTCGTTGTACTCCTGCAGCGCGCCGGCGTCCGCGGAGAACTGCGCCTTCTCGATCAGCGCGTCGGCCTCGGGGTTGCTGTAGCTGCCGAGGTTGACCGGCGCGTCGGTCTGGAACAGGCGCTCACCGGAGGCGAAGGCCGGGTAGTACCAGCTGCCCTGGGAGCCGAAGAACGACATGTCCCAGTCGCACTTGGACTCCTCCGGCTTGCAGGCCGGGGTGACCGCGACGGAGTCCGGGACCTCCTTGATGGCAAGCTGGACGCCGACCTTGGCCATGCTCGACTTGATCTCGGCGAACATCTTCGAGGTGGCGGCGAAGCCGGACTGGCTGGTGACGGTGAAGCTCAGCGGGGCGCCCTTGGCGATGCCCTCACCGCACAGAGCGGGGTCCTCGCAGGTGGTCTGCCCGTCGGGGGTCACCTTCCAGCCGTGGCTCTCCAGCAGCTGCTTGGCCTTGGCCGGGTCGAACGGGTAGACGCAGCCCTGGCCGCCGGGCGTGCCGGGCTTGGCCGGGACCGGGCCGCAGGTGGGCGAGGCCATGCCGGACCAGATCACCTTGCTGATGGTGGGCTGGTCGACGAGCATCTGCAGCGCCTGGCGCAGGTACGGCTGCTTGAACAGCGCGCCGTTCTTCGGGTTGTTGAAGTTGAGCTGCAGGTAGGTGATCGACCAGCCGTACCAGGGGGCGATCTTGTAGCCCTTGGACTCCAGGTAGGGGCGCTGCGAGAGGTTGGCCGGCGGGACGTAGCCGTAGTCGATCTGCCCGGCGCGCAGCACGTTGAACTCGGCGTCGTCGCCGGTGAACGGGCGCAGCACGATCTTGTTCAGCTTGGGCTTGTCAGGACCGGAGTAGGTGTCCTGCTTGGCCAGGACGACCTCGCCGCTGGGCACGTAGCTCTGCAGCTTCCACGGGCCGCTGGTGGTCTTCCACAGCGGGTTGGTGGCGTAGGTCTTCGGGTCCTTGGCGGCGGCGGTCAGCTCCTCGAAGGTCTTCTTGGGGTCGCCCTTGTCCCAGGCGTGCTGGGGCAGCGGGACGATCCGGTTGAGCTGGTTGCCGACGAACCAGGCGGCGTTGTAGGCCTTCTTGGTGGTCAGCGAGAAGGTCTTGCCGTCCTTGACCTTGAAGTCGGCGATGTTGTCGGGGAAGCCGCCGGGCCGGTAGGAGGCCCACTTGTCCTTGTTCGTGGTGACGAGGTCCCACCAGAACTGGATGTCCTTGGTGGTGATCGGCTTGCCGTCGGACCAGGTGTTGTCCTTGAGCGTGATGGTCAGCGTCCTGCCCTCGTCGCTGACGGCGGGCGGCTCGGCCAGCGAGCGCTGCGGGTCGACGTTGTCGGCGCTGGACCCGTCGAGCTTGTAGGCGTACAGCTTGCGGTACAGGGCGGTGGAGAAGATGTCGTTCTCGCCCTGCGTGAAGCCGGGGGCCGAGATCGGCAGGATCCAGTTGGGCGTGCGGAAGGCCACGGTCACGGTGTCCTTGCCCTGCGCGCCGCCCTGTTGCGAACTGCTGCCGGCGCCCGCGCTGCAGGCGGTCAGGCCGAGTCCGATCGCCACCACGCCGCACACGATGCGGGTTCTCGTCCCCATGGTTCTCCTCGTCGAGACGCGGGTGTGCCCTCCAGGGGCCGTTCAGCCGGAGAATGTATAGAGGCACAAGTCCTAAGTCAATGCGAAAAATCCACTTTGTTCAGTCGGCTTTTTTCGGGATAGAGTCCGCGGCGGAGACATCTTTCGGTGATCGTCTTCGTGCTCGATGATGGACACCAACGTGTCCGTCAGGGAGGAGAGGTATGTCGGAGCCCGCCAATCTGCGGGAGCAGGCGCTGGGCCTGTTGGCCAGCGGCAAGGCCACCTCCCGCGCGGACTTGGTGGAGACCCTGCAGGTGGCTCCATCGACGGTCTCCAGCGTGGTGCGCCGCCTGCTGGAGGAGGGCACGATCCTGGAGGAGGGCGTCGGCGTCTCCACCGGAGGGCGCCGGCCCAAGATCCTCCGGCTGCGCGAGGCCGGCGGCGTGTTCGCCGTGGCCGAGCTCGGCGCCCGGCACGCCCGCGTCGGTCTCTGCTCGCCCGCCGGGGTCCTGCTGGCGGCCGAGGAGTCCCCCGTCGACATAGGAGCAGGCCCGAAGGCGATCTTCGACGAGGTCACCGCGATCTTCGAGCGCCTCAGGAGCGCCCAGGCGCCGGACCAGCGACTCCTGGCCGTCGGCATGGCCCTGCCCGGGCCCGTGGAGTTCCCGCACGGCCGGCTCATCGGCCCGGCGCGCATGCCCGGCTGGAGCGGCTACGACGCCCAGACCGACCTGCGCGACCGCTTCGACGCGACCGTGGTCGTCGACAACGACGCCAAGGCCGCCGCGATCGGCGAGCACGTCGCCCGCCGCGAGGCCGGAGACATGATCTACGTCAAGGCCGGCACCGGCATCGGCGGCTGCCTCGTCAGCGGCGGCCAGGTCTACCGCGGCGGGCGCGGCCTGAGCGGCGACGTCACCCACGTGCGGGTGGCCGACAGCGGCGAGCGCGAGTGCTCCTGCGGCAGCCGCGGCTGCCTGGAGACCGCCGCCAGCGGCGCCGCGCTCGCCCGCGAGCTGGCCGGGCGCGGACTGCCGGTGACCAGCACGCGCGACGTCATCGCCGCCACCGTCAACGCCGACCCCGCGGTGGTCACTCTGGTACGGCATGCGGGCCGGCTGCTCGGCGTCGCGCTGTCGGGACTGGTCAACTTCCTCAACCCCGACAGCGTCGTCATCGGCGGCTCGCTGTCGAGTCTCGACGTCTACGTGGCGGCGGTCCGAGGCATGCTCTACGAGCGCTGCCTGCCGCCCCTGACCCAGACGCTGTCCATCGAGGCGAGCCTGGCCGGCCGCGACGCGGCACTGATCGGGCTCGGCCGGCTCCTGCGCGAGTCGGCCGACCTCCGCCCGGCCTAGCACCTCCCCGAGCGAACTCGTAGAAAGCAGAAAGCAGCACCGTGTCCTTGCGCATCGCCATCTGCGGCATCCACATCGAGTCCAGCACCTTCTCCCCGCACCTGAGCGGCGCGGCCGACTTCGACGTCACCCGGGGCCAGGCCCTGCTCGACCGGTACGGCTGGCGCGGCGACGCGTGGGCCGCCGACGTGGAATGGGTGCCGCTCGTGCACGCCCGCGCCCTGCCCGGCGGGGCCGTCGAGCCCGCCGCCTACGACGCGTGGCGGGCCGAGATCGTCGAAGGCCTGGCCGACGGCCGCTTCGACGGCGTGCTGCTGGACATCCACGGCGCGATGAGCGTCGTGGGCCGCCAGGACGCCGAAGGCGACCTGATCACCGCGATCCGCGAGGTGATCGGCGCCGAACCCCTCGTGTCGGCGGCCATGGACCTGCACGGCAACGTCTCCCCCACCCTGTTCGCCGGCTGCGACCTGCTGACCTGCTACCGCACCGCGCCGCACGTGGACGTGTGGGAGACCCGCGAGCGCGCCGCCCGCAACCTGGTGGACGCGCTCCGCCTGGGCCGGCGCCCGCACAAGTCCCTGGTGCACGTGCCGATCCTGCTGCCCGGCGAGATGACCAGCACCCGCGTCGAGCCCGCCCGCGGGCTGTACGCGCGCATCCCCGAGATCGAGGCCAGGCCCGGCGTCATCGACGCGGCCATCTGGATCGGCTTCGCCTGGGCCGACGAGCCGCGCTGCACCGGCGCGGTCGTCGCCACCGGCACCGACGCCGCCGCCACCGAGCAGGCCGCCCGCGAGCTGGGGCAGGCGTTCTGGGACGCCCGCGACGACTTCGCCTTCGTCGCGCCGGCGGCCACCATGGACGAGTGCCTGGACGCCGCGCTCAAGGACGGCGCGGCCCGGCCGTACTTCATCAGCGACTCCGGCGACAACCCCGGTGCGGGCGGCGCGGACGACGTCACCTACGCCCTGGAGCGGATGCTGGCCCGGCCCGAGATCGCCGGCGGATCGGTCCGCGCGGTCTTCGCCTCGCTGTTCGACCCCGAGGCCGTGGCCCGCATCGGCCACCTGCCGATCGGCTCGCCTGTCGCTGTGCGCGCCGGCGGCCGCATCGACTCGCGCCCGCCCGGGCCGCTGCTGCTGGAGGGCGTCCTGGAGGCCGTGGCCGACGACCCGGACGGCGGTCGTGTGGTCAGCGTCCGCATCGGCGGGCTGAGCGTGTTCCTCACCTCGCGCCGCATGCAGTACCGGCTGCTGGAGTCCTACCGGCTGCTGGGCGTGGACGTCGCCGAGGTGGACCTGGTCACCGTCAAGATCGGCTACCTGGAGCCCGAGCTCTTCGAGGCGGCGGCCGACTGGATGCTGGCCCTCACCCCCGGAGGCGTGGACCAGGACCTGCAGCGCCTGCCGTACCGGAACCTGCAGCGGCCGATCTTCCCGCTGGACGCCGACGCTGCGCTGAGCTCTTAGCGGAGGAAGCCGCGCCCCGGCTTCCGGGTCATCGTGCGGGGCCGGCCACATCATCGCCGAAGACTGCCGCGAGGGCCTTGCCGACCAGGCCCGGCAGATCGGTCCGCCCGTCGTCCTCGGCCCAGCGCACCATCGCCGTGTGCAGAGCGGCCAGGCACGCACTGGCCGCCGCCTGCGCCTCGAACGCCGCGTCGGGGTCGGCGTCGCCATCCTCCAGAGCACCGAGGATGGCCTGCTGAAGGGCGTACTGGTTGTCCAGATGCCTCGCCCGCAGCGCAGGCGTCGCGATCATGAGCTGCAGGCGGACGAGCAGGAACCGCCGATCCGCCGCCGCGTCGTCGCCGGCCAGGGCGGCGGCCGCCGCGACGAGCGCCCCACCGATGCGGCGAACCAGGGGCTGACCGGCGGGCGAGGCGGCCACCCGCTCCGCGATCAGCTCGCCGTACTGGTCGCTCAGCACGAGGTCTTCCTTGGTCGGGAAGTGCCGGTAGACGGTCATGGGCGACACACCGGCCGCCTCGGCGACGTCGTTCATGGTCGTCGCGTCATATCCGCGCTCACGGAACAGCCGGGTCGCATGCGCCTGGATCGTGCGCTGCGTCTGCACTCGTCGTCGCGCTCGCAGGGTTGAGGGCTCCTCAGGCATGTGATAGACACTACCACCGCGATAGTGACTACCAATCAGGTAGTCACTAACAGACGGGAGCGGCGGCGCACATGGACGACCTGAACGGCAGAACCGCCTTGGTGACCGGAGCCTCTCGCGGCATCGGCCAGGCGATCGCGACCCGGCTGGCGGCCAGGGGCGCGACGGTGATCGTGCACTTCGGCACGGACGAGGACGGCGCGAAGGCGACGGTCGCCGAGATCGAGCGCGGCGGCAGCATCGCCCTCGCCGTCCAGGCGGAGCTGGGCGTGGACGGCGACGTGGACCAGCTCTTCGCGGGAGTCGAGGCCGGCCTGGCCGGACGGCCGCTCGACATCGTCGTCAACAACGCCGCGGCTCCACCCGCCGGCCCGCTCGGAACCACGACCCGGGCCGAGTTCGACCACCTCTTCGCGGTGAACGTCCGGGCACCGTACTTCATCATCCAGCGGGCGCTGCCCCTGATGCGCGACGGCGGACGCATCATCACGATCTCGTCAGTCGCCACCCGCATGGCCAACCCCGCCCAGACGTCCTTTGCCATGACCAAGGGCGCCGTCGAGACCATGACTCTGACCTTGGCCAACGAACTCGGCGTCCGCGGGATCACCGTGAACGCGGTCGCCCCCGGCGCCACCAGAACGCCCGCCAACTCCGCCGTCTTCGAACCGCCGGGTTTGGCCGCTTTCATCGCCGGATCGACCGCGCTCGACCGTCTCGGCGACGCCGGCGACGTCGCCGACGTGGTCGCGTTCCTCGCCTCCGACGCCGCCCGCTGGATCACCGGCCAGACCGTCGACGCCAGCGGCGGCCTGTTCCTGGGCCCACGCACCTGACGCCGCGGCCTCGGCACCGTGCCTGCTCCTCCCGGCTCAGATCCCCCTGCCAAGGACGCGGCCGGGCTGGCCGGTCAGACGCAGGGGATGCTGTAGGGGCGGCTCTGCGAGACGACGGTGCCGTCGGTGCCGAGGACTTCGAGCCGCCACACACCGGACCCGCCGTCAGCCGAGAGCCAGGTCCTGCTGACGTTCCGCCGGCCGGCGCCGGCGAAGGACAGGGACGTCCACGCGTCTCGCGTCCACACCCCTTCCAAGCTGTCGTAGCGGGCCCAGGCGTAGGACAGGGTGCGCATGGCGCTGCTCTCGACGTAACCCCTCATCACGTACTTGTACGGCGTGCCGGTGCGGCAGTTGCCGGCGGTGCGGGTCATCTCGGTGAACTCAGCGCTCACGCACACCGTCCGGTAGTACTCCTGCGTGTTCGCGCCTGTCATCGGGGCGGGGGTGAGCACCTGCACCTGGATCGAGCTGCCCCCGTCGTACTGCGGGACGGGCTGGCGCTCGAAGGGCGCGCTGACGGTCTTGGTGCCGGGCTCGGTGAAGACGATCTCGCGCTCGTCCCCCAGGCCGCCCGGCAGGGGCCGGTCGTCGTAGGCGCTCCAGCGGTAGCGGACCGTCTGCGCGATCGGCGAGCTGATCTGGGCACTGACGGTGTGCACGACATCGGTGCCGCAGCGGCCGACGTAGATCGGGGCGGGCTGGATCTGCGGACGGCTGAGGACGGGGTCGACGCACGAGACCTGGTAGGAGACACTCGCCTGGGCCTGGTTGGCTCCCTTGACGATGAGCGTCCGGGTCCGGGGGCCGAAGCCGTCGTAGTGTCTGATCATCCCCGTGACGGCATGCGTTCCGGCCTCGGTGAAGACGATGTGGTTCCACTGCGCCCAGACGTCGGCCCATTGGTAGGTCACCAGGCCGGGACCGTCGGCGGTGATCGTGGCGGTCGTGGTGAACGGCACGCCCGGCGCGCACACGCCGGCGTACGACGGCGGCTGGACCGCGCCCGCCACCACCGACACCGTCGGACGCTCCTCCTCCAGGGCCCCGGCCTCGGCCCGAGCCGGAACCGCCCCGGCCAGCAGCAACGCGGCCACCGCCGTCAAGACACTCCATACCCGCATGTCTCGTCCTTTTCCGAAGGGTAGGAGGCGATCATTCGTGGGTGGACTTGCGGCACGATGGGAACCCGCTTGGACCGGCCCACCCCCTCCCACATCAGCCACGAACCTCGACCAATTCGCGGTAGCCAGCGCGCCGCGGCGGCCCGCAGCGTTCCCGGTTTTGTCGGACCCCCGGAGTAGGGTCCGAGAAGGTTCCCGACGTGGAAGGGGTCTACACCGGCATGATCACGCACACGCTCAAGACCGACGAGGCCGACCTCGTCTACGACGTCCGCGGCCCGCTGCCCACGGCGGACGGGCGGCCGCCGTTGTTCATGATCGGTCAGCCGATGGACGCCGCCGGCTTCACCTCGCTGGCCGAGCACTCCGCCGAGCGCACGGTGGTCACGTACGACCCGCGCGGGCTCGGCCGCAGCGTGCGCAGGGACGGCAGGGTCGACCACTCGCCCACCACCCAGGCAGCGGACGTGCACGCCGTCATCGAGGCGCTCGGCGCGGGGCCGGTCGACATGTTCGCCAGCAGCGGAGGTGCGGTGACCGCGCTCGCGCTCGTCGCCGCGTACCCGCAGGATGTCGTCACGCTGGTGGCGCACGAGCCGCCGCTCGTCTCGCTGCTGCCGGACGCCGAGGCGGCCGAGCGGGCGGGTGCGGCCGTCCGTGAGGCGTACCAGAAGAGCGGCTGGGGCGCCGGAATGGCGGCGTTCATAGCGATGACCCAGTGGACGGGCGAGTTCACCGACGCGTACTTCGCCCAGCCAGCGCCGGATCCGGCCGCTTTCGGGATGCCGGTCGAGGACGACGGGTCGCGCGACGACCCGCTGCTGTCCGACCGTTCAGCCGCGGTCGCCGGCTACCGGCCCGACGTCGAGGCGCTCGCCGCGGCGCCGACACGGGTCGTCATCGCCGTGGGCGAGGAGTCCGCGGAGACGCTCACCGGCCGCACCGCGGTGGCCACGGCCGAATTCCTGGGCCAGGAGGCCACGGTCTTCCCGAGCCACCACGGTGGTTTCATCGGCGGCGAGTACGGCTACGCGGGCCAGCCGGAGGCGTTCGCGCGCAAGCTGCGCGAGGTGCTCAACGGCTGAGCGGTCACCGGCTCAGCCGCGACAACGCGGACGACATGTGCTTGAGCCGGATCCCGTTGACCCGCCCCCGTACCGGTTCGAGCACGATCGTCGCCGCGTCCTGCGGCACGTGCCGCAGGTCATGGGTGATCAGGATCGTCGTCCGCCCGGCCATCAGCCGGCGCATCGGCTCCATCACCCGGGCCGCCGTCGCCGCGTCCAGGCCGGTCATCGGCTCGTCGAGCACCAGCACCGGCGAGTCCCGCAGCAACGCCCGGGCGATCGCGATGCGCTGGAGCTGGCCGCCGGACAGCAGCCGGCCCCGCTGCCCGAGCGGTGTGTCGTACTTGTCGGGCAGCCGGTTGATGAAGTCGTGTGCGTCCGCCAGCTTGGCGGCCCACACGACCTCCTCGAAGGTCGCCCCCGGCTTGCCGTACGCGATGTTGTCGCGTGCCGTACCCGAGAACAGCAGGTTCTCCTGCTGCAGGATGGTGATCTGGTCGCGGAGCGAGGCGCTGGTGAAGTCGCGGATGTCCGTGCCGTCCAGCAGGATCCGGCCGCCGGAGGGCTCGTAGAAGCGCAGCAGCAGCTTGGCCACCGTCGACTTGCCGGCGCCGCTCGGGCCGGTGAAGACGATGGTCTGGCCGGGTTCGACGGTGAAGGACAGATCGGCCAGCGTGGGCCTGGTGCGGTCAGGGTAGGTGAAGTCGACGTGCTCGAACGTGATCCGTCCGGCGACGGGGCCGGTCAGCGGCCTGGCCGTCGGGATGTCGCGCACGCCGGGGCGGGCCTCGAGCACCTCCATCACGCGGTCGGAGCCGGCCGCGGCCTCGGAGACGTTGAGCGCCAGCTCGCCCAGGCTCTGGACGGCGGGGTAGAGGAAGGCCAGGTAGGCGGCGAACGCCAGCAGACCGCCGATCGTCAGGCGGCCGGCCGCGATCTCCCACGCGCCGAAGCCCAGGATGATGATCATGCAGATGGTTTCCAGCACCTGTACGGCGGGGCCGTACAGTCCGGAGAGCCAGGCCTGCGACATGTTGGCCCGCAGCCAGGTCTCGCCCTGCCGGTGCAGGTGGCTCGCCTCGGCGTCCTGCCGGTTGTAGGCCTGGACCAGGGTCTGGTTCGACAGGCTCTCCTCGATGACGCTGTTCATCATGCCGTTGCTCTGCCGCTCGCGCGCCGCCGCGACCCGGAACTTGGCGGCGAACAGCTTGGAGATGATGATGAAGCCGGGGACGAGCGCGAACGTGATCAGCGCGAGGTCCCAGCGCACGATGAACGCGGCCGTGGCGAAGACGATCACGCTGACGACCGTCGTGAACGCCTTGATCAGGCCGGAGCCGACCAGCGTCTCGATGGCCTCGATGTCGTCGGTGAGCCTGGCCATCAGGTCGCCCAGCCGCCGGTTGTTGAAGAAGTCCGGCGTGAGCGTCTGGACGTGCGCGAACACCCGGTCGCGCAGTCTGAGCAGGAAGCGCTCGGCCGCCAGCGCCGTGACGTAGGCGCCGCCGAAGGCGGCCAGTCCCGCCAGTACGGCGAGGCCGAGCCAGGTGAGCGCCGGAGTCCAGAAGGCGCCCAGGTCCTGCCGGGCGAGCACCTCGTCGGTGATGACGGCGAACAGGCCGATGGCCGCGACCTCGCACAACGCGGCCACGATGGCCAGGACGCCGCCGAGGACGAACAGCCGGCGAACGCCTCGCGTGTCGGGCCAGAACTCGGCGAAGGCCCTGCGGATCAGGACCGCGGGCGCCAGTTCCGGACCGTGCGACGCCGATCGCGCCCCCGGCCGAGCAGAGAGGGAGAGCCGACGGGAAATCCGCCGACCCTCCCCAGTGGTGGCTACCACCACCACCTCCGTCGCCTGCATCCGCAGAAGTAGCGACGGCGACGACAGCGTCTCCGCCGGCGGCCCCAGCCGCCCCATCCCCAGTCATCCCAGTGATGCGTAGGGAAACTGACAGGAGCCATGATTCCCCTCCTTTGAGCGTGCACCCACACGAAGGTGCGACGTTTGCCGACAAACAGGACGCTAACAGTCGCTCGGGGCGATATCGCGCTTTGTGGGAGTATTTGGGCAGAGGTTTGAGGTCGGGGCTCTGGGCGGTGTGTTCCATAAACGGCCCGGAAACGCGAATCGGGCGCTGTGGCATGCGATCGCGTGCCCTGCCCTCGCTGGGCGGAAGGTCGTTCTGGTCAGCGTTTCCGGCCGCTAGACAGGGCTGGCGTAAAGCCGAAATAAATAGATGAGGTGGTGTCCAATGCGCGCGGCAAACCCACCTATGTAAGCCGCCCGCTGCACGCCATTCCCGCGGCCTACGGGACGCGCCCGACCGCGTGGGGACTCGGTGCTCTTAAAGCGCCGGTTAACGGCCGCCTGACCCCCGCCTAACTCCCACCTGACCGCGCGAACCTACCGGGCCAGGGCCGTACGGAAACCCGGGAACCGGTCCGGCCGGACCCGACCAGGGAACCCACGCTCGCCACCGGTCGAGGGGTGCGGATCATGCGGATGCGGTCGGCTGGTCCCGCGTATAGTGGGGCTAAGCCATACAAAAGCGTCTATATCCGTTCTATGGGAGGCAGAGCCCCTGGCTGAGGGCTTGCTGTTGTGACGAGTCTGAGTAGCGACACGGGACGACACGTCCTTGAGACCGTGTGGCACCGCGCCCCCTTCCCCGTCCTGGTGACGGACGCCGCAGGCGTCATCGTCCAGGCCAACGACGCGGCGCTGGGGCTGCTGCCCGGCGCTCTTCCCGGTACGGCGCCGGCCGATACGGGCGCCGCCTGGCTGTCCGACGGCCGGGCTGAGGGAACGTGGGCGCGCGGGCTCATCGGGCAGACCCTGTTCGAGGCTCGCCCGGTGCGCGAAGGCGACCTCACCGTCTGGTGGCTCGTAGACGTCACCGGCCTCGACCACACCACCCAGGCGCTCCGCGTCGAACGCGAGCGGACGGCCTTCCTCGACCAGGCGTCGAGCGAGCTGCTGTCCTCGCTGAACCTCGACCGGTGCATGGAGGTGACCGCCCGGCTGGCCGCCCGCCACCTGGCCGACGCCGCCATGGTCATCCTGCCGCCGCATCGGCACCGGTACCCGCTGGCCTACTGCGGCCCGGACGGCGTCGTCGTCCGCGACGAGGCGCTCGTCGATCCGGCGACCGTACCCGGCCTGGCCGAGGCTCTGCAGGGCTACCCTCCCCTGCCGTCCCGCTGGATCGACCCCGCCGCCGCTCCCGGCTGGCTGACCCGCGACGGGCTCCACGAGGTGGGTTCGATGGTGGTGAGCGCGCTGCCCGGCCACGGAGTCCCCGCGGGCGCGCTCGTGCTGCTGCGTACCAGCGAGCACGCCTGCTTCTCCGAGGGCGAGGAGGTCTTCGCCCGGCTGTTCGCGGCCCGCGCGGGAGCCGCCATGTCGGCCGCCCGCCTGTACGCCGAGCAGACCCGCATCACCGAGACCCTGATGCGCGAGCTGCTGCCGCCCCGCGTGGGGCACCTGCAGGGCGTCGAGTTCGCCGCCCGCTACCGGCCCGCCGAGGACGCCGCGCTGGTCGGGGGTGACTTCTATGACGTCCATCCGGCGGCGGAACCCTGCCAGGAGACGCTTGCCGTACTCGGCGACGTGGCCGGCAAGGGCCTGGAGGCCGCTGTGCTCACCAGCAAGATCCGGCACACCCTGCAAGCCCTGCTGCCGCTGGCCGGCGACCACCAGCGGGTGCTCGAACTGCTCAACGGCGTACTGCTCAAGGGCGGCACCAGCACCCGGTTCGTCACGCTCGTCCTGGCGTCCATCCAGCGCACGGGCGACCGCGTCCGCCTGCGGGTCACCAGCGCGGGACACGCCCCGCCGCTCATCATCCGCAAGGACGGACGCGTGGACGTGGCCGACACCAAGGGCACCCTCATCGGCATGATCGACCGGATCAGCAGCGTCACCGACACCGTGGTGCTCGAACCCGGCGAGACCTGCCTGCTCTACACCGACGGCATCACCGAGGCGAAGGGCGGCCCGCTCGGCGACGAGATGTTCGGTGACGAGCGGCTGATGGAGGAACTGCGGCAGTGCGCCGACATGCCACCCGAGGCGATCACCGAACGGGTGGAGATGTTGTCCTCTCAGTGGGTAGGGGGCGGCGCTCACGATGACATGGCCGTCATCGCCATCACAGCACCGCGCGGAGTCCACTGAGCGCGAGGGGGGACGAGGATGACGGACGCGGACAGGTTCTCCGCCTGGCGCGAGAAACTCTGGAGCGCCGCCGTGTCCGGCGACGAGTACGCCGCCACCGACGCCGCGCTGGCCGCGCTCGACCAGGACCTCTCCCTGGAGAGTCTGCTGCTGGAGGTCGTCGCCCCCGTACAGGCCAGGGTGGGCCGGGAGTGGGAGAGCAACCGGATCACGGTCGCCCAGGAGCACACGGCGACCGCCGTCAACGAACGGGTGCTGGCCGCGCTCGCCCGCCACCCGTCGGCCCGCGCCGCCGCGAGCGGCCCCACCGCGGGACGGATCGCCGTCGCCTGCATCGACGGCGAGTGGCACGCCATGCCGGCCCGGATCCTGTCGGAGGTGCTGCGGCTGCGCGGCTGGCAGGTCGACTACCTCGGCGCCCAGATGCCGACCCCGCAGCTCATCTCCCATCTGCACCGCACGGCCTGTGACGTGGTGGCGTTGTCCAGTTCCATCCCGACGCGGCTGCCCACGGCACACGCCGCGATCACCGCCTGCCAGGCGACCGGCACGCCGGTGATGGTCGGCGGCGCCGCGTTCGGGCCGGACGGCCGCTACGCCCGGCTGCTCGGCGCGGACGCCTGGGCCCCGCACGGTCGCGCCGCCGCGGACCGGCTCGCGGCCGGCCCGCTGCCCCGCCCGCCCGCCGCCCGCCTGGCCGTGGACGACCTGCCGCATCTGGAGGACCAGGAGTACACCCTGGTCAGCCGCTCGGCCCGGTCCCTGGTCAGGGAGGTCATGGCCGGTCTGGAGGCCCGCATCCCCGCGATGGCCGACTACACCCCGCGGCAGCGCAGGCACACCGCGGAGGACGTCGCGCACATCGTCGACTTCCTGACCGCCGCGCTGTACGTGAACGATCCCGAGTTGTTCGGCCGCTTCCTCGCCTGGACGGCCGGCGTCCTGAGCGCCAGGGGCGTCCCCGCCGTCTCGTTGCTGCCCGCCCTCGAGATCCTGGGCGGGCGGCTGGAGGACTTCCCGCGAGCCTCGGCCCTGATCGTTCACGGGCGGGACACCGTACGAGCGGCCTCCCCCGAGATCAGCACCGTCCCCGTCCGTGGAAAGAGCACATGACCACCTCCGCCCCTGATCCGCTCAGCCTCGTCCTGACCTCTCCCCGACCCGGTACGGCACGCCTGACCATCGACGGCGACCTCGACTACAACACCGCGGACGAGCTCATGGCCGCCGCCCTCGCCGCGCTCGACGGCGCCGAGCTGAGCGATCTGTACCTCGACTGCGGCGGCATGGGGTTCTGCGACTCCAGCGGGCTGGCCACCCTGCTGCGGATCCACCAGCGCGCGGGCGCGGCCGGGACGCGGCTGCACCTGGAGAAGCGCCCCCTGGTGCTGGAGCGGCTGCTGGACATCAGCGGCACCTACGAATACCTCACCGGCGCCCCGGCGACGGACACCTAGGTCCACGGGGCTTCTACCAGCATCTATGCGAGATCCGATATCGGCCGTCTTTTGATATCGATATTGGACAGCATCTCTATCGTGTGATGATCTTCTGCGCATGAAGAAGGCACTCCCCCAAGCCCTCCGCTCCGGGCTGGGCGTCATCGTCCTCACCTCGCTCACCCTCCTCGGCGCTCCCGTGCCCGGGGGCATCGCCCATGCCGACGTCCCCGTCATCGCCACGGTCCGGCCGGACACGACGGTGCGCGACGACCTGCGCGCGGTGTTCGACAAGGCCGGGGTCCGAGGCACGTTCGCGCTGCTGGACGTCTCGGCCAGGACGACCACCGTGGTGAACCGCAAGCGAGCCGAGACGCCGCTGGTCCCCGCCTCCAGTTTCAAGGTCCCGCACGCGCTGGTCGCGCTGGAGACCGGCGTGGTCAAGAGCCCCGACGAAGTGATCCCGTGGGACGGCACGCCGCAGCCGTTCCCCGAGTGGGAGCAGGACATGAGCATGCGCGAGGCCGTCCGCGTCTCCAACGCCGCGGCCTTCCAGGTGATCGCCCGGCGGATCGGCCTCCAGCGCGAGCGGCAGTGGTTGCACCGGCTGGGCTACGGCAACCGCGAGACCGGGACGGTGGTGGACCGGTTCTGGCTGGACGGGCCGCTGAAGATCTCGGCGGTCGAGCAGAGCCGGTTCATGGCCCGCCTGGCCGCCGAGCGCCTACCGGCCGGCCGCGAGCACCAGCGGACCGTCCGTGACTTGATCCTGCAGGAGAGCAAGGACGGATATGCGCTGTACGCCAAGTCAGGGTGGCAGAACGCGCCCGGGCCCGGCACGGGCTGGTGGACCGGGTGGGTGGAGCGCGCCGGTCGCACGTACACCTTCGCCTTGAACATCGACATCGCGAAGGACGGCGACGCCGCCAAGCGCGCCACGCTGGCGCGGGAGCTGCTGCAGCGGCTGAACGTCCTGCCCACGGCATAAGGGTTACCCGTCGTCGTTACGGCGGGCCGGCGCGGGCTGGCCGGGCCCGCTGCCTGCCGTACTTCCTGGACCCCTTCCAGGGCCGGGCCACCGGTCCTGTCTAAGCTCAAGCCCATGGCACTGGAATGGGAACAGATCATCGTCGACTCCGCCGACCCCGTCGCTCTCGGACGCTGGTGGGCGGAGGCTCTCGGCTGGGTCGTGGTCGACGAGACGGACGAGATCATCGAGATCCGGCCCGAGCCGGACCGGCTGCCGGGGCTGCTCTTCGTGCCGGTCCCCGAGGGCAAGACGTCGAAGAACCGGCTCCACCCCGACTTCCGCCCCGACGACCAGGAGGCCGAGATCGCCCGGCTGCTCTCCCTCGGCGCCCGGCGCGCCGACACCGTGCAGGACGAGCAGCACTGGGTGACCCTCCTCGACCCGGAGGGCAACGAGTTCTGCATCCTGGGCGAGCGGAAGCACTGAGCCGGCAGCGCGTGTTGCTCGGGTCCCTACCGCCGGAGGCCGGTCGTCGCCGGATCGGCGGAAACGGCGGGGGTCCGGGGCCAGGTCCACGCGGAGCGCAGGACCAAGGCCAGGAGCAGCACCTCGATGCCGATGGAGAGGCCGTAGAAGGAGGCCCACTCCCAGGACTCCCCCAGCGCGTTGATCACCGAGTAGGGGATGTAGAGCGCTGCCACGACCAGGTTCACGGTGCGGTTCACCCGGGCTGGAAGCGTCATGGAGAGCATCACCATCAGGCTAGGGATCCCCACGGACGCGACGAACATGGTCAGCAACGCCGGGCTGATGGTGAACCCGAAGACCACCCCGGCCTGGATGTCGGCGAGGGTGCCGGGCTTGTAGAGGTGGAAGTAGTCGACGTAGATGTAGAGGAACATGAAGCTGGTCCACGCGGCGGCGAGCTTGGCCTGCACGGGGATCGGCGGGTTGGCGAGCAGGGTCGGGGTCTTCGTCCGGACGGTCATCGGTCCTTCTTTCGTATCGGGAGGAGACGCACTTTCGTATCGGGAGGGGACGCACGGAATTCGGTCGCTCTGACGTCGGTCCGGTCGTCAGACGGTGACGACGACCTTCCCTCGGGTGTGGCCGGCCGCGACGTGCCGGAGGGCGTCGGCCGCTTCGTCGAGGCGGTAGGTGCGGTCGATGACCGGCCTGACCTGCCCGGTCGCGAGCAGCTCGGCCAGGGTGAGCAGGTCCTGGCGCTTCTCGACCGACAGGAAGGGCTTCAGCCGCTGCCGGGTGAACCCGGACAGCACGTGCGCCCTGACGATGCGGCCGAGGGGACCGAACCAGCGCCCGCCGCGTCCGCTGTTGGGGATGAGGGTGCCGGTGGGCGCCAGCGCCCGGCGGACAGCCGCCAGTGGCTGGGCCTCCACGTTGTCGAGGATGACGTCGTAGCGCTTCCCGGTGCGGGTGAAGTCGGCCTGCGTGTAGTCGACGACGTGGTCGGCCCCGAGCGACCGGACCAGGTCGACGTTGCGCGTGCTGCACACGCCCGTCACCTCGGCGCCGAACGCCTTGGCGATCTGTACGGCGAAGCCGCCCACGCCGCCCGACGCGCCCGTGACCAGCACCGCCTGGCCCGGTCGCACGTTCGCGACGTCGCGTAAGGCCTGCAACGCCGTCGTGGCCGACGTGGGTACCGCCGCCGCCTCCACGACCGGCAGGTCGGCGGGCACGGGCACGAGGTGGTCCGCCGGGACGCAGGCGTACTCCGCGAGCGTTCCGGCGGTGCTCCAGCCGAACACCTCGTCGCCGGGGCGGAGCGCGGTGACCTCCTCCCCGACCGCTGCCACCACGCCGGCGAGGTCCCTGCCCGGGATCCCGTGGCGCGGCCGGCGGAGCCCGAACGCCAGGCGCACCACGTACGGCTCGCCGGTCAGGACGAAGTAGTCGCCGGGATGCACCGAGGCCGCGCCCACCTGGACGAGCACCTCGCCCCGACCGGGCACCGGTCGGGGCACCTCGGACGATCGGAGCACCGAGGGCGGGCCGTAACGGTGGTGGACGGCGGCCCGCATCATCCCCGGCCCCAGGCGTGCTCCGGCATTCGCTTCGTGTTCTCCCACAGAAGCCCCCTCACCGCGTTCGTACGCTGTACGTCGTACGCTGTACTATTATCGTACGTTGTACTATTGTCAAGCCGTCGAGAGCGAGGAGACCCGTGCCTGCGAGGGAACACCGCCAGATCGCATCAGACACGGTGCTGAGCAAGCAGCGGGTGGTGACCGAAGCGGTCCGGCTCGCCGACAGCGAGGGGGTCGACGGCCTGAGCATGCGCCGCCTGGCCGGCGCGCTCGGCGCGGGCGCGATGTCGCTCTACCACTACGTGGCGAGCAAGACGGAGCTGCTGGACGCCATGATCGACGCCGTCTTCGAGGAGATCGAGCTCCCGCCCGAGGAGGCCGACTGGCAGACGGCGATGCGCCGGCGGGCGGTGTCCGCCCGAGAGGTCCTCGCCCGCCACCCGTGGGCGATCGGCCTCATGGAGTCACGGACCACGCCGGGCCCCGCGAACCTCCGCCACCGCGAGGCCGTCACCGCCTGCCTGCGGAGAGCCGGCTTCCCGATCCTGATGGCGACGCACGCCAACTGGCTGCTCGACAGCTACGTCTACGGCTTCGCCCTGCAGGAGGCCAGCCTGCCGTTCGACACCGCCGATGAGCTCGCGAACCTGACCGAGGACGTCTTCCTGCCCCAGCTTCCTCCGGACGAGTTCCCTTACCTCAACGAGTCCGCCGCGGCGCTCGTCGCCGCCGGCTACGACCCCAGGGAGGAGTTCACCTTCGGCCTCGACCTCGTCCTGGCCGCCCTCGAACCCCTGAGAACCTCCGCCTAGCGACCCTCACGAACCGCCGCCGGCCCGACGCCTCAGACGCCGTCCAGGAGCCACCGCAGCATGGCAGGCGTGGCAGCGAAATGACCGGCGTGACCCGCGTTGTCCGCCTCGATGAGCGTCGCGGACGGGATGCGGCCCGCCAGCCACCGCCCGTGCGTCACCGGGACGACCGTGTCCAAAGACCCGTGCCAGATCCGCACCGGCACACCGATCACCGCCGGATCGAACCCCCACGGCAGGCCGTACAGGGCGAACTCATCATCGATCCACCCCTCCTTGCCGGGCCGTACGGCTTCCGCGAAAGCCGCACCGAGCATGGCCTGAACCTCGGGCTGGGCCAGAACCGCCTGCTCGGCGGGCGGCAGCAACGCAGCGGGGCTGTCGCTCTCCTCGTCCTCGGCGAACAGCTTGACCAGAGCGTCCCTGCCGACCAGCGCAGCCTCGGAGGAGCGACGGTTGCTCTCCATCATGCCGCCCGTCCAGTCCAACCCCTGCGCGTCACACGGCGCCAAGCTCGCCAGTGACGCGGCGCGCGTGACGCGGTCCGGATGGCGAGCGGCGAAGGCGAGCGCGTGCGGACCACCTCCGGAGACCCCGAACACGGGGAAGCGGTCGAGTCCGAGGGCGTCGGCGATCGCGCGGATGTCGTCGGCGGCATCCACCACCCGGCGTCCGCCGTGCGGCGTGGACCGCCCGAAACCGGGCCGGTCATAGGTGATCAGCCGAATGCCCAGCTCGGTGAACAGCTCAGGGTGCGGGTAGCGCGCCAGACGGCTCATAGGCGTGCCGTGGGTGTACACGACTGGCCTGCCGCCGGGCTCCCCCCACTCCTCGACGGCCAGGGTACGGCCGTCGGCCGCCTTCACCTCACGCACGCTCGAACTCCTTCGCCACGCATTCTGCTGCCACCCACGCTAGCGGGCCCTTGCCAGGAGGATGCGGCCCGAACGCGCCACAAAGCGGACGAGAGGCGCCATCCACATAAGCTCGTCGTTGTGATCGAGGGCACCGTGTCGACCCAGCTAACCCGGCTACTGGCCGGCGCCGCAGGCGCGAACGCCGCACTGGCGCCCTTCGCCGGCGAACTCCACGACGACCTGGTGCGAGTGCCCGCGTCCCTCACCGACTCGCTCTGGCAGGAACTGACCGGTGTCACCGCCGCTCAACTCGTCCGCGCCCTGCCCGACCAGGGCGTCGGCCTGTGGAGCCAACTGTTCAGCGGCGGCGAGACCCTCCTGGACGGCCTGCGAGACGCCGCCCGCTACCTCCCCCTCCTCGCCGACCCGGCCACCGAGTCGATCGAGGTGATCGACAACGGCGAGCTGACCACCGTACGCCACAGCTCCACCACCCGCCTGCCTCCGGCAGTGGCCGCCACCCGGATCGAGTTCGGCCTCGGCGTAGTCCTCGAACAGCTACGCCGCGCCGCCGCCAGAACCGTCACACCCCGGCACGCCGGGTTCACCCATGCCGCCCCCCGGCATCACGACGACCTCGTCAACCTGTTCGGCAGCGGAAACCTCGCCTTCGCCGCCGAATCCAACACCTTGACCTTCCTCACCGCCGACCTCACCACGCCTCTGCCATACGTCAGACCCGGCCTGGCCACGGTGCTACGTCAGCACGCCAACCTCGTCCTGCGTGCCGTACGCCCAGCCTCAACCTGGCACGACAAATTCCGCGCCGCCGTCACCGCCGCGCTCCGCGACGGCGACTGCTCCTTGCGTACGGTCGCCACCCGCCTGTCCCTCAGCCCCCGCACACTGCAGCGCCGCCTGACCGAGCAAGGCACCACCTGGCGGACCGAACTCGAGACAGTACGGCAGAGCAGAGCGGTCCGCCTGCTGCAGAACACCGACCTCACCGTCGACGCCATCGCCGACCGAGTCGGTTACAGCGACGCCCGGTCCCTGCGCCGCGCCACCCAGCGCTGGCACGGCACCTCACCACGCACCGTACGCGCGAAGTCCACCCGAGCAGGACCCACAGTTGTCCCAGGTGCGTAAGCTGCCGGTCCGTCCTCGGCCGACCGAAGACGAACCAATCTCTGCCCCCTTCGGAAGGCTCTGATCGGCGAGGAATCCACCGCGACCCGAGAGAAGTCGAGCGCGTCGGCTGCGCGCAGCCAATCGAGCACGACCTGGTGCAGGCAGCACGAACAAGACGCCCAGCAACGCCAGCCGGTCATCCAGCCGCCTGTGCCTCGGATGACGGAAACGGCGCCGACGCTTCGGCAACAAGGCAGCGGCTACATCGAGAGATCAGAGCACGTGTTCGCGTCGCCGGTCGCCAGACTCACGGCCAGGTGCGTAGTCGTCCGTTCCGGCGACATCCAAGGTGGCCCCCAATTGCCGGCCAGCCCTTGCTACGGTTGCGAAGCAATCTGATCACGGTCCACGGGCATCCGATCATCGTCCTGGCATGGTGCGGTGGCGCGGCTTCGGAAGGGGTCGATATCTCCCACCACGAGGACGCCGCGGGCTCGCGGAGCACCATGCCCGGGCCTTCGTCAGCAGCGACAGTCGTGGACGACGTGGACTTCATCGCACCGGCTCTGCGCGGGCAGAGCGCGTCCGTCCGCCTGGACGCTCCAGATGATGGCTGGGCGGTGGAGCCGAAACCGTTCGTGCTGCACCCGGGGGTGCTTTATCACGCGTTCGGCTACCAGGGGCGAGGCACCACCCAAGTCAACACCAACCATGTCAGCTTCTCCGCCGAGAGCGTGGCAAAGCTCAAGCCGGGATGGGTGCTGGTCCAGCGGTACAACGAGAGACGGTCACCGCCCGCGTGGGACGACGCTGCGATCACGCGGGAAGAGTTCGACCGCCAAGGCCAGGATCCGGCCAACTGTCAATGATCGGTTGTCTTCGTAGCTGCCACCCCTCCAGTGCGCGCACTGTTGTTTCAGTGGCCGCTGGGACACCCATGGCGACGTGGCGTCGCCAGCCCGAGAGTCTGGCTCAGCGAGCAACCTGGACCGCTTCAAGAGAGCCGTATTCCGGCCGAGACCGGACTGGCCGACCAGGCGGCCCTGGCGGCGCAGGCACGGTTCTCACCATCCGTCCTGCGCACTCACCACCTGGTCACGTTCGGCACTCCGTCTCCTTCCGCAGTAGTCGGCGGGCAATCGACGAATACCGCGGAGCTGCCTGGTCGACTCGACGAAATACCAGCTTGAGCGCGCTGCCGGATACGCCGTCACCCAGAGCCTGCCCACCTGAGCAGGCAGCAAGGTCAGCGGCCCACGCGAAGCCGTTCCGGGGCTATCTGCGCAGTTTGGTGAGCAAGTCCGTCAGGGCCCTTCTGCGCCGGGCGGCGCCGGGGTCCTCAGGATCGTCCTCCTTGGCCAGATAGGCCGTACAACCTGCCGTGCACTGCTCGATGATCAGGCGGCGCGCGTCGTAGTGCCGTCGGCGCTCCAGCCCTACCGCGTCACGTTCCCGTAGGCGGGCTTCCTGCAGTTGCTTGACCCGGCCGCTGGCCAGCAAATGGAACTCGGCCTCACGGTTGTCCGGATCGGCCGCCAGCAGCCGCTCCATCGCGTTGGCGATCATGATGCCCTCGGCGTTCTCGAGCCGGTTGAGCGTGGCGGCGGTGACCAGAGTGCGGCGGTCCCGCACCGATCTGTGATCCGTCCAGGAGCCGAAGTCCCTGGTGATGTCCGCCGGGTCGGGCCCCGGGGGTCCCTCGCCGATCCAGTAGTTGTAGGCGACGGCCAGCAGGCGCTTCAGGTCCTCGGTCTCCGCCTCGGCGAGCAGGTCGCGCAGTCGGCCACACGCGGAGACGAAGTTTTTGGCGTCGAGGTCGACCTCGACGAGGCTGCGCGCGATCCTGGTCCGTCCTGTGGGCGAGAAGGCGAGTTCCCGCGCCGTGTCGAGGGTCGCGTAGGCCGCCTTGTGGTCGCCGAGCATGCTGAGCAGGGTCGACTTCATGACGGGCGGGCCGGAGGCGCCCTCCAGCCGGGCGGTCCAGCGGGTGAGTGCCGTGATCGCGTGGCCGAGGAGGGTCCTGGTCTGGCGGTCGAGGTCGTCGGGGCCGTCCCTGTTCTGCCGGTGGGTGTTCGCGGCCGTGAATGCCTGAACGACCGCCGGCGTGTGCGCCATGTCCGGGTCGTCCATGACCTTGATGTATTTCTCCGGCAGACCGACCCTGACCCAGGACTCCCCCGTCCCCCGGTAGCGGCGCGGGAACAGCGGATCGTCCTCCTGAGCCTCCGTGCGCATCGTCGACAGCGCCACTCTGGTGGCGAGCTCGGCGAGATCGTTGATCTCCTTGACGTTGTCGGCCGGGTCGCGCCCCGAGTCGATGCGCTGCACGACCGCCAGCGTCGCAGCGTCGTCAGGATCGAGCGCGATCCGGTCGATCTCCCGCAGGCTGGCTACGACGTCGCCTGAGTAGACCGACACGCACCAGGTGCGGTCACTCACCAGGGCGTTGCGAATCCTGTGCTTGCTACGGAACAACGACTCGACGATGCCGGCGTGCGCCTCGTCCTCCGCTTCCTTGGCCTGGGAGCTCAACGGGACCGACGGTTCCGACAGGGAGCGTACGCACAGCTCGGCGAACCTCTCACCCGTCCCGCCACGCAAGGACGCACAGGCGATCCGGATCTCCTCCTCCAACCGGGCCTTCGTCTCCTGCGGCAGCTCCCCGTCGGCGTCCGGGCGGCTGATCCCGAATCTCAACCGGTCGCCCCGACCCAGCAGGCGCCGGTTGAGCAGTTCCAGACGCAGATGCGCGTTGTGGGCGCCGACCCGGCCCGTCCCGGAGAGCGCTGTCGTGATCTCCCTGTAGCCCTCCTCGCCGGTGTCGCGGGAGGCCAGCAGCGACGCCGTGCCGAACGCCCCCGCCAGCGTCGCGTGGATCTCAGCGCGCTCCCGCGCATGCTCACGTGGATCATCGGCGATGAGCGCCTTCAGGTAGAGCGCCTCCAAGCACGCGCCCCACGCCGCAGCTGCGGACGCCGGATCACCACCGACGGTCTGCGCCACCGCCAGATCGTGCAGAACGGCCTGGTCGAACGGCCGGCGGCGGAGCATAACGCTCCAGGCCCGCCGTGCCTGCACCCGCTGGCCGGTCCGGTGCAGCGTCTCGGCCTCGCGACCCGCGATGTAGCGACGCAGGGGCTCCAGTTCCACCGCATCGCCGACGGCGGCGCGCGCCCGGGTGAACACCTCCGCCATCACCTCGTCAGCCAGCGCCAGCGCGGCCGCGACCTGCTCGCGCGGCGGGAGGCCGGAATCCACGGCGACGACCCGCTCAACCGGTTCCGGGCTCTTCGCCGAAGGCGGCTCCGCGAAGCACTCCCGCACCGCCGTCAGCAGCTTGCGCGTCTCGTCGGTCGGCGTCGGCTCGCCCCCGGCCAGCGTCGACGTCTTGTCCAGCCTGCCCCTGGCCCGCTTCAACTGGGCGTTCGGCTTGTTCTTGTCGGGACTCTGCAGGCTGCTCTTGAGGGCGGCGCGCCGCTCCCGGAACTCCTCCGGCGACAGGTCGCCACGGTCGGCCTTCTCCAGCTCGTCCGTCTCGGCCATCATCCGTACCGCTCCGTCCGCAAGCAGGTCGACTGCGCTGGTCAGCGCGGCGACGTCACCGGCGAGCCGGGCGCGCTCCTGGCTGTCTTTCGGGTTCGAGGACTTCGCCACCTCTTTCGCCAGCGCCAGGAGCTCGCCGTGGAGCTTCCAGAATCGCCGCAGCTCGTCCTCGAGGGCGATCAGGCGCTCTGCGGCCGTCCCCGTCTCACCTTTCGGCGTGTCCTCGGGCATCGCGCGCACCGGCGCAGGCGCCAGGGCACGCACTGCGGCCAGCAGTCCGGACACGCACTGTGCGGCCTCGGCCGGATGTGGATCGCGCGCCGCCGCGAGAAGTTCCCTGGCCACGCGGTGAGTGTTCAGATCGGGGAACTCCAGCGGACTGCGCAGGAGGAGATGCCGGTACAGCAGCGTTGCCAGAAGCCCTGGCAGTCGTCCTGCCTTCAGCAGACACGCCAGCCTCTCGGGGATCTCGGCCTCGGGCAGCCCGTACACGTCGATGACATCGCTCAGCAACTGGAACGCCGCGCTCGGCAACCGCAGCGGTTCCACCACGCGCCGCAGCGTCTCGGGCGGGTAGCCACGCAGCAGCCAGGCCACGCCGAGAACCGCAGCGCGCGCCGCCCCGTCCGGGCGTCCCAGGGACCGTCGGACGACCTCCTCCAGCGACCCGGCCAACCGATCCCTGGACCGCTCATTGGGGGTGGCCTGTAACCGATCCTCGAAGTCGAGGTCGTACACGCCGCTCCACCGGCACTCCCCCGCACCGGAAATCCGGGGGACCGCGGTCCGCACATGCGGGACCGGCTCCGGGCCACCGGGATCGGGCCCCGGGTCCGGGACGTCGGCCCCCTCCATGATCGCCGCGTAGATCGCTTCGGCCCGCTTGCGGAACGCGCCCGCGTACCCCGGACGTCCCACGTGCTCCTCGTGGAGACGGCGCTGTGCGTAGGCGACGTGTGCCCAGATCCGGTGACTCGTCGGTGATCGCTCCGCCGCGAGGAGGAGGAACTCGCTCGCCTCCATCAGCCGTCCGTGCCGTAACTCGATCAACCCGAGGTGGTAGGGGAACTTCGGGTTGCCGGGATCCAGGGACTGGCAGCGGAACAGCAGATCGATCGCCGCGCGAACCGGTGTCGAAGGGTGCACCGCGATCCGGAACATCGCCTCGACCAGGGCCTCGTACTGCATGGGAGTGAGGGATTCCCCTCCCGAGCGGAGCTCCCACAGGTGTTCCGCCATGAACCTCAGCCTGCTCGGATCGTTCTCGGTCACCGGCCGAGCCCCTCTCTGGGAATGATCCGGACTCCGGCGTCGTCCGCGAGGGCGATCTTCGAACCGTCAGGGGAGACCGCCATGGGCGAGTCCGCCGACATGAAGACCACCCGGCCGGACACCATCAACGCCGAGGAGCCGCCAGGGTAGGTGAAGACCATCACCTCGCCGTCGTGGTCCGATCCGAGGAATCGAGCGCCCGCCGCTGCCTGGAAGCCCCGCCGTACGGACAGCTCCGAGCTCACCAGCACCCCTGAGCCGTACTCATCCAGGACGGCCACGCCATCGGAGGTGAAACGGTGGTCCACGTGCGCGCCTCGCAGCGGCTTCAGCTCGACGGTCGTCCGGGTGAGCGGGTTCAGCCGGTGCAGCCGCTTCTCCCCCACCGCCAGCAGATGGCCGTTCTGCAGCGTGCCGAATCCGAGAACCACCCGCTCGAAGCGGCGCTCCAGCTCCTCCGAGCCCGCCAGCCGGACCGTCCCGTCCATCCCGACGATCAACAGCGAACCGTGCGACCAGGTGAACCCCTGAGCGCCCTCCGGCCGGTGCGCAATAGCCATCGGGTCCCCGCCGTCACCGGGGATCTTCCAGATCGTCCCGTTCCACATGCCGACGATCAGGTCAGGGCCGTCGAACTCGGCGGCGCACGGGATGTTCAGCGTGCCGCGCCCAGGCAGCCTCAGCTCCACCGACCTGCCCTCGGCCGTCAGCATGACCACCTGGCCCGACCAGGCGACCGTCGCGAACCGACCGTCGCCCACCGCTGAGACCTTCGGAAGGTCGGCCGCGTGGCCCATGCCGACGATCAGGGACCCATCGGGCTCGAACAGGGCCGACCCCGCGGGGCCGACCACGGCAACCCGCTCCCCATCCGGCAGGAAGAACGGCCTGCCCGCCATTGCCAGAGTCGGCAGTTTCTCCGCCTTCTTCGGCAGCCCCTTGACGGGGTCGACGCGGAACCAGTCGCTGGTCGTGCTCTCGCACCCCGGGGCTTGTGCGACGATCTGGACGCGCTCGTGAACGTCAGGGAACGACAGATCGGGAAAGGACGCTCGCCGGCCGCGCACCGGCCGCACCGTGGTCCCCACGAGCCGTGTCCTGCCGCTCGGGGTCTCGGCGACGACCTCCACCTCCGGGATGTTCTCGCCCATCACCTCGACGAGGATCTCCGGCAGGGTGAGGTTGACCGTCTGCGCCGGCGGCTCCGCACTCGCGAAGCGCAGCCGCACGAACGGGCGCCCGGGCAGGAGATCGAGCGCATCTCGGACGCGGTCGAACCAGATGGGGTCGCGGGCGTCCTGCCACTGGATCCTGGAGACCGACATCGGCACCGACGGAATCGCGCTGCTGTTGATCAGCACTGGGACAATCTTGATCTGGCCGCTATGAGTCAGCGTGAACGCCGACTGGAGTTCCCATTCACACATCTGCCGCTCGAAGTACGACTCGGAGTAGAGCGGCACGAAGAACCGGGTGCTGCGCAGTACCTCCTCGAGCTTGGTGACCCAGTTCTCGCCGGGCAGGACGCCGTCCGGGGACGTGTCGAGGAACACCGTCGGCCTGCGCCCGTCCAGCGTGCTGCAGGTGAGGAGCTCGTCGCGCAGCCGCCCAGCGGCGATGGAGTCGGCCCCCGCATGGCTGATGAACACGTCCCAACCGATCACGCGTGCTCCCTGAACCTTCTCGCGACCTGATCGATCTGGCCCAGGGTCTGCCTCACATCCCGGTTCGCGGTCTCCCTGCTCAGCCGGGAGCAGGTCCGGATGACCTCGTCGAAGTCCCGCCTACGCCCCCGAGGCCGACCGCCTGCCGTCAACTCTTGGAGCAGCCGCGACAGGGCCGCCAGCTCCAACTGGACGGCGTTCTCCCGTAGCGCCGTCCGTAGCTCCTCCACAGGCGCACGGTCCTCGCGCGGGACCTCGCGGATCAACCGGCCGGCCCGGTCCTCCAGCGCGCGCATCTGCTCGGCCGCCGCGTTCAGCCGCGAGATCGGACAGGTCAGCGCGTCGCCGATGCCGTCGAAGATCCGTTTGTTCTCCCGCGAAAGCCGCGCCATCGTGATCATCGCCAAGAGGGCCTGCGCGGGCTGGGGCGACTCCGCGCCGGCCGCCGTCCTGGCGGCGCGCTCGGCCCGGTCGAGATCGCCCTCCGTCAGCACCAGGCAGAACCCGAGCATGAGGTTGGTCTGCGGATCGGCCGGGACGAGCAGGATCGTCCGCTCCACGATCGTCAGCGCCTCCAGCCACCGATCCTCCTCGAAGCGCTTGTAGGCCTGCGCGAGATCGTCGTCGGCGAGCAGCAAGTAGAGGACATCGGTGCGCTCGCTAGACAGCGGAGGCGGCGACACCTCTCCACGGCCGAGCCGTACGATGTGCGCGGCCAGGTCCTGGACGGGTTCGAACGCGTTCCAGTCCGGGCCCAACCCCGCCAGCGCGCGCAGCGCCCGGTCGAACTCCCGAGCGTGGAGCAAGGGCATCAGCTGGGGCATCATCTCCCGCAGCATCGCCATCCTGACCTGCCAGGCCAGATTCGTCAGCGACCACCGGTGCTCCCGGTCGTCGGCGGCCCGCGCCCCCGTCTCCGCGGCCTCCAGCGCCGCCCGCAGCTCACCGGCGAGCGCCCTGTGCACCGCCAGTTCCAGCCAACACGCGCCCTCCTCCGGGACGTACGAGAGGAACGTCACCAGCCGCCGCTCGTCCGGCTCGGCGAGCAGTTCCGCCGTCAGCCGCCGTCGCAGCGCCCCCCGCAGCTCGACGAGCTGTTCCGCCAGCTCCGGCTCGGGGCTGTCGAGGCGGAGTGACTCCAGCTCCTCCAACGCGCCCAACGCGTCCCCCTGCCGCATCAGGCAATGGATCAGCAGATGGCGGGCCTCGTGGTGCCCCGGCACCAGCTCCAGCACCTCGTCGACCTGAGCACGCGCCAGCTCGACGTTCCCCGCCGCCAGATTGGCCTTGGCATCCTCGATCAGGCCGTCCTCGTACGAGGAGTACTCCAGGGTGAGCGGGACATCCCCCTCGCCCAGCTCGCGCAGCACGGGGATCTCATCCTTGCCCGCGTCGTGCAGCTCGCGGCGGATCCGGTTCAGCTCCTCGGTCAGGTCAACCTCGGCGGCGCGCGCGGGCGGCGCCAGCCGGGGCGTGCGCAGCGTGTGTCCATGGCTGAACGGCACCAGGTTCTGCGGTTCGGGCACGGGGACTCCTCAGAATGGAAGGTCGGCCTGGTCGGGGTCACGTCCCAGCAGGTGCCGCGCGGTGTCCCTGCAGAGGCCGTACAGCGCTTCCTGGTCAAGCCTGAGCAGCAGCGGCAGCACCCGGCCGAAGTCCGCCTGCTCGAACAGCCGCCGGTCCTCGGCGTCCTCCACGTACTCGACGCGTTCGAGGCCCTCGATCAGCAGCGCCCGGTCAGGCCGGACGCGTCGTCTCAGCGGAATCGGGTTCACGCGGGCCCCTCCTCTCTCAGCAGGTACTCCGCAGCGTGGAGCATCAGTCCCTGTTCGGCCTCCTGCAGGCTTTCGACGGCGCCTTCAAAGTGACGCGCCGCCTCCTCGACCTGCTCGATCTGCTCCTTCAGCCCGTCCATCCCGGGCTGTTCTGGGTTGTTGCGGTACTTCGGCCCGACGATCCCGCGCATCCGAGTCCTGGTCAGGTCGCGCCGTTCCCGCAGAGCCCGCAGCGTGGGCTCGGCCATCACCGGGCGGTCCATGTCAACCTGCTCGGCGAGGAGGTACGGCGACAGCCGAGGATCGGCTTCCAGCGCCCGCAGCTCCGCCCTGCGGGCCTCGTCCAGGCCGGGGTCGGCGACCAGCTCGGAGATCAGCTGCAGGTAGCGGGCCAGGCCCGTCTCCTCCGAGCCGAGCGCCCGCTCGAACTCGACGATCTCTCGTACCTCCCGCAGCAGGATCGGCCGCCCGGTCTCCAACCCCTGTTCCAGCAGGCTGACCGCCCTCTCCCGCTGCTCGGGGTCGGCCCCATGAACGAAGTACCGGAAGACACCGGCGACGAGGAACGCGTCACCGTAATCAGGATCGGCCATGGTGGCCTGCCGGGCGCGGCTGTCGAGGAGGTCCGCCAGCGACGGTTCGACCCCGGTGCCCTCCCGCTCCGGCCGGCGCAGCTCGTACAGCAGGGTGACCGCGTGGAACAGCGCCGTGTGCGCGAACAGCTTCGTCAGGGCCTGGTCGTCGGCGCGGTCCGCGTCCAGCGCGTTCAGTACGTGGCCGAGCCGTGCGTCGACGCCCTCTCTGTCGCCCGCTCTCCAGCGGCAGACCAGCAGGCCCAGTTCGGCCTGCGCGCTCGATGCCCCCTCGCGCTCCGATCGGTCCCGGGCGTTGGTGAAGCACCGCTCGGCATCCGCAGGTCGTTCGTCGAACACGGCCTGGATGCCTTCGACCAGCTCCAGGTCGTTCACGTGCTCAGGCACCTCGTTCGCGAGCTCGCCCAGTTCCCGGACCTTCCCGAAGTAGTGGAGGGCGCCCTGCGGCTCGCGACGCCGCCAGCTCGCGACGCCCTGCCGCAGGAACGAGACCGAGGCGATGACCCGGGCGTCCTGGCGGTGCCGCAGCAGCCGTTCCTGCTTCTCGAACAGGTCGCAGACCTTCGCGTGCTGCTCCTGCTTGGAGCGCAGCCACAGGTCGAGAAAGGCGGTCTCCTCGGTGTAGCCCGACGACTCGACCAGCGCCGCGACCGCCGTCGACGCGGCCGCGTACTGCTCGGGCTCATACTCGCCGAGCCTTGCCCGGACCAGCGCCTGGACGAACCGCGCGTCGGCGAGCGCGCGGCCCCTCGGGCCGGCGTTCAACGCCTCGCCCACGAGCCGGTCGGCGGTCTCGAAGTCGGCGCGCTCACCGCTGTACAGCAACCCTGTCGCCGACTCCAGCGGCCGGCGCCACCGGCCCGGCAGCGCGACCAAGAAGTAGTAGGCACCCGCGACAATCACCGTCGCGAGGATCACGATCGTCACCGTCTGGGCGCTCACGCGTCGTCCTCCGCCCGGGCCTGCCGGTGATCATGAAGATCGCGCTGGAGTTCGGAGAGTTTCCGGCCGTACCCGTGGATCTTCTCATCGCTCATCGAGCGGTTCTCCCGGACTTTGATCAGGCCGAGCCGGGCCGTCTCGGCGATCTGGGCGGCGTCCCTGTGGCGGCCGAGGGCCATGAACGACCGCGCATAGTCGACCATCAGGTCAAACAGCCACCAGTGGAGCCGGTCGTCGCGCATGAGCCGTCCGTAGATGACCTCGTTGGCCAGGTTCGCCCTGCCCCGCGACAACAGATAGACGACCAGCTCGTGCGTGCGTTCGTCCTTGCCCTCCGGTGGCAGGTGCTCGAACGCCCGGAGGATCGTGGCGTCCATCCGCTCCGCGAACGATGGATCGATCGCCTCCGAGAGCTGTTTGGCGAGCCGCCGGGCGAACCGGTTGACCAGGTCGAACTGCGCCAGATACGCCTCCCTGCGCCCCGGCTCCAGCTGGACGGCCTGCTCGAGCAGGTCCCACGCCTCCATCGGCTGGGGCGTGTGCAGGTGCCGGTAGGCCAGCTCTCCCGCCAGCACCAGCAGTTCGTAGGACGGTTCGGTCAGCCGGATCGTGTACGCCAGGTGCAGCGCACCCTCCGGGTTACCCGTCTCCCTGATCTGCCGGACGGCGACCAGCGGGTTCATCGCCTCGCGGCACCGGTCGAGCCGGTCGGCGACCTCGGCCGGATCGAGGACGGCCCGCTCCTCCCGCCCCAGGGCGAGCACGCCCCGCAGGTAGGAGAGGGTGTCTCTGACCGCCGACACGTCCCTGGCCCACAGCGGCAGCCGGCTCGGCAACTCGTCGAGACTCCCCGAGGCCGCCCAGTGCAGCATCCGGCCCGGCTCCGCACTGGGCAGCTCGACGAAGCACCGCAACGCCATGACGACCAGTGCGTACAGGTCCGATGCCCGGTCCGGGCCGCCGTCGCCACGAACGATCTCGGGCGCGAGGTAGGGGATCCGTTCGCGCACCTCCATCAACGCGGCGAGTGGCGGTGCCCCCCACGCGGGCAACTCCAGAAGGAACACGTTCCCGTGCGAGAAGACGATGTCGGCCTCTCCGGGCAGCATCCCCTCGACCCGCTGCCACCAACCGGGCAGGGCGCGCAGCGCCATCGCGACGGCGGCCAACCGGTCGGCCGGACGTGCGCCGTCGATGGCCTGGCCCAGCGTCCCGTCGATGGACACCTCGTACCTGACGATGTCGTTGAAGCGGCCGTCGTCGTCCCGTACCACCTCGGTGCCTTCGGCAGCCAACAGCGGCGCAATCCCGGGGAACCGGGCCCGCTCCCGCCGGGCGGCGAGCGCCGCCCGGTGGTCGCCGGTGAGATGCTCGGCCGGGATCAGACGGTCACACCTACGGCGGTACGGAGCACTGAGGAGCCGCCCCCACATCGCCTGGCCGAGGGGGACCGGTTCGTCGGTCTCAGCGGCCGTCATGCGAAGCGCCGCCCTCTCCCGCCGTGAACGGCGGCGGGATGGTCAGCTCGTCGAACTGCGTCGACTGGGGCTTGATCTCGACGGGCGGAGCCGCCTGCTCCTGGACCTCCGCCGAGAACAGTCCGCGGAGCAGTTCGGCCCGCTCCGCCAGCTCGTCGTGCCGGCCGATCTCGGTGCTCCGCTCGAACTGGGCCTCGAACTCCCGGTTGGTGTTGAGGTGCTTCACCCGTACCTCGAGCAGGCCGTTGATGGTGAGCGTGTACTCGACCTCGAAGCGGTGGTAGCCCTCCGGGCGCGGCTCGACGTCATCGAGATAGATCGTTCCCACCAGGGTGTTCTCGTAGGTGTAGGTACCTTCGCCCTGGTAGACGACGACGCTGATCTGCTGGGCGTGATCGGGGTTGGTGTAGATCTTTTGCTGGCTCGCCGGGATTCGCGTACCGCGCTGGATCAACGGATCGGAGCGGTCGCCCTGGACCGCGAGGCCCAGCGTGTGCTCGGTGATGAGGCTGACGCTCAGCTCGTCGTCGAGATCGTCGTTGACCAGGCTCGACGGCGGGCGCGCGCTCAGGTCGAAGCTCTCTGACGGCGCGAAGCCATGTGCGACGATCGCCGCGCCGCGGGCGACGAGGGTGTCGGGGTCGGCGTCGCTACGGACGAAGTCGTCGCCCTTCTCGAAGTGGTCGAGCAGCATCTGCTTGACCCGCGGGATCCGGGTCGAGCCTCCAACCAGCAAAATCGCATCGATCTGCTCCCGGCCGACGCCCTTGCTGTCGGAGGCGAACCGCAGCGCCTCCTCGACCTGGAGGAGCGACCGGTCCAGGACCGGTTCGATGACCTTCTCGAACTCGGCGCGCGTCAGCTCCCGCGTCTCGCCGCCGGGCAACTCCACAGTGGTGGAGGTGTCGAGGGACAGAGCGCGTTTCGCCGTCTCCGCGGCCATCTTGGTCTTGAGCCGGTCGTCCTCGGACAGGCCGGTCTTGCCGCCGAGCAGCATCTCCACCAGGGCGTCGTCGAAGTCACCACCGCCCAGGCGCTGGTCGCCCGCCGTCGCGAGGACGTCGATGGCGTTCTCGCGGGTCTCGATGATCGACACGTCGAAGGTGCCACCCCCGAGGTCGAAGACGAGATAGATCTGCTGTTCGGTGTCGGCGCGATCCACGCCGTAAGCGATGGCCGCCGCGGTCGGCTCGGGAATCAGCTGCCGCGGGTAGAGGCCCGCGAGCAGTGCCGCCTCCTCCGTCGCCTTCTTCTGCCGCTCGGTGAAGTAAGCGGGTACGGTCACCACCGCGTCGTTGATGGTCCCCCCGAGCTCGGCTTCCGCGATCAGCTTCATCTTCATCAGGATGAGCGCGCTGACTTCCTGCGGGCGCAGCCACTCCTTCCCCATCGGAACCCGGACGGGGTCGTCGACCTTGAAGCGCTTGGCCGCGCCGAACTGGGCGAGGGAGCGTTCGGTGAAGGTCGATCCCATCTCTCGCTTGATCTCGATGATCGTCTGGGCGTCGTCGGCAGAGCCCGTGATCGCATTCTTGGCGTTGTGGCCGACGATGGCCAGGCCAGTGTCGGGGACGTATCGGACGACGGACGGGGTGGCGAAGCCCGCTCCGCCGGCCACGCCCGGGTCGGCGATGATTTCAGGGAAGTACTCGTCGGGGTCATAGGACGCGAC
This sequence comes from Nonomuraea sp. NPDC050310, assembly GCF_040655795.1. Lineage (NCBI taxonomy): Bacteria > Bacillati > Actinomycetota > Actinomycetes > Streptosporangiales > Streptosporangiaceae > Nonomuraea > Nonomuraea sp. NPDC050310. The sequence continues at coordinate 41,588 of NZ_JBFAKP010000021.1, read as the reverse complement.
GGCCGAGTAGGTGGTTCCCAAGTCGATTCCGATTACACGGTGGAGCGAGCCCGGCATGGCGTCTCCCGTCAGCGGATTTCTCCGTCGAGCAGCGGATTGGGGGCGTGGTCGGCTGTGAAGTCCGTGCGAGTCAGGTCGGACGGCCGGTAGACCGCCTCGTTGCGGCCGGTGAGGTGATCCTCGATCGAACGGCGGAGCACGAAGATCGCGGCAGAGTGGTCGTCGAAGATGGGATCCCAGGTGGGGAGCAGTTTGAGCAGGGAGAGTGGCGGGTGAGCGGCGTCGTACTCGTCCCGGTCGTCACCACTCTCCAGGCGGATCGCGTGGGCGCGGGCGAGTTCCTCTTCGGAGGCCTTCTCCCGCCGCAGTCTTTGGTCGAGCCTGCTCGAGGCGTCCCGGATCTCGTCGGCAGTGGCCTCCGGGCCGAGATCCAGAAAGGAGTAGTCGGTTCTGGTAGGCAGGACGAAAGGCGTGGAAAACAAGCGCAACGGCCTCCCCCGGAGCTTGTGGGGTTGAGCGTCACCCATTATGAAGAGCACCTTCCGGCAGGGCAACCAAATGTGTCTTCTAGCTCATTTGGTCGCCATCAAACGATATTTTGCGCTGGTGCAACGTCCAGATATAGACCGATGTCTGCCAATAAAGCGGTTGGTGCGCCATTTGAGGATTTTGGCCACCCATCCAGCCACGCTCGCCCTGCTCCAGGGCCTCTGTCCATACGTCTGCACGATCAAATGATCTTGCAATTTCCCAAATGGTCCTTGCAGCACACGAGCCGAAAACTGCTGCGACGACCGCCCGAAAACCCGTCACCCATTCGGGCGAATTTGACTGTCGCATCTGAGCCGCAAGGCAGCAGCGTGGCCGACAGGCAGGAGTCATAGGTCGGCTGGGGTGCGGTAGGGCGCGCGTGGCTGAAACCTATGGATAAGTGAGCGCAACTCACAACGCTCAGGGCCTATGTGTTCAACCAGAGGTTCACGGCCCACCTCGTCGACGTCAGAACCCAGCCTCCCTGCGTGGACCTCGCCGCCCGGCTTCTCCTGATCTGCGAGGCTGCTCGTGCGAGAGGGGTGTCGTTGTGCTCACCTCGCCTGCGAACTTGTCCGGCCCGTGCCGTACCTGTCAGCGCCGCCCAGTGAAGACGACGGCTACGGCCGTCCGCTCACCTCGGAGAAATCTGTCCACGCCGAACAACCCCACTGTCGCCGCCGCCTGTGCCGCCTTCCTCATACTTGGCATCGCCATCATGGGGTGCAAGATCCACCGATATTGAGCCGCACAGGACCAACCCACGCACTCCGAGCGGACCACCACCGTGAATATTCGCCGACACGACCGGCCTGGCGACCGGCTTCTCCTCCCGGCCGCCCTACAGACGGTGCAACCCGAACAGCCAGTACGCCCCTCCGGGGTCCGTGAAGTCGGCTTGATCGGGGCTCGGTACGGCTTCCGCCAGGTCGACCGACAGGTCGCCGGCCTTCGCCAGGGCTCGGGCGAGCACGTTCAGCAGCAGCCGGGCGATCACGGCATCGCGGTCGTCGGCCAGTGAGGTGACGGTCTTGAAGGTCCGCCCGACCGCGATCGCGACCAGAAGCACCAGCTCAGGCATCGACTTGGTCTCTTCGGATGATGCCAGGTCCAGAGCCTTCGCGACGGCCGTGACCGTGTCTCGTATCTTCTCCGAGGCTGGGAAGGCCCCAGTAAGCGCGTTGGCGAGAAAATCGGCATAACGCAGATCGTCCGTGACGTCCGCCAGCCGGGCATGGGTCAGGGACAGGCCGATCGGATCGGGCACGACGTCCAGCAGGCGTTCCAGCGCCGGTCCCGTGTCGGTGCATGCGCCGATCTCTTGCTCAAGCGCCCTTCCCGAGTTCTTCAGCATCTGGTCGAACTCGTCGTCCGTCACAGTTGATCCCCGCTCTCGCCGTGGTAGGCACTCAGGGCGACACGCAGCGCCGTACGGGCTCGTTTGATCAGGTCGCGCGACTGCTGCTCGGTGATGCCCAGTTGCTCGGCGATGACCGGGTGCGTCAGATCCTCCAGGTAGTAGGCCATCGCCAGTCGCTGGTCCGGCGGCAGCCTCCGCAGGGCGGCGCACAGATCAGACGTCACCACCACCTGCTCGGTCCCGTCCTCGACCACCGGGTCATGGCCGGGCAATCCGGTCATGATTGGCACAGTTGGCGCCTGGGTCCGCCGCTGACCGCGCGGCCGTGCGAGCGCCCGGCGCGCCACCTGGCGGATCCACAGTCGCGGATCCTCGATCGCGACCCAGGCGGCCGGTTGCGTGATCAGCAACTTCCATGTGTCGAGAAACGCATCCTGGACGGCGTCCTTGCTGTCCTCCATGGACGCACCGGTGCACATCAGGAACCTGATCAGGCGGGCGTGCTCGCTCTCCATGAAAGAGATGAAGGCCGAACGCACGGACTCGTGCGTGCTGGCCGCGGTCGTCGTATGCCGCCTTCGGGGGTCGGCTGGCCCTTCGCTCATCGGGTGCTGCTGCTCCTTCTACGGCCCGGCGGGCCTCGCTACAAAGTGGCCGCAGCTCTCCATGATCGGGAACGGCTGTTGGCGGGACGGGTGAGGTTCTTGCGCCTTGGGAGGGGTTGTTTCATCCCTGGAGTGGCTGGATTAACGATCGGCTTGGTACGTGGCGCTCATGCACGGGCCAGCAGGCGCGACGGCCATCGCGGAGGAGCACCCTTGGGCAGGCGGCCTCACGTGCCCCGCCGAGCTCGTCATCAGCCCGATGATGACCCATGACGGCCTCGAGGACGGAGCGAGGATCCATGCCCGGCCTGGAGGAGTTCGCGCGTTCGGCGAGGTGCGGTGGCGCCGGGAAGATCGTTTCCTGCCGGATCGGGGTATTCGCCGCTTACGCCACCCCAATGGGCAACCTGTGCTGATCGGCCGAGCCCGGGGGCCTCAGACCGGCCGCGTGGAACACGTCTCCTACCGTGACCTGCCAGCCACCCTGCTCGTCCGGCCTCAGAAAAATCGACTCCAGGCCGGGGTTGACCAGCAGCATCGGCCGCGGGGCAGGCTCGTCGCCATGCATCAGAGGCACGATCATGGCTCGGGCGCGCCAAGACACGAAGTCGCCGCTGATGGCGTGGTGGCCTTGCTCACGCCATTCCGAGGCCCGGCAGCGCGGGTGATGCAGGCTGGCCACCGCGAACAGGATCATGTCGTTGACCACCAGCGACGGCGCCTCGGTGCCGAGTGGCCGGTTGCAGGTCTGGCAGTCGACCGGCCATAGGCAGGCGGCGACCTCATCAACGCCCGCCAGACCCGTCCTGACGAGATCCCCAGCCCGGGCTGGGCTCCTACACCGCAGCGCTGAGCTCGCGTGCCGGCGGCCTGGTCGCAGCCGCCGCGGTGTTCGGTGTCGTCCCTGGTCAGCGTGTCGCGGTCCGGCCGCTGACCGGTGCCGCCGCATATTGACACTCCTCCGTCCGGGTCCGTCCGAGTCCGTCCGCAGCTCTGTTGGACACCTCTGCCGCACAGCTTTGCTGATGCGTGGAGGTCGTGACACCGGATGCAGCAACCGGTGCACTACGAAGAAGGAGCCACTCATGAACATCCGCCGACGACTCATCACCGCCACCATCGCCGCAAGCATCTTGTCCTGCACAGCGGCTGCCGTACCCGCCGCCCAAGCGTCTGCCTCCCATGCCCGGGTGTCGCCGGTCGAGTGCCATCTCCGGGGCTGGGAAACCGTCAGGTGGTCGCGCTATCTGACGGGCTGGCTCTGCCTGCTCAAGCTGCCGGAGGGCTCAGACGTCTACACCGGATGGGTGTTCGGCGTTCCCGTGGGCACCGAGGTGCACCTCGCATGGCCTCACACTGGTGAGCGGGGCCTGCCTGCCTGGGTCGAGCCAGGAAGAACCGCCGCTCAAACCCTTTCCGAGGTGCGCAGAGGCAGGCGTATGTGGGCGTGCGCCGAGACAATAGAGCCCTTCGGCAGACTCTGCACAGACTTGCTTTGAGGCCTCGGGCGGGCTGGTGAGGTCAGCAAGCGTTCTCGCTGGTCAGCTCCTATACCGCGGCGCCGAGCTCGCGTGCCGGCGGCCTGGTCGCGGCCGCCGCGGTGTTCGGCGTCACCCCTGTGATTTCGTCGGTGACTGGCAACAGCGTTTGCGGGTCAGTTTGGACAGCGCTGAGGGCCGATGCTGTCGAGAAATGTCGGTGAGAAGTAGCAGCGCTGAGGGCCAGGTCTGCCTGTGTCGGCTCCGTGACGGGGCTCGGTGCTGGGTGCTGGGTGCAGAGGTCCAGCCACTGATGTCAACCCGTCGGTGTGGATCGCGTAGTCGCCCCTTCCTACGCAGGCGCGCCCGTGTTGACACCCTGATCCACCGACTTCGCGGTAGCGCGGAAAGAGTTGTGCGTCTTGCCGTACCCAGCACGCATTCGAGGAAGTACGTCGACACGTCCCTCACTACGAGCTCGCTGACGCCTGTGGTTCAGCCAGGTCCGCCGGCTGCGAGACCCGGCCGGGGGACCTGTGCCGCCAGCTTCTTCGGCGCCCGCAGGCAGTAGCTCTCGATGAGCAGCTCGGCGAGCTCGTCCCAGTCCGCGTCCGGTTCGATCACCATGCCCACGCCCTGCGGGTGCCACCTCAGTTTGTAGAACGGGTGGCCGGTGCCGACGAGCACGGCGAGCTCGGCACCGTCGGCGCGGAAGGTCAGGACGGTGGCATCCCCGACGAACGGCGCGTCGCGGGTGTAGGCGGGCGGGTACTCGTCGCTGATGCCGAGGACGTGGGCGAAGGTCTTCTTGCGGACCAGCCAACGGGTGCCGACCCAGGCCTGTTCCTCGTAGACGCCGGGGAGTGCGAGGCACAGCGCGCGGAGGCGGTCGAGGACGTCGTCCGGCACGTTGGGGCTGTCCGGCATCGGCGTCTCCGAAAATTGTCGGTGCTCTCGTGCATGATGCCCGCCAAGAGTCTGAACCACGTCGCCATCGCACCGGAAGCCCTGTCCTGACCATTGGTCGGGCGCGGGTGGTTTCGTTCGTGGGAAGTGACCGCACTTGAGGGCTGGAACCATGATCAATGTTGGGGAGAGCCGACCGCACCATGGGATGGAGGTCGCGTGGTCAGGGAGGCCAGTTTGTCAGTACTCGGCTCTAGCGTGCGGAGCATGAAACGATATGTCGACGAGGACCTGCACGGTGCAGAGTTCCGCGAGTGCGATCTGACCGGGGCACGCCTGATCGGCGTCGTCATGCAGGACGCCGTGATCGACGGGCTTATCACCAATCTTGTGGTGAACGGGGTCGAGGTCACCGAGTACGTCGAGGCAGAGCTCGACCGGCGTAATCCGGTGCGGCTGCTGATCCGTTCCGAGGACCCTGCCGAGCTGCGCGAGGCAGCGCGTCAGCTCCATGCCGGCTGGGCCGCCACGATCGAGCGAATCCGTCGTACGCCCGGCATCGAGCGCCGCAGCGTGAACGGCGAGTGGTCGGCCGTGCAGACGATGCGCCACCTGGTCTTCGTCCACGACTCGTGGTTCCGCCGCTGCTGCCTGGGCTCGACGGAGCTGTTCACGCCGATGGGCATCGGGACGACCGTCGAGCCCTACCGTGGAGCGCACGGGCTTGACCTCTCGCTCGATCCGTCCCTAGACGAGATCGTGAGCGTGCGTGACGCACAGGCCGCCGAGCTCGAGGCCTGGCTCGACAAGGTCACCGCTGAGCAGCTCGCCGGGCGAGCGCCGGTGCCCGACGACGATGTCTGGCCGCCATACGCCCGGGGCCGCTCGGTGCGGCGGTGCCTCGGCACGGTGCTCAACGAGACCTTCGAGCACCACGGCTTCTGCGTCCGCGATCTCGACCTGATCGAGGCACAGGACGCTGAGTAGGACCGGCTACAGACTCACGCGGCACTTTCTCGAGCATCCGGCGGGCCTGAGCCAGGTGCGGGCGGCCCGCCGGGAGGGCGGCGAGCTCGGAGAGGTGCGCCGCCCTTGAAGGCCCGCCGGTAAGAATCGCGCCACACGGCCCAAACGAGCGGCATCATCGCAGGTCACGGTGCGCGACTGCGCCACCCTCCGAGGACGGGTTTCGGTCCGGACGTTCGAGGATGAGTCAGGCGCGGCAGTGCTCGATAACGCTGGACCCGGCATTTCCGCAGGTCGTGGCTCGCTAGCAGCATTCATGTCAAGTCGTCCGGGAGCTCCCGGCTCCGCACCGTCGCTTTGGGGCGTGCGGCGCGATTCTTACCAGGACCCCTACTGGCAGGCCAGAGTGCTACGGCTCCTGGCGGGCGGTCTACAGCCTGTTTCGCCGCTGGCAGCGGGCTGGGGTCTGGCAGCACATCCTGACTCGGTTGCAGGCGCTGGCCGATGCTGCGGGCCTGATCGGCTGGCAGGTCGGCGTGGATTCCACGGTCGCCGGGCTCTGGATTGCGAGGTTAGCCGATCACCCATGGCGAGGTCGGGGCACCGGTCGGTGCCACGGGCAGGATGGTGCTGATCCGCATGGTGGCTCCGTGGATGTGCTGGCTGTAGTGCCGTCCACGCTAGAACTTCACGTGCGGTCCAGGTCAACTGCCGGGCCGGCGGTCATGGAAGAAGAGTACGACCTTCGGCGAACAGGGGAGGAAAGTGATCCATTTCTAGTCTTGTGAGGGTCAATGACGTTGAGCAAGGGACTGGCGGCAGCGGTCCTGGCGGCGACGCTGGGGGTGGCTGCGACACCGGGAGCCGTCACAGCCGAGAACGGGGGTTCCGGCCAACCGGGCTCCGGTACGGCGGGCAGTGTGACGCTCCTGACCGGCGACCGGGTCGTGGTCGCGGGCAAGAGGTTCCGGGTCGAGCCGGGCGGGGACCGGGAGGTGCACTTCTCCTCCAGCTACCGCAACGGGCACCTGTACGTCGTCCCCTCAGACGCCGCGTCCCTGGTCGCCCAGGGGGTGCTGGACGAGCGGCTGTTCGATGTCACCCAGCTGCTCGAATGGCGCTACGGCGATGCGGACACGGCCGACATCCCGTTGATCACCCAGTCGAGGGAGGGTGCCGCCCCCGCACTGAAGGGCACCGCGACGACACGGCGGCTGACCAGTCTGGGCATGACGTCACAGCGGGTGGCCAAGAAGAGCGCAGGAGAGGCGTGGCGGAGCCTGCTCGGCGGGGTGTCCACGCTCGCGGCGGGCAAGAGCAGGATCTGGTTGGATGGCCGGCGTTCGTACTTTCTGGACCGCAGCACCAGGCAGATCGGCGCCACCGAGGCGTGGCAGCAGGGCTTCACCGGGCAGGGCGTCACCGTCGCCGTGCTCGACAGCGGATATGACCCCGCGCATCCCGATCTGAAGGACGTGGTCACCCAGTCACGGAACTTCTCCGACGAGCCTGACATCGTCGATCGCCTCGGGCACGGCACGCACGTCTCCTCGATCGTCGCGGGTGCCGGGGAGAAGCATCGCGGCGTGGCACCGGGCGCCCGCATCGCCTTCGGCAAGGTGGGTGGAGTCGCCGGGCCCACCGACTCCGCGATCCTGGCCGGGATGGAGTGGGCGGCCACCGAGGTCAAGGCCAAGATCGTCAATATGAGTTTCGGCAGCCCCGACGAACCCGGCCTCGACCCGGTCGAGCAGGCGGTGAACACCCTGTCGCAGCAGACGGGCACCCTGTTCGTGGTGGCCGCCGGCAACGACGGCGAGTCAGGCACGGGTACGGTGAACACTCCCGGCAGCGCGGACGCCGCGCTGACCGTCGGCGCGGTGGACCGCTCCGACCAGGTGACCCCGTTCTCCAGCACGGGGCCCAGAGCCGGCGATCACGCGGTCAAGCCGGACGTCACCGCCCCCGGCCTGGAGATCGTCGCCGCCGCCGCGTCGGGCACCGCCGACGGAACCCATGTGGCGATGAGCGGCACGTCGATGGCCAGTCCGCACGTGGCGGGAGCGGCTGCCATCCTCGCCCAGCGCCACCCCGCCTGGAGCGGGCAGCAACTCAAGGCCGCGCTCGTCGGCAGTGCCAGGCCGACCGGCGCCGCCACGCCGTACCAGCAGGGCACTGGCAGGGTGGACGTACCCCGCGCGCTAAGCCAAGCGCTGATCGCCGCCCCCACCGGCGTGTGGGCCGCGTTCCCCTGGCAGCACCCTGGCGAACGGCGCGCCACCGGAAAGATCACTTACACCAACACCGGAGCCACGCCCGTCACTCTGGACCTCGCGACAGACTCGGAGGTGCTCACCCTGTCGCCGCAGCGGCTGGAGGTGCCCTCGGGTGGGCAGGCGTCGGTCACGGTGACGATCGACGCCGAGGGCAAGAGCCCCGGTGACTATCCGAGCGTCATCACCGCCACGGCCGGTGACACGGTGGTCCGCACACCGGCCGGGGCCTACGTGGAACCGGAGTCCTATGACGCCACGGTGACCGTCCTGGCCAGGGACGGGTCCGCCGCCGACGCCGTACGGAGTTTCGTCTACGACCAGGCGACCGGCACCGCGCGCGACCTCGTCTTCCACGGCAACGTGGCCAGGATCAGACTGCCGAAGGGGCGCTGGAATCTCTACACCGACATCTACGAGCGCAAGGACTCGAGCCTGACGATCGCGCACCAGCCGTTCGAGATCAACGATGCCGACGTGCCGCTGACGGTCGACGGCCGCAAGGCCAGGCAGGCCGCGTTCACGGTCGACGACCCCACCGCCGTCCCCGGCCGGGGGTTCGATCTGGCCATGGTCAACGGTCCATGGTGGACCCAGATATCCGCCAACTACTCCGGTGGCCTGCACGTCGTTCCGATGCGGCAACCGGGCTTCGTCTACCAGGCCCAGACCGTCTGGACCAAGAAGGACACGACGCCCACCCCGTACCGCTACGACCTCGTGGACCATCGGGCGGGCGGCTTCCCCGACAACCCCGGCTACGCCGCGCGCACCAGGGACATGGTCAAGGCGACCGAGACCTACCGCTCATCCGTCCCCGGCGCCACCGGCACGCTGTACTCGGGGGCGGTACTGCCCGGCACCGACCTCTCCGGGATGATGCGCACTTCGGGCATCCCCCTGCCGAGCAGCCTGACGCGGTATCTCACCCCTGGGCTTGCGTGGAGCGACGAATTCAGCACGGGTGGCCTGGTCGAGCTCGGCACTGGCCCGGTGCGCGACAAGGGCTTCACCCAGGTCTGGAACGCCGCGGTGATCGGTCCTTCGTTCGCCGTCTCCGGCGGCAGCCGTACCGGTGACACCTTGGACTTCCCCGCCCACGGGCTGTACACCAGCGCGGGCACCGGCCGTACCGGCATGGACGAAACCGCGACCGGCACCCTCACCCTCGCCATGAACGGAAACGAGATCGCCACCACCGACATCAACGGCTGCCAGAGCGAGCGGTGTTCGCTCACCGCCACGTTGCCCGAGGCGAACACGGCCTACACGCTGACCGCTTCCTCCCGGCGACCGGAAGCAGGGCTGTCCACGGGCGTCGATGCCGTCTGGACCTTCCGCTCCTCCCGTACGGCGAAGCCGGAATCCCTGCCGCTGATGGCCGTGCGCTACGCACCCCAAGGCCTCGACGACGCCAACCACGCCGAGCCCGGATCACGGACCACGGTGCCGATCCGGGTCGAGCGGGCTCCCGGCGCCCGCCGGGCGGCCGTCACCTCGATCAAGTTGGAGTCGTCCGCCGACGACGGGCGGACGTGGCGGCCGGTGCACGTCCAGGCGACCAGAACGGGCTGGACTACGCAGCTGGCCAATCCGACCGCGCCGGGTCATGTCTCGCTGCGCGCGACGGTCACCGACAAGGCGGGCAACCGCGTCATCCAGACCGTGACCCGCGCGTACGCCGTCGGCTGAGCCAGGCGGGGCTTGTCCGCCCTCGGGCGTTGCGTCCCGAGGGCGGACCCGCGTCTAGCTCTTCTTCACCGGAGGAAGGTGGTCCGTCCACTCGGTGGTCACGGCGATGAAATTGGAGCTCCAGAACACGTCACCGTCGTCGACGATGACGAGGTTGGCGCGGGTCACCCGGGCCTGGTCCGGATCGACGACCAGCTCAATGTCCTGACCGCCGTCGGGAGAGGGAAAGCGCAGGTGCTGTCCGCCCTCGACCGCACCCGTGTTCTCGACCCCCGGGGTCGCGGCAAGCGCGCGGAACGCCGCTGAGCGGACCTCCGCGGGGGTCGGCAGCTCGGTGATCAGCGCGAGCAGGGTGAAGGTGGGATCGCCGCTGATCTCCGACGCGGACATGTCCTTCTCGTCGCCCTTGCGCTCCGCGATCCACTCCTTCAGCGCCTCCGGGTCCGTCGGTAGCCTTTCGAGATCCTCGAAACCGATGTCGGCGCCCTTCAGTCTGAGCGTCTTCCAGGCCGGTGCCGCTATGACGTCGTGGACGGGATCCCCTGGCCCGCCCTTGGTCCACCGCTTGCCGTCACGCCTGGTCCAGCTCTCCATCGGCGGGCTGTCCGCCGTGAACGCCTTACGCGTGACGTGCCAGTACGTCCCGGAGCCCTGAGTCGTACGTTCCGCACTGACAGCGGCCAGGAGCAGGACCTCCTTGCCCGTGACCGGTGCGCCGTCGTTCGCGGGCACTCCCGTGGCGATCACGACCGCCGCGGCGGCCCCAGCGGCGACCAGGGCGACCCCCGGCACGAACCAGCTCACGCGCCGTCGCGCCCTGCGCAGGAGACGGCCCCTGCCGCGCGCGACCATCCCAGCGGACGGCTCCGGCTCGGCCAGCATCTGGGCGATCTCTTCCAGGTCATTCATGGGTCGTCTCCTTGTCGTTGAGGGCCCGGATCTTGGCGCGGGCCCGGCTGAGCCGCGAACCCACCGTGCCGAGGGAAATGCCGAGCGCCTGGGCTATCTCGCTGTAACTGAGCTGCCCCAGCACCATGAGCAGCAGCACGTCACGCTCGCCACCGTTCAGCGAGGCGAGGGCCATAGCCAGGTACGGCTGCGCGCTCACGGAGGTGACGACCCGGTGCTCGTGCCCTTCCACGACCGGTGCAGGGTCCAGCCGGGCCAGCGCCTTGTACCGGCGAGCCTCCTTACGGCGATGCCTTGCCACCAGATTCGTGGCGAACCCGAACAGCCACGGCCTCAAACCGCCCACTTCCGGGTCGAACCGGTCACGCCGATCGAACGCCAGCAGAAACGTCTCCGCCGTGATGTCCTCGGCCACCTGGGTGCCCAGGCGTCCGGCCACGTACCGGTAGATGTCGCGGAGATAGCGGTCGTAGACGGCGGTGAACAACTCGGGGTCGCGCCGGTAGGCGGCGACGAGGTCGGCGTCGGTCACCTGTTCACTCACGTCGGCGGTCACGTGCCCGTCTCCGTCATGTGTGTGCCTTCCAGATGGTGATCATCACTCTCATCCCACCCTTCGCTGCACGCCCGCACTTTCTTCCGGCTTACCAACCTCGTGCAGGATGCTCCGTGCCGAGATGCCCATAGGGGTGCTGGTAAGAATCGCGCCGCACGCCCCAAAGCGACGGTGCGTAACCGGGAGCTCCCGGACGACTTGACATGAATGCTGTTAGCGAGCCGCGACCTGCGGAAATGCCGGGTCCAGCGTTATCGAGCACTGCCGCGCCTGACTCATCCTCGAACGTCCGGACCGAAACCCGTCCTCGGAGGGTGGCGCAGTCGCGCACCGTGACCTGCGGTGATGCCGTTCGTTTGGGCCGTGTGGCGCGATTCTTACCGGCGGGCCTACCAACACACTTCCTGTGACCATGCTCCTCTAGGCGAGGGTCGATTGCTGTCCTGAGCGAAGTTCTTGAAGGTCGGGGATGTGGTTGTAGAGCGTCCCGACCGAGATGCCCAGCAGGTTGGCAATCGAGGTGACCGACCGTCCCGGGTCGGGCAGCAGGTCGCGGGCGGCCTTGAGTAGCTCCGGGGTGACGACGGTGGGGCGGCCGCCGGTGCGGCCGCGGGCGCGGGCGGCGGCCAGGCCTTCGTGGGTGCCGGCGATGATGAGTTCGCGGATGAACTCGGCCAGGGCGGCGAAGACGTGGAAGACCAGGCGCCCGCCGGGGGTGGTGGTGTCGAGCTGCTCGTGCAGGCTGGTGAAGCCGATGTCGCGTTTGCGGAGGTTTCCGACCATGGTGATGAGGTCGTGCAGGGAGCGGCCGTAGCGGGCGAGTTCGGGGACGACGAGGGTGTCGCCGGGCGACAGGAAGGCGTGGCAGGCCTCGAGTTCGGGGCGGTGGGCGGTCTTGCCGGACTTCTTGTCGGCGAAGATCTTGCGGCATCCGGCGGCGGTCAGGGCGTCGATTTCGCGGTCGAGGCTCTGGCCGCGGGTGGAGATGCGGGCGTAGCCGATGCTGATCTCGGACCGTACGGCGGGGAAGGCTGCGAGGAAGTCCTCGGGAAGGTCCGGAAGCGCCGGGGACCGCTACGCCGCAGCGGATTCGCCACGCAGGAAGCCGCGAACGAGCAACTGGCCAAGGTACGTGAGCTGCTGGCGCTGGCCGACCCTGCCGAGGTGCGGATCCGGAATCAGTTCGCGGATCTGATCAAGCGAACCCTGGCCGAAACTGGAGCACTGCCCAGCGTCGAGGTCGTGCGGCGCAGGGTGCGGACCCGGCAGGATCTGACCCAGGACGTGACGGTCGCGGCGTGGCTGGAGGAGTTCCTCAAACGCAAGCGGAAGATCGAAGTCACGACCCGGCGCTCGCATGAAAGCCATATCCGGCTGTATCTGACGCCGCACCTGGGGCTCATCCGGCTGGATCAGCTCAGGGTCGGTGACGTGGCAGGGATGTTCGAGCAGATCGAAGAGTTCAACGATGTCATCGCCGAGCGGCGGGCCAGCGCCGATCGCGAGGTGCGCACGAGTGTGAAGTATCGGCGTGCGGTGAGCACGGCCACGATGCACCGGATCCGGGCGACGCTCCGGCATGCGCTGAATGTGGCCATCCGCCAGGATCGGCTGATCGACTTCAACCCGGCGGCGGTGCTGGAGATGCCGGCCAGTGCCCGCCCGAAGGCGCTGGTGTGGACCGGGGATCGGGTCGAGGAATGGCACCGAAAGTTTCGCGCCTACCGGACGGCGGAGCGGGAGCGGCGTGGCGGACGGCGAGCGGATCCGATCGATGCCTACGTGCGGGTGGCGCGCCCGTCGCCGGTGATGGTGTGGACGCCGCAGCAGACGCGGTTGTTCCTGGAAGAGGCTCGGGCCCATCGCCTGTTCGCGCTGTATCGGCTGATCACGGCGCGGGGACTTCGCCGTGGTGAGGCGTGCGGTCTGCGCTGGAAGGAGGTCGACCTCGATGCCGGGACCGCGCGGATCGCCTGGCAGGTCGTGCAACTGGCCGGGCAGATCCACGAGGGCGAGCCCAAGCCTGACGCTTCGATGCGCACCATCGCGCTGGACGCCGAAACGGTCGCGATCCTGCGCGAACACCAACGGCGCTAGCAGAAAGAACGGCTCGCGGCAGGGGACGCGTGGAAGCAGACCGGCTTCGTGTTCACCCAGGCCGACGGAGACCGCCTGCATCCGCAGCACGTGTCGGACCAGTTCTTGTGGCTGGCATGCCTTGCAGGGCCGCCGCCGATCCGGCTACACGATCTCCGGCACGGAGCGGCATCGCTGATGCTGGCCGCGGGGGTGGATATCAAGGTGGTGCAGGAGACGCTGGGCCGCACCTCCAGCGCTTTCACCGCCGACACCTACACATCGGTGTTCCCTCAAGTGGCGATGGCAGCGGCGGAGAAGACCGCGGCACTGCTGCTGGGCGACGAACGCGAGGGAGGCGTCGTGCGACAGCTTCACAGGTAGCCCGCACGAGGGAGAGTCGGCCGGATGAAGTGACGGCTTAGTTCCGCTGGAAGCATGGCGGAACGAGACCGTTCGTTACGCAGAAGAAGGCGGTTAACACGGGCCCGGAAGCTTGATGATCATGATGTGTTCAGGGTTGGTACGGGCGAGCACGACTGGAGCACAGAGCGCCTAGAACTATGTTCCAGTGGATGCGACCCTACGTGTTTTCGCAGGTCAGAGCCATAATCAAAGCGCGCCCTGCAGGATTCGAACCTGCGACCGTCGGATTAGAAGTCCGGTGCTCTATCCAGCTGAGCTAAGGGCGCTCAGGCATCATTGTGCATGATCCCACGCGTGCTCACGAACTGGATAGCGGAGTACGCCGTCTGCGACGATACTCGAAGCCGAGTATTCGAGGAGGGCTCACCACGATGGCTCCTAGGTCGAGAAGTAATCCGTTGGCGTTGGCGGTGCTGGCGCTGCTGTTCGAGCGGCCGATGCATCCGTATGAGCTGGCGGCGACGATGCGGGAGAGGCGCAAGGAGGAGAGCATCAAGCTGAACTTCGGCACGCTCTACTCCGTGGTGCAGAGCCTGGAGAAGCGGGAGCTGGTGCGGGTGAAGGAGGTCGTACGGGAGGGGCGGCGGCCTGAGCGGACGATCTATGAGATCACCGAGGCGGGGAAGCTGGAGCTGCAGGACTGGCTGAGTGAGCTGGTGTCTGTGCCGGTGCGGGAGTACACGGGGTTCGAGGCTGGGCTGTCGTTGTTGCCGGTGCTGGAGCCGGGGGTGGCGGTGCGGTTGCTGGAGGAGCGGCGGGCTCGGCTGGAGCAGGGGCTGGCTCAGGCGGAGGCGGCTTGGGGGATGGCGGTCAAGGATGGGCTGCCTCGGTTGTTGATGATCGAGGCGGAGTATGTGGTGGTGTTGCGGCGGGCTGAGCTGGAGTGGGTGGGAGGGCTGGTCGAGGAGATCCGGGGTGGGTCGCTCGATGGGCTGGAGATGTGGCGGGAGTGGCATCGGCGGATCGGGGATGGGTTGCCGATGGAGGCTGGGGAGGGGTGAGGTCGGCGGTTTGCCTTGGCTGAGCACGATGGCTGAACCGGCCGATGGGAGCACCGCCGACGAAGGGGACGGCTTGCCGGTGGCGGGAGGGTGAGGCCGGCGGTTCGCCCTGGCCGGGTGCGGCGGCCGGACCGGGCGGGGAGGGCGTGGGCTGACGTAGGGGACGGTCTGCCGGTGGCGGACGGGTTGCGGTGGCGGGAGGTTGGGGCGGGGCTGAAAGGGGGGAAGCGGGCCGGGGGAAATGCCGGGCGCGGGGAGGAGTCCTGGTTTATTCTCTTCTGCCATGGTCACGGCGCTCGTGTGCGAGGTCCCGTTGAGCGGCGGGAACGTGACGGACGGGGTGGTGCGGATCGGCGACACCGTCCGGAGGCCGGTGTGCGCGTGGACGCCCAAGGTGCATGCCTTACTGGAGCATCTGGAAGCTGCCGGGTTCGAGGGGGCGCCGCGGCTGCTGGGGGTGGATGAGGCCGGGCGTGAGGTGGTGAGCTTCATCCCGGGTATGGCAGGCCTGACGGCGGAGAGTGCGAGTGATGAGGCGCTCAAGGGGCTGGCGGGGTTGTTGCGGGAGTTTCATGACGCGACGCAGGGGTTCTCGCTCTCGCCGCACGGGTGGTCCAAAGGGTCGAATGACGATCGGACGCCGGAAGTGATCGGGCATTGCGATGTCACGCCGGAGAATACGATTTTTCGGGGAAGCACTCCGGTAGCGCTCATCGACTTCGATTTGGCGCGGCCGACGACGCGGTTGTTCGACATTGTGACGACGGTGCGGCATTGGGCGCCGATCGCGGATCCGGTGGATCGGCATCCTCTGTTGCGTCCGCTTGAGGTGGGGCCTCGGTTGCGGTTGTTCTGCGATGCCTATGGGCTGGCGGCTCGGGATCGGCGGCGGCTGCTGGATCTGGCGCGGACGCGGTTTCATCGCTCCTACCAGGTGATGCGGAGCCGGGCCGCGGAGGAGCCGGCGTGGGCGCGGATGTGGGACAGCGGGGCGGGGGCGCGGATCCGGCGGGCGTCGGCCTGGCTGGATGTGCACGAAGATGAGCTTCGTGCACATCTCATCTAGTAGGCAGCGGGACGGGTTGGGCCTGACGCGGGCGCAGGAAAACCGGACCCAAGGAAACCGGGCGCACGACAGACCGGCGCACGACAGGCGGGCGCGGGAAAGAGCGGTGGGGATCGCGCTCGGGGTGGTGCTGGATGCGGTGTTCGGGGATCCTCGGCGGGCGCATCCCGTAGCCCTGTTCGGGAGTGCGGCGGCGGCGCTGGAGCGGCGGCTGTACGCGGATCGCCGGCCCAATGGGGTGGTGCACGTGGCGGTGCTGGTGGGGGCGGCGACGGTGCTGGGGGTGCTGGCCGAGCGGGCTCCGGCGCCGGTGAGGACGCTGCTGACGGCGGCGGCGACCTGGGCGGTGCTGGGCGGGACGACCCTCGCCAGGGAGGGCACCCTGATGGCCGGTCACCTGGAAGCGGACGACCTGGGCGCGGCGCGCGAACGGTTGCCGCATCTGTGCGGGCGGGACCCGTCCGCGCTGGAAGCGCCCGAGCTGGCGCGGGCCACGGTCGAGTCGCTGGCGGAGAACACGTCGGATGCCGTGGTCGCGCCGCTGTTCTGGGGTGCGGTCGCGGGGGTTCCTGGGCTGCTGGCCTACCGGGCGATCAACACGCTGGACGCCATGGTCGGGCACCGTTCGCCGCGCTACGAGCGGTTCGGGTGGGCGGCGGCGCGGCTGGACGACGTCGCCAACCTGGTGCCCGCGCGGCTGACCGGGCTGCTGGCGGTCGCCGCCGGGCCGGATCGTGCCGGGGCGCTGAAGGTACTGCGCCGGGACGGGCACCGGCATCCGAGCCCGAACTCCGGCCGGTGCGAGGCGGCCTTCGCCGGGGCGCTGGGGCTGACCCTGGGCGGGACCAACGTGTACGGCGAGCGGGTCGAGCACCGGCCGGAGATGGGCGAGGGGCGGAAGCCGGAGGTGCGCGACATCCGGCCTGCCGTACGGCTGGTCAGAAAGGTCTCCTACGCCGCAGCCGGGCTGGCCGTAGCGGTCACCGCCGCAAGGGGCGTGGCCGCAGCGACCGCCGCCCTAAGAGGCAGCCCGTAACAGTCACCGCCGCATGAGGGCAGGCCGTAATAGCTGCCACCGTAAGAGGAAGCCCGTGGCAGCCACCGCCCTAAGAGGAACAGCCGCCGCCGCAAGAGGGCTCAGGCGGCGACCAAGGCTCTGATCTCGCCCAGCACGTCGGGAGTGGCGTCCACCGGGTGCGCGGAGATGTACAGCCGGGCGAAGGCGATGTGGTAGTCCTCCACCAGCGCGGGCTCGCTGATCAGCTTGGAGCCGTGCAGCAGGTGCAGGGCGAGCAGGTCCTCGCGGTGCCGCTCGGGGAAGCGGGTGAGGGTGAAGGGCGCGCCGTTGTAGAGGTACTGGGTCACCGTGCTGGGCCGGGCGATCTGGACGGTGATGCGGGGCTCCTTGGCCGCGGCGATGAGCGCGTCGATCTGGTCGAGCCGGGCGTCCACGTTGGCCAGGGGCGGGTCGAGCAGGGTGCGCCGGTCGAGGACGACCCAGAGCGCGGGTCCGTCCTCGCGCCGCAGCACCTCCTGGCGGCGCATGATCAGGTCGGCGCCGGTGCGGATCTGCTCGGTGGTGGCGCCGGGGTGCTGGACCGCCCGGACGGCGGCCTCGGCATAGGCACGCGTCTGGAGCAGGGCGGGCAGGTAGTGGGGGCCGTAGCTGTAGATGAGGCTCGCCCGGTCCTCCGAGGCGCAGGCGGCCGAGAGCCAGATGGGCACTTCGGGACGGTCGTACCAGCCGGGTTCGCGCTCGCCGCGCACCAGGGAGAGCAGGTGCTGGCGTTCGTGCCAGTCCTGGAGCCCGTAGTGCTCCAGGAGGGCGGCGACCTCGCGTTCCTGCGGTTCGTGGCGGCCGGTCTCGATGGCGGCGACGCGGGCGTGGGTGAGCCCGACGGCGGCGGCGGCCTCCTCCATGCGCAGACCTCGGTGCACGCGTAAGCGTGCCAGTTGCTGACCGATCAAGGTCTGTGCGATCACCGCTGATTACCTCCGCTGGACGGCCAGAGAAGCGTACGGCAAGCACAGCGGCATAATGCGAAATTTCCTCTTTTCCGAAGTGAACCCAGAGGAAGTTTCCAACAAAAGGGACATTCCTCGAATATCGGAACGCTGGGTAGCCTGAGACGGTGACGGGACGCAAGCCACCCGGCATGCCCTTCAAGACCTGGATCGACCGCCAGATCCGCGAAGCCACCGAACGCGGCGAGTTCGACAACCTGCCCGGCACCGGCAAGCCGATCCCTGGCGACAGCTGTGGTGGATCAAGCAGAAGCTGCGCTCGGAGAACCTCTCCTTCCCGCTCCCGCCCACCCTGGCCCAGCGCAAGGAGGCCGAGCAGGCACTCGAGATCGCCCGCGAGTGGCGCGAACGACACCGCCGCTGATCCACGGGCCCGCGAAAAACCGATCGCGCCCGGCGCCGGCCGCTTGTTAGCCTCCCAGGGCACCGTCGGATCCGGACCTGAAGGATGGCCCATGCCCCGGCTCGCGCCGAGCGCGCCCTGCCGTACCAACTGAAGACGCTTGGCCGCTCGGCCGCCCTTGCCTTTTTCTCTCTGATGAGCAAGGAGCTCCGGCGTTGCCTGACCAGACTGTTTCCCGCACCGGCACGTTCACCTGCACCCGGTGCGGTCTCACCGTGACCACGCTCGCGCCCGACGGCGTGCGGCGCGATCACTGTCCCACCTGTCTCCACTCGCTGCACGTCACGGACCACGTCCAGGGCGGGCCGTCCGAGTGCCGTTCGCGCATGGCCCCGATCTCGATCGCGGTGTTGCGCAACGGCGACTGGATGCTCATCCATCGGTGTTCCGGCTGCGGCGAGCTGACCTCCTCACCCGTCCGCGGGGACGACAACCAGCTCATCCTGTTGCGCATGGCGGTCCGCCCGCTGGCGCAGCCGCCGTTCCCGCTCGAAACGCTGGGCGTGTTGTGATGCCGCGCAAGAAGGTACGGCAGAGCCGCCCCCAGCAGCCCAAACCGCTGGTCCGTGAGGCGGCCGGCGGGGCGTTCCGCTGTGTCGGCTGCCGGATGGACGTCCCGCTGGCCGCCCCCGGCACCGCGCACCGCAACCACTGCCCGCACTGCCTGACCAGCGTGCATCTCGACCGCCGGCGACCCGGTGACCGGGAGGCCCGCTGCCGGGGCCGGATGGCGGCGCTGAGCCTGTCGGTCCGGCAGGACGGCGAATGGATGATCATCCATGAGTGCGTCGCCTGCGGGGAGCTGAGCGCCAACCGCATCGCCGGCGACGACAACGCGCTGGCGCTGATCAGGATGGCGTTGCGCCCGATCAGCACGTTGCGCACCGGCTAGAGGCTCCGGCCGAGGTCGGCGATGAAGCGGGCGAGGCCGGCCCGGCGGCGGAAGAACTCTTCCGTCGCCGGCGTCGCCGCCTCGCCCGCCCGGTCCAGCGGCAGCGCGGTCCAGGCCGAGCGCAGCACCAGCGAGACCACGTATCCGGTCTCGACGTCCACGCCCGGCAACGCGGAGGCGTAGGCGGGCAGGATGGTGTCGTGGATGGCGGCCAGCTCGGCCGGGTCCACCTCGCCGTCGTGCGCCCGGCCGACCAGGAGCTGGCCCAGGTCGAAACCGGCGACGCCCGGATACGGCCAGCTCCAGTCGATCGCCACGAACTCGGCCGGGCCCTCCGCCGGGACCAGGAGGTTCTGCGGGCCGGCGTCGCCGTGTCCGTGGAAGTGCGGCAGGCCCTCCGACAGCTTCAGCAGGTCGGGGATGCGCCCGGCCAGGGCCAGCAGGTCGGCGCGCAGCAGCGGGTCGGCGTTCCGGGCGACCAGGGGCTGCTGCCAGAAGGCCGGCTCGCGCAGCATCGGCACGAACGCGTGCGTCACGACCCCGCCCAGGTAGATCCGCATGCCGGCGTCGATGTCGGGCGAGGGGCGCAGCGCCGCGAGCTCGCCGAGCAGCCGGGCCGCCCGCCGGTAGCGCTCGAGGTCCCACTCCCCCGCCGCCTGCCGTACGTCCTCCATCCAGAGCACCAGCCGGTCGTCGCCGAGGTCCTCGACCAGGTAGACCTCCGGCAGGCGCAGCCCTTCCGGCAGTGGCGGCGGCGAGAGGTAGACGTCGGCGTCGGCCCGCCACGGGTAGCCCTCGACCGCCCGCTCGCGCAGCTCCGGCGGGATCGCCACCAGCTCGGGCCAGTGCCGCATCGACCGGATCGACTTGGCGACCACCGACCAGGGGCGGCCGTCGGTCGTGGTCCCGTGGATCCGGCGGAGCTCGGCGGTCGACAACGCGGTGTGCCCCAGGTGCTCGACGTGCTGGGTGGCGATCCGCGCCGCGGGGTCTCCGACGTGGGTCCGCACGACCTCCTGCAAGCTGCTCATACCTCGACGATCCTTTTCCCCGGCGGCCGGCCGCATGAGTAAGCGATACTCAAGTGTGTGGCCTTTCCGCGGTCGTGACGCGCAACTGGCGGCCATCCGGTCGGCGGCCGGTGGCATCGTGGTGGCCGGGCCGCCCGGCGCGGGCAAGAGCCGGCTGGCCGCGCAGGCCGTCGAGGGTTCCGGCGCCGCGTGGGTGCGGGCCACCGAGGCCGCCGCCGAGCTGCCGCTGGGCGCGTTCGCGCCGCTCCTGCCGACCGACAGTCCCGGGGGCAACCCGCTGGGCTGGGCGGCTTCGGCGATCACCGCGCCGCTGCTGGTCGTGGACGACGCCCACCTGCTCGACGCCGCCTCGGCCGCGCTGGTCCACCATCTGGTGGTGCACCGCCGTACCAGAGTGGTGGTGACGGTCCGCGCCGAGACGACGCCGCCCGACGCGGTGCGGGCGCTGTGGAAGGACGACCTGCTGCCGCGCCTCGACCTCGGGCCGCTGACCCTGGAGGAGACCGCCGACCTGCTCGACGCGGCGATGGGCGGGCGGGTGGAGCGCGAGTCGGTGGCCCGCTTGTGGCGCGCGTCCGGCGGTAACGCCCTCTACCTGCACGAGCTGGTGCTCTCCGGCGTGCTCCAGCGCTCGGGCGAGTTGTGGCGCTGGGCGCGCGAGCCGTCCATCACCCCCTCGCTGCGCCAGACGATCGCCGGCCGCATCGGCCGGCTCACCGCCGACGAGCGCGAGGTCCTCGAATACCTCGCGTACGGCGAGCCGCTCGGCGCCGAGCCGCTGGCCGCCCTCACCGCCGAGGCGGCGGTCGAGCGCTTGGAGGACCGGCACCTGGTCACCGTCGACCACGACGGCAGGCGCCTGCGCGTCCGGCTCGCCCACCCGCTCTACGGCGAGGTGATCCGCGCCGGCTGCGGCACGCTGCGCGCCCGCGGCCTGATGCGCCGCCTGGCCGACGCGGTGGCCGCGACCGGGCTGCGCCGCCGGGAGGACGTCCTGCGGGTGGCGGTCTGGCGGCTGGACGGCGGCGCGGCCCGCGATCCCGACCTGCTGCTGCGGGCCTGCCAGCGGGCCCGCGCGACCCGGGACCTGCATCTCGCGCTGCGCCTGGCGAGGGCGGCGACCGAGGCGGGCGGCGGCCTGGAGGCGCAGCTCGCGCTGGCCGCGATCCTGTTCTACCTCGACCGCTACGAGGAGTCGGAGGAGGTCTACGCCGCCGCCTGGGCGCGGGAGATGGACGACGACCGGCGGATCGAGTGCGCCATCACCCGCTCGTTCAACCTGTTCTGGGGCCTGGGCCGGAGCGAGGCGGCCCTCGCGGTGCTGGACGAGGCGGAGGCCGGGATCACCGGCGCCGAGGAGCGGCAGGCGGCGTTCGGCACCCGCGCCTCGCTGGAGACCTTCAGCGGCGACCTGGCCTCGGCGAGCGCGCGGCTGGAGCGGGTCACGAGCGAGCGGATCGTGCATCCGCGCGGGCGGCTGGCCCACGGCACGACGCGCGCGGGACTGCTGCTGGCCGAGTGCCGGCTGGAGGAGTGCCTGGCGCAGGTGGCCGAGATGCGCGCGGAGATCGCCCGGTACGGCGGCGACCTGCCGAGCATGACCGCCGCCGTGCTCGACAGCGCCGCGGCGGCGCACCTGCTGATGGGCGAGCTCGACCGGGCGGGCGAGGCGGCGGCGGAGGGCTACCGGCTGGGCGGCGAGTTCGGCACCTGGCCACGCGCCATCCAGACTTTCGGCTCGCGGCAGGCGCAGGTGGCGCGGCTGCGCGGCCGGCTGGCGGACGCGCTCGGCTTCACCCGCGACATCGTCACGCGGCTGCCCGAGCGGGCCGCCTTCGCCGGGCCCTGCCTAGGCGAGCTGGCGCTGGCGCACGCGCTGCGCGGCGAGGCGTCGGCGGCCGAGGAACGGCTGGCCGAGGCCGAGCGGCGCGCCCTGCCGATCGGGCCGCCGGTGACGGCTCCGGTGGCCTTCGCCCGGATCTGGACGCTGGCCGCGCGCGGCGATCTCGCCGGCGCGGTGCGGGCGGCGCTGGAGCTGGCCGACGAGACGACGCCGTGCTTCGTGCCCTTCGCGCTGCACGACGTGGTCCGGCTGGGCCGGGCCGAGCTGGTCGCCGACCGGCTGGCCGCGTGGCCGATGGAGGGGCGGCTGCTGCCGCTGCTGGCCAGGCACGCGCAGGCCCGCGGCGCGGCCGAGCTCGCGGCGGTGTCGGCGGAGTTCGCCGAGCTCGGCTTCCTGCTCTTCGCCGCCGAGGCCGGGGCTCAGGCGGCGCTCGCCCACCATCGCGAGGGCCAGGCGCGGGCCGCCCGCAACGCGACCACCCGGGCCTGGCAGCTCGCCCGCGCCTGCCAGGGGGCGCGCACGGTCGCCCTCACCGACCTGGAGGTGCCCGGGCTGACCCCGCGCCAGCGCGAGATCGCGATGATGGCGGCGCAGGGGCTCAGCAACCGGGAGATCGCCGAACGCCTCGTCGTGTCGGTGCGGACGGTGGCCAACACGCTGGGCGCGGTCTACGAGAAGACCGGCGCCCGCGACCGGGGCGAGCTCAGCGCGATGATCGGCGCGTTCTAGTCCTGCCGGGGGACGCCGACGGTGATCTCGTTGCCCAGCTTGTAGCCGCCGAGCAGTTCGAGGTCGTCACCGCTCCAGAACCGTCCCGGGTCGTACCAGTTGGTGCGCCGTTCGGCCGGGAGCAGGCCCATCGCCTCGTAGGTGACCGCCACGACCTCGGCGCAGTAGGCGCTCTCCAGCACGCGCTCGCGCGGCGGCTTGCGCAGTTGCGGGACCCGGCCGCGGAACCAGCGGCCGGCCAGGCGGGCGGTCGACGGGAACGGCGTGCCGTCGAGCCTGGCCACCGTGCGCAGGGCCGCGTCCTCCATCTCGGGACTGGCCAGCGGTTCGAGCTGGCGGAGCCAGGCCCGCTGGCCGTACCGGTTGCCCCAGACGGTGACGGCGGCGCGCAGGTCGTGCAGTTGCACCCCGCGCTGGTGGGTGCCCGCCCACAGGTCGGGCAGCGACTTGCCGAGCTCGGCGTGCCACATCATCGGCGGCAGGTCCTCGACCACGATGGCCATGCCGACGTGGTTGACCGGGCTGTTGGTCATCGTCTGGATCGCCCGGTCGGGCACGGAGCGGCCCCTGAACACCCACAGGTCGCCGGTGCGGGTCTCGTTGACGGCTTCGTCTAGTGTGAGCACGCATCAAGACTAAGCACGGGTAGCGTGGGCGCATGCGCGTTCGTTGGTGGAAGATTCTGGGTCTGGCCGGAATGGCCGGAGTGGCCGCGACCGGCGTGGTGATCGCCCGGGCCGAGCGGCGCCGGCGCGCCTACACGCCGGACGAGATCCGGGTACGGCTGCGCGAGAAGGTGAGCGAGGTCGACGCTCAGGCCGAGGGCTTCAAGTCGTAGACGAAGACCACCTCGGGATAGGCGGGGTTGTCGTGGTAGCTCTGGATGCCCAGCGAGTAGCCCCGCTGGTAGTTGACCACCCACGGCACCGCGGCCAGCGCCAGGTCGTCCAGGATCCGCCCGGTCAGCTTGGCGTAGACGCGCTCGGCGCCCTTGCGGTCGGTCGCCGACAGCACCGGCAGCGAGTCGATCAGCCGGTCCAGCTCGGCGTCGGCGGCGAAGGTCAGGTTGAAGGTGGGCTGCTCCGAGCTGCGGAAGACCGAGCCGAAGTAGGAGTAGGCGTCGGCGTAGTCGGGCCACCAGTACATGACGAAGATGTCCTGGCCGCCCTTCTTGCCCTGCTCCCACTGCTCGATCCAGGGCATCGCGCGCGCCTCCAGCCGCACGTTGAGCCGGCGCAGCGCCCGGGTCAGCGAGGTGACCAGGAGCTGCTGGTCGTCGTCGCCCTCGGCGTAGGTGAGGCTGAGGGTGAGCGGCCGGCCGCCGGGGCCGTAGCCGGCGCGGCGGAGCAACTGTTCGGCGGCTTTGAGGTCGCGGCTCGGGCGCAGCCCCTGCTGGTGGCCGGACAGGCCTCTCGGCACGATGCCGCTGGCCGGTGAGACCGAGCCGCGCAGCGCGCGGATGAGGCCGTCGTAGTCGATCGCCTTCTGCAGCGCCTTGCGCAGCCGGATGTCGGCCAGCGGGCCGGTCCTGGTGTTGAACAGCAGCATCAGGATCTGGAACGACTGCGTGCGTGAGGTGCGCACGCCGCCGGTGGCGGTGGCTCTGCCGTACTGGCGGGAGTTGAGCCGGGGCACGAAGTTGGTCTCCCCGCGCAGCAGGCGGCGCCAGTGCTCGCTCTGGTCGCCGGAGACGTGGAACAGCACGCGCCGGTAGTGCGGGCGGTCGTCCCAGCCGCCCCAGTAGCCGTCGAAGGCCTCCAGGACCAGCTCGGCGGTCTCGCCCTTGCGCCAGGACCCGATCTTGTACGGCCCGCTGCCGCCGTCCTTGCCGCCCTTGGGGTCGATCCCGGCCGGGTCGTAGATGTAGGCCGCGTAGCCGGCGGAGACGACCAGGTCGAAGGGGACGGCGTAGGAGAGCAGGAAGGTGACGGTCAGCGGGCCGTCCACCCGGACCGCCTCGACCGGGTCCCAGATGTAGGCCGCGTCGCTCTTGGCCCGCTTGGTGCGCTCGACCGAGGCCTTGACCAGGTCGGCGTCGAGCTTGCGCCCGGTGTGGAAGAGCACGTCCTTGCGGAGCTGGAAGGTCCAGCGGCGGCCGTCGGCCGAGGAGCGCCAGGAGGTGGCCAGGCGGGGGCCGGCGCTGGTGGTGACCGGGTTCCAGACGGTGAGGGTCTCGTAGATGTTCTGCAGGGCCGCGATGTCGTTGGAGTAGGAGCAGGCCGGGTCCCAGTCGGTGATCACGTCGAGCGTCTTGCCGTACACGAACTGGGGCACCCGGGTGACCGGCGACGGCTGCGGTTCCATGGACGCGCCGGAGGTGCAGCCGGCGATCGCCAGCAGCACGACAAGGACGCCGGCCACGAGGCGGCGGCGCCGCGATTCCCGGGCCTCCATGATGCTCGGCAACCTATCGCACAAGTCCGTAGAAAACGGGACTTGTGGTGATCGTCTTGCTATCCTCTACTGATCAAACCAGCGAGGTGCCATGAGCCGCAGCCGCACGATCCGGGCGAAGATCATCGGCCTGCTGCTCGTTCCGATCATCTCCATGCTGGTCCTCTGGGGGGTGCTGGCCACGCTGACCGTCGAAGAGTCCCTGGGCTTACGCGCCTACGAGACCCTCTGGACCAACCTGCGACAGCCGACCTACCACCTCGTCCGCGAACTGCAGCACGAGCGATTGGCCGCGGTCCGGCTGCTGCGCTCGCGCGGGCGCACCGACGCCGACGTCGACCGGCAGGCCTTCCTGCTGCAGCGCGCCGCCACCGACGACGCCCGTGACCGGCTGCGCACCCGCTCCGCGCTGTCCATGGACGCCTCCCCCGCCATCGGCGCCCAGGTCAGGGCCACGCTCACCCAGCTCGACCGGCTGGAGGAGGTGCGCGGCGAGATCGAGGCCGCGGCGCTCGACCGCTACCACGCGATGGACTCCTACAACACCATCGTCGACTCGCTGTTCGCCCTGCACCGCAGCGTTGCGATGATCAACGACATCCCGATCTACGAGCAGTCCCGGCTGGTCATCACCCTCGGGTACGCCAAGGAGCTGCTCACCCGCGAGCAGGCGATCGGCGCCGGCCCCACCACCGAGGCCGAGCGCACCGCCTTCACCCAGCTCGTCGGCAACCGCCGCTTCATGATCGACCAGGCGCTGGCCGAGCTCGACCCGGAGCTGCGCGAGATCCAGCTCGGCATCGTCACCTCGCCCCTCTACCAGCGGGTCCGGACGATGGAGCAACAGATCATGGACGGCCGGGTCCCGGCCGGCTGGGCCGACACCAGCAAGGAGCTGGTCCGCACCTTCGGCGAGGCCGAGATGCACGCCGGCGCCACGCTCACCGCCCGCGCCGAGCCGGTGGCCGACTCGGTGGTGCTGCGCGCCATCCTCATCGGCGGCACCGGCCTCCTGCTGGTCATCGTCTCGATCATCATCTCGCTGCGCCAGGCGGCGCGGCTGTCCAAGGAGCTGGCCGAGCTGCGCCGGGCCGCGCTGGAGGTCGCCGAGCAGCGGCTCCCCCAGGTCGTGGCCAAGCTGCGCGAGGGCGCCTCGGTCGAGGTCCCGGACATCGAGATCAGGAGCAGCACCGCCGAGATCGCCGACGTCGGCACCGCCTTCGCCATGGTGCAGAGCACCGCGGTCGAGGCCGCCGTGGGGCAGGCCCAGCTCCGCGAGGGCGTGCGGCGGGTCTTCCGCGACCTGTCGCGGCGCAGCCAGGCCCTGCTGCACCGCCAGCGCATCCAGCTCGAGACCATGCAGCACCGGGCGACCGACCCGGACGCGCTGGACGACCTGTTCCGCCTCGACCACCTGACCACCCGCATGCGCCGGCACGCCGAGGGCCTGATCATCCTGTCCGGCTCGACGCCGGGCCGGGGCTGGAGCCGCCCGGTGCCGCTGCACGACGTGGTCCGCGGCGCGGCGGCCGAGGTCGAGGACTACACCAGGGTGGTGGTGGAGCCCATGCCCGGGCTCAACCTCGACGGCGCGATCGTCGCCGACACCATCCACCTGATCGCCGAACTGATCGAGAACGCCGCCCGCTTCTCCCCGCCCGCCGCCACCGTCCGCGTCCGCGGCGAGCAGGCGGCCCGGGGCTTCGCCGTGGTCGTCGAGGACCACGGGCTCGGCATGAGCGAGCAGGAGCTGGCCGAGTACAACGCGCGCCTGGCCGACCCGCCCGAGTTCGACGCCCTCAAGGACGGCGACAAGCTCGGCCTGTTCGTGGTCGGCCGGCTCGCCAGGCGCAACGACATCCGCGTGACGCTGCGCGGATCGTCTTACGGAGGGACCACCGCGATCGTGCTCATCCCCACCGCCAAGGTGATCACCCCCGCTCCGCTCAAGGCGGTGATCCATGACTGACGAGCGCTGGCTCGACGAGGAGGCCGGGCCGGTGGTCCCGGCCTACCTGCTGACCCGCGGCCGCACCGTGCCGGTCAGCGAGGCCATCGACCTCATCGCGGTCATCACCACCGTGGGCGGCTTCGCGCCGCCGCCCGGCCTCGGGCCGGAGCACCTGATCATCCTGCAGAAGTGCATCCGGCCCACCCGGCTGGTCGACGTCGCCGCCGAGCTGGCGCTGCCGATCGGCGTGGTCCGCGTGCTCGTGGGCGACCTGCACGCCCAGGAGCTCGTCCGGGTCGAGCTGCCCGCGCCCATGGAGGACCCGGGCATCCTGCTCGACGTGATCAGCGCGCTGCGCTCACTGTGAGCGCGACAGGTCGTAGAAGAACACGACGTTCGGGTACGCCGGGTTGTCGGCGTACCCGCGCAGGCCGGCGCTGAAGGCCCGCTGGTAGGTCTGGACGTACGGCACGGCCGCGGCGGCCTGGTCCACCAGGATCTTCTCCTGGATCCTGGCGTAGGAGACCTGGGCCGCGTCGCGGTCGGTCGCCGCCAGCTCCGGCAGCGCGTCGATCGCCTGGTCGATCTCGGCGTCCTTCAGGTAGGTCAGGTTGAACTCGGTCGAGTCCTTGCTGCGGAAGACGTTGAAGAACCAGGAGAAGGCGTCCGGGTAGTCGGGGTACCAGTACATGACGAAGATGTCCTGGCCGCCCTTCTTGCCCTGGTCCCACTGCGCGTTCCACTGCATCGGGCGGGCGTCGAGCCGGACGTTGAGCTGCTTGAGCGCGTTGCTGAGCAGCGTGACCAGCAGCTTCTGGTCGGCGTCGCCCTGCGCGTAGGTCAGGGTCAGGGTGAGCTCGTCGGCGTCACGGCCGTAGCCGGCGCCCTGCAGCAGCTCCAGCGCCTTGTCCGGGTCGAAGACCGGCTCGCGGCCGGGCACGTGGCCGAGCAGGCCCGCCGGGACCAGCCCGCTGGCCTTGACGCCCGCGCCCTTGAGCGCCGCGGCGAGGCCGTCGTAGTCGATCGCGAGCTGCAGTGCCTGCCGGATCGCCGGGTCGCGCAGGGGCCCGCTCTTGGTGTTGAACAGCACGAGCAGGTTCTGGAACGACGGCGTCTGCGAGGTCAGGACCGTGCCGTCGGCGGCGGCCTGGCGGAAGAGCTGCGGGTTGAGCCGCGGGACGAAGTTCACCTCGTCGTTCTTCAGCAGTTGCCAGGCGGTGTTGACCTCGGGCGTGACGCGGAAGGCGACCTTGCGGTACTGCTCGGGCTTCCAGCCGCCCCAGTAGCCGTCGAAGGCCTTGAGGGTGAGCTCGGTCTCCTTGCCCTTCTGCCAGGTGTCGACCGTGTACGGGCCGCTGCCGCCGTCCTTGCCGCCCTCGGGGTCGATCCCGGCCGGGTCGTAGATGTAGGCCGCGTAACCGGAGGCGGCCACCAGGTCGAGCGGGGTGGCGTACTTCAGGGTGAACTTCAGCGTCAGCGGGTCGGGCGCCTCGATCGTCTGGACCGCGTCCCAGATGTAGGCCGCGCCGCCCTTCTTCTCGATGGTGCGCTCGATCGCCTTCTTCGCCAGTTCGGCGGTGAGCGGGGCGCCGGTGTGGAACTTGACGCCCTCGCGGAGCTTGAACGTCCAGGCCTTGCCGCCCTCGGCCGAGCTCCACTCGGTGGCCAGGAGCGGCTCGGGCTTCTGGGTCTGGGCGTTGTAGCGGGTCAGGCCCTCGTAGAGGTTGGCCATGGCGATGATCTCGTTGGAGTACGAGGTCGCCGGGTCCCAGTCGGTGACGACGTCCAGGTTGGGCGCGTAGACGAAGGTGTCGTCGTTCGTGGTGGCTGTGGTGGTGGCGGCGGTGGTGGTCGCCGGGGTTCCGGTCGCCGTCCCCGCCGGTTGGGGGGTCCGGTCGGCGCCGCGTACCTGACCGCCCCCGCAGGCGGTGAGCGCCAGGGCCAAGGCGCTGACGAGTAATCCCTTATGCCAACGCATTGAGGTCCTTTCCCGATTTATCATGATCTTGTACGGCACGCGGAGTTCGGCGGCCTGCATCCGGTTCGCTACCGGAGGTCAAGATCGTATCGGCGCAAGCTTGCACAGATGCCGATAAATCATGATCCGGGTGGTTACTGTCGATTCATGAGTGACGTGCTGCTCCGCGGCGGCCTGATCTGGGGCCGCGCCGAACCCGCCGACCTCCTCATCCGTGACGGCCGCATCGCCCGGGTCCTGCCCTCCGACCAGCCGCCCCCGCCCGGCGAGGTCATCGACCTCACCGGCCAGCTCCTGCTCCCCGGCCTGGTCGAGGCGCACTGCCACCTCGACAAGACGTTGTACGGCGGGCCGTGGGTCCCCCACTCCGCCGACGACACCCTCCCCGGCCGCATCGCCAACGACCTCGCCCGCCGCGGCCCGCTCGGCGTCCCCAGCGTCGAACGCATCTCCGCCCTGCTCCGGACCATGCGCGGGTACGGCACGGCGCACGTGCGCACGCACACCGACATCGACCCCGAGGTCGGCCTGCGCGGCGTCGAGGCCGTCGCCGAGGCCGCCGAGGCCACCGGCATGTCCGTGCAGCAGGTGGCCTTTCCCCAGCACGGCGTGCTGGTCAACCCCGGCACCGCCGAGCTCCTGGAGGAGGCGCTCAAGAACGGCGTGGCCGCGATCGGCGGCCTCGACCCGGCGGGCGTCGACCGCGACCCCGTCCGCCACCTCGACCTCGTCTTCGGCCTCGCCGACCGCTACGGCGCCCTCCTCGACCTGCACCTGCACGACGGCGGCAGCCTGGGCGCGTGGGAGTTGGAGCTGATCGCCGAACGCACCCGCGCGCTCGGGCTCGGCGGCCGGGTCGCGGTCAGCCACGCCTACGCCCTGGGGCAGATCGAGCCCGACCACCAGGACCGCCTCGCCCGGCTCCTCGCGGAGGCGGACGTCGCCCTGGTCACCGCCGCGGTCTACAGCTTCCCCGTGCCGCCGCTCAAGCGCGTGCTCGCCGCCGGCGTCACCGTCGCCTGCGGCCACGACGGCATCCGCGACCTGTGGGGACCGTACGGCAGCGGCGACATGCTGGACCGGGCGATGCACCTGGCCTACCGCAGCGCCTTCCGCCGCGACGAGGACATCGAGCTCGCCCTGCGCGCCGCGACCTACGGCGGCGCCCGCGTGCTGGGACTGAGCGGCTACGGGCTCGCCGAAGGCGACCGCGCCGACCTCGTCGCGGTCCCCGCCTCCTGCGCCGCCGAAGCCGTCGTCACCCGGCCGCCGCGCACCCTGGTCATGCACGCCGGGCGCACGGTTATCCACAGCCCGGTCGTGAAGAGTGGCTCGGTCCTGCACAATTGACCGGGCAAGGCCTTCGGACAGGCACCTGCGGAAAGGCGGAGTGGTGCTCTCAATCCAGCAGCGAATCGCGGACGAGCTGGGCGTGCGCGAAGGGCAGGTGACCGCGGCCGTCGACCTGCTCGACGGCGGCTCCACCGTGCCGTTCATCGCCCGCTACCGCAAGGAGGTGACCGGCGGCCTCGACGACACGCAACTGCGTACGCTGGAGGAGCGCCTGCGCTATCTGCGGGAGATGGAGGAGCGCCGGGCCGCGATCCTGGAGTCGATCGAGTCGCAGGGCAAGCTCAGCGACGAGCTGCGGGAGCAGATCCTGGGGGCCGAGACCAAGGCTCGGCTGGAGGACATCTACCTGCCGTACAAGCCCAAGCGGCGCACCAAGGCGCAGATCGCGCGGGAGCTGGGACTGGAGCCGCTGGCCGACGCGCTGCTGGGCGATCCGTCCCTCGACCCCTTCGGTACGGCTTCGCCGTACGTGAAGGAGGGAGTGGAGAACGAGGGCGCGGCGCTGGAGGGCGCGCGGGCCATCCTCATCGAGCGCTTCGCCGAGGACGCCGACCTCATCGGCACCCTGCGCGAGCGCATGTGGACGCACGGGCAGGTCTCCGCCAAGGTTCGCGAGGGCAAGGAGGAGGCGGGCGCCAAGTTCAGCGACTACTTCGACTTCGCCGAGCCCTTCACCAAGCTGCCCTCGCACCGCATCCTGGCGCTCTTCCGCGGCGAGAAGGAGGAGATCCTCTCCGTCACGCTGGAGCCCGACGAGGCCGAAGAGTACGAGATGCGCATCGCCTCGCGCTTCGGCATCTCCGACCAGGGCCGCCCGGCCGACCGCTGGCTCGCCGACACCGTGCGCTGGGCCTGGCGCACCCGCATCCTGGTGCACCTCGGCATCGACCTGCGCACCCGGCTGTGGCAGGCCGCGGAGGACGAGGCCGTCCGCGTCTTCGCCACCAACCTGAAGGACCTCCTGCTCGCCGCGCCCGCCGGCGCCCGCGCCACCATGGGCCTCGACCCGGGCCTGCGCACCGGCGTCAAGGTCGCCGTCGTCGACAAGACCGGCAAGGTCGTCGAGACCGCCACCATCTACCCGCACGAGCCCAAGCGGCAGTGGGACCAGTCCCTGGCCGTCCTCGGCGCGCTCGCCCAGCGCCACGGCGTCGAGCTCATCGCCATCGGCAACGGCACCGCCTCGCGCGAGACCGACAAGCTCGCCGGCGAGCTGGTCAAGCACATGCCCGGCATCACCAAGATCGTCGTCAGCGAGGCCGGCGCCTCGGTCTACTCCGCCTCGGAGTACGCCTCCAAGGAACTGCCCGAGCTCGACGTCTCCCTGCGCGGCGCGGTCTCCATCGCCCGCCGCCTGCAGGACCCGCTCGCCGAGCTCGTCAAGATCGACCCCAAGTCCATCGGCGTGGGCCAGTACCAGCACGACGTCTCCGAGACCAAGCTCTCCCGCTCCCTCGACGCCGTCGTCGAGGACGCCGTCAACGCCGTCGGCGTCGACGTCAACACCGCCTCGGCGCCGCTGCTCACCCGCGTGTCCGGCATCGGCTCCACCCTGGCCCTCAGCATCGTCGCCCACCGTGACGCCAACGGGCCCTTCAGCAGCCGTACCGCCCTCAAGGAGGTGCCGCGCCTCGGCCCCAAGGCTTTCGAGCAGTGCGCCGGCTTCCTCCGCATCCCCGGCGGCGACGACCCGCTCGACTCCTCCGCCGTCCACCCCGAGGCCTACCCCGTCGTCCGGCGCATCCTGACCACCGTCGGCAGCGACCTCAAGTCCCTCATCGGCAACACCGCCGCCCTGCGCAGCATCAAGCCCGCCGACTTCGTCGACGACACCTTCGGCCTGCCGACCGTCACCGACATCCTCGGCGAGCTTGAGAAGCCCGGCCGTGACCCGCGTCCCGCCTTCAAGACCGCCTCCTTCAAGGACGGCGTCGAGAAGATCTCCGACCTGGCTTCGGGGATGATCCTCGAAGGCGTCGTCACCAACGTCGCCGCCTTCGGCGCCTTCGTGGACGTCGGCGTCCACCAGGACGGGCTCGTCCACGTCTCGGCCATGTCCCGCACCTTCGTCAAGGACCCGCGTGACGTGGTCAAGTCGGGGGACATCGTCCGGGTCAAGGTCCTTGACGTCGACATCCCGCGCAAGCGCATCTCCCTGACCCTCCGCCTCGACGACGACACCACCGACGCCGCCTCTTCCCCCTCCTCCCGCGGCACCGCCGGCGCCAGTGCCGGTGCCGGTGCCGGCCCCCGAGGCTCCGGCGTCCCCCGCGGTTCTGCCCGCTCCGACGGCCCCCGCGGCACGGGCAACCCCCGCGGTGGCGCTCCAGGCGGCTCCCGGGGCGCGGGTGGTGCAGGCGGTGCCGGTGGTGGTGCAGGCGGTGCGGGTGGTGCAGGCGCTGCCGGCGGCTCCCGGGGCGCCGGGACTTCAGCCGGCTCCCGTGGCACCGCCGACCCAGCGCGCGCCGACTCCCCGTCTCGCCGGGACTCCAACGGCGACCGCCGCGGCAATCCGTCCGACCGCCGCGACACCTCTGACCGCCGTGGCGGCGACCGCAACCGTGGCGGCCGCCCCGCCCCGTCGGGCGCCATGGCCGAAGCCCTCCGCAAGGCCGGCCTCACCAACCCCGACTCCTAGCCCCCTCCCCCGCGGCGAAGGCCACCGACCTGGCCCTTCGCCGCGGCTGCCAACTGCTTGGCCCTTCGCCGCGGGGGCGCTGCGCGCAAAGGCTCGGTCAGTCTTCCCAGGGGGCCTCCCGGCCCCCTTCGACCCCCGTTGACCACGCGATCTCAGCCCGAGATCTCCTGGGCGAGGCAGAGCGGGAGTTGCGATCGAAGCGAGAGTTGCGTCGAAGCGGGAGGCTCGTGAGCGGGCTCGGGTCGAAGACGGCGAGGCCGGAAGGAACCGGGCGTGCGGAACCCGGACCGAAGGGGGGCTGGCCTGGAAAGGGAACAGGGCCCAAGAACA
The DNA here is from genome assembly GCF_040655795.1 of Nonomuraea sp. NPDC050310. Lineage (NCBI taxonomy): Bacteria > Bacillati > Actinomycetota > Actinomycetes > Streptosporangiales > Streptosporangiaceae > Nonomuraea > Nonomuraea sp. NPDC050310. The sequence continues at coordinate 8,176 of NZ_JBFAKP010000021.1, read as the reverse complement.
GGGCCCAATAAGTGCAGGGCCTAAGGAAGTTCCGGCCCTGAAGAGCGCCGGGCTGACGGAATGTCGAACCTGGAAGGGATGCAGGGTAGGCGCCCCTAGGCCTGGTCGATGTGGATGCCGGAGGCGAGCATCTGGGCGGTTGCGTCCACGCCGTGGCGGCCCTCGAACTCGGTGAAGGCGCGGGACTGCTCGGCGTGCACGCGCTCGACGAGTGGCGCCCACTCCCGGTGCGTGATGATCAGGAACTGCCCGTCACGCACGGCGTCGAGGACCTGCTTGCCGACCTGGTCGGGGTCGGCGCCGGTGGCCAGGAGGGCGCTGTTGCGCTCGACGATCGAGACGTCGAGGTCCGCGCCCAGCAGCTTCGCCTCGGCCTCGGGGGCGGTGACGCCCAGGCGGGTGGCGACCGTACCGGGGCAGAGGACGGAGACGCCGATGCCGGTGCCCTCCAGCTCGTCCCGCAGCACCATGGAGAAGCCGACGCTGGCGAACTTGGAGGCCACGTAGGCGCCCTGGGTGACCATGGGCACCAGTCCCGCCATCGAGGCGGTGTTGAGGATGTGCGCCCGCCCGCCGCGCGCCTTGAAGCGGGGCAGGAAGGTGGCGACGCCGATGAACTGCGCCTCGATGTTGATCTTCTGGACCCAGCGCCAGACGTCGAGCGTGGTGTCCTCGATCCGGCCGCCGCCGCTGACGCCGGCATTGCCGAACAGCAGCGAGACCGGCCCGAGGGCCGCCTCGGCCCGGTCGGCCGCGGCCTCCCACTGGGCGGCGTCGCTGACGTCCAGCTCGATCGCGGCCACCGAACCGCCGGCCTCGGTCAGTTCGCGCGCGATCTCCGCCAGCCGCTTCCCGTCGATGTCGGCGAGCGCAACGCTCGCCCCCGCGGCTACCAGCGCTCTCGCGATGCCGAGCCCGATGCCCGACGCCGCGCCGGTGACGAAGGCGACCTCTCCTGCAGGCCAGACCATGACAAGCTCCTCTTCGTAGGTGTGGTTCCACGGTCGCAGGCGGGCCTCGCTTTGTTACCGGCCGAACGGCGGGGAAAAGGCCCCGACCTGCCACGATTGGCGGGGGTGACCCTGGCGGCCGGTTCGGATGATGGGAGGGAGGCCGCGCGCCGGTGCGGCCAGGTGGAGGAACCCATGTCGCAAGCCATTCCCCGACCGCCGTTCGACCCCGAACTGGACGCCACGCTCGCGCTCATCGCCGACCAGCTACCGCCGGTCGTGACCGCCGAGATGATCCCGCTGCTGCGCCGGCACCCGTCGAACGACGTCACCGACGAGGATCTGAGCGCCGCCGGGCTGACCAGGCGCGACGTCGCCATCCCCGGTTACGAGGGTGCCGAGATCACCGTCTCGGTGATCGCCCGGGACGACCACACGGGGCTCGGTCCGGGGATCTACTACACGCACGGCGGCGGCATGGTCGCCGGGAGCCGCTTCTCCGGGCTGCACGACACCCTGCGGTGGATCGTCGACCACGACGCCGTCATGGTGACCGTGGAGTACCGGCTGGCTCCGGAGCACCCCGACCCATACCCGGTCGAGGACTGCTACGCCGGTCTCGTGTGGACCGCCGAGCACGCGGCCGAGCTCGGAATCGACGCCGGGCGATTGATCATCGCGGGCGCGAGCGCGGGCGGCGGGCTCGCGGCGGGCACCGCCCTGCTGGCCCGCGACCGGGGCGGCCCCGCGCTGGCCGGGCAGGTCCTCATCTACCCCATGCTCGACGACCGCGACCAGACCGTCTCCACCCTGCAGATGGACGGCGTCGGCCTGTGGGACCGGGCGAGCAACGTGATGGGCTGGACCGCCCTGCTCGGTGAGCGGCGCGGCACCGAGAACGTCTCGATCTACGCGGCCCCGGCTCGTGCGACCGACCTGGGCGGACTGCCACCCACCTACATCGAGTGCGGCTCGGCCGAGGTCTTCCGCGACGAGAACGTGGAGTACGCCATGGGTCTGTGGAAGGCGGGTGGCCAAGCGGAGCTGCACGTGTGGCCGGGCGGGTTCCACGGTTACGATCTCGCCGCCCCCCACTCGGCCCTCGCCCAGGCGACGGTCTCCACGCGGAACGCCTGGGTGGCCAAGATCCTCGGTAAGTGATCGCCGCAGTGCCGGTGACCGGCCTGCCCTCGGGAAGCGCCCGAGAGCAGGCCGGTGGCCGTGGGCGGGAGGGTGACCGCGGCCGGAGGGGTGGCTGCGCGCGGAAGGGTGGCCGTGGACGGCCAGGCCGGTGGCCGTGGACGGGCGGGCCGGTGGCCGTGGACGGGCGGTGGCTGTGGGGTCGCCGGTGGCCGTGGGCGGGAGGGTGGGCCGGTGGGCGTGGTTCTTGGACGGGCCCCGGAGGCGCGCTCGACCTGCGGGTATGTTGGGGTGACAGGCCGAGGGAGCAGACATGCAGGATCTCGTCGGACGCCTCACCGCCCTTGACCCCGATGCGAGTGAGACGCTCAAGGTCATCGCCTACTTCGACACGCTGAACGCGGGCGGAGCGGGCCTCGACGGGCTGCTCCGCGGGGCCGCGGTGCTGTCGGGCGTCGTCGCCGGCGCCGAACGGCGGGGCCGCACCACCCGCTACAGCCCGCGCGGCCTGCACGTCACCGACACCGAGATCCACCGCTCGCTCCAACGCACCACCCGCAGCGGCTCGGTCTGGCTCGAACGCGTCGGCCCGCCCCACGCCAACGACGAGATGATCCTGGAACGGCTCGGCCTCGCCGTCGATCTCGCCGAAGCGCGCCGCAACCCGGAAGGCGCCCTCGAAACCGCCCTCGACGCCGGAACACCCGTCTCCGAACGCGCCAAAGCGCTCGCCAGGCTCCGGGTCCGCCCGAACGCGCGCATCCGGCTCATCGCGACGGCCACGGACGCGCCCGTCATGAGCGCGCCGTCCACCGTGATGCCGACCCGCTTCGGCATCCTGCGCGCCACCCTCGACCTGACCGGTGACCTCGCGCCCACCGAACCCGCCGGGATCGGACCGCGGCTCAACGCCGAGCGGACGCCCGAGTCGTGGGAGGGCGCCGTCATCGCCTACCGGCTCACCGACCCGAAGTCCCCCGTCGTGGACGCCACCGACATCGGGGCACTGCTGATCCTCGCCCAGGCGTACGACCCGCGGGAGCCGCACGACGACGTCCGGGCCCTGGCCGCCCTCGATCCGCGGTCGGCCGACATCGCCCGGGTCCTGGTCGAGTCGGACAGCGTGCGGTCGGCGGCGGCCAGGCTGGGGATGCACCACTCGACGATGCAGGCCAAGCACGAGTCGCTGACCCGGGCCCTCGGGTACGACCCGCGCACGATCACCGGGCATGCCCGCTACATCGCCGCCGCGCTCCTGCTCCGGCTTTCCGACCCGTTCTGAGGGGCACCCCTGAGCGGCGTGCCCAGCCGTACCAGAAGTGGGTTGTTACCTTTGTACGGCTTCGCCCGTCATAGGGGTGGTCGCCGGCCCTCATGGCCGTCGGACCGCACCGAGACGGGAGATCAGAATGCTGACAGGAATCATGTACGTGACGGTCCACGTCACCGATCAGGAGCGGGCGCTCAAGTTCTACACCGAGGGGCTCGGGCTGGAGAAGCGCCTCGACTTCCCGGGGCCGGAGGGGCGGTTCCTCACCGTGGGGGTGGGCGACAGCCCGGTGCAGATCCTGCTGTGGCCCCGCGCGCAGGGTGAGGAGGCGCAGGCCTCGGCGATCGCGGCGTTGTTCCTCGAGTCCGAGGATCTGCGGGCGGACTTCGAGGTGTTCCGCCAGAGGGGCGTCGAGTTCGAGCAGGCCGAGCCGGAGGACTACCCGTTCGGGGTGCGGATCGAGGCGGTCGATCCGGACGGGAACCGGATCGCGCTTCGCCAGCCGCTTCGCCGGTAGCAGTGCAGGGATGTGGGCGAGCCCTGGCCGGGCCACCAGGAAGCGGAGTTGAGGAGGGTGCGAGGTGACTGACGCCCGTCGGGTGGAACTGCTGGCCGAGGCGTTCGAGGCGCAGCGGGGACGGCTGGGCGCGGTCGCCCATCGCATGCTGGGCTCGCACGTGGACGCCGAGGACGTGGTCCAGGAGGCCTGGATGCGGCTGGTACGGCAGGACGCCGCGGGCATCGGCAACCTGGCGGGCTGGCTGACCACGGTGGTGGGGCGGATCAGCCTGGACGTCTTGCGATCCCGGCAGGCGCGACACGAGGCGTCCTACGGCGACGGCCTGGCCGAGGTCGTGGTCACCGTGGACGAGGGCGGCGCGCCCGAGGAGGCCGCGGCGGTGACCGACTCCGTGGGGGTCGCGCTGCTGGTGGTGCTGGACGTGCTCGGGCCCGCCGAGCGGGTGACGTTCGTGCTGCACGACCTGTTCGGCGTGCCGTTCGCGGAGATAGGGCAGATCCTGGGCAAGTCCGCGGACGCCACGAAGATGATCGCCAGCCGGGCCCGGCGGAAGGTGCGCGAGGCCGAGCGGCCGGTGGTCGCGGGGCGGGAGCAGTGGCGGGTCGTCAAGGCCTTCCGGGCGGCGACGACCGGCGGGGACTTCGAGGCGTTGCTGCGGGTGCTCGATCCGGACGTACGGCTGACCGTGGACACTCCGGGCGGCAGGGTGGTCACCCTCGGGGCCACCGCCGTGGCGACCGGGGCGAAGTCGGTGTCCGGAGCCGTGGTCGGCTACCAGGCCGTGCTGGTCGGCGGGCGACCGGGATACGTCTCGTGGCGGGAGGACGGCACGGTGCTCTCAGTGATCTCGTTCACGGTGAGCGGGGAGCAGATCACCGGGATCGCGATCGTGGTGGACCCGGACAAGCTGGCCGCGATGGGGTTGCCGGGTCCGGCAGGCGGCAGGGCCTAGAGGCGGTCGTTGGCTCGGAGGGTTTGGAGGGCGGCGACGGTGGCGTGGCCGCGCCAGTCCAGGGCTCCGGACGGGGAGATGCGGGCGTAGTCCACGATCCAGCCGCCGTCCTCCTGCTGGAGGGCGGCCAGGCGGTCGAGGTCGGCGGAGATGAGGGCGGGGGTGAAGAGGTCGCGGGCGGGGCGGCCGGGGTGGGGGGCGAAGTCGAGGGGGCGGAGGGCCTCGTCGGCGGTGCCACCGGCCACCGGGACGATGCCGTCGGGCGGGAGGTGCTTGGCCAGGCCCTCCAGGAGGTCGAGGGCCTCGGGGTGGACCGAGTGGGCGGCGTCGAGGAAGCGGATGGCGAAGGCCAGGACGTAGGCGGGCGGCTGCTCGTCCAGGGCGGCGATGGCGTCGAGGCAGTAGCGGGTGGCGCGGGCGAGCCAGGGGTGGGCGGCGACCCGGGGGTCGTGCGCGGCGACGCGCCAGGCGGCGGCCGCGGTGACCGAGGTGATCTGCAGGGCCGAGGCGGTGGGGTCGGCGTTCTGCCACCAGGGGGCGCTGGCGTCGGGGTAGGTCAGGGGCAGGGCGAACGGCAGGCCGCCGTCGGGCAGCGTGATCGACCCGAGCCAGTCGCACAGCTCGACGGCTCTCGGTGTGGTGGCGGGGGCGACGTCTTCCAGGACCTCGAAGGCGTGCAGGGCGGCGCCGGGCTGGCTCTCCGGGGAGCGGAGGTCGGCTTCCAGGCCCCAGCCGTAGCCGCCGTCGGGGTTGCGGTAGCCGTCCAGGGCGGCCAGGACGGGTGCGGGGTCGGCGGGGTGGTCCTGGACGAACAGCAGGTCGAAGCGGCGGCGGTCCAGGACGCGGGCGTGGCCGGCCAGGAAGGTGGCGGCTCGGGCGAGGTCGACGGTCATGAACCCATCCTTACCGCTCGGCTGGGGCCAGGCCGCGGAAGGTCGCCGGGAGACCTGAAGGCGCCCCGGCCCGAAGGTGGGCCGGGGCACCGTTGTCAGATGAGGGTCAGCGGAGGCGGTGGTCGTCCGAACCCTCGACGGCGGGCCGGCTCTCAGGGGTGGCGGCGGTCAGGGCCGCCGTCGAGGACCGGTCCGGGATGGCCCGCAGGTTGAAGGCGAACCGGGCCGTCGAGTCGGCGATGGCGTCGGAGTTGACGTCGAGCGCCGTCTTGTCGATGTTCGTGATCGTGTCGCACACCGAGTGGTAGCACGGGTCGTACGGCGCGCCTGCCGTACCACCGAAGAGCGCCGCCTCGGCCGGCGTCTTGATGCCCTCGGCGCCGGTGAAGATGCCGCCGGAGGGGATGCCGACCCAGTTGAAGGCGTCGTAGTCGGAGCGGGCGTCGAAGTCGGTGCCCACGTGGCCCACGCCGCGCTTGTCGAAGAAGCTCTCGAGCTGCTTCTCGATCTGGGCGGCGCCGGGCGGCCCGGCCGGGGAGCCGACGCCGTCGGAGTCGTCGCCGTCGTAGATCTTGATGGCGTAGTTGGGCGAGGCCACCATGTCGAAGTTCAGGTAGACACGGATGCGGTCCTGCTCGGCCTGGGACAGGCCGCGGACGTACTGCTCGGAGCCGAGCAGGCCGATCTCCTCGGCGCCCCAGAAGCCGAAGCGCACCTTGTAGCGCACCGGGATGTGGCGGAGCTGGAGGGCGGTCTCGAGGATGGCGGCGGTGCCGGAGCCGTTGTCGTTGATGCCCGGGCCCTCGGGCACGCTGTCGAGGTGCGCGCCGACCATGACGACGTTGCGCGGGTCGCCGAAGCGGGTCTCGGCGATGACGTTGGTGCTGGTGCCGAAGGTCGTCGTGGTGTCGGTCTTGATCCGCACGGTGGCGCCGGGTGCGGAGGCGAGTTCCTGGCCCACGGCGAAGTCGGCGAAGACCATGGGCCCGCCGCGCCACTCGCCGAGCGGGAGCTCGTAGGCGTCGGTGCGGCCCGGCTGGCCCTCGTTGAAGATGATGACGCCGGCGGCGCCGGCCCAGTCGGCGTTGCGCAGCTTCTGGGTGAAGGGGCAGGTGCCGCGCTGGATGAGCGCGATGCGCCCGCGGACGAAGCCGGTGAAGTCGGAGCGCTCGCAGCCACTCGTGGAGGAGGGCGTGGGCGTGGGCGGCAGGGCGAGGTCGACGCCCTGGACCTGGGCGGTCACGTCGCCGCTGGGCGAGGCGTTGACGGTGAAGAAGTCGGTGCCCGGCACGTAGGCCTTGGCGTTGGGGGCGGTCTGCTGGAAGACCGTGGGGGTGTTCTCGACCCAGTTCTCGACGTACTTGATCGGCTGGACGGTCACCTTGTAGCCGGCGCGGCGCAGGGTCTGGGCGACGTAGTCGCTGGAGGCGGCGTAGCCGGGGGTGCCGACGGCGCGGTTGCCGCCGTTGGCGTCGGCGATGGCCTGGAACTTCTCGAGGTGCTTGTGGACGTTCTCCCCGGTCACCTTCTTGACGAGGATCTTCGCGAAGATGTCGTCGAGGGTGCCCGCCTCGGCGGGGGTGCCCAGGGCGGCGGACAGGGTCACGGCTGCCACGGCCGCGACAGCGGTTCTCAGACGTAAGAGGCGCATGCTCATCTCCCGGATCGGACAAGATCTGTGATGGACGGTAAAGGCAGATTCGTCCTTGGGCTAGAGGTCATGGCCACATACGGACAGGCGCTATGCTGCAGTCTGAATGTGAGCGCCTGACAAAGCGTGGCAAAAGGGAGAGCGCGACGATGTACAAGGAATTCGCTGCCGAGGCCGTGGTCTGGGTCGTCCCGATCGTCGTCCTGATCGGGCTCGCCTTGATGATCACCGCTCCCTGACCCGACCGGCGCGACCCAGCCGTCTGGCCCTTCGGCCAGACGGCTTTTGTCGTCAACCGGGCAGGAAGCGCCGGCTCACACGTAGTAGCGGTAGTTGGTGACCGCGTAGACGTACGGTGACCAGCGGCTCAGGTCGCCGTCGAGCCAGCGGTCCCAGTAGTTGTCCAGCTTGGCGGTCCGGATGGTGCAGGCCGCCCAGCGCACCCGCTTGGCGTTGATCCCCCCGATGTAGTCGGTGCAACTGCCCATCTTCTTCCCGTTGACCTTCACCGAGAGGGTGAGGCGGGCGTTGAAGAGGTTGCTCCGGGAGATGTTGGTGACGCGGACCTTGGCCCGGCAGGTGTCCTTGCAGCGCCCGATGTAGAGCTTGAGCCGGATGTGCCGGCTCTGCGAACCGTCCGATAACTCCACCGAGACGGCCGGTGCGGCCGCGGCCGCCGGCTGGGCGGCGATCAGCGTCGTGGGGGGGCGAGCCGCGGCCCCCCCCGCGGCCCGACGGCCGCTGGAAATAATATTGGGCCCCCGCCAAGTCAAAAAACAAATAAAAGACAAAAAAAAAAA
>NZ_JBFAKP010000020.1:66637-171661 GCF_040655795.1 Nonomuraea sp. NPDC050310 | reverse complement strand
ATCGACCACGACCAGGCCAAGCTCACCCACGGTCAGATCGGCAACGACCTGGTCGGCTGGATCAACTTCCAGCCGCTGTACGACCAGATCGTCCGCTCGGAGCCGGACCTGTTCGACTGACCGGCTGCGGCCTCAGCGGCCTCAGCGGGCGACGCGGAAGCCGACGTCGTCGATGACCAGGGTGGGGTGGCTGCGCCGCCGCACCGAGGCGCGGCAGCTCCAGTGCTCGTCGAACCAGCCGCCGCCGCGCAGCACCCGGTAGCCGCCGTAGACCTCGGCGTCGTAGACGTCCCAGCACCACTCCCAGACGTTGCCCAGGGTGTCGGACAGCCCCCAGGCGTTGGGCCGCTTCCCGGCGACCTCGTGCACCCGGCCGCCGGAGTTGCCGCGGTGCCAGGCGATCTCGTCGAGCGCGCCGTAGCGCGCCGCGGTGGTGCCGGCGCGGCAGGCGTACTCCCACTCGGCCTCGGTGGGCAGCCGGTAGCCGTCGCCGGGCAGCCGCTCGGCGCTGTGGCCCTCGACCCGGTAGACGGGGGTGCGGCCCTCGGCCGCCGACAGCGCGTTGCAGAAGCGGACCGCGTCCAGCCAGGAGACGCTCTCGACCGGCAGCCGATCGCCCGTGGCGGCGCTCGGGCGCAGGCCGGTGACCTCGGCGTACCGCTCCTGGGTGACGGGCGTCGCGCCGAGGTGGAAGGCGGCGACCTCGACGGTCCAGCTCCGGCTGGTGCGGCGGTCGGACAGCGTCACCCGGCCGGGCGGCAGGGCGATCAGCTCAGCGCTCGTCCCAGGGCTCGCCCCAGGGCTGGTTCCAGGGCTGGTCCCATGGTTCGTCCCAGGGCTCGGCTCGGTGCTCGTCATCGGCTGCGAGCTTAGCCCCCAGCCGCCGGTCCACCTCCAGGTGCGGGACCACCGGCGGCTCGTCGACCCGGATCGCCCTGGTCCAGGCGTCGAAATCGGCCAGCTTGGCGGCGTCCTCGGCCCGGCCGCGGCTGCGCAGCCGCTCGCGCAGGGTCGCCGCGTCCGAGCGGATCCACACCAGGTGCACGGGCGGGCCGCCGAGCTGCTCCACCCACTCGCGCCACAGCTCGGCGTCGTGAATCTGCGAGGTGAACGGGCCGTCCAGCATCACCGGGCAGCCCCGCGAGCGGATCTCGCGCGCCAGCCGGGTCAGCCCGCCGTACTCGTGCCGCTTGACGTGCTCGTCGTACCACGGCCCCTCGCGCTCGCCGAACGGCCTGCCGTACGCCTCCAGCACCGCCGCCACGAAGCCGCCGTAGACGACGTCCTTGTCGAGCAGCGCGGGCACGGGGTCGAGCCGCGTGAGCAGCTCGGCGGCGACGGTGGACTTGCCCGCGCCGGGCGGGCCGCTGATCACCCATGCTGGAACCATGCGGCCTACGCTATTTCGCGTACGGCGGTGCCGCGCCTGAGCGGACGACCCGCGCGCGTGCCGCGGCCAGACTCGCGGCATGCTGCTGACCGCCCTGCGCCTGCCCGATCTGCGGAAGAAGATCCTCTTCACCCTCGGGGTGATCGTGTTGTTCCGGTTCGGGCAGGTCCTGCCCGCCCCCGGGGTGGACGTGGTCGCGGTACGGCAGTGCGCCGCCGGAGCCAAGGGCGGCGTCTACGACATGCTCCAGCTCTTCAGCGGCGGCGCGATGCTCCGGTTGTCGGTGTTCGCGCTCGGGGTCATGCCGTACATCACCGCCAGCATCCTGATGCAGCTCCTCGGCACCCTGATCCCGCGACTCGACGCGTTGCGCAAGGCGGGCGAGACCCGCAAGCTCACGCAGTACACCCGCTACCTGACCGTCGGGCTGGCCGTGCTGAACGCCGCCACGGTCGTCACCATGGCGGCCACCGGGCAGCTCATCGGCAACTGCGCGACCCCGCTGCTGCACACGACCAGCCCGTTCGCGCTGGTGGTGCTGGTGCTCACCATGGTCGCCGGGGCCTGCGTGGTCATGTGGCTCGGCGAGCTGATCACCGACCGGGGCATCGGCAACGGCATGTCCCTGCTGATCTTCACCCAGGTGGTCGCGGTCTTCCCGTCCTACCTGTCGAGCATCTTCGTGATGAGCCCGTTCGCGCTGGCGGTCATGCTGGCCAGCGGCGTCTTCCTCGTCGCCGCGGTGGTCTTCGTCGAGCAGGCGCAGCGGCGGGTGCCGGTGCAGTACGCGCGGCGCATGGTCGGGCGGCGCGTCTACGGCGGGAGCAGCACCTACATCCCGCTCAAGGTCAACCAGGCGGGCATCGTCCCGGTGATCTTCACCTCGTCGTTGCTCTACCTGCCGGTGCTGCTCCAGCCCGTGCTCGGCGACTGGGTGGCGGTCTACCTCATGCGCGGCGACCACCCGGTCTACATGCTGGTGTACACCGCGCTGATCGTGTCCTTCGCCTACTTCTACGTCTCGCTGACCTTCAACCCGGTCGAGGTGGCCGACGCGATCCGGCGGCAGGGCGGCTTCGTGCCCGGCCTGCGTCCTGGCCGGCCGACCGCGGCCTACCTGGGCTTCGTGCTGTCGCGGCTGACGGCGCCGGGGGCGGCCTACCTGGCGGCGTTGTCGCTGATCCCGCTGATCGCCTTCGCGGTGCTGCGCGATCCGGCGACCCAGCAGAACTTCCCGTTCGGCGGCGCGACGGTGCTGATCATGGTGGGCGTGGGGCTGGAGACGGTCAAGCAGGTCGAGGCGCAGGTGCAGCAGCGCGACTACGAGGGCCTGCTGCGCAACGGCGCGCTCTGACCCCGGGCTACGGCTGGGCGAGGCCGGCGCGGATGGCGAAGACGACGAGCTGGGCCCGGTCGCGGGCGCGGAGCTTGACCATGGCCCGGCTCACGTGCGTGCGGACCGTGTCGGGGCTGATCACCAGCTCCCTGGCGATCTCCTCGTTCGACAGGCCGCCGGCCACCCACGCCACCAGCTCCCGCTCGCGCGGCGTCAGCGTCTCGATCCCCTCGACCGGCGCGGCCTCGCCCCGGCCGCCGAAGCGGGCGATGACCTTGCGGGTGATCGCCGGGGAGAGCAGCGCCTCGCCGGCGGCGACGACGCGGATCGCGTTGACCAGTTCCTCGGGCGGGCTGTCCTTGAGCACGAAGCCGCTCGCCCCGGCCTGCAGGGCGGCGAAGACGTACTGGTCGAGGGCGAAGGTGGTGACCATCACCACCCGGGTCGCGCGCAAGGCGGGATCGGCGGCGATGGCCCGGAGGGTCTCCAGGCCGTCGAGGCCGGGCATCTGGATGTCGAGCAGCAGCACGTCGGGCCGGACGCGGGCGAGCAGCGCCAGCGCCGCCCGGCCGTCGGGGGCCTCGCCGGCGAAGCTCAGGCCGGGCTCGCTGTCGATCAGCGCCCGCAGGCCCATCCGGACCACGGCCTGGTCGTCGGCGACCGCGACGGTGATGCCGGCGGGGTCGGGGGCGTTCACGTGGCCGGGAACCGGGCGAGGACCCGGAAGCCGCCGCCGTCGCGTGGGCCGGCGCTGAAGTCGCCGCCGGCGGCGGTCACCTGGGCCCGCATCCCGGCCAAGCCGCGGCCTTCGCCGCCGCCGTCCCAGCCGCGGCCCCGGTCGGCCACCTCGACGACGAACTCGCACGGGTCGGCGGCGAGCCGTACCAGCGCGGTTTCGGAGCCGGCGTGCCGCAGGACGTTGGTCAGGGACTCGCGCACCACGCCGAAGACCGGCTCGCGCAGGTGGGCGGGGATGGCGGGGGCGGACTGCTCGACGGCCACCTCCAGCCCGGCCGCGCGCACGCCGTCGAGGAGCCGGGGCAGGTCGCCGGGCTCCACGGGGGCGCGGTCGAGCTCGTCCAGGGCGCCGCGCAGCCGGGTGAGGGCCTCGGCGCTGGTCGCCCTGATGGCCTCCAGGGAGGCTCTGGCCTGGGCGGGGTCCTGCTCCAGCAGGCGCAGGGCGATCCCGGCCTGGAGGGAGATGGCGGCGAACCCGTGCCCGGCCACGTCGTGCACCTGCGCGGCCAGCCGGGCCCGCTCGGCCGCCAGCGGATCGGCGGAAGACACCGCGGATCCGGCGGCCTCCCCGCAAAAACCAGGAGACCCCACCGCGAAGCCGGCGGGCTCCCCGGAAGAACCAGGAGACCCCACCGCGAAGCCGGCGGACTCCACCGGAGGGCCGGAGGGCAGGTCGGTGCGGGCGGCGCTGGTGACGGTCGCGGCGGGCGGGGCCGGCGGCTGGAGGCTCTCGGTGGCGGTGCGGGCCGCCGCGGCGGCGAAGGGCCACGGGACGGCGAGCCAGCCCGCCCAGGCGAGCATGGCGACCGCGGGCAGGTCGCCCACGCGGGAGACGGCCGCCAGCGACCTCCGCAGGCGGCCCGGACGGGCCTCGCGCAATCCCCCCATGGTGTCCCCGATCCTAGCCACCCGGGCGGGCGGCCGCGGCCCGGGTCAGGAGCCGGACAGCCAGCGCAGCGGGTTGTCGCGGGTGATCGCGGTGATCTGCTCCTCGGCCACGCCCGCCTCGCGCAGGCGCGGCAGCAGCAGGTGGTACAGGTGCGCGTACCCCGGCCCGGCGTAACGCTGGATCTGCGCGACCCGGCTGACGCCGGAGCTGAGCAGGATGCGGTCGCCCAGCCCGTCGGCGAGCAGGCCGAGCGCCAGCGGCAGCGGGTCGGCGCCGCCGATGGAGGTCAGGGCCACGTACGCCCCGGCCTCGGCCAGCTTGCGCGCGACGGCGACGTCGTCACCGGTGTAGGAGACGCTGATCCGCGAGCCGGGCACGCCCTCGCCGATGAGGATCTCCAGCAGGCCCAGCCCGTCCTGGCCGTGGGTGGCGATGGGCAGGTGGGAGGAGAGCGAGGCGCGGGCGGCGGCGACCAGGCACCGCTCCTCGACCGCGGTCGGGGTCGCGCCCCAGCAGCCGACGGCGCCGATGACGCCGGGGAAGACGCCGGTGCCGTCCAGCCCGGAGGTGATCTCGAACATCAGCCGCGAGGTGAGCTCCTCGACGTCGGCGTCGCCGGCCTGGACGAACGGCTCGGCGAACAGGCCGGTGGCCGCGATGACCGGCACGCGGCTGCCGGAGGAGATGCGGACCAGGGAGGCGGCGTCGCGGCCCGTGCCGATGCAGCTCAGCTCGACGACCAGGCCGAGCTGGTCGGACTGGCGCAGGTCGCGCAGCTCGGCGGTGACCGCCTGCTCCTCGTCCAGCCAGCGGTGCGGGTCGGAGTCGATGCCCACGGCCCAGCGCAGATCGGTGCGCAGGCGCTCGTGGGGGAGCACGGTCCCGTGCAGGGTGGAGACGCGGATCGGGCCGGTGACGGCGCGGAGCATGACCTCGGGCATGCCAGACATTAACCGAAAAATCGTGAAAACTTACTACCTGAGCGGAAAGCTTTACCGAGGAAACGGTTAGTCGGGACGAGTGTGCATCAACCGGGTTGCAAGTCGTGGCTCGTATCCTGGAGTCGTGGCCGTTAAGGAGACCGGAGACGCCGACCAGCTCAAAGACGAGGCTGCGCGGCGTTCACCCATACACACGTGGCTGGAGCGGGTCCGCTCGACCCGCACCGGCGCCCTGACCCTCAAGATCGTCATCGGCACCATCGGCGCCGTGATGGTGGTGGGCGGGCTGATCATGGTGCCCTTCCCCGGCCCCGGCTGGCTGGTCGTCTTCGCGGGACTGGCGGTGCTGGCCACCGAGTTCCACTGGGCGCACCGGCTGCTGGAGTTCGGCAAGCGGGTGCTGCACGCCTGGACGGAGTGGTACAAGCGGCAGGGCTGGACGGTCCGCATCATCGTGCTGCTGGTGACCCTGGCCACCATGGCCGCGATCATCTACCTGGGCATGAAGAGCATCGGCATCGACCTCGTCCAGGTCGGTCACGACCTGCTTCAGAGGTAGAGCCCCGTGCCGTGGTCGGTCTCCTGGGTGGCCACGGCGTGCAGGTCGCGCTCGCGCAGCACGAGGTAGGTCGTGGCGTGCAGCTCGACCTCCAACTGGTCCTCCGCGTTGAGCAGCACCTTGTCGCCCACCTTGACGGTGCGGACGTTGGCGCCGACGCCGCAGACCTCGCCCCAGGCCAGGCGGTTGGGCGTCTTGACGGTGGCGGGGATGACGATGCCCGCTCCGCTCCGGCGCTCCTCGGCCTCCTGCTCCAGCCGGATCATCACCCGGTCGTGCAGCATCTGGATCTCGAATTTCGGGTCTGGCACACCACGTAGTGTAGGCCCCCGGACATTTGCGCAGGTAAGTGTCTTCGCCGGTGCATGATCTCCCTGGTCGGTTATAACCGTCCGGTGATTGTGCTGCTCGGGGGATCTGGATTCATCGGCCGTCACGTCGAGGCCGCGCTGCGGGAACTGACCCCGCAGGACGTCGTCGTCCTGCCGAGGGGGGAGGACCCGCGCCCGCTCACGCCCAAGGTCGTGATCAACTGCGCCGGAGCCACCCGCGGCAGGCCGGGCGAGCTGGTGGCCGCCAACGTCGTGCTGGTCTCCCGGCTGCTGGCGATGATCGAGCCGGGCACGCGGCTGCTGCACGTCGGCAGCGCGACCGAGTACGGCCGGGTGCCCATGGGGCCGCCGGTGACCGAGGAGACGACGTGCCTGCCGGTCACCCCCTACGCGCTGACCAAGCTGACCGCCACCGAACTGATCCGCGCCTCCGAGGCCGAGGCGACGGTGCTGCGGCCGTTCAACGTCGTCGGGCCGGGCGCGACGATGGTCGGCAAGCTGGTGCGCGACCTGCGGGCGGGCGGCGACCTCGTGGTCGGCGGGCTGGAGCTCTACCGCGACTTCGTGGACGTGCGGGACGTGGCCCGGGCGGTGGCCCTGGCGGCGCTGAGCGACGAGAGCCTGCCGCCGGTGCTCAACCTCGGCGGCGGGGAGGCGACAGCCGTACGGGATCTGGTGTCGACGCTGGTCGAGCTGGCCGGCCCTGGGCGGCGGGTGACGCCGGGGGAGACCGCGCCGGAGGCGGTGCCGTGGTTGTGCGCGGACGCGACGGCCGCCGGTCAGGCGCTCGGCTGGCGCCCGGAGATCAGCCTGCGCCAGGCCCTGCAGCACGCCTGGGAGTTCACCGGCGAGGC
Organism: Nonomuraea sp. NPDC050310; assembly: GCF_040655795.1. Taxonomy (NCBI): domain Bacteria; kingdom Bacillati; phylum Actinomycetota; class Actinomycetes; order Streptosporangiales; family Streptosporangiaceae; genus Nonomuraea; species Nonomuraea sp. NPDC050310. The sequence continues at coordinate 164,622 of NZ_JBFAKP010000020.1, read as the reverse complement.
CGCCGGACAGCAGGACGCCCCGCGCGAGCCCGAGGAGGCCGGCGATGAGTGAGCCGGCGAGCCGGCTGCTCGCGGCGCCGGTGCCGGCCTGCGTGCCCGCCTACTTCCACCCCGGCCAGGGCGGCGACGCCTGGCGGCGGCTGCTGGCGCACCCGCCGCGCATGGTGGTGCTCAACCTCGGCGACGGGCCCGGCGAGGCCAAGGACCCCGCCTTCCCGCCGCTGGTGGCGAGGCTGCTGGCGGCCGGCACCGAGGTGCTGGGTTACGTCGACACCGACTTCGGGCTCCGCCCGGTGGCCGAGGTCCGCGCGGACCTGCGGCGCTACCGGGCGTGGTACGGCGTGCGCGGCGTCTTCCTCGACCAGACCGCGGCGGGCGAGGACCGGCTGGGCCACTACCGCGAGATCGTCGACGGCGTGCGGGGCACGATCGTCCTCAACCCGGGCGTCTACCCCGACCCGCGTTACGCCGACCTGGCGGACGTGCTGGTCACCTTCGACGGGCCGCTGTCGGCCTACAAGGCGATGCGCGAGCCGGCCTGGGCCCGCTCGCTGGCCCGTGGCCGCTTCTGCCACCTCGTCCACGACGTGCCCTCCCGCCAGCTCGAACCGACGATGCGCCGGGCCGTGCGCTTCGCCGGTCTGGCCTACGCCACCGACCGCTCCGGGCCGCAGCCGTGGGGTGATCTTCCGGCTTACCACGGCAGGCCGCTCGTGGCAGGATGACGCCATGATCATGGCCTTCGGCACGACCGGCTGGCAGTGGATCAACCCGCCCCGCGAATGGGTGGCCGACGGGGGCCTGCGGGTCTTCTGCGATCCCGGCACCGACCTGTGGCGCCGGACGCACTACGGCTACGTCTACGACACCGCCCACCTGTTCGGCCGGGTCCTGCCCGGCGACCTGCGGCTCACCGCCACCTTCGCCGGCGAGTACGGCGAGCAGTACGACCAGGCCGGGGTGGTGCTGCGCATCGACGAGCGCACCTGGACCAAGGCGGGCGTGGAGTACGTGGACGGCGGCCTGCACCTGAGCACGGTCGTCACCCGCGAGGTCTCCGACTGGTCGGTGCTGCCGCTGCCGGGCGCCGCCGGGCCGGTCACGCTCGACCTGCGCCGCGAGGGCGACGCGGTCTTCGTCCGCTACGGCCTCGACGGCGCCGAGCCGGAGGAGATGGTGCGCCTGGCCTACTTCCCGCCGGAGCAGCCCGCGCTCGCCGGGGTGATGGCGGCGGCTCCGGCCGGCAAGGGCTTCCCGGTGCGTTTCACCGACGTCCGCCTCACCGAGGGCCAGATCCAACGGCCGGCAGGGTGAGGGCGGCGAACACCGCGCGGTGGTCGGTGCCCGGCACGGTGACCGCCTCGAAGGCGGTGACGCCGATCCGCCGGTCGGCCAGCACGTGGTCGATGGTCACCCCGGGCACCGGACCGTAGGCCAGCATCGGCCAGGTCGCGGTGAGCCCGTGCCCGGTGACCTCGGCGGCGTCGCGGTAGCCGCTGTCCAGCAGCTCCCGCAGGTGCCCGTGGTCGAGGGTGGCGTTGAAGTCCCCGGCCAGCACGGTCAGCCGCGGGCCGCCCCGGGGCAGCGCCCGCAGCCCGTCGCGCCAGCAGGGCAGCCGGGTCTCCGGCTTGGGCGCGCACGGATGCACCGAGACCAGCTCGAACTCCGGCCCACCGGCCGGCCGGACCAGCGCCCGGCTCTGCCGGAACGCGCCGAACTCCAGCATCGGCAGCTCGCTCAGCGGGTGGCGGGAGTAGATCGCCGAGCCGACCGCCCCCGGCGTGGCGCGCTCGACCGCGTGCGGGAGCAGCTCGCGCAGCGGCGCCAGCCGCTCCCGGGACTCGGCGGTGAGCTCCTGCACGGCGAAGACGTCCGGCCGCAGCCGCCGCACCAGCGCCAGGACGGCCTCGGGGTCGGCCACGCCGAGCATGAGGTTGGCCGACAACACCCGCAGCGGCCGCCCGGTGGAGTGCTCGCCGTCCGGGAGGTAGCGGGGCGTCACGGCGCCGGCGAGCACGAGCGTGGTGACCAGCAGCACGCCGGTCGCCACCCGGTCACGCGCCAGCGTCGCCGCCAGGAGGGTGAGCGCCGAGCCGAGCGCGACGTACGGCGTGAAGGCCACGAGGGCCACCCACGCCCACGGCCCCTCCACTCCCGAGGTGCGCAGGAGTGCCCAGACCGCCAGGAGGGCCGCGACCGGCCAGAAGATCCATCTCATGTCGTGGTATCTCCACTCGCGCGCGGACCGGTTCGTCCCCCAGGATGGCGGCATGCACGATGCCGAAACCAGAATCCTCGACGCGATCGACGACGCCGAGACGGTGAACCTGCTGGCCGACGCCATCCGGGTGCCCAGCGTGACCGGGACCGACGCCGAGTCGGAGCTGCTGCACCACTACGCCGGGCTGTTCGGCGAGGCCGATCTCGACGTGGACCTCTGGAAGCTCGACCTGGAGCGGTTGTGCGCCCGGCCGGACTTCCCCGGCATCGAGGCGCCCAGGAGCGAGGGCTACGGTCTGGTCGGCGTGACCGAGGGCGAGGGCAGGCCCGCCCTGATCCTGCAGGGGCATGTGGACGTGGTGCCCACCGGCGACCTGACCAAGTGGAAGGGCAGCGACCCGTTCGCGCCGCGGATCACCGGCGACACGCTGCACGGGCGCGGCGCGTGCGACATGAAGGCCGGGCTGGTGGCCAACCTGGCGGTGGTGCGGGCGTTGCGGCGCTCGGGGATCCGGCTCGCCCGGCCGCTGGCGCTGCACTGCGTGATCAGCGAGGAGGACGGCGGGCTCGGCGCCTTCGCGACGCTGGCCCGCGGGCACACCGGCGAGGCGGCGGTGATCACCGAGCCGACCAGCGGCACCGTCATCACCGCCAACGCCGGGGCGCTGACCTTCCGCATCGAGGTGCCGGGCCGGGCCGCGCACGGCGCCTCGCGGCAGGAGGGGGTCAGCGCGATCGAGGTGTTCTGGCCGCTGTTCCAGGCGATCCGGCGGCTGGAGGGCGAGCGGAACCGGGACCTGCCCGCGGTGTTCGCCGGGAACGCGCTGCCGTACCCGATCGAGGTCGGCACCGTGCGGGCCGGCGACTGGTCCAGCAGCGTGCCGGACCTGCTGGTGGCCGAGGGGCGGCTGGGGGTGCGGCTGGGCGAGGACCCGGCTGAGGCGCGCGCCGCCTTCGAGCAGGCCCTCGCCGAGGCGGCCGGCTCGTGGCTGCGGGACAACCCGCCGGTCGTCACCTGGCCGGGCGGCCAGTTCGCCAGCGGCCGGCTGCCCGCGGGGCACGAGCTGCTGGACCAGGTGAACGCGGTCGTGGCCGAGGTGCGGGGGAGCGTCCCGGCCGAGTCCGCCGCGCCGTACGGGAGCGATCTGCGGCTGTACAACGGCGGCGGCATCCCCACCCTGCACTACGGGCCCGGCGACGTGCGCTTCGCGCACGCGCCGCGCGAGCAGGTGGAGCTGAGCGAGCTGCGCGAGGTGACCCGCGCGCTCGCCCTCCTGGTGGTACGGCGCTGCGGCATCCGCTAGACGGCGACCCCGCTCTCGACCGGCAGCCCGGCCTCGACCCAGTCCTGGATGCCCTCGCGGTACTTGCGCACGTCGGTGTAGCCGAGCGCGAGCAGCTTGCGGGCGACCGCCTCGCTGTTGGGGCAGGCCGGGTTGGAGCAGTAGGTGACGATCGCCGCGTCGCGGTCGGGCAGGAGCTCGGCCGCGCGCGCGGCGACCTCGCTCTCGACGAGGGCCACGGCGCCGGGCAGGTGCTGCTGGGCGTAGTAGTCGCCGCCGAGCGCGTCGACCACGGTCACCGTGCCGGCCTCGATGGCGGCGCGCAGCTCGGTGCGGCTGATCAGGGGTGTGGACATTGCGGCCTCCGAACGAAGTGGACTACAGTCCGTTTCTGTGGATGCCTCAGAAATTAGCGGACCGCAGTCCGCTTCGTCAAGGCCGAAGGAGCGGGCCGACGCCGCGCGCAACCGGGAGAAGGTGCTGAAGGCCGCGGCCAAGCTCTTTCGCGAGAAGGGCGTGGCGGCGGTCTCGATGGACGCGGTCGCCGCCGAGGCGGGCGTCGGCAAGGGCACCCTGTTCCGCCGCTTCGGCGACAAGTCCGGGCTGGCCGTGGCGCTGCTCGACGCCCGGGAGCGCGAGCTGCAGACCGCGATCCTGTCCGGCCCGCCGCCGCTGGGCCCCGGCGCGCCCGCCCGCGAGCGGCTGGCCGCCTTCGTCTCGGCCTATCTCGACTACCTGCTCGCCCACCTCGACCTGGTGCGCATGTCGGAGACGGCGAGCCCCGGCGCCCGCCAGCGCATCGGCGCCTACCGCTTCTGGCGGCAGCACGTGGCGATGCTGCTGGCCGAGGCGGCGCCGGAACGGGACGCCGGCGCGCTGGCCGGCGTGCTGCTCGCCGCGCTGTCGGCGGAGGAGGCCGGCGCGCTGGTCGAGGAGTGCGGGGAGGGGCGGGCGCGTGCGGCGATAAGCGACATGGTGGGGCGAATGTGAAGGATCGGGGCTAGGTAGGTTAGTCTTACCTAAGTTCGGTTACCCCCTGTGGGCGCGCTCCGCCGTGCCACAAGGACAAGGATCACGCATGTCGCTCAGCTTCCCCCGCAAGCTCGCCCTGGCGGCGGCCGTCACCTCGGCGCTCGCCCTGGCCGGTTGCTCCTCCGCCACCCCCTCGGCCCAGCCGAGCGCCTCGGCCCCCGCGCCGGCCGGCTCCAGCGCCGCGCCCGCCGCGGCCTTCCCGGTCACCATCGACAGCGCCCTGGGCCAGGCCGTGATCCCCGCGGAGCCCAAGCGCGTGGTGACCCTCGGCCAGGGCTCGGCGGAGACCGCGATCGCGCTCGGCGTCGTCCCGGTCGGCATCGAGAGCTACGCCTGGGGCAGCGACCCGAAGACCGGTTACCTGCCGTGGATCCACGAGGCGGTGACCAAGGCCGGCGCCACCCTGCCGGTGCAGTTCGACGGCGGCGAGAACATCGACGTGGAGAAGATCGTCGAGCTCGACCCCGACGTCATCCTGGCCCCGTGGTCCGGCGTGACCAAGGAGCAGTACGCCGTCCTCAAGGACATCGCGCCCACGGTCGGCTACCCCGACCTGCCCTGGAGCACGAACTGGGACGAGCAGATCCAAATCGTCGCCAAGGCGCTCGGCAAGGCCGAGGAAGGCCCCAAGCTCGTCGAGCAGGTCAAGAAGCAGCTCGCCGACGCCGCCGCGACCCGCCCGCAGTACCAGGGCAAGACCTTCTCCTACATCTACACCACCGGCCCCGGCACGCTCGGCGTCTTCAAGCCGACCGAGCAGCGCGCGGCCATGGTGAGCATGCTCGGCCTGACCCCCGACCCGGTCGTGGAGACCTTCAAGGAGACCGAGGGCACCGACTCGGCGATCATCGGGCTGGAGAACGCGCAGAAGCTGAAGGACAGCGACGTGATCTTCACCTTCTACACCGACGAGAAGACCCGCAAGGAGATCGAGGCGCAGAAGCTCTACGCCGAGATCCCCGCGATCAAGCGCGGCGGCGTCGTCTACAGCCACGACGCGCCCTTCGTCACCGCCTCCTCGATCATCACCCCGCTGACCGTGCCGTGGGTGATCGACAAGTACCTGCCGCTGATCGACAAGGCCGTCGCCACCGCCGAGAAGTGACCCTCACCACCGTGAAAGCCCCGCCGGCCACCGGCCGGCGGGTGCTGCTTTTCGCCGGGGCCGTGCTGGCCCTGGCGCTGGCCGTGCTGGCCAGCATCGCCTTCGGCAGCCATCCCACCTCGCTCGGCGACGTGGTGGCCGTCCTGTCCGGCACCGCCGACCCGAACCTGGTGACGGTGGTCGAGAGCCGCTACCCGCGCACCGCGCTGGGCATCCTCGCCGGGCTCTGCCTGGCCGTCGCGGGCACGCTCATGCAGGGCGTCACCCGCAACCCGCTGGCCGACCCCGGCCTGCTCGGCATCACCGCCGGCGCCTCGGCCGCGGTCGTCACCTCGATCGCCTTCCTCGGCGCCGCCGGCCAGGGCGGCGCGGTCTGGTGGGCGCTGCCCGGCGCGCTGCTGGCCGGCCTGGTCGTGCACGTCATCGGCTCGGCCGGCGGGGGCGGCGGCGTGGCCCGGCTCGTGCTGGCCGGCGCGGTCGTCACCGCCGTGCTCTCGGCCTACGTCCAGGCGGCCACGCTCAGCCTGCCGCGCGTCTTCGACAGCTACCGCTACTGGGTGGTCGGCGCGCTGGGCGGGCGCGACTTCCCGGTCCTGTGGTCGGTGCTCCCGCTGGCCGTGGCCGGGCTGGTGCTCGCCGTCCTGCTCGCCCCCGGCCTCAACACCCTCGCGCTGGGCGACCAGTCCGCCGCCGCGCTCGGCGCCAGCCCCGCCCTGATGCGCGCCGGCGGCCTGCTGGCCGCGATCCTGCTCAGCACCGCGGCCACCGCCGCCGTCGGGCCGATCGCCTTCGTCGGCCTCGCCGTCCCGCACATCGCGCGGGCCATGTCCGGGGTGGACATGCGGGCGCAGATCGCCTTCTCCGCCGTCGTCGGGCCCGCCCTGCTGCTCCTGGCCGACGTCGCGGGCCGCATCGTGCTCCAGCCCCAGGAACTCATGGTCGGCGTGATCACCGCGTTCATCGGCGCGCCCGCGCTGCTGCTGGCCGTACGCCGGATGCGGGGCACCTCGTGAGCCGGATCGTCCGCATCCCGATCGCGCGGGCCGCCGTCGTGACCTTCGCCGCGCTGCTGGCCTGCCTGCTGGCCGCGAGCGTGGCCACCTTCACCCTGGGCCGGCTCGGGCTGAGCGTCGAGGACCTGTACACCGCGCTCACCCAGGGCGCGGCCGACGGCAAGCAGGCCTTCGTCCTCGAACGGCTGCGCGGACCCCGCCTGGTCGTCGCCCTCGGCGTCGGCGTCGCGCTCGGCCTGGCCGGGGCGCTCTTCCAGACCGTCACCCGCAACCCGCTCGGCAGCCCCGACGTCATCGGCCTCAGCGCCGGAGCCGGAGCGGGCGCCGCCTTCGTCGCGCTGCTCCTGCCCGGCGTCGTGCCCACCCCGCTCGGCGCGCTGGCCGGGGCGGCGCTGGCCATGCTCGTGGTGTACCTCGCCACCGGCTCCGGCTTCCGCCACCCCGGCCGGCTCATCGTCGCCGGCATCGGCGTGCACGCCATCGGCGTCGCGATCATCCAGTACGTGGTCTACGCGGTCGAGCGCGACAAGGCCACCGTGCTCACCGCCTACGTCAACGGCAGCCTCAACACCCGCTCCTGGGAGCAGGCGCTGACCATCTGGATGGTGCTGGCGGCGGTCGTCCCGTTCGCCATGCTCGTCTCGCAGCGGCTGAACGTCTCGGAGTTCGGCGACGAGCTGGCCGCCGGCCTCGGCGCCGAGCCCAAGAGCGCCAGGACCGCCGCCGTCGTGCTGGCCATCGTGCTCAGCGCGGGCGCGGTCACGGTGGCCGGGCCGATCTCCTTCATCTCGCTCACCGCCCCGCAGATCGCCCGGCGGCTGACCCGGCTGCCCGGCCCGCACCTGACGCTCTCCGCGCTGACCGGCGCGCTCCTGCTGGTCCTGGCCGACCTCGCCGCGCAGCAGCTCCCGCTGCCCACCGCGCTGCCGGTCGGCATCTACACCCTGGCCCTCGGCGGCCTCTACCTCGGCTACCTGCTGATCCGTGAATGGCGAAAGGGAACCCTGTGAGCCTGGCAGCCCGCGACCTCACCATCTCGTACGGCGGAGCCCCCGTCGTGCGGGACCTGACCCTCGACCTCCCCGCCGGCGAGTTCACGATGATCATCGGGCCGAACGGGTGCGGCAAGTCGACCCTGCTCAAGGCGCTGGGCCGGGTGCACAAGCCCGCCTCCGGCCAGGTCCTGCTCAACGGCAAGGACCTGTGGTCCTACCGGGGCCGGGAGGCCGCGCGGCACGTCGCGCTGCTGCCGCAGAACCCGCTCGCCCCCGAGGGCATCACCGTCGGCGCCCTGGTACGGCGGGGCCGCTACCCGCACCACACGCTGCTGCGCCAGTGGTCGCCCGGCGACGAGAGCGCGGTGGCCTTCGCCCTGGACCGCACCGGCCTCGGAGACCTCGCGCACGCCCAGGCCGGCCAGTTGTCCGGCGGACAGCGCCAGCGCGCGTGGATCGCGATGGTGCTGGCCCAGCAGACCGAGCTGCTCCTGCTCGACGAGCCGACCACCTTCCTGGACATCGCCCACCAGTACGACCTGCTGGAGCTGTGCCGCGAGCTGCACGCCGAGGGCCGCACCATCGTGGCCGTGCTGCACGACCTCAACCAGGCCGCGCGCTTCGCCACCCACCTGATCGTCATGCACCGGGGGCAGGTCGTCGCGCAGGGGCCGCCCGCCGAGGTGGTCACCTCCGAGCTGGTCCAGGAGGTGTTCCAGCTCGGCTGCGACGTGCTGCCCGATCCCCGGACCGCGACCCCCATGGTGGTGCCGCACTCGCGGGCGACCCCGGTCCCGTAGCTCAGCGCGCCGCGAAGCTCAGCAGCAGGTCGCCGGTCGCCTCGGGCGCTTCCAGCATGGGCAGGTGCCCGACGCCGGGCAGCAGCTCGACCCGGGCGCCGGGCACCGCCTCGTACCGGCGCGCGGAGGACGGCTCCCAGCGGGGGTCGGCGGCGCCGAAGATCACCAGCACCGGCAGGCCGAGGCCGGCCAGCCGCTCGGGCACGCCGCGCTCGGCGAGGTACTCGGTGTTGCGGCGCAGCACGGTCCGCATCACGGGGTAGGAGATGCCGCGGACGTCGGCCACCACGTCGTCCGGGAGGTTCACCGGGAGCGCGGCGGTCGCGCTGATCCCCTTGCGGATCAGCGCATCCGAGCGCCTCGACCACACCAGCGGGCCCAGCGGAGGGGCCAGCATGATCCGGAGGATGAGCGGCTGCCGGAGCAGCGCGTCCGGGCTCGGGCCGCTGCTGATCAGGGCCAGCGAGCCGACGAGGTCGCGGCGGTGTTCGGCCAGCGCGGTGGCGACGTAGCCGCCGCTGGAGTGCCCGGCCACGGTGACGTGCCGCAGGCCGAGCTCGTCCAGCAGCGCCGCCACCTGGGCCGCCTGCGCGGACACCTCGTACGACGAGGCGGGCGGGGACTGGCCGCAGCCCGGCAGGTCGACCCGGATGACGTGATGGCGGGCCGCCAGCGCCGGGACCATCGGCTGCCAGAACCCGCTCGAGGCGCCCGAACCGTGGATGAGCAGCAACGGCGGCGCCTGTCGTGGCCCGTCGTGGACCACGTGCATGCCGTGCGAGTGCTCGATGGTGTGCCCAGTTGTGCGCCCAGTTGTGTGCTCGGTTGTGTGCTCGGTCATGCTGGGAGCGTGCCCGGGTGGCCGGCCGCCCGTCTTGGACGAATGTTCCCGCGGCCGGCCGCCCGGTCTACGGCCGGGTCACCAGTCGCCGCCCTCGTCGCCGCCGTCGAAGACCTCCTCGGCGGCCTCTTCCACGACCTCCTCCACGACCTCGCCGACGATCAGGCCGCCGGCCACGCCCGCCGCGACGCCGACGGCCACGCCGCCGAAGCCGCCGCCCTCGTGGTGGCCGGACAGGCCGTGCGGCCGGTAGTGCGGCGTGCCGTACGAGCTGAGGCCGGTCAGCCACTCGCGCAGCCGCAGCGGCCAGTCGGTGCGCAGCGCCTCCTCGTGGGTGAGGGAGAAGCGGCCGATGGCGTCGTCGGTGTAGTGCCCGCCCGCCTTGTCCGCCTCGATGATCACGTCGAGGGTGTGCGGGGTGGCCACGAAGGTGATCTCGATCTCGCCGACCGGCGCCTGCGCCGGCGGGTGGAACTCGATCTCCTGGTAGAACGGCAGCTCCTGGCGCACCCCGTACAGGCTCCCCGCCTCCAGGTCGGCGGACTTGACGCGGAAGCCGAGGTCGAGCAGCGCCTCCAGGATGGCCCGCTGCGAGGGCAGCGGCTCGACGGCGAAGACGTCCAGGTCGCCCTTGTCCACCGCCTTGGCGATGGCCAGCTCGGTCCGGACGCCGACCGCCATCCCGGTCAGCGGCCGGCCGCCGATCCGGGTGACCGGCGTCTCCCAAGAGGTCGGCAGCTCGAAGCCGATCACCTTCTGCTCGCCCTTGGCCAGCGTGAACGGGCCGGAGACGCGCACGCTCCCGAACTCCGACAGCGCGCCGGACTCGGCCTCGCCGTGCTCCACCTCGATCCGGGCGACGAGGTGGAGGGTGACGTGCTCGATCTCGGCGTCGAAGTCGCCGCCGGCCAGCCGTACCTCACCGGACAGCGAGCCGCCCGGCTGGATGCTCGGCGTGGCCAGGACGGTGTCCACCGAGGGCGCGCCGACGCCGAAGGCACCCAGCATGCGTTTGAAGACCACGAGCTTGTTCTCCTGTCGGATGTGCGGATCTGCGTCCAGGTGAACGATCATGCCGGGTGCCGGGTTCCTGCGTGCGGTCAACGCCCTCTGACACGCACCTCGGCCAGGGTGAGCGGGTGCGTCTCCGAGGCGAGCTGGATCCGGACGTACCGTCCGGTCGTGCCCGCGGGCAGCTTGACCGTGCTCGGCCGGCCGGCCTGCTCCCGCACGTGCACCGCGGTCACGCCGGGCGCGGAGCGGGCCTCTTCCAGGCCGTCGGCGGTGATCGGCTGCTCGGAGGCGATCACCCAGTAGTCACGCAGCCGGTCGGCGCAGCAGTCGGTGCGGTTCCAGATCTCGACGCTGTCCAGGGACGCCGCCGCGCCCAGATCGACCTGCCACCACGCCTGCCTGGCCGGCTCGGCGGTGTGGCTGACCGAGCCGGCCCAGAAGGCGCCGTCGGTGTTGCCGTCCACCGCCCGCGAGGCCGGCGCGTCGTAGCCGGTGCTCTGCTGCGTCGCCGGCTTGCCCTGCGCCAGGTCCGGCAGGACCACCGAGACGGGGATGGAGTACGGCACGCGCAGCCGCCCGGTCTTGAGCGTCGCCTGGAGGCTCAGGTCGGCCGGCTGCGCGCCCTCGGGCACGCTCACGCTGACCGGCACCTCCACGCTCGCGCCCGGCTCCACGTGGCCGAGCCGGCTGGTGGCCGGGGTGACGGTCCAGCCCTCGGGCGCGGCCACGGACAGCGTCGCCGCGCGCATCGGCCGCGAGCCGGTGTTGGTGACGGTCACCTTGCCGGTGACGCTCTGCCCGGCCTGCACGTGCTGCGGCACGTCGTCGGCGAAGCGGGGGAGGGCCGCCACACCCGGGGTCTCGATCTTGAAGGAGTAGGCCCACTGCCCGGTCTCGGCCGGGGTCGTGACCACCACGCGGCCCTGCCCGTCCCGGGTCCACGGCAGCGCGCCGCCGTCGGAGCCGAGCAGCGTGATCCGCGTCCCCGGGCCGACCGGCACGTCCGCGCCCAGGGTGAGCTGCTCGCCGGGCCACTTCAGCGCGGTCGCGTACAGGGCGCCGTCCTTGACCGTGTACCTGAGGTCGTCGGGGCCGCCCTTCTCCTCGGCGCGCGTCCAGTACGTCGTGCCGTACATCGCCTCGCCGTTGACCTTCAGCCACGCGCCCATGTCGAGCAGCCGCTGCCGCTGCAGCTCGGGGATGGTGCCGTCGGCCTTCGGGCCCACGTTGAGCAGCAGGTTGCCGTTCTTGCTGACGATGTCGACGAAGGAGTCCACGAGCTGGTCGGAGGTCAGGTAGTCCTCGACCGGCTCGTTCTGGTTGAAGCCGTAGGAGTGCGCGATGCCGCGGCTGGACTCCCACTTGACCGGGTCGATGTCCGGCTTGACGGAGTACTCCGGCGTCTGGAAGTCGAGCTCGGGGCTCTCCAGCGCGCCGCTCTCGATCTTGCAGCGGTTGGCGACGGCCACTTCCTTGCCCGCCCTGGCGGCCTTGTTGTAGTAGTCCGCGATCACCCCGGCGGTCTGCCACTGCGCGGCCGAGCGGTCCCACTGGCCGTCGCACCACAGGATGTCCGGGTCGTAGCCGTCGATCAGCTCGCGCATCTGCGGGAGCATGTAGTCCTTGACGTAGTCGCCACCCTCCTGGCCGCCCGTGTACGGCACCGGCTGGCCCGTGTAGGGGTTGCGCGCCGGCTGCCCGGTGAACTGCGGGTTGTACCACTCCATCAGCGAGTAGTAGAAGCCCGCGCGCAACTTCCCGTCCTTGCGGGCCGCGGTGAACAGCTCCTTGGCCAGGTCGCGCTTCGGCCCCATCGCCACCGTGTCCCGCCCGCTCACCTTGCTGTCCCACAGGGCGACGCCCTCGTGGTGCTTGGAGGTGAGCACGAAGTACTTGGCCCCGGCGTCGTTGAACAGCTTCACCCAGTCGGCCGGATCGAACTTCTCCGCCTTCCACTGCTGGGCGAACCGGTCGTAGTCGGCGTCCTCCCCGTAGGTCGCCCGGTGGTAGGCGTTGGTCGCGTTGCCGGGGGAGTTCATGTAGTACCAGTACCACTCCGCGTAGCTGCCCCTTGGACCCCAGGCGGGGACGGAGTAGGCGCCCCAGTGCAGGAAGATGCCGAACTTGTCGTCGTTGAACCACTTAGGGGTCGGATGGCTGTTCAGCGACTCTACGGTTGGCTCGTAGGGGTCGGGGGTGGTCTGGGCTTCGGCTTGGGCCGGGATACATCCGATGACAAGGAGGGTGGAGAGGGCGAGGATGCGCTTCAGGCGGAGCATGGCACTCCTATGTGGGGGGAGAGATCGGATGAAACATAACCCGATCTTTCGTTCGCTCACAAGGGAGATCGGCGAATGTGCGGGGACTCATCGGAGGTTTCTGTGGGTCATCCGCGGATCGTCTGGGGCCGCACACGGGAAGCTCCTGGTCGCCCTCGGCTGCTCCCGGCCTCATGGGGGCCTCGTGGTGAAGTGCTTCATTCCGGTGGAGTGGGGGTGTGGGGGGCTCCGCCCCCCACGAAGAACGGCCCGAGCCCGAAGGGCGAGGCCCGAATGTCAGAAGGCGCCGCGGACCTCGACGATGTCGGCGAGGGGGAACTCCAGGTAGTCCCCCGCCTCCTCACACCAGGCGTCCAAGGTGGCGCCGCGGAGTTCGCCGTGGCTGACGGTCGCGGTGAGGCCGTCGGTGAGGCGGATGCCGGCCCGCACCCCCCGGTCCACGACGAAGCCGAGGAGCGACTGCTGGGCGGTGGGCAACCGGGTGGCCATCCGCCCGATGACCGCCCAGGTGCGGCCGTGCTGCTCGCCGTCGGTCTGGGTGGCGACGAGGCGTTTGGCGTGCTCGTGCGGGTCGGGGGTGGGCTCGGCGATGATGTACGGCGGAGCCACCTCGGCGACCTGCCCGCCGGGCAGGAGGATCAGCTTGCCGTTCTGCTGCCGCTCGGCGGGTTCGGTGAGCAGGGTCCGCCGGATGGTGATCTCGCCGGTGTCGGCGACGGGCACGGGGGCGTAGCCGTTGTCGCGCAGGGCGTTGAGGGTGCGTTCGGCGGGCGCGGAGCTGACGAGCACGGTGGGGGCGAGCAGCCGCAGGCCGAGCCGGGTGAGCCGGCGGTGGGCGGCGATCTCGGCGAGCAGCGCCGGGTCGGATGCCTGGACGATGCAGCCGACGGTGGTGACGGTGACCTCGCCGTGCCGGCGGGCGACGTCGCGGACGAGGTAGTCGAGGGCTTGCGGCACGGTGCCGACGCCGGCGAGTTCTTCGAGCAGTTCGTCGGCGTCGTGGCCCTGGTCGAGGGCGCTGCGCACGCTCTCGGGGGTGAAGCGCCACACCGAGGCGGCGCCCCGGGCTTCGCGTTCGGCGACCCGGTCGAGGAGGGCGGCGAGTTCGGCCGAGGGCGGCCCGGTCACGACCGCGGTGAGGTCGGGGCCGAACAGGGCGCTCCGCCGTACGCTGGCCAGGGCCCGGGTGGAGGCCTCCATGAGCGCGGGGTCGTGCTCGACGGCGGGCACGGAGTCGGCGTTCTCGTCGCCGGCCTTGCCGGCCAGCCCGGCCAGGGCGCGGCCGAGGTCGGTGAGGGCGTTGTTGGCCAGGACGCCGAGCAGCCGGGCCTCGTCGAGCACGGCCGGCGCGCATTCGGCGAGGAGCGCCTGGTCGAGGAGGGGGGCGTGCCAGTGCACGGCCCGCACCAGGCCGCCGCGGTCGGCGAAGGCGGTGCCGGCCGGCAGGTGCGCCAGGACCTGCACGACGGCTCGCCGTACCCGGGCGACCGAGGGGCCGGCCTGGTCGTCGCCGAGGGCGGTGGGGTACTTGCCGTCGATCTTGCGCAGCGAGGAGCGCTCCATCCGCCACCAGGCCGACAGCAGCACGCGCAGCCGGGCGGCGCTCTCGTCGAGCCGCCAGCGGTCGAAGCGGTCGGTCGGCACCATGCCGCCGGACTTCTCGTCCCAGGCCAGCAGCCGGGCGACGGCGCAGACCTCCAGCAGGAGCCGGGTCTCGTCCTCGTCGCAGCCGGTCTCCTTGGCCAGCCGGCGTACCTCGCGCACGCCGACGCCGCCGGTCTTGAGCAGCGGCAGCGGCGTCTTGGCGGCGTTGTCGAGCAGCGCGGCGCACCGTTCCACCAGGTGCGGGGCGGCCAGGGTCATGAGGTGGTCGACCTCTTCGGGATCGACCGGCAGGGTGGCGACCTCGGGGGCGTCGGGCGTGAAGGGCGGGTGGTAGTCGCCGCCCCGCACGCTCAGCGCGACCTCGCGCGGCATCTCGGCGACGTGCCAGTTGGGCCGGTAGAGCAGGCCGTGGTCGGAGGCCCAGCGTTCGGGGGCGCCGGGGGCGACGAAGCGGTTGCCGTCCACGTCGCGGATGGGGCCGTCCCAGGCGAACTCCTCCAGCAGCCGCCGCGTGCCGGGCGGGGCGTTGGTGAGCAGCGCGGCCAGCCGGTGCTCGTCGCCGAGGACCTCGGCGACCTGGGCGATGGTGCGCCGCCGGTTGCCGTGCGGGGGCAGGCCGAGGTTGCGCGAGAGCAGGCGCAGGGTGTCGTTGGAGATCGTCCAGGAGTTCAGGTAGTGGTCGAGCGGCTCGCCGAGGCCCAGCGGCGCGGTCCACCAGCGGGCGACCGCCTCGGCCAGGTGCACCCGGCCGTCACGGTCGGGCCAGGCCAGCGCGTTGTCGTAGAGGCGGTCGAGCCAGCGGGTGACCTCGGCGGGCGTCGCGTCGAGGAAGGCGGCCAGCCGGTCGACCGTGGGGTTGTCGAGCACCAGGCAGGTCTGGGCGAGTTCGAGGCACGGCAGGGGGAGGTTGCGCATGGCCTCCATGACGGCGAAGCCGTTGCCCAGCCGCTGGGCCAGGGACTCCAGCCGCCGGGGCCAGGGGGCCGCGATGGCGTCCTGACGGTTCGTGAGAACGCGGGCAAGCCTGTCTTCGTCGAGTGTTCGCAGCCAGCCGAGCAGGTGATCATCCATCGGTCAGCACTCTCAGGGGTCGCGCGCGGGACTCGCCGTGAGCCATGACCATCCACGGTAGTGCAGATCAACGCCCGTCAGGAGAGGACTGCCCAGACGATCTTCCCTTTTGGTGAGAGCGCCGACCAGCCCCAGCGGAGGCTGACCGAGTCCACGATGTGCAGGCCCAGACCGCCCACATCGAGCGGCCCGCCGTACCTCAGGACCGGGACCTTCGGCCCCGGGTCGGTGAAGGCGCAGGTCACCAGGGCGCCCCGCCGTACCAGTGACATCTGTACGGCAGGCGGAGCCGACCCGAGCGACAGGCCGTGCCGTAAGGCGTTGGTGGCCAGCTCGGAGACGACGAGCTCCATGGTCTCGATGACGCCCTCCAGCCCCCAGCCGGCGAGCACGCCGGAGGTGAAGCTGCGGGCGCTGTGGACCGAGGAGGCGTGCGGCGGGAGGGCGAAGGTGGCGCTCGCGACCGGCCCCGGAGGGTGTTCCAGGAGGTCACGGGCGGCTTCGGGCCACCAGCCGACCGGCGGCCACCAGTCGAAGGTGGTCCAGGTGGAGCTCGTGGACTGCACGACGATCATTCTGATGCAGAATGTCGTGCATGTGCAAGATCGGATGCACGTGCAGAAGCCCGGTGCATTCGCTACGGTTGCCGCAGGAAAAAGGGAACTGCGGGGGAAAGGAACCCTTCCTGGCAGACTATTGACTCAGGACCGACTAAGGAGCAGCACGTGTCCATGGATCCGCCGGGAACCGGTTCGACCGTTCGGCGCATCATGCTCGGAGCCAGCCTGCGCCGACTGCGCGAGAGTGTCGGGCTGGAGCGGGACGAAGCCGGATTCCACATCAGAGCGTCGGCGTCGAAGATCAGCCGCATGGAGCTCGGACGTGTCGGCTTCAAGACGCGTGACGTCGAAGACCTGCTCACCCTGTACGGCGTCGTCGACGGCGCCGAACGCCGCGCGCTGCTGGAGATGGTGCGCGAGGCCAACACCCCGGGCTGGTGGCACAAGTACTCCGACGTCCTGCCGCAGTGGTTCACCACCTACGTGGGGCTGGAGGAGGCCGCGGCGCTGATCCGCACCTACGAGGTGCAGTTCGTCCCCGGCCTGCTCCAGACCGCCAACTACGCCCGGGCGGTCTACCAGCTCGGCAACCCGGACAAGACTCCCGACCAGATCGAGAAGCTCGTGCACGCGCGCATGCAGCGCCAGCAGCGCTTCACCCAGAAGGACGGCCCGCGCCTGTGGGCGGTGATCGACGAGGCCGCCCTGAAGCGGATCATCGGCGGGAGGCAGGTCATGGCCGAGCAGCTCCAGCACCTTCTGCACGTCGCGACCCTTCCGCACATCACCATCCAGGTGATGCCGTTCAAGTTCGGCTCGCACGCGGCCGAGGGCGG
Source organism: Nonomuraea sp. NPDC050310 (assembly GCF_040655795.1). Lineage (NCBI taxonomy): Bacteria > Bacillati > Actinomycetota > Actinomycetes > Streptosporangiales > Streptosporangiaceae > Nonomuraea > Nonomuraea sp. NPDC050310. Next base: position 147,968 of record NZ_JBFAKP010000020.1, on the reverse strand, counting down.
CGCCTTCAGCATCTTGCGCTTCCCCGAGTCCGACCTGTCGGACGTCGTCTACGTCGAACAGCTCTGGGGTGCCCTGTACCTGGACAAGCGTGAGGAGATCGACCCCTACCTCACCGCCATGGATCAACTGTGCGTGGAGAGCACCACGCCGGGCGGCACCGTCGAGCTCATCGACCGCCATCTCAGAAAGATGTAGATGAAGCACACCTACAACGGCATGCCCGCCACCGACCTGCAGCAGGTCGACTGGCGGAAGAGCCGCTACAGCAACTCGCAGGGCAACTGCGTGGAGCTCGCCGAGCTCCCCGACGGCGGGATCGCGGTCCGCAACTCGCGCTTCCCCGAGGGCCCCGCGCTGATCTATACCCGCGACGAGATCCGGGCCCTGGTGCTCGGGGTCAAGGACGGCGAGTTCGACAGCCTCCTGGTGTGACCCTGTCCGCGGCCGGCGCGGAAATGCGGAGTTAACCTCCGGCGGATCCGTTAACGCGGATGCGCCGGAGGCGTAACCGGTCAAGATCGGACGCCGGGCACCATCGATCCCATGCTCGACCAGATGACTCTCTACCCGATCGCCGACGACGTGCTGATCGCCCCGGGCGGCAAGGTCGTCGTCCGCACGTACGGCATCGCCGCCGACCCCGCTGGAATCGCTTACCGGACCTGGGTCACCGGCCTGCGGGACCAGCCGCGCTACTGGCACTGGGGCCGGTTCGAGGAGGCCGCCTCCGGCCACCGGCAGGTCCTGGACTGGCTCACCGGACGGGGGCCGCAGCCGATGGTAGCCTAGCAATCGCTTGGTATTACCTGGCGAGGAGGCCCCGTGCGCCGCGGCATCTACCTGATCGAAGAAGTCGACTTCCGGCCCATGAACGCCCGCCGGCCCCTCGACTACCTGGACTGGCTGACGCGTTACAAGCGCGAGGACCGCGAACGCGCCACCCACGCCCTGACCAGCGGCATGTCGATCCGCTCCCGCGACATCGACCTGGCAGGAGCCTTCTACGCCGTCGGCATCACCGGGCACCGCCAGTTCAAGGTGATCACCCTGTGGGAGTGCCACGGCGGCTGGGAGGGCGGCTGGCGGCAGATGATGGAGATCTACGACCGGGTCGACGACAAGCTCTTCCTGTCCGACATCGACGACCTGCGCTTCTCCGCCGTCTCCCGGCCCCTGGGCTCCGTCCCCGGCACACCCGTGCTGGGGGAGGCGGTCGCGCCGCTCTACCTCTACGAGCGCGCCCGGGTACGGCCCGGCAGCGCCCTCGACTACCTGGAGGCCGTCCGGACCGAACGCGAGCCGGTGCTGCGCGAGCACGGCCACACCCTGGTGGGGCTGTACGAGGTCCTCTTCGCCGACAGCGAGGTGGTCACCCTCTGGGCCGTCTCCCTGGACGACCACCTCGCCACCCAGCGCGCCCGGGACGCCGCCCTCGGGCTGGACGACGAGGTGGAGGGCGACCCGCGGCTGCTGGAATGGGGGCGACGGGCACGCCACTTCCTTGACGGGCCTTGGCGGGAAACCCTCCTGGTCCCCTACCCCGGCTGCCGCCTAGCCCCTGCCCCCTGACCTCCGCTCTCGTCCGGGCCGTGGTCAGACGGGGGCGTTCCAGGTGAGGAGGACGGGCTTGGCGTGCTCGAAGCCCGTGCGGGAGTAGGTGCCGGTGTCCAGGCGGAAGAAGCGCCCGTCCTCCGGCGGAAGGCCGAGCCACCGGGCGGCGAGCACGCGCAGGAAGTGCCCGTGGGCGACCAGGGCGACGGTCCCGGGCTCACGGAGGGCACGGGCGATGACGCGGTCGGCGCGGGCGCCGACGTCGGCGGCGCTCTCGCCGGGCGTCGCGCCAGGGATCACGCCGTCACGCCACAGGTACCAGTCCGGCCGGTCCTCGCGGATGCGGGGCGTGGTGATGCCCTCGTAGCCGCCGTAGTCCCACTCCCACAGGTCGGGGTCGATCTCGTAGTCGGTCAATCCGGCCAGGTCGGCGGTACGCCGCGCGCGGGCGGCGGGGCTGACCAGCACAAGCCCGAAGGTGCGCGCCTTCACCACGGGGGTCAGGGCCCGCGCCTGGTCCTCGCCGTGCGGGGTCAGCGGCAGGTCGGTCCGGCCGGTGTGCCGCCCGTTCTTGCTCCACTCGGTCTCGCCATGCCTGAGCAGCACCATCTCATCCATACCGCCATCATCTACGTCCCGGCGAGTTCCTCCACGACCGGGGTCAGCGCGGGCAGGTCGCGTTCGTGGTGGACGGCGAAGTAGGACACGTCGTGGGTGTCGCGCCAGTGCCGGAGGCGGTCGCGGATGTCGGCCGCGGTGCCGGGGAGCACCTGCGGGGTGCCTTCGAGGGCGGCCGAGCGGGCGGCGCTCCACGGCTCCTCGGGGCGCGGTTCGCCGGCGCGCAGGATGCTGGTGCCCAGTTCGAGGCCCGGGTAGCGGGGGGCGGCGCGGAGCCGGGCCAGCTTGGCGAGGAAGGCGGCCTCGCCGCCGTCGCCGGGGTCGGGGCCGCTGCCGTCGGCGCGGATGCGCATGGTCAGGTGGACGGTGTCGGCCTCGCGGGCGGCCAGGTCGAGCAGGCGCGGCCCGCCGCCGCCGAGCAGGAGCCGGGGCTGCCGGCCGGGCAGGGGCCACTGCTCCAGGCCGTCGACGCGGTAGTGCTCGCCGTGGTGGGTGAAGGGCCCGGGCGTCCAGAGCCCCTTGAACACGATGATCGCCTCCGCCAGCCGCGCCAGCCGCACCCCCGGCGGGTCGTACGGCAGGCCCGCCGCGCCGTACTCGCCGGCCATCCACCCGGTGCCCAGCCCCACCTCCAGCCGCCCGCCGGACAGCAGGTCGAGCGTGGCGGCCTCCTTGGCCAGCACCGCCGGGTGCCGGAAGTCGTTGGCCAGCACGAGCGTGCCGACCTTGAGCCGGGTGGTCGCGCACGCGGCGGCGGTGAGCGCGGCCAGCGGCGCGAAGCGCGGCCCGACCAGGTGGTCGGGAACGAGCAGGACGTCGAAGCCGGTGTCCTCCAGCCGCCGCGCCGCCTCGCGCCAGGCCCGGGCCGACTCGGCCCCGCGCAGCACCGCCGCGAATCTGAACCGCCGCATGAGCGGACTTTACCAAGCGCTTGCTACGAGCAACACTGGGGCGCATGGAGATGCGCCGGGTCACCGAGGCCGAGGCCGCCGCCTTCGACCGCGACGGCTGGGCGCACCTGCCCGGCCTGGTGGATCCCGCCACCGTCGCCGACCTGGCCGAACGCGCCAGGGCCCGGCTCGCGAGCCGTACCACCCGCCACGCGGGCCGGGTGGAGGAGGCCTTCGGCCAGTCCCGCGACGTGGCCGCCGAGGACGAGCGCTTCGGCGCGGTGATGACCGCCTTCGGCCCGAGCGCGGTCGAGCTGCTGCACGGGGTGGCCGCGGTCCGGGTCCAGGTCAGCAACCTGCTGGTCAAGGAGCCGGGCGAGCACGGCGAGACCGCCTTCCACCAGGACTTCCCGTGGATGCCGATGGACCGCTCGGCCATGCTCACGCTGTGGCTGGCGCTGGTGGACGTGCCCGCCGAGATGGGCTCGCTGCGCTTCTTCACCGGCTCGCACACCCGCGGGCTGCTCGGCCGCAGCTTCCTGCGCGCGGGCGACGACCAGCTCAGCGTGCATCCCTGGCTGCGCGAGCACGACCTGTCGCCAGCCCTCGACCTGGCCGCAGGGGACGCCACCGTGCACCACTCGCTCACCGTGCACGGGGCGCCCGCCAACCGGCTGGGCCGGGCCCGGCTGTCGTTCACCGCCACCTACTTCGACGCCGCGACCCTCTACACCGGCGCGCCGTACGCGCAGACCGACGGGCTCGGCCTGACGGTCAACGAGCCGTTCGAGCACGAGAGGTTCCCGTGCCTGAGACCGTGAGGGGTCCCGTCGCCGACCTCGGCGCCACGCTCATGCACGAGCACGTCTTCGGCCTGAGCCCGGAGATCCTCTGGAACTGGCCGGACATCCCCGAGCAGCGCGACGTCGAGCAGGCGGCGGCCAAGCTGGAGGCGCTCCGGGCCGAGGGCATCGACACCATCGTCGACCTGACCGTGGTCGGCCTGGGCCGCTACGTCCCGGCGGTGCAGGAGGTGGCCGCGCTCACCACGGTCAACATCGTCGCCGCCACCGGCCTGTACACCTACGACGCGCTGCCGCCGTACTTCGGCAACCGCGGCCCCGGCTCGCTGTTCGGCGGGCCCGAACGGCTCGCCGGGTTCTTCGTCCGCGACCTCACCGAGGGCATCGGCCGCACCGGCGTGAAGGCGGCGATCCTCAAGTGCGCCACCGACCGCCCCGGCATGACGCCCGGCTGCGAGCGCGTCTTCCGCGCGGTGGCCGAGGCCCACCTGGCGACCGGCGCGCCGATCAGCACGCACAGCCACGAGCCCGGCGGCCTGGAGCAGCAACGGCTGCTGGCCGCCTGCGGCGTGGACCTGAGCCGCGTGATCATCGGCCACGCCGGTGACTCCACCGACCTGGCCTACCTGGAGGAACTGCTGGCCGCGGGCTCCTACCTGGGCATGGACCGCTTCGGCCTGGACGCGATCACGCCCTTCGAGCAGCGCGTGGCCACCGTCGCCGCGCTGTGCGAGCGCGGCCACGCCGGCCGGCTGGTGCTGGGTCACGACTCCTACTGCTTCAACGACCGCTTCGACGCCGAGGTGGTACGGCGGCGCCACCCGAACTACCACCTGCTGCACCTCACCCGCGACGTGCTGCCCGAGCTGCGCCGGCGGGGCGTCACCGCGGAGCAGATCGACCAGATGCTCGTCGCCAACCCGCGAAGGATCCTCGGATGGACTTCGACGTCACCGCCGCCTGGCACGTCGCCTCGCCGTACGCCTTCCTGAGCCGGCTGCGCCGCGAGCAGCCGGTCTTCTCCAGCGAGCACCTGGGCGCGTACGTGCTGACGCGCTACGCCGACGTGCGGGCGGCCTACGGCGACCCCCGCCGGTTCTCCTCGCGCGGCTCGCTGACCATCTCCCGCAGCCTGACCGAGGAGACCCGGGCGAAGCTGGGCGAGCACGGCTCGTTCCTGTCCAGCTTCGTGGCCAACGTGGACCCGCCCGACCACACCCGGCTGCGCCGCTCGGTCTCGCGCGCCTTCACCCCGCGCGCGGTGGCGGCGCTGGAGCGGGAGTTCCGCCGGCTCAACGAGGAGCTCCTGGACCGCGTCGAGCCGCGGGGCGAGGCCGACTTCGTCACGGACCTGGGTCACGAGCCGTCGGTCCGGCTGACCGCCCGCTTCATCGGCGTCCCCGCGGCCGACGAGGCGTTCGTGCAGGCCAGGGTGAAGGACTGGTTCCAGCTCTTCCTGTCGCCCCAGCCCGCGGAACGGCAACTCGAGCTGGCCGGGAGCTTCCTGACCTACCTGGACTACGTGGACCGGCTGGTGGCGCGGCGCCGGGCCGAGCCGCGCGAGGACTTCGTGACCCTGATGACCCGCAGTGGGCTGGCCCACCGGGAGGTCGTGGAGCTGATCTCCACCATCCTGCTCGGCGGCAACGACACCGTGCCCAACCAGCTCGGCAACAGCGTCCACCGGCTGCTGCGCGAGGGGCTGTGGCCGGTGCCGGACGCGCTGCTGGCGGGGGCGGTCGAGGAGTGCATGCGCATCGACGGGGCCTCGCTCGGCTCCTTCCGCTACGCCGCAACCGACGTCGAGCTGCACGGGGTGACCATTCCGCGCGGCTCGCTGGTGCTGCTGTCGAGCGACTCGGCCGGGCACGACGAGAGCGTCTTCCCCGACCCGGAACGCTTCGTGCCCGATCGGCCCAACGCCGACGCCCACCTGGTCTTCGGCTACGGCATCCACTTCTGCGTAGGCGCCGCGCTGGGCCGGTTGCAGCTTCGCACCGCCCTGGAGGTGCTGGGGCGGCGCCTGCCGTACCTGCGGCTGACCGGGGGAGCCCCGAGCTACCGCAGGTCGCTGGTGGGACGCGGGCTGACCTCGCTCCCGGTCGCCTGGACCAGGACCTGAGCCGCCCCCGGCCTCAGCGGACCGGCTCCTTGAGCAGGGCCAGGGCCACGCCGCCCATCCCGGCGACCATGATCGCCCACGGCACCGCGGCCAGCAGCGTGGACAGACCCAGGATCCAGGGCAGCGGCACCAGCACCGGCGCGATGACCAGCGCGATCGCCGCCCAGGCCGGCGCGCTGCGGCCCAGCAGGGCCGCCAGGCCGAGCAGGAGCAGGCCGAGCATCGCGGCGAACCAGAGCATGCCGAGCGGCGAGGTGGGCAGCCCGTCGACGTAGACCTGCTCGATCCTGGTGATCGTGGGCACGTCGAGGCCCGCCTTGTGCGCGGCGTAGATGAGGTCGTCGCTGTCGGTGGAGATCGGGACGGCGAGGCTGAAGGCCAGGATCGTGCCGACCAGGCCGAGCACGGGCCGCCCGGCGCGGGCGACCTTGGAGACGGCCAGCAGCGCCGGGATGATGGTCAGCGCGCCGAGCGCGGCCAGCCAGGCGGTGGCCGGGTAGCTGCCGGCGTGGTCGACCAGGGCCTGCACGTAGGCCTGCCCTTCCGCGGTGGCCTGGATGGGGCTCAGCAGCAGCCCGGCCAGGATGGTGAGCGGCGAGACGAAGGCGCAGGCGATCATCGCGTACCGGGCGAAGGTGTCGGCGCCCGAGCGGGGAGTGGTGGCGAGACCAGTCATGGTACGAGCGTCGGCCGCCCGGAGCCGGCCTGCATGAGTAGGCCATACTCATTCTGTGGAACCGATTTCGGTGGGACTGATCGGGGCGGGGCCCTGGGCCGAGGACGCGCACGCGCCGATGCTGAAGGCGGGGCCGCACACCAGGCTGGCCGGCGTCTGGGCCCGGCGGCCAGAGGCGGCCGCCCGGCTCGGCGCGCCCGTCTTCGAGCGGCTCGACGAGCTGTTCGAGCACTGCGAGGCGGTGGCCTTCTGCGTGCCGCCCGGCGTCCAGGCGGAGCTGGCCGTCCGCGCCGCCCGCGCGGGCAAGGCGTTGCTGCTGGAGAAGCCGCTCGCCGACACTCTGGACAACGCGGTACGGCTGGCCGAGGTGATCGGTGAGACCGGTGTGCCCTCGCAGATGATGCTGACGCTGCGCTACGCCGCGCCCACGCGCGAGTTCCTCAAGCAGGCCGGCGCCGTGCGCCCCTTCGGCGGCAACGCCCTGGTCGTCGGCGGCCTGCTGCGGCACGGCGGCGCCTACGCCACCCCGTGGCGGCTGCAGCGCGGCGTCCTGCTCGACGTCGCCCCGCACTCGCTCGACCTCATGGACGCCGCCCTGGGCACGATCACCGGCGTGCGCGCCCGCGGCAACACGCTGGGCTGGACCGGCCTGCTGCTGGAGCACGAGGGCGGCGCGCTCAGCGAGATGTCCCTCACCATGGCCGCCGGCACCTGGACCTCCCGCTACGCCGTCTTCGGCGCCGAGGGCAGCGCCGAGTTCGGCGGCTACGACGGCGACGACCCGCTCGACGTGATCGCCGCCGAGTTCGCCGAGACCGTACGGCGGGGCGGCGGCCACCCCCTCGACGCCCAGCACGGTCTCCACCTGCAGCGGATCATCGACGACGCCGAGAAGCAGCTCTTGACGTAAGAGTATTCCGGAGAATTGATAGCGTTTGTCCGACGCGCAGAGTTGCAGCGAAGTCCGGTGGGAATCCGGCGCTGTCCCGCAACTGTCATAGCCAGGTCGCCTGCCTCCGCGCTGACGTCATCAACCCTCGTGGAAAAGGGTGATCCGTCGACATCGACGCGGGTCTCTCGGTTCCAGCAGTGAAAGGACTACTCGTGAGGCCCGTAGGAAAGGCTTTCGCGGGTGCGATGCTGGGTGTTCTCGCTCTGGCCGGTTGCGGTCAGAGCACGGGCGCACCGGCGTCCAGTACCCCCGCCTCCGCACCCTCCGCTTCCGCGCCGGCGGCATCCGGCTCCGCCTCCCCGCAGGCCGAGGCCGCCTTCCCGGTGACCGTCGAGGCCGGCAACGGCCAGGTCACCATCGCCAAGCGCCCCGAGCGCATCGTCTCGCTCTCGCCCACCGCGACCGAGACCCTCTTCGCCATCGGCGCGGGCCCGCAGGTCGTCGCGGTCGACGACCAGTCGAACTTCCCCGCCGAGGCGCCGAAGACCGAGCTGTCCGGCTTCAAGCCGAACGTCGAGGCGATCGTCGCGCACAAGCCCGACCTGGTCGTCGTCGCCAACGACACCGACAAGGTCGTCGCCGAGCTGACCAAGCTCAGCATCCCGGTCCTGCTGGAGCCGGCCGCCACCAAGCTGGAGGAGGCCTACGACGAGATCGCCGACCTCGGCGCCGCGACCGGCAACCCGGACAAGGCCCAGCAGACCGTCACCACGATGAAGACCGAGCTGGAGCGCCTGGCCGCCGAGGCGCCCAAGGACAAGAAGCTCAGCTACTACCACGAGCTCGACCAGACGCCCTACGCCGCCACCTCCACCACCTTCATCGGCCAGGTCTACAGCCTGTTCGGGCTGGAGAACATCGCCGACAAGGCGCCCGACGCGGCCGGCGGCTACCCGAAGCTCTCGGCCGAGTTCGTGGCCCAGGCCGACCCGGCGCTGATCTTCCTCGCCGACGTCAAGTGCTGCCAGCAGAGCAAGGACACCCTGGCCAAGCGGCCGGGCTGGAAGAACCTGTCGGCGATCAAGAACGACCAGGTGATCCAGCTCGACGACGACATCGCCTCCCGCTGGGGCCCGCGCGTCGTGGACCTGGCCAAGGCCATCTCCGCCGCGGTGGGCAAGGCCGCCTGAGCCGATGAAGGCGACGAGAGCCCGGTTCGTCCCGGTCGCGGCGACGTCCGTCCTGCTCCTGGCGACCATGGTCGCCGGGCTGCTGGGCGGCGCGGCGGACATCTCGCCCGGGCAGGTCGTCGTCCAGGCGCTCGACTGGCTGCCCCTCGTGGACCTCGACTCCGGGCTCAGCCCGGTCGAGCAGGGGCTGCTGTACGAGCTGCGGTTGCCCAGGGTGCTGATCGCGGCCGTGGTGGGCGGGCTGCTGGCCATCGCGGGCGCCGGCTACCAGGGAGTCTTCCGCAACCCGCTGGCCGACCCGTACCTGCTGGGCGCGGCGGCCGGCGCGGGACTGACGGTGACGCTGGTCATCGTGATGGTGCCGGACCCGTCGTTCGGCATCCCGCTGGCCGCCTTCCTCGGCGCGCTGGGCGGGGTGCTGCTCGCCTACGCGCTGGGCAACACCGCGGGCCGCGCCGGCGGCACCGCCACCCTGGTCCTGGCCGGGGTGGCGGTCACCTCCTTCCTGACCGCGATCCAGACCTTCCTCCAGCAGCTCAAGGTCGAGCAGTTGCAGCGCATCTACTCCTGGATCCTCGGCGACGTCGGGGGCGGCTGGGACCAGCTCACGCTGGTGCTGCCCTACGCCGCGCTCTCGGCGGTGGTGCTGCTCCTGCACGGCCGCACCCTCGACGTGCTCTCGGTGGGCGAGGAGGAGGCGACCAGCCTGGGGCTGAACGCCGCCCGGGTGCGCCTGATGGTGCTGCTCGCGGCCTCGCTGGCCACCGCCGCCGCGGTCGCGGTGAGCGGGCTGATCGGCTTCGTCGGCATTGTCGTGCCGCACGTGGTGCGGCGGTTGTTCGGCGGCAGCTACCGCGTGGTGCTGCCGCTCTCGCTGCTGGCCGGGGCCGCCTTCCTGGTGGTCGCCGATCTGGTCGCCCGTACCGTGCTGGCCCCGGCCGAGCTGCCCATCGGGGTCGTGACCATGTTCGTCGGCGCGCCGTTCTTCGTCGCGGTGCTCCGCATGACCAGGAAGGTCACGGTGTGATGATCTCCGTCGACGGGCTGTCGGTGACGCTCGGGGAGCGGCGCGTCCTGCACGACGTCCAGCTCCGCGTCGAGCGCGGCGAGTGGCTCGCGGTCATCGGGCCCAACGGCGCGGGCAAGTCCACCCTGCTGCGCGCCCTGATGGGCCTGATCAAGCACGAGGGGAGCGTCACGCTCGCCGGTGCGGGGGCGGGGCCGCTCAAGCCGCGGGCGCTGGCCCGGCTCGTGGCCTACGCGCCGCAGTCGCCCTCGCTGCCGCCGGACATGACGGTGTTCGACTACGCGCTGCTGGGGCGCACGCCGTACATCCCCTATCTGGGGCGGGAGAGCAGGCACGACCGGGAGGTGACCGCCTCGGTGCTGGAGCGGCTCGACCTCACCGGCCTGGCCGGACGCCAGCTCGAGCGGCTGTCCGGCGGCGAGCGGCAGCGCGCGGTGCTGGCCCGGGCGCTGGCGCAGCAGGCGCCGGTGCTGCTCCTGGACGAGCCGACGACCGCGCTCGACCTCGGGCACCAGCAGCAGGTGCTGGAGCTGGTCGACCGGCTGCGCCGGGCCGACGGGCTGACCGTGCTCACCACGCTGCACGACCTCAGCCTGGCCGCGCAGTACGCCGACTCCCTCCTGCTGGTCGCCGACGGGCGCGCGGCGGCCACGGGCCGCCCGGCCCAGGTGCTGACCGAGGCCTTGGTCAGCCGGCACTTCGGCGCGCATGTGAAGATCGAGCCGGGCCCCGACGGGCGGCCCGTCGTGCATCTGGTGAGAGGCGGGCCATGAGGCTGAGCTACCGCGAGGAGGAGGGCGCGCGGCTGGGCGCGCTGCTGTGGGAGTTCGGGCCGGGCCACCGGGCGATCTCCTCGGCCATGCTGGGCGGCGGCATCGGCCCGGTCTCCTGGGTGCTGAACGCCCAGGTGATCGCGGGCTACTCGCGCATGGACCCGGTCGAGCACCTGCGCTCGCTCGGCCCGGCCGAGGGGCCCGGCGTCGGCATGATGACCGCCGCGCACGTCCCGGCCTTCGTCGAGGCCGAGGACGAGGGCGTCACCGCCGTGGCCACGGTCGGGCTGCGCGTGCCGACCTGGGCCGCCGCCCCGCCCGGCGCGGCCGATCCAGAGCTGCGCCCGATGCGGGTCGGGACGATCAACATCGTCGCCGTGCTGCCGGTGGCGATGACCGACGCGGCGCTGGTCAACGCGGTCATGACGGTCACCGAGGCCAAGTCGCAGGCGCTGGCCGAGACCGGTTTCGCCGGCACCGGCACCGCGTCCGACGCGGTCTGCGTCGTGGTGCCCTCGGCGGGGGAGGAGGAGCTCTTCGGCGGGCCGCGCTCGGTGTGGGGCGCGCGGCTGGCCCGCGCCGTCCACCGCGCGGTACGGCAGGGCGCCACCGAGTGGGAGGCGGTCGCGTCCCGGTTCGCCTGATCGGCGCTGTGCGCATTTGTGCGCAGACGGAAAACGTTTACAGGGCCATCCTGGGAGACGTCGCGGGGGCGGAGAGGCCGTCCCTCGCGCCCTTTCCGAAGGAGAGACCCATGAAGAAGCACCTCCGGCTGGCCGTTCTCACCGCCGCCTCGCTCGCCGCGCTCGGCACGCTGGCCACGCCCGGCCAGGCCGCGATGGACACCTCCCAGGCCCGCGTCCAGCAGAGCAACGGCCGCCTGGAACTCGTGTACACCGGGACCGCCCTGGTCAACGCCGTGACCGTCTCCCGTGACGCCTCGGGCGCCACCGTGGTGGACGACTCGGTGGCCATCACCCCGGGCCCCGGCTGCCAGCCCGGCGCCGACGCCACCGTGGTGCGGTGCAGCGCCGGCGTCACCCGCGTCGTCGCCGACCTCGGCAGTGCCAGCGACCAGTTCACCAGCCTGATCGGCCTGACCGGCACGGTCAGCGGCGGCGAGGGCTTCGACACCTTCCACGCCGGCCGCGCCGCCGGCGCCGCCAGCTCGATCCGGTACGTCGGCGGCAACGGCGGTGACACCGTCAGCTTCGAGCAGGCCACCGACCGCGTGGTGGCCACCCTCGACAACGCCGCCAACGACGGCCGCCCCGCCGTCGACGGCCGCGCGGCCGACACCGACAACGCCGAGGTCGAGCACCTCATCGGCAGCCGCTTCGGCGACACCCTGAGCGGCAACGCGCTGCCCAACCAGCTCACCGGCAACGGCGGCGCCGACACCCTGCGCGGCTTCGGCGGCGACGACCTGCTGCGCGCCGCCGACGGGCTGCGCGACCTGGTCCTCGACTGCGGCGACGGGCCGGACCGGGTCGCGTTCGACTCGGGCAAGGAAGAGCCCTTCCTGAACTGCGAGAACCGCTTCCCGCAGTAGGACCGCGTGCCTCACCCGGCGGCCGGCGGCCCCAGCCCGCCGCCGCCGCTGGTCTCCACCACGAAGGCCTCGCCGGCGGCGAAGCGCACGTTGCCCGCCTTGGACGGCAGGCGTTCCAGCCGCCCGTCCAGGTGCCGCTTGAAGAAGCCGCCGGCCCGGCCCGGCAGCCCGCCCTCGCGGCCCGGCGGGGGCAGCCGGAGCCGGTCGCCGCGGGTGCTGACGTGGCAGTCGGCCAGGAAGCGGAAGACCGTCCTGGTGCCCCGCCCGCCGCGGTCGCGCCCGGCGCCGCCGGAGCCGTCGATGGTCTCGACCGACTCCACCACCAGCGGGCACCGGCTCTCCACCGGCTCCACCTGCGGCACCGAGTTGCGGCCGACGCCGAAGTGCACCCCGGTCGCGTCCGGCCCGTCCAGGCCGCGCCGCGCGCCCACCCCGCCGAAGTCGTAGGACAGGTGGATCCAGTACGGCGGGCCGACCGCCGCGACGGAGAACGGCTGCAGGATCCCGCTGGGTGCGATGGCCCGCTCCGGGAGCGCGGTGGACAGCGCCTGGAAGACCGCCTCCATCGCCGCGTAGATCGGCACGAACCGCCCCCCGCACGGGTGCGGCGGCCGGGCGTTCAGCAGCGAGCCCTCCGGCAGCCGGATGTCCAGCGCCCGCAGGCAGCCCTCGTTCATCGGGATCGTGGGGTCGAGGAAGCAGCGCACCGCGAAGACGGCCGCGGCCAGCGACTGCGAGGCCGAGGCGTTGATCGCGGCGGGGACCTGGGGGCCGGTGCCGGCGAAGTCGAGCCGCACCGCGCCGCCGGAGATCTCCACCGCGACCCGGACGGTGTGCGAGCGGTCCAGGTCGAAGCCGTCGTCGTCGATCGGATAAGCCGCCTCGAAGCGGCCTTCCGGCAGCTCGGCGACGGCGGCCCGGGTGCGGGACTCGGCGTGGTCGAGGTAGGCCTCGACGCCCGCGGCCAGGCCTGCCTCGCCGTACTCGGCCAGCAGCCGGTCGAGCCGGGCCGCGGCCACCGCGGTGCCGGCGACCAGGGCGCGGACGTCGCCGATCACCTTGTCGGGGGTGCGGCTGTTGGCGCGCAGGACCGCCTCGATCGCCGGGTCCAGGCCGTCGCGGGTGGCCAGCCGTACCGGGGGGAGCTGGAGGCCCTCCAGGAAGATGTCGGTGGCCAGCGGCGCCATCCCGCCCGCCGACAGGCCGCCCAGGTCGGAGACGTGGATCATCGTGGCGGCGAAGTAGCGCGGGCGGCCCGAGGCCCAGACCGGGCGGAAGACCAGCAGGTCGTTGGTGTGCACGCCGCCCCGGTAGGCGTCGTTCATGGCGTAGACCTCGCCCTCGCGCATCCGCTCGGCGGGGATGTCGCGCAGCAGCTCGGGCAGCGCGGTGCGCAGGGCCATGCTGTTCATCAGCGTGGTGGCCACCGACTGGGCCACCAGGCGGCCCTGGGCGTCCAGGACGGCGGCCGAGGCGTCGGAGCCCTCGACGATGAAGGTGGAGTAGGCCGAGCGCACCACCACGATGCTCGCCTCCTCCGCCGCCACCACCAGGGCGTGCCGCAGCACTTCGGCGGTCAGCGGGTCGGGGGCGGTCACGCGGGCCTCCGGTGCAGGTGGAGGCTGGAGTCGGCGGCCAGGCCGGCCTGCCAGCCGGGAGGGATGACGAGGGTGGAGCCGGGGTCCTCGACGATCGCGGGGCCGCGCACGCCGTCGGCTTCGGCGCGGGTCAGCACCGGGGTGGCCACGTACCCGCCCAGCTCGGGGAAGTAGGCGTCCCGGCGCCGCGCGGCGGGCGGCGGCTGGGGCTCGGCCGCCACGACCGGGGCGGCGGGGAAGTCGCGGGCGAGCCGGACGCGGTAGGAGACCACCTCGATCTCGCCCTCCTGGTCGATGCCGTAGACCTCGCGGTAGCGCGCGCGGAAGCGGGCGGCCAGCTCGGCGCGCGACTCGCTCCAGTCCACCGTGAGATCGTGTGACTGGCCGTGGAAGCGCACGTCCACGGCCCGCGAGACGCTCACGCCCGGATCGTCCAGGCCGACCTCGAGATCGTCGGCGGCCGAACGGGCGAGCTCGGCGAAGATCGCTTCGGGGTCGGCCGCGCCGAGCCGGGTGCGGACCCGGGAGGTGGCCAGCGGCCCGGCGAGCAGCCCGGCGGCGGAGGCCACGCCGCACAGCGGCGGCACGATCACGTGCCCGATGCCGAACCGCTCGGCGATCCGGCAGGCGTGCACCGGCCCGGCCCCGCCGAAGGCGACCAGCGCGAACCCCCTCGGGTCGATGCCCCGCTGCACGGTGACCACGTGCACGGCCGAGGCCATGGCGGCGTTGACGATCTCGTGCACGGCGTGCGCGGCGGCGGCGCGGCCGACGCCCAGCGGGGCGGCCAGCCGGTCGAGCGCCTTGGCCGCCAGGAGCGGATCCAGCGGCAGCGAGGCCGCCCCGAGGTAGCCGAGCACGAGGTCGGCGTCGGTGACCGTGGGCTCCAGGCCGCCCAGCCCGTAGCAGGCCGGTCCGGGCGAGGAGCCCGCCGAGACGGGGCCGACGCGCAACGACCCGGCCGGGTCCAGCCAGGCGATGCTGCCGCCGCCCGCCCCGACCTCGGCCAGGTCGATGGCGGGCGTGCGGATCGGGATGCCGGTCCCGGCCCGCCGGCCGCCGAAGCTGCCCTTGCCGCCGACGTGGAACTCGCGGGTGATCGCGGGCCGGCCGGCGCGGATGACGCAGGCCTTGGCGGTGGTGCCGCCCATGTCGAACGAGACGGCCTCGCCGTACCGGGCGGCCATGAGCGCGCCGGCGGCCGGGCCGGACTCGATGGTGACCACGGCCCGCCGGGCGGCCAGCGGCGCGGAGACGACCCCGCCGCCGGAGTCCATGACGTAGACCGGCGCGGTGATGCCGAGCGCGCGCAGGGCCTCGCCCAGACGGGTGAGGTAGGCGGCCATGAGCGGGCCGACCCGGGCCGAGACGAGGGTGGTGGTAGCGCGCTCGTACTCGCGGATCTCGGGCCAGACCTCGGCCGAGGTCACCACGTGCGGGACCGACTCGCGCAGGATGGCCGCGACGCGCTCCTCGTGGGCGGGGTTGGCGTAGGAGTGCAGCAGGCAGACCGCCGCCGAGGTGAGGCCGCGCGCGGTGATCTCCCGGGCGGCCTGCCGTACCGACTCGGGGTCGAGGGGCACGAGCACCTCGCCGCGGCTGCCGGTGCGCTCGGTGACCTCGAAGCACTCGGCGTCGAGCACCGGGGGAGTGAAGCGCAGGTCGTAGCGGTCCTCCTCGACCCGGGCGTAGCGGCCCAGCGGGATCATCGACCGGAAGCCGCGCGTGGTGACGAAGGCGACGCGGGCGCCGCCGCCCTCCAGGACGGCGTTGGTGGCCAGGGTCGTGGCGTGCACGACGCGGCCGATCCGGGCCGGTTCGGCGACGAGGCGAGTAACGCCGGAGACGATCGCGGCGATGGGATCGTCGGGGGTGGTCAGGACCTTCGCGACCGACGACGAGCCCGTCTCGTCACGCAGGACCACGTCGGTGAACGTGCCGCCGACGTCGATGGCGAGGCCGGCCGAACCGAAGGTCACGGCAGTACGGTAAATCACGTACCAAGCGCTTGTCGCCCTTGACTTCCGCCCATCGGTTGGGACCCTGGTCCTAGGCTCTGCAGGGGAGACAGAGATGGCCCGAGTCACCGCTCTCGCCGCGGGCGCGGCCGCTGCGCTCCTCGTGTGCGCACTGCCCGCCCTGGCGCACGAGCATCCCAGCGGCATCACCGATCTGGTGACCCCGTCGGTCGTACGAGTCGAGGCGAGTCAGCGCGTCGACATCACCCTCTTAGACCACATCGGCGACCTCGTGCACATCGAGCGCAGCTACGAGGTGCCGCTCGGCAGCGGCACCGGCATCGTGGTCAACCCGGAAGGCGCGGTGGTCACCCTCACCCGGGTGGTCAAGTCCGAACAGGACGCAGCGATCTACGCCGCCAACAAGATCTTCGCCGAGCACCACAAGGTCAAGGTGCCGGGCGACTTCGCCAAGCACGAGCTCAAGGACCCGCTGCTCAACCGGCACCTGCAGGCCTGCTACCCGCCCAAGCGCAGCACCGCCACCTGCATCGCCAAGGTGACCACCACGGTCACCGTCTTCCCCAACATCAACCCCCCGGACGCCAAGGGCTTCGCCGCCGAGGTCGCCTCGACCGGCGACAAGCCGGACAGCCCGGCGGTGCTGGTGCCCTCCGGCCGCGCCGACGGCAGCGTGGGCCTGCCCACCGCCCCGCTGGCGCAGAAGGTGCCCGACCAGGAGGGCTCGCCCACCTCGATCGCCGGCTTCCTCGGCAGGCCCTCGCCCACCCTCAAGCTCACCACCGAGATCGCCCACCTGGGCAAGGGCGGCGCCGGCGAGGGCGGCCGGCCCTTCTCCGACCCGTACAAGAAGGTCGACGAGCCGGTGAAGCTGGGCGCCCTGGTCGACAAGGGCATGCTCGGCGCGCCGGTGATCGGCGACAAGGACGGGCACGTGATCGGCCTGCTGATTGGCGGCGGCAAGGACGCCAGGATGATCGGCGTGCGCGAGATCACCGCGGCCCTGAACAAGGCCGGCATCCCGCCGCGGCGCGGCGCGGTCGACGCCGCCTTCGAGCACGCCCTGACCCGCTTCCACACGAAGTACTACACCGAGGCCACGCCCGGCTTCCAGCGGGTGCTCGACCTCTACCCGGGCCACACGGTCGCCGCCGAGCACCTGAAGACCTCGCTGGCCAAGCGGGGCACCGCCGAGGACCAGGGCACCGCCCGGCAGGCGGCCAAGAAGCCGGTCAAGTCCGCGCTGCCGCTGTGGCCGTTCATCGCCGCCGCGGCCGTGCTGCTGGTGGCGGCGCTGGCCGGGATCTTCCTGCTGTGGCGCCGCCGCCGCGCCGCCGCACCCGAACCGGCGGCCCCGCCGCCCGGGCCGGTGCCGCCACCGGTGGCGGCCGCCAGGACGCCCGTCGACGAGGGCGCCCACCAGACGGTCGTGGTCCGCCGCTCGCAGATCCAGGACGCCCTGCAGCAGCACTCCCAATCCCACTCCCAGCCGCAGCCGGTGCTGACCGCGCAGGAGGTCAAGTTCTGTACGGCCTGCGGCATGAAACTGGGCCGGGGCCACCGGTTCTGCGGCTTCTGCGGACATCCCAGCGAGACGTGATGCACTTGAACGAGCGTTCCCTCATCGGCCAGGAGGTGGCTGGCTACTACATCGAGGACATCATCGGCAAGGGCGGCATGGCCGTCGTCTACCTGGCGCTCGACCCCCGGCTGTCCCGCCGGGTGGCGCTGAAGATCCTCAACCCGGTGCTCAGCGTGGACGACCGCTTCCGCCAGCGCTTCATCCTGGAGTCGCGCACCGTCGCCAGCATCGAGCACCCGAACATCATCCCGATCTACGAGGCCAGCGCCGATCCGGGCGGCGTGCTGTACATCGCCATGCGCTACGTCGAGGGCCTCGACCTGCGCCGCCTGATCATCGACCGCGGGCCGCTGCCGCTCGGCCAGGCCAACCAGCTCTTCGCCCAGGTCGCCGCCGCGCTCGACACCGCGCACAACCACGACCTGATCCACCGCGACGTCAAGCCGGCCAACATCCTGGTCGCCGGGGACCACGTCTACCTGACCGACTTCGGCATCACCAAGCACCGCACCTCGATCTCGGGGCTGACGCAGACCGACCAGTTCATCGGCACGCCCCGGTACATGGCGCCGGAGCAGATCAACAAGGAGGTCATCGACGGGCGGTGCGACCAGTACGCGCTGGCGTGCGTGGTCTACGAGGCGCTGACCGGGCGCCTGCCGTTCGAGCGCGACAACGACATCGCGCTGCTGTGGGCGCACCTGGCCGAGTCGCCCGCGCCGCTGTCGCAGCTCAGGCCCGAGTTGCCCCCCGCGGTGGACGCGGTGATGATGCGGGCGCTGGCCAAGTCGCCCGAGCAGCGCTTCGACTCCTGCGGCGAGTTCGTGGCCGCGTTGCGCGACGCGATCAGCGGGCAGGCGCCGCCCACCCGGCCGGTGCCGGCGATCGGCCGGAAGCCGGGCGGCGGGCGGCTGCCGCTCATCCTCGCCTCGCTGGTGGCGGCCGTGGCGGCGATCACGCTGGTCGCGCTGCTGGTGCTGGGCGGGGCGGACGAGCCGGAGTGGACGGTCTACCCGGGCTCGCCGGCCGCGCCGGTGACCTTCGAGTACCCGGCCGAGTGGACGGCCAAGACGCACTCCGACCTGTTCGCGGTGGTCTCGCCGCGGGTGACGGAGTTCGAGCGGCTCTTCGTCGCGGGCGCGACCGCCGACTGGTCGGAGGTCGGGCCGGTCATCTCCGCCGATCCGGAGGCGGCGGCGGGCTTCTACGCGCAGCTCGCCGACACCATCGACACCAAGGCCGACGCGGCGCAGCTCAAGGCCACCCTGGACACGATGCTGCCGGGCGAGGTGGAGATCACCGGCAAGCCGGTGGACGACGCCCTGGGCACGACCCCGGCGCGCAAGTTCGAGGGCGTCATGGTGGACCGGCAGGGCCGGGCGGCCCGGCTGGCCTTCACCGGGTACGTCGTCGAGCGCGCGGGCAAGCGGCTGCTGCTGCTCTACTACTGCGCGCCGACCGCGTGCCGGCCGGCGACCGAGGAGCGCATGCGGGGCAGTGCCAGGCTGACCTGACCGGACGCCGCCCGCCCGGCGTCGATCTTGTACGGCGGGCGGCGGTACTTGCGGCTCACTTGCGGACGGCTTGGCCGGGCTGTCGCCGATTGACCTCGGGGGATTACCCTCCCGCTGTGGGTATTCGCGTCGTCATCGCCGACGACCAGGCGATGGTCCGGGTGGGCCTTCGCATGGTCGTGGACAACGAGCCGGACATGGAGGTCGTCGGAGAGGCCTCCGACGGGCTCGAGGCCGTCTCGGTCGTCCGCCGGACAAGTCCGGACATCGTCCTCATGGACATCACCATGCCGCGCCTCGACGGGATCGCGGCGGCCAAGCAGATCCTGGAGGCCTCCCTCGCCCC
Organism: Nonomuraea sp. NPDC050310; assembly: GCF_040655795.1. Taxonomy (NCBI): domain Bacteria; kingdom Bacillati; phylum Actinomycetota; class Actinomycetes; order Streptosporangiales; family Streptosporangiaceae; genus Nonomuraea; species Nonomuraea sp. NPDC050310. The sequence goes on along the minus strand of NZ_JBFAKP010000020.1, from coordinate 128,854 downwards.
CAGGGTCATCATCCTGACCACCTTCGACACCGACGAGAATCTCTACGCCGCCCTCCGGGCGGGCATCAGCGGCTTCCTGCTGAAGGTCTCGCCGCCCGAGCAGCTCATCGAGTCCATCCGGGTCGTGCACACCGGTGAGGCGCTGCTCGACCCGGCGGTCACCGGCCGCGTCATCGCCTCCTTCGCCGGGCGCTACGACCCGGCGCCGCCGCCGCAGCTCGACGAGCTCACCCCGCGCGAGCTGGAGGTCCTGCGCCTGCTGGCCAGGGGCCTGACCAACGCCGAGATCGCCAGGGAGCTGTTCGTGGGCGACGCCACCGTCAAGACCCACGTCGCCCGGGTGCTCATGAAGCTGCGGCTGCGCGACCGCGCTCAGGCGGTCGTCTTCGCGTACGAGGCCGGGGTGGTCCGGCCGGGGGCGTAGAAGCCCGCCCAGTCCTCGTCCGACATGCGGAGGATCTTCATCCCGACGTAGCCCACGGCGACGACCGGCAGCCACCACATGGGCACCATCGCCGGGCCGTAGGGCACGAACATGCTGCCGACGTACCCGGCCGCGGTGACCAGGGGCACCCACCAGCCGACGAAGCCGGAGCGCCAGACCAGGGCCAGTAGCAGCGGCAGCGCGCCGAACATGGCGACCAGTCCAGGGATCTGGAAGGCGATGAGCATGCCGGGCAGGTTCATCATCTCGTCCAGGATCTTCTGGGCCTGCTCCGGCGTGTGGTGCTGCCCGAGCCACCACTCGACCGGGTCGGTCATGAGCAGCGCCGAGGCGCTGATGTAGCCGAGCACCGTGATCGAGCCGATGATCGCGCCGGAGCGCGGGTGGCTGCGCCGGATCAGGTGCATCAGGCCGAGCGCGGCCAGCGCGGTCAGGATCCAGCTCCAGTGGTAGAAGGCCGACTGGAGCTGGGCCAGCGCGGGGTTGTCGCCGAAGCTGACGGCTTCGCGGTCGTCGCCCCAGGTGCCGGGGTCGACGACGACCGCCAGGCCCTGCAGGAGCGGGCCGGCGATCAGCAGGAGGCCGGAGGTGATCCGGCGGAATCGCACATGGTCGGTGAGCACGGTGGTTCCTGACGTCAGAGGGGTTGTCGAACGGGACGTTAATCGCGCGTCCAGGGCGCGGTCGTCCCTCCGGGGGCCTACTCCTCGTCGTCCGCCAGGTGGACACTCTGGTGGAGTTTCCGCCGACTATGTGTATATTTTTCGTCAGATAGCGTCTTCGGCAGGAGATTTTCTATGAGCGCGTTCCCCCGTGTGCTGGTCGACGAGGCCCACAGCCAGGCGTGGACCATCCGCCGCGAACTGGCCGTGACCCGCAACCCCGGCCATCCCGACGACAGCAGCTACGCCCGCGCGGCCGAGCGGCTGCGCCACCTCGGGCACACGGTGAGCGCGCACGAGAGCGGCGAGCTCACCGCCGAGGTACTGGCCGGCGCCGACGTCCTGGTGATCGCCCACCCCGCCGAGGAGCGCTGGGAGCGCACCACCGGCCAGGGCAGCCCGGTGTACGGCGAGGCCGAGCTGGCGGCGATCGAGGAGTTCGTCCGCGGCGGCGGCGGCCTGGTCGTGCTGGCCGAGGAGGAGCAGGACAAGTACGGCAACAACCTGGCCGCCCTGCTCGGCCGCTTCGGCGTCGGCGTGACCCACACCACCGTGCGGGACGTGCGCCACGCGCACCGCGACGTGGCCACCTGGGTGCTGGGCGTGCCGGGCCGCGGCGGCCTGCTGGCCGGCGTCGAGCAGGCCTGCTTCTACCGTGCCGGGGCGCTGACCGCCCCCGAGGACGCCACCGTGCTCTTCGCCAGCTCCGCCGAGGCCGTGCCAGCCGGAGCCCCGCTGGCCGTCGCCCTCCCCCACGGCAACGGCCGCGTGGTCGTCTTCGCCGACTCCGACCTGTTCGGCGACGACTCCATCGCCGACTACGACCACCTGACCCTGTGGGGCAACGTCGTCACCTGGGCCGCCCGCGTGCCCGCCGACGCCGGCTCGGCCGCCGCCCGCGACGAGCGCAAGGCCGCCCTCTTCGGCGAGCTCAAGGCCCTGGTCGAGGAGCTGCGCCCGCTCCAGGTCAAGGACGGCTCCGTCCCCGAGCGCCAGGACGAGGCGCGCGCCCTGATCGCCGCGATCTCCGCCAAGATCGGCGAGCTGGCGCCCTTCTTCCCGCACGACGCCGCCTACCTCACCCAGGTCCGGGCCGACCTGGCCAAGTGGGACCTCGGCGTGCCCGACTTCCTCGACTCGCTCGACCTGTTCCACCCCGACACCCAGCGGGTGGACGGCCTGGAGCACCTCGTGGTCTTCCCGATGTACACCCAGAACGGCAACCCGGCCCGCAACCTCGAAGCGGTCTGGCTGCGCACGATCTGGCCCGAGTGGCTGGCCAAGCTGGAGTCCTCCGGCTACGACAACCCGATGTTCGTGCCGATCGCCTTCGAGGACTTCACCGCCGGCTACGACACCCACTCCGCGGTGCTGTTCCCCGAGACCGTCGCGGTGCGCGAGAAGCCGGAGAAGTTCTCCTGGGGCGGCATCTTCGCCGACCGTGAGGCGGCCCGCTTCCGCCGCGTCTCCGAGGCCGCGGCGCAGACGCTCAAGCTCGACCTGCCGCCGGACGCCGAGCGGCTGCTGGCCTCCCAGCGGCTCGCCCAGGACACCTTCGTCATGTGGGACCTCATCCACGACCGCACCCACAGCCACGGCGACCTGCCCTTCGACCCCTTCATGATCAAGCAGCGCATGCCGTACTGGATGTACTCCCTGGAGGAGCTGCGCTGCGACCTGACCGCCTTCGGCGAGGCGGTCAAGCTGGAGGCCGAGGGCGTGCCGCAGGCGCGCTACGTGCAGATCGCGATCCTGTTCGACCGGCTCTTCCGCTTCCCGATCACCGGGGACCGGGTGCGCAACTACGACGGGCTCGGCGGCCAGTTGCTCTTCGCCTACCTGCACCGCAACGACATCGTCCGCTGGACCGACAACCGGCTCCTGGTCGACTGGGCGCGCGTCGCCGACGGCGTCGCGGACCTGCGCGGCGAGGTGGAGAAGCTCTACCGCGACGGCATCGACCGCTCCAAGGCCGCGCACTGGCTGGCCGCCTACGACCTGGTCTCGGCCTACGTCGAGCCGCACCCCTCCTCGAACTGGAAGCGGCGCGAGCTGCCCGAGGAGAACAAGGCCATGGTGGACGCGGTGCTGTCCGACGAGTTCCCCCTGAGCATGTTCTACGAGGCCCTGCGGCGTAAGCTCACCGACGTCGTCGAGTCCACGAAGGGGATCAAGGGATGATCATCCTCATCACCGGGGGCGGCGGGCCGACCGGCCAGGCCCTTTCCGCGCACTTCGCCAAGCACGGCCACACCGTGATCGCGGTCGACAAGGACGACGTCGACCTCCTGGACCGCGCCGCCGTACAGGAACTGGCCCGCTCGGTCGAGGCCGAGCACGGCCGGGTGGACGGCGTCTTCCACCTGGTCGGCGGCTGGCGCGGCGGCAAGACCTTCGCCGAGACCGACCTGGCCGACTGGGACCTGCTGCACGACCTGCTGGTCCGCACCCTCCAGCACGTCTCGCTGGCCTTCGAGCCGCTGCTGCGCAAGAGCGACAACGGCCGCTTCGCCATCGTCTCGGCCAAGGCCGCCGAGCGCCCGACCGCGGGCGGCGCGGCCTACGCCGCGGCCAAGGCCGCCTCGGAGGCGTGGGTCATGTCCCTGGCCGACGGCCTGCGCGACACCGGCTCGGCGGCGACCGTCCTGGTGGTCAAGGCCCTGCTCAACGACGCGATGATCGCCGCCAAGCCGGAGGCCAAGTTCGCCGGCTTCACGCACGTAGATACCCTCGCCGAGGCGGCCGCCGCCCTGTACGAGCGGCCCGCCGAGCAGATCAACGGCACGCGATTGGACCTCACCCAGTGACACCCAGGCACGACCCCTCCAGCAAGGGACTCGCCAGCGACAACTACGCCGGCGTGCACCCCGAGATCCTCCAGGCGATCGTCGAGGCCAACGGCGGCCACCAGAGCCCCTACGGCGACGACGTCTACACCGAGGCGCTCCAGGAGGTCTTCCGGCGGCACTTCGGCCCCAGGGCCACCGTCTGGCCGGTCTTCAACGGCACGGCCGCCAACGTCGTCTCGCTCCGCGCGATGACCGCCCCCTGGGAGGCGGTCGTCTGCGCGGAGAGCGCGCACATCAACACCGACGAGGGCGGCGCCCCCGAGGTGGCCGGCGGCATCAAGCTCCGCACGGTCCCCACCCCGGACGGCAAGCTCACCCCCGACCTGATCGACCTCCAGGCCTGGGGCTTCGGCGACGTGCACCGCGCCCAGCCGCGCGTGGTGTCCATCTCCAACACCACCGAGCAGGGCACCGTCTACACGCCCGAGGAGATCCGCGCGATCACCGAGCACGCCCACTCGCTGGGCATGCTCGTCCACCTCGACGGCTCGCGGCTGTGCAACGCCGCCGCCGCGCTCGACGTCCCGCTCAGCGCGCTGAGCACCGACGCCGGGGTGGACGTGCTCTCCTTCGGCGGGGCCAAGATCGGGCTGCTGTACGGCGAGGCGGTCGTCGTGCTCAACCCGGAGGCGGCCAAGGGCATCGAGTACATCCGCAAGTCGCTGATGCAGCTCGCCTCGAAGATGCGCTTCCTTTCTGTGCAGTTCGAGGCGCTCCTGTCCGGCGACCTGTGGCTGCGCAACGCCCGCCACGCCAACGCGATGGCGCAGCGGCTGGTCACGGCCGTGCGCGACATCCCCGGCGTGCGGATCCCGCGCGCGGTCGAGGCCAACGGCGTCTTCGCGATCCTCCCCAAGGAGGTCACCGAGCGGCTGCAAAAGCGCTTCCACTTCTACACCTGGGACGAGGTCAGCGGCGAGGTGCGCTGGATGTGCGCCTGGGACACCACCGAGGCCGACATCGACGCCTTCGCCGCGGCCCTGCGTGAGGAGATGGCCTCCGCGTGACCGCCCTTCCGGGGCTGGTGCGGGCCGCGCTCGCCGCGGCGGACGCGGCGGCCTTCCCCCACTCCTGCGACCCCGGCACCGGACGCCTGCTGGCCACGCTGGCCGCGGGCGTCCGCGCCGGCGGCCGGGTGATCGAGATCGGCACCGGGACCGGCGCGGGCGCGGCCTGGCTGGTCTCCGGCCTGCTGCCGCGCACCGACGTCACGGTGACCACCATCGAGAACGACCCCGAGCGCGCCGCCGCGGCTGCCCGGCTGCCGTGGCCCGACTTCGTGGACCTCCAGCAGGGCGACGCCCTCGAACTGCTTCAGGCCGTGCGAGGCCGCTGCGACCTGCTGTTCGCCGACGCGGCGGCGGGCAAGCAGCACGGGCTCGACCTGTCGGTGGCCGCCCTGGCGCCCGGCGGGACGCTGATCGTGGACGACATGACCGAGTACCCGGGCTCCACCTGGCCCGAGGACTTCCGCGCGCGGCAGCGGGCGGTCCGCGAGCGCCTGCTCGGCGACCCCGGCCTCGTCGCGGCCGAGCTCCCGCACGGCCCGGGCCTCATCCTGGCCACCCGCCGCCGCTGACGGCCCGCCTCAGCGGGTGAGGATCGAGGGGTACGGCCGGCCGCCCCGGTGCCGGAGCAGGTCGGTCATCAGCTTGATCTCCCCGCTCTGCCCGCCGACGATCTTCTGCGCCATGCGCACCACCTCGTCCCGGTCGGAGCGCTCGATGAGCGCCTCGGCCATCTGCACCCCGCCCTCGTGGTGGCGGATCATGAGCTGCAGGAACAGGACCTCGGCCTCCTTGCCGGTCAGGCTCTTGAGCTTGGCCAGCTCCTCCTTGGAGGCCATCCCCGGCATTCCCGCTTCCGATGCTCCTGGCGACGGTGCTCCTGGCGACTGTGCTCCTGCCGACTGTGCTCCCGCCGACGGTGCGGCGCCGTGCCCGGCGTGCCCGGCCATCCACGCCATCGACGGCCGCTCGCCGACCTCCGGCAGCCCCCACTGCTCCAGCCAGCCGGTGAACCGGCCCCGCTGGGTGGCCTGGGTGTTGATGATGTCGAAGGCCAGGTTGCGCACGTCGGCGTCCTGGGTGCGGTTGTAGACGAGGAACGACATCTCGACCGCCTGGCCGTGATGGGTCCCCATGTCACGGGCGAACCCGGCCTCGGCCGAGGCGTCGGACGGCGTGCCGTCCCGCAGGAAGAGGAAGGCGGCCGCCACCAGGAGCAGGGCGAGGGCGCCGGCGATGATCATTCTGGGCTTTTGCATGGCACGTCCAGCGTACCGACCAGCAGATAAAGGCAGCTTATTCTCCATATACGCCCGTAGGGCATAAGGTGACCCCTGATTGCCATCCCGATGGAGGAACGATGACGAAGGAGAAGGCCGTCGCCAGGCGCGAGCAGCTGGCGAAGGCCCGTGCCCAGCAGCAGCGCAAGGAGCGACGCGCCGCACTGATCATGTGGGGCGCCGGCGGTGCCGTCATCCTGCTCCTCGTCGGGCTGGTCGGCTTCTACCTGGTCAAGCAGGGCCGCGAGACCTCGCTGGACGGCGCCATCTCGGCCAAGTTCGAGGGCGGCAACCACGTCTGGAACACCGTCAAGTACCCGCAGACCCCGCCCATGGGCGGTGAGCACAACAACTACTGGCAGCAGTGCGACGTCTACGACAAGCCGATCCACAACGAGCACGCGGTGCACTCGCTGGAGCACGGCGCGGTCTGGATCACCTACCGTCCCGACCTGCCCAAGGACCAGGTGGACAAGATCAAGGAGATCGCCGGCAGCACGGGCAACAGCGAGTACATGCTGGTCAGCCCGTACGAGGGCCTGCCCGCGCCGATCGTCGCCAGCTCGTGGGGCCACCAGCTGAAGTTCCAGACGCTGGAGGAGCCGCGCCTGCGGGCCTTCATCAAGAAGTACCAGAACGGCCCGGACACCCCTGAGCCCGGCGCCACCTGCGGTGGGGAGAACGCCATCACCACCACCGCAGAGCAGCCGCTGCCGCCGGAGCCCAAGGCCGACCCGGCGACCGTGCCGTCGACCGCCCCCTCGGGCGCTCCCTCGGCCACGCCGTCGGCCGTCCCCTCGGCGACCAAGAGCTAGCCGGTCACGTCAGCAGTTCCTCGAAGGGCACCCAGTCCAGCCCGTGCGCCTGCGCCACGGGCTCGCTGACCAGGTGCCCTTCGTGCGTGCTGAGGCCCAGCGCGAGCGCCGGGTCCTCGCGCAGCGCGCTCAGCCCGCGCTCGGCCAGGGCCAGCGCGTAGGGCAGCGTCATGTTGGTCAGCGCGTAGGTCGAGGTGTGCGGCACCGCGCCCGGCATGTTCGCCACGCAGTAGAACAGCGAGTTGCGCACCGGGTACGTCGGCTCGGCGTGCGTCGTGGGCCGCGAGTCCTCGAAGCAGCCGCCCTGGTCGATGGAGATGTCCACCAGCACCGACCCGGTCTTCATCGCGCTGACCAGCTCGTTGCTGATCAGCGTCGGCGCCTTCGCGCCCGGCACCAGCACCGCCCCGATGACCAGGTCGGCCTCCAGCACCGCCTTCTCGATCTCCAGGGCGTTGGAGGCGATCGTCTGGCAGTGGCCCTGGTAGATGACGTCCGCCTGGCGCAGCTTGTCGATGTTGCGGTCCAGCAGGACCACCTCGGCCTGCATGCCGAGCGCGATCGCCGCGGCGTTCATGCCCGAGACGCCCGCCCCGATGACCACCACGTGCGCCGCGCGCACGCCCGAGACGCCGCCCATCAGCACGCCCCGGCCGCCTTCCGGCCGCATCAGGTGGTAGGCGCCCACCTGCGGCGCCAGCCGTCCGGCCACCTCGGACATCGGCGCCAGCAGCGGCAGCCGGCCGTCCGGAGTCTGCACCGTCTCGTAGGCGATCGCGGTCGTGCCCGCCTCCAGCAGCGCCCGCGTGCACTCGGCCGAGGCGGCCAGGTGCAGGTAGGTGAAGAGGATCTGGGACTTGCGCAGCCGGTGGTACTCCTCGGCCACCGGCTCCTTGACCTTCAGGATCAGGTCGCCCTCGGCCCACACCTCGTCGGCGCTGCCCAGGATGACCGCTCCCGCGGCCGTGAAGTACTCGTCCGGGATCGCCGAGCCCGCGCCCGCGTCGTGTTCGACGTAGACCTGGTGGCCTTGCCGGATGAGCTCGTGGGCGCCGGCTGGGGTGAGGGCGACCCGGTACTCGTGGTTTTTGACCTCGCGTGGAACTCCGACCTTCATACCAACCCACTTCCCCCACAAAGCGGGAGGAATCTGCGATTACCCGGCCGCCGCTCCTCCTCGATAGGCTCGCCCCGTGTCGTCGACGGACAAGCAGCCGCCCGCCGAGACCCCGCCCCCGCCCGCACCGGAGGCGGAGGCGGCCAGGGCGAGCAGGCTGACCACCATCGTGCTGCTCACCTCCCTGGTGCTCGTCGTCCTGACGGCCGGCGTGCTCGGCACGGTCGCGGTGCTGATGACCAAGAACCCCGACAGCCCCCTCCTCGGCGGACGGCCGCCGAAGCAACTCGCGCTCAGCATCCACTTCGCCCCGGTCAAGGAGGCCAAGCCGGCCTGCCCGGGGGAGAAGGGCTTCCTCGACGCCAAGATGACCTGCTACATCCTGGAGGAGGGCGTCACCGTCACCGCCGTCCAGGAGATCGAGGCGCTCAAGCTCAAGAGCGGCTACGCCGTCCGCATCGCCTTCGCGCCCGCCTTCCTGCCGCGCATGGCCGACCTGGTCAACGAGCTCTACACCGACCAGCGGCAGCTCGCCGTCGTCCACAACCTCACCGTCGTCGCCGCCCCCGCCGTCACCCAGGAGATGACCGGGGACAGCCTGATGATCTCCGGCTTCACCCAGGAGGCCGCCGAGGAACTCGCCGCCCGCCTCCGCGGCCCCGAGACCGCCCCCACCACCGCCCCTGAACCCGCTTCGTCCCCCGGCACCTTCACCCCGCCCCCCGGCACCCCGGCGACGCCACCGCCCACCACCCCGACCCCCCAGACCGCCCCGGCCACCGCCTCCCCGCGCGCCGGCGACGGCGGCGTCGACCCCAAGTTCGCCACCTGCGCCGAAGCCTTCGAGAACGGGTACGGCGGGCCGTACCACAAGGGCCGTCCCGAGTACGACTACTACGTCGACAAGGACAGGAACGGCGTCGCCTGCAACTCCGGCGACCTGTGACCCGGTGGCCGGGCGGCCTAGCCGAACTGGCCGACGGCGAAGTAGAGCACGAAGATCGCTGAGACGATCCACAGCAGCCAGGGGATCTCGTGGAAGCGGCCGCGGGCGGCCTTGATGACGGTGTAGGCGATGACGCCGGCGCCGACGCCGTTGGTGATGCTGTAGGTGAACGGCATCAGGGCGATGGTCAGGAAGGCCGGGATGGCCAGGTCGAGGTCGTCCCACGGGACGCTCCGGCTCTGCGTCATCATCAGCGCCCCGACCAGCACCAGCGCCGGGGCCGCCGCGGCGGCCGGGACCACGGCGGCCAGCGGGGTGAACAGCAGGGTCAGCCCCAGCAGCGCGCCGGTCGCGACGCTGGCCAGGCCGGTACGGGCGCCCTCACCGACGCCGGCGGCCGACTCGACGAAGACGGTGTTGGCCGAGGCGCTCATCGTGCCGCCGACCACGCCGGCGATGCCGTCCACGGTCAGGATGCGGCCCAGCCGCGGCACCCGGCCCCGCTCGTCCACCAGCCCGGCCTCGTCGCTGACGCCGATGATGGTGCCCATCGCGTCGAAGAACCCGGACAACACCAGCGTGAACAGCACGACGGAGGCGGTGAGCACCCCGGCCCGGGCGAAACCGCCGAACACGTCGAACTGCCCGACCAGCCCGAAGTCGGGCAACGCGACCAGCGACTCGGGCATCCGCGGCACCACCACGCCCCAGCTCTTCGGGTCGATGACGCCGACCGAGTTGACCACCACCGCGACGACCGTGGTGAGCACGATGCTGATCAGGATCGCGCCGGGGGTGCGGCGGACGTACAGCACGATCATCAGCAGCAGGCCGAAGCAGAACACCGCCACCGGCCAGCCGGTCAGGTGCCCGGTGGCGCCGAGCTGCACCGGCGTGCCCGCGCCCTTGGCGACGAACCCGGCGTCGACCAGGCCGATCAGCGCGATGAACAGGCCGATGCCGACGCCGATCGCGTGCTTCAGGGCCAGCGGGATGGAGTTCATGATCAGGGTGCGCAGGCCGGAGACGGCCAGCAGGATGATGACCAGGCCCTCCAGGACCACCAGGCCCATCGCCTGGGCCCACGTCATGTACGGCGCCGCCTGGTAGGCCACCACCGCGTTCAGCCCCAGGCCGGCTGCCAGCCCGAAGGGCGCGTTGCCCACGAACGCCATCAGCAGCGTGCACAGCGCGGCGGCCAGGGCGGTTGAGGTGGTGAGCTGGGCGATCGAGAGCTTGGCGCCGGTGACGTCGGTGGCTCCGCCGAGGATGATCGGGTTCAGGAGGATGATGTAGGCCATCGCCATGAACGTGGTGATCCCGCCGCGCACCTCACGCCCGGGCGTGGTCCCGCGCGCGGACAGCTCGAAGAACCGGTCCATGACAGCCCCCTTCACGATCACGGGGGATGCCGGTGTCCTTACCCGCGGGGGGTGGAGCAAAATCCCTCCGGTTCCGGGCTGCCCACCACATGACCGCCCGCTACAAACGGCTCGCCACGCGCCCGCCCACCAGATGACCGGCTGCCACGTGCCCGCCCACCACACGCCCGCCTGGCGCATGACGCCCGCCACGTGCCCGACCCCCGCCTGCCCCCGCTCCCGCCAGCCCCCGCCCCCGCGCATCGATGCGGCGGGATGAGGGTGCGGCGGGAGATGATCCTGTACGGCGAAGCAGCCGGTGCCGCGACCCTCGGAGAAGACGCGGCGGAACCGAGGGCGCAGGCCCACACCCCTGGGGGGGCTGGGCCGGCAGCCAGCACGAGGAGGCGGACCGGCGGTAGGGGGCCGACCCGCTTCAGGGGCGCGGCGAGGCGGGGTGCTGGGCGGTTACCGATGGGCAAAGCCGGGGTGTTGGGCGGTGCCGAGGGGTGGGGCTGGGGTGTTGGGCGGTGCCGGGGGGTGGGGCTGGGATGGTGGGGGAGGCCAAGGGTGGGGGGACGGCCCGGGCCAGGGTGGTTCGGGCCGGGCCGGACCATGGTGGGGGTCGGGCCGGTTGGGCGGGGGCCGTGGGGCCCCCGCTTACGCCCCCGTGACCGGCCGGCCGTAAGGGTCAGTGCTTCTCGTGTTTGCCGCCGCCCACCAAGGCAACGAACTCGTCCAGCCCGATGAGCCCGTCCCCGTCGGCGTCGGCCGCGGCGATGGCCGCCTCGATCTCGCCGTCGGACAGCCCGTCGGCGCCGAGGGCCTCGTTCACCTGGCGGATCTCGGCGGCCGAGATCCGCCCGTTGCCGTCCACGTCGAACCGCTCGAACTCGGCGCGGGCCGCGTCACGCACGTCAGACATCGCAATACCTCCCGTTAGTTGGCGGCCAATCTACCGACTCCAAGCCGGGCCGCGCGTCGGAGGTCAGCCGAAGACGATGTCCTCGGGCCGGACGGGCACGCGGGCGAGGGGTTTGCCGGTGGCGGCGCGGACGGCGGCGACGATGGCCGGGGTGGAGGAGAGGGTGGGCGGCTCACCGGCGCCGCGAAGCCCGTAGGGGGCATGCGGATCCGGAAATTCCAGGATCTGTACGGTCATGGGCGGCATGTCGAGCACGGTGGGGATCAGGTAGTCGGTGAACGACGGGTTCCGCACGATCCCGTCCTTGACCTGGATCTCCTCCATCAACGCCAGCCCCAGCCCCTGCGCCGACCCCCCGTGGATCTGCCCTTCGAGCGCCAAGGGGTTGAGCGCCTTGCCGACGTCCTGAACGGCGTCGAGCGCGACCACCTTCACCAGCCCGAGTTCCACGTCGACGTCCACGACCGCCCGGTGCACGCAGAGCGCGAGCTGGGTGTGCGAGTCGCCCTGCCCGGTGACCGGGTCGAGCGCGACGGTGGGCCGGTGCCGGTACTCGCGGGTCTCCTCGACCGGCCCGAACCGCTCCAGCGCTTCCCGTACCGGCAGCCCCTTGAAGCGTTCGCGGACGGCCAGGCACGCCTCGCGCACCGCGCCGCCGGTGACGTAGGACTGCCGCGAGGCCGAGGAGGAGCCGGCGGAGCCGACCGTGGTGTCGGCCGTGGCCACGGTGACCCGTTCCACGCCGAGCTCGGTCCGGGCGATCTGCGCCTGGACGGTGACCAGGCCCTGGCCGACCTCGGCGGCGGCGGTGTGCACGGTGGCGTGCGGCTCCCCGTCGACCAGCTCGACCCGCACCCGCGCGGTGGAGTAGTCGTCGAAGCCTTCGGAGAAGCAGATGTTCTTGATGCCCACGCCGTACCCGATGCCCCGCCGTACCGACTCGCCGTGGGTGGTCTGGGAGACGCCGCCGGGCAGGGAGCGCAGGTCGGAGGGCTCCAGCGGCGCGGGCTCGGGCAGTTCGGCCAGCCGTACCAGCATCTCGGCCAGCGGCGCGGGGGAGTCGACGAGCTGGCCGGTCGCCAGCCGCGAGCCCTGGGAGACGGCGTTGATCCGGCGCACCTCCAGCGGCGACAGGCCGCAGGCCTCGGCGAGCTTGTCCATCTGCGACTCGTAGGCGAAGCACGCCTGCACCGCGCCGAAGCCGCGCATCGCGCCGCAGGGCGGGTTGTTGGTGTAGACGCCGGTCGCGACCAGGTCCACGTTCGGCACCTCGTAGGGGCCGACGCCGAGCGAGGCGGCGTTGCCGACGACGGCGGGGGAGGAGGAGCAGTAGGCGCCGCCGTCCAGGAGGATCTCGCCGCGCACGTAGACGAGCCGGCCGTCGCGCGTGGCGCCGTGCTCGTAACGCATCCAGGCGGGGTGGCGGTGGACGTGGCCGAAGAAGGACTCCTCGCGGCTGTAGGACATCTTGACCGGCCGGTTCAGCCGCAGCGCCAGCAGGCAGGCGTGCACCTGCATCGACAGGTCCTCGCGGGCGCCGAACGCGCCGCCCACCCCGGCCAGCGTCAGCCGTACCTTCTCCGGCGGCAGGCCCAGGCAGGGCGCGAGCTGGTCGCGGTCGACGTGCAGCCACTGGGTGGCGATGTAGAGGTCGACGCCGCCGTCCTCGGCCGGTACGGCCAGCCCCGACTCGGGCCCGAGCGGGGCCTGGTCCTGCATGCCGACCTCGTACTCGCCGCGCACCACGACCTCGGCCTCGAAGACGGATCCGACCGTCACCGGCTGGCGGCGCAGCACCTCGGTGGCCAGGCGCGGATCGGTGACCGGTTCGCGCACCTCGTAGTCCACCACGATCGCCGCCGCCGCCCGCCGCGCGGTCTCCGGGTGCTCGGCGGCCACCAGCGCGACCGCCTCGCCCTGGTAGCGCACCTGGTCGATGGCGAGCACCGGCTGGTCCTTGTGCTCCAGGCCGTAGAACTTCTCACCGGGCACGTCCTCGTGCGTCAGCACCGCCAGCACGCCCGGCACCGCCAGCGCCGGCCCGATGTCGATCGAGCGGATCCACGCCGACGGGTGCGGGCTGCGCAGCGTCACCCCCCAGACCATGCCCTCCAGCCACAGATCGGAGGCGTAGGCGAACTCGCCGGTCACCTTGAGCGTGGCGTCGGGCCGCAGCGTGCTCGCGCCGACGCCCTGGGAGATCGCGGTGTGACTCATCCTCCGAGTACAGCACCGGCGTGCGGAGCGGTCCTATGCCCCGCGCGTGAAATCACGGCAGATCGCGGTAAGGCTTGGCTTGTATATTCCTCCAAGTGCGGATCAGAGACCTGGAGCGCCTCGGCGTCCGGCTGCTCACCGGCGACGCCGAGCGGGAGTTCAGCGCGGTCTACGTCACCGACCTGCCCGATCCGGGCCGCTACCTGTCCGGCGGCGAGCTGGTGCTCAGCGGCCTGATGTGGTGGCACGGCGAGGAGGACTCGGCCGCCTTCGTCGCCGCGCTCGTCCGCTCGCGGGTGGCCGCGCTCGGCGCCGGCCAGGCGTGGCTCGGCCGCATCCCCGAGGACCTGGTGCGGGCCTGCGAGGCCGCAGGGCTGCCGCTGATCGAGATCCCGGCCGAGGTCTCCTTCCGCGAGATCGTCGACGTCACCGTCGGGCGGCTCGCCGGTGACGTGCGCGAGGCGCTCGGCCGGCACCGCCGCATCGTCGCCGCCGTCGCCGAGGGGGCCGACCTGCCCGAGCTGTTCGCGCTCACCGCGGCCGAGCTCGGCGTCACAGGCGCGGTCGTCTCCGCGACCGGCGAGCTCATCGTGGGCACGGCCGAGGATCCGGTACGGCTGGCGCGCGCCTACCTCACCGCGCCCCGCCTGCCGTACCTGGTGGAGGGCAGGACCGTCTTCGGCGTGGGGCGGATGCCCCGCGCCGCGGGGTGGGCGCTGGTCGTGGACGGCGACCTGACCGAGCGCGCCGACGTCGGCTACGAGCTGGCCGCCTGCGTCGCCCTGGAACGCCGCCGCCTGGACGAGGGCCGGCGCGTCGAGCGGCGCCTGCTGGCCGAGCTGCTGGCCGCCCGCACCGACCTGGGCCCGCGCCTGCAGACCTGCGGCATCGGCCCCGGCGACCCCTACGCCGTGGTCAGCGCCGGCACGGAGCCCGAGGTCCTGGAGCAGCTCGTCGGCCGCACCGCCGTGGCCGCGCCCTTCGCCGGCGCGGCCGTCTGCCTCGTCGCCCACCCCGGCGACCTGTCCGTACGGCTCCGCCGCGGCGTCGAGGTGCTCGGCGACCCCGCCCTCGCCCTGGGCCTCAGCGGCACCCTCACCGGAGCCGACGCCCTGCGCGGCGGCCTGGAGGAGGCCGGCCACGCCCGGCACCTGGCCGAGTCGCGCTCCGGCGGCGTGGTCACCAGCGCCGAGATCTACACCCACGCCCTGCTCATCGCCACCGCCCCGGCCGACGTGCGCGCCTCCTTCACCCGCCGGCTGCTGGGCCCGCTGCTCGACTACGACCGCCGCCACCAGTCGGAGCTCCTGCGCACGCTGGAGGTCTTCCTCGACTGCGCCGGATCGTGGCACCTGTGCGGCGAGCGCATGCACGTCCACGTCAACACGGTGCGCTACCGGATCAGGCGGGTGGAGGAGCTGACCGGGCGAGACCTGTCGGCGATGGCCGACCGGGTGGACTTCTACCTGGCGTTGCGCGCCAGGTGAGGCCACGCGCTCGCGTCGCGCGCCTGCTGGAGCAGCAGGCTCTCCTCGTGCAGGGGCTTGTCCCAGCTACCGGCCCTGCTGCCGGCCAGCCGCTCGGCCTCCGCCCAGTGCCGGTGCGCGGTCTTCAGGTCGCCGAGCAGCCGGTGGGTCCGTGACAGGCCGAGCGCGCACTCGATCTCGGTGATCCGCGCACCGGAGACGATCACCACCTTGGCCTCGCTGTAGTGCCGCAGGGCGGCGGCCAGCTCGCCCTGCTCCAGGCAGACCGCCGCCAGCTTGCACAGCACCACTCCGAGATGCCAGCGGTCGCCCGACTCCAGCGCCATCCGCCACGCCCGCTCCAACCGGCTGCGGGCGGCGGCCGGCCGGCCCAGGCCGAGCAGCGAGGAGGCCGCCATCATCAGCGCGTAGCGCTGCCCGACCTCGGAGCCGATCTCGGTGGCGATCCGGAGCTGGCACTCGGCGTGGTGCAGGGACTCCCCGTACCGCTCGGCGGTGTGCAGGGTGGCCGCCATGTTGGCGTGCGCGCGCTGCTCGCAGAAGCGGTCGCCGATCCGCCGGGCCAGGCCCAGATGGGTGGTGTGGTGGGCCAGCGCCTCGGTGACGCGGCCCATCATGTTCTGGGCGGCGGCGACGTGGTTGTGGGCCTCCAGCGCCATGCGGTCGTCGCCGAGCCGCTCGCTGACCGCCAGCACCCGCTCGTTCAGCCTGAGCTGGTCGTGGGCCTGGCAGCTCACGTGCTGGAACCAGTAGAGGGCGAAGGTGACCGCCACCCCGAGCCTGGCGACGTCGTCGTCCGGCTCGGCCAGCGCCTGGCTCGCGGCGGCGACGAGGTTGGCCTGCTCGGTGCCCAGCCAGTCGCGGGCCTGCTCGGCGTCGGCCAGGAACATCGGCCGGGCACGGACCGGCGGCCCGACCGGCTGCACCCGGTGCGGGTCGGTGAGGCGGGCGGCCACCCGCGCGGTCGCCGCGTAGTGGCCCAGGGCGCGCAGCAGGACCGCGCGGTGCTTGGCCGGCGTCAGCCCCGCCGAGAAGAGCCGCACGAGATCGTGCATGTGGTAGCGGCCGGGCCCGCCGCGGTCGAGGAGGTGGCCGGCCGCCAGCCGCTCCAGGGCGGCCTCGGCCTGGGCCGTGCCGGAACCGAGCAGCGCGGCGGCGGCCTCCACGGTGACGTCGGGGACGTGCAGGTGGCCTAACAGCGCCAGCGCCCGCGCGGCCTGCCGGTCGAGCCGGCTGCCGCTGTCGCGCAGGACCCGCCAGCTCGTGGTGAAGCTGGCCCGGACCGCGAGGTCGCCCGTCTCCAGCTCCTGGAGCCGGCGCTGCTCGTCGTCCAGACGGGCGGCGAAGGCGGCCAGGCTCCAGCCGGGCTGGTCGGCGAGCCGGGCGCTGGCGATGCGCAGCGCGAGCGGCAGCCAGTCGCACAGCCGGGCGATGCGCTCGGCCTCCTCGCGCTCGGCGGCGCACCGCTCGGGCCCGATCAGCCGGGAGAGCATGGTGAAGGCCTCGGTGTCGCCCATCCGCTCCAGCGTCGTCTGCGCGCAGTCGTCCAGATGCGAGAGCGACTCCCGGCTCGTCACCAGGACGGCGCAGCCGGCCGGCAGCGACAGCAGCGGCCGGAGCTGGGCCGCACCGGCGGCGTTGTCGAGGACCACGAGCAGCCGCCGCTGGTCCAGCGTGCTGCGCCACAGGGCGGAGGCCTCGTCCAGGCTCGGCGGGACCTGCGCCCCTGGCACGCCCAGCGCGCGCAGGAAGCGCCCGAGGACGTCGAGCGGCGCCAGCGGGCTCACCCCCGGCGTCGCGCCGTGCAGGTTGACGTAGAGCTGCCCGTCCGGGAAGCGGTCGCGCACCCGGTGCGCCACGTGCAGCGCGAGGGCGGACTTGCCCGCGCCGGGCGCGCCGGAGATCGCCACGACCGGCGTCGGCCCGGAGCCGTCGGCCGGGGCGAGCCGGGCCCGGACCAGCGTGCTGACCGCCTCCCGGCCCACGAAGCCGGTCAGGTCGCGCGGGAGCTGGCGCGGGACCGAGGGGGCGAGCCGGCCCAGCGAGACCAGCTCGCGGCAGCGGACCAGCCGGTCGCCGGGCGCGGTGTCCAGCTCCTCTCGCAGCACCCGGGTGCCCTCCTCGAAGACCTCCACGGCCTCGGGCCCGCGCCCGGCGCGATCCAGGGCGATCATGAGCAGTTCGCGGGCCGGCTCGTGCAGCGGGTGCGACCTGGTCAGCGCCGTGAGCCCGGCCACCGCCTCGCGGGGACGGCCGAGCGTCAGCAGGAGCCGGCCGCGCTCCTCCTCCGCGCGCAGCCGCAGGTCGTCCAGCCGCAGCCGCTCGCTCTCGGCGAAGGGGCCCGGCACGCCGATCAGGGCCGGCCCGCGCCACAGCTCCAGCGCCTGTTCCACCAGGTCGAGGGCGTGCGCGGACGAGGAGGTGCGGGCCTCGTCGAGGCGGCGGGCGAGCAGGAGGCAGTCGACCCCGTCGGGCCCGAGATCGAGCAGGTAGCCGTTCGCGACGCCGTGCAGCAGGCCCGAGGGGGCGCGCCGGCCCCGGCGCGGGTCGAGCGCGCGGCGCAGTCCGGCGACGTAGGTGTAGATGCTCTGCCGGGCGCTTCGCGGCGGGCGTTCGCCCCACAGGCCGTCCACGAGCTGGTCGAGCGAGAAGGGCTGCCCGGCTCCGCAGGCCAGCATCGCCAGCACGGCCTGTTGCCGCGGGGGGCCCAGCGGGATCTCCTCGGATCCGCGCGATGCGGCGACGGGACCCAGCAGGCGCACGAACACGCTGTCAGTCAACACGGTCTTCCCGGCCGACGAGGATGGGGTCAGTAAAGCAGCCTAACCAAATCGGGGATCACGTAAAGGCCCGTGTAGATGGAATGTAGAAGCGACGGTTAGCGTGAGGGCCGCTCCGGCGATGCCAGGGCCGGAGGAGGCGGGCGGCCGGTCGCAACGGCCGATCACCGCCAGGTGAGTGCCTGGCGCATTCCGCGTGCGGTGCGGAATGCGCCAGGGTCCTCAGCAGCAGAGGTCCCCTTGGAAGGAAACTCGGGGGGACGTAGCGGCGGTAGCGGTCGTACTATTGGCCCCGATAGCTACAAAGGCCGCGATAGTGGCAACGAGTACGGACAGGGCAAGGCGCGTGCGCATGGGGGATCTCCCTCGCCAGGTGAGTGTGCTCGGACATATCTTCTCAGGGAGTGGTGGCTATGACCACAACGGACTTGGTCGGGCTGCGTATCAAGACGGTCCGCCGCCAGCGGGGGCTCTCGCAGGCGCAACTCGCGCACCCGGAGTTGTCGGACAGCTACATCTCCCTGATCGAAAGCGGTAAGCGGACTCCCACGCCCGCAGTCCTGGAACTCCTCGCCCAGAAACTGGACTGCTCGCTGTCCTACCTGCTCAACGGCGTGACCGCCGAGCAGATGGAGGATCTGGAGCTCGCTCTCGGGTACGCGCAGCTCGCGCTCGAGAACGGAGAGGCACGGGAGGCCCGCACCAGGTTCCTTGAACTGATGGCGGACAACAACCTGACAGGGCTCGCCACACTTCGTCAAGCGGTGGAATTCGGACTTGCCCGCGCGCACGAGGCGTGCGGCGACCTTGAGCAGGCGGTGGCGGTGCTGCGTCGGCTGCGCGAGGACGACCTGCCCGCCGAGCGGCGCATCGAGGTCGCCATCGCGCTGTCGCGGGTCTACCGCGTCGGCGGCCGGCTGTCCGAGGCGGTCGAGGTCGCCGAGGGCATGCTCACCTCCGCCAGCCGCCCGGCCTGGACCGACGGCCTGGTCGAGCTGGGCGCCACCCTGCTGGCCGCCTACCTGGAGCGCGGCGACCTGCTGCGCTCGCGCCAGTTCGCCGCCGAGCTGCTCGACGCCGCCGACGCGCTGGGCACCCCGCGCGCCATCGTCGCCGCCAACTGGAACGCCGCCTACGCCGCCCTCTGGACCCAGCACGGCGAGGACGCCCTGACCTTCGCCGAGCGGGCGATCGCGGTGCAGGAGGAGAACGGCGCCGCGCGCAACACCGCGCGCATGCAGGTCACGCTGGCCCACCTCTACCTCGGCGTCCGTCCCGGCGAGATCGGCCGGGCCCGCGAGCTGCTGGCCCGCGCGGCGCAGACGATGGCCGAGACCTCGGCGAGCTCCTTCGAGCAGACCAACGCCCGCCTGGAGCAGGCCCGCGCCGAGATCATCGGCGGCGACCTCGACCGGGCGCTGCAGTTCGTCACCGACGTCGAGCGCCACCTGCCCGAGATGGCCTCGCGCTCGGTGGTGGAGATGCACCTGCTGCGCAGCCGCATCCTCACCCTGCGCAGCGAGGGCGAGCAGGCCGGCGCCGAGCTGCGCGCCGCGCGCGAGCGCATCGACGAGCTCAGCGGCGGCACCTACGGGCTCGCCTCGTGGTACGCGGTGGCCGAGTCCTACGAGCTGCTCGGCGACTCCGACAACTCCGTGGACGCCTACCAGCGGGCCCTCGCCGCCGCGGGGCTGTAGCGGCGTCCGGACCGGGCGGTGGCGTGGGTAGCCTTGGTGATGCCATGAAGAGATCCCCACTCGCGGCCCTCACCGCGCTCCTCGCCGCCCTGTTCGCCGCCGTCCTGGTCGCCGGTACGGCCGGCCCCGCCCTGGCGCACGACGTGCTCAAGGGCAGCGACCCGAAAAAGGGCTCCACGGTCAAGGCCTTGGAGCAGGTCAGGCTCGAGTTCAGCGCGTCGGTGCGCATGCCGTACGTCATCGTGCGCGACTCCGGCGGCAAGCAGTTCGAGGACGGCGACGCGGAGGTCGAGGGGAAGGTGGTGACGCAGGCGGTCAAGACGCTGCCGGACGGCGCGTACACGATGGCCTACCGCGTCATCTCCTCCGACGGGCACCCGATCGAGGGCGAGATCCCGTTCAAGGTCGAGGGAGCCGAGGCCCCCGAGACCAGCGCCCCCGCGACCCAGGCGACCCCGGCGCCCACGGAGTCCGCGGGCGCCGCGACCTGGAGCGCCACCAAGCTGCCCGAGACGGACTCGCCCGCCGCCTCGCCTGAGGCCGCCTCGCCGGCCGCCGCCGAGCAGCCTCAGGAAGAGGGCGGCGGCTTCCCGATCTGGCTGATCATCGTGGTCGGCGCGGTGGTCGGCATCGGCATCGGATTCCTGATCAGCGCGAAGAAGGCGGGCCCCAAGCCATGACGACGGCGGCGAGCGGGTCCGCGACCCCGGCCCTCACCGGCGGCCGGGTCGCGCGGTTCGGATTCGCCGCCGCGGCGGCGGCGGTCGCCGGGCTGGCCCTGGCGATGGTGGCGGGCGGCGCCGCCTTCCCGCGGATCATCGCGGGCCTGCCCAACGCCGGCGCGTTCGTGCGCTGGGCGCTGCCGCTGTCGAAGCTGACGATGGACCTCGGCGGGATGCTGACCGTCGGCCTGCTGGTCGCGGCGGCCACCTTCTTCGTGAGCGACAAGGGCATGCTGGGCCCGGCCGCGACCGGCTACGTCAAGGCGGCCTCGTGGTCGGCCGTGGTGTGGGCGGGCGCGGCGGCGGCGCTGATGCTGTTCACCGCCGCCGACAACTTCCCCGAGCCGCTGGACGTGGTGGCGGCCGACTACCTGCCGAGCTTCGCCAGCCAGACCAGCCAGGGCATCGCGCTCACCCTCGTGGTGCTGTTCGCGCTGGCCCTCGCGCTGTTCGCGCGCGGGGCGATCACCGTCGGCGCGGCGGGCGGGCTGCTGGTGCTGGCCGTGGCCACGCTGCTGCCGCCCGCGCTGACCGGCCACTCCGCCAGCTCGCCCAACCACGACATGGCCATCTCCGGCCTGGCGCTGCACGTGATCGGCGTCGCGCTCTGGGTGGGCGGCCTGACCGTCGTGGTCGCGCACGCGCTGCGCCGGGGCCCCAAGCTGGAGCTCGCCGCCGACCGGTTCTCCCGGATGGCGCTGTGGTGCTACGTCGTGGTCGGCCTGTCCGGCCTGTTCAGCGTGCTGGCCCGGCTGGAGTCGGTCGAGGCGCTCTGGACCTCCTCCTACGGCGTGCTGCTGGTCGCCAAGACCGTCGCGTTCGTCCTGCTCGGCTACGCCGGCTGGTGGCACCGCCAGCGCACCCTCGCCGGCCTGGCCGCCGGCACGCCCGGCGCGTTCCTCCGGCTGGCCGTGGGCGAGGTGCTGGTCATGGCGGCCACCGTCGGCCTGGCCGTGGCGCTGTCGCGCACCCCGCCGCCGCCGGTGGTCCAGCCCGCCGACCGCGCCTACGAGCTGCTCGGCTACACCATGCCGCCGGAGATCTCGCTGGCCAACCTGGCCACCCTGTGGCGCTTCGACCTGTTCACCGCGACCATCGCCGCCGTCCTGGCCGGCCTGTACGGCGCAGCCGTCCTCCGGCTGGCCCGGCGCGGCGACAAGTGGCCGTGGGGCCGCACCGCGGCCTGGTTCGTCGGCATCGCGGTGCTGGTCGTCGCCACGCAGAGCGGCCTGGCCCGCTACGCGATGGTGATGTTCAGCGCCCACATGGTCGAGCACATGACGCTCACCATGGTCGTGCCGATCTTCCTCGTCCTCGGCGCCCCGATCACGCTGGCGCTGCGCGCGCTCAAGCCCGCCGCCCGGCGCGGCGACCGGGGGCCGCGCGAGTGGCTGACCACGATCCTGCACAGCCGGTTCGTCAAGGTCATCGGGCACCCGGCCATCGCCACCGCGATCTTCGTGGCCTCGACCTACGCGCTCTACTTCACGCCGCTGTTCCAGGAGGCCATGCAGGAGCACCTGGGGCACATCGTGATGACCACGCACTTCCTGCTGAGCGGGTCGCTGTTCTTCTGGGTGATCATCGGGGTCGATCCGTCGCCGTATCGCCTGCCGTACGTGGGGAGGTTGCTGACGCTCTTCGTCACCATGCCCTTCCACGCCTTCTTCGGCATCGCGCTGATGATGTACGGGACGGTCATCGCCCAGGACTGGTACGACCAGCTCGGCCGGTTGTGGGGGGCGCCGCTGCTGGAGGACCAGAGCGACGGCGGCGCCATCGCCTGGGGTTTCGGCGAGATCCCGACGCTGATCGTGCTGATCGCGCTGGCCTACCAGTGGTACCACGACGAGGAGCGCAAGGCCCGCCGCTCCGACCGCCGGGCGGAGAAGGGCGACACCGAGCTCGACTCCTACAACGCCTACCTCGCCAAGCTGAACAAGGCGGACCGGGGCGAATGACACCCGTTCCTGCAAGGTGGCTGGCAGTCCAGTAGCCCCGGGGCTAGGTTCTGCGTACTACTTCCTCCAGCTTTCCCGACCCGCGGGTAGCCTTGATGGTGGGGGAGATCGGGCATCAGGATGACGACGGCTCGCGCCTAGCGGCTCCGGGATCGTCACGCGCCGGACGGGGACCGGTGTTGTCGGTGCTCTGGAAGGCGAGTGAATGGTGGAAGAGACGCGCATGCTCGGGGGCCGCGATCTGGCGGAGACGCTCACGGACGTGCTCCGCGAGTGGTCCGCCCGCACGGGGGTCGCGGTGGAGATCTGGGCGCTTCCCGACGGAGGGGTGTCCGCTCCGCTGGCCAAGGGGGCCGAGGCGGCGCTGCGGGAGGCGCTGGCCAACGTGGAACGCTTCAGCGGCGCCCGCACGGTGTCGGTGGCGGTCACCCGGTCGCGGCGCGGCCTGCGGATGACCGTCAGCGACGACGGCGGGGGCACGCCCTGGGAGGAGACCCGGCTCCGCGCGATCTTCGCGGAGCTCGGCGGCAAGGTGACCGTCAACCACGTGCCCGGAGAGGGCACCACCATGACGGCGGTCGCGGGTTAGGCTTCCGATCCCGTCTCCGGTCAGGCGAGGGTGAGGATCTCGCTGCCGGAGTCGGTCACCAGGATGGTGTGCTCGAACTGGGCGGTCCGCTTGCGGTCGCGGGTGACGGCCGTCCAGCCGTCGGGCCAGATCTCGTAGTCGATCGTGCCGAGCGTCAGCATCGGCTCGATGGTGAAGGTCATGCCCGGCTTCAGCTCGACCTGCAGCTTCGGGTCCTCGTAGTGCGGCACCATCAGCCCGGAGTGGAAGGTGGTGCCGATGCCGTGCCCGGTGAAGTCGCGCACCACGCCGTAGCCGAAGCGCTTGGCGTAGGCCTCGATGACCCGGCCGACCACGTTGAGCTGACGGCCGGGGGCGACCGCCTTGATGGCGCGCATCATCGCCTCGCGGGTGCGCTCGACCAGCAGCCGCGACTCCTCGTCCACCTCGCCGACCAGGTAGGTCGCGTCGGTGTCGCCGTGCACGCCGCCGATGAAGGCGGTGATGTCCACGTTGACGATGTCGCCCTCGTTGAGGACGGTGTCGTCCGGGATGCCGTGGCAGATCACCTCGTTGATCGAGGTGCACAGCGACTTGGGGTAGCCGCGGTAGCCGAGCGTGCTGGGGTAGGCCCCGTGGTCGAGGAGGAACTCGTGGCCGATCCGGTCGAGCTCGTCGGTCGTGATGCCCGGCCGGACGTTGCGGCCGACCTCGTCGAGCGCCTGTGCG
The DNA here is from genome assembly GCF_040655795.1 of Nonomuraea sp. NPDC050310. Classification (NCBI taxonomy): domain Bacteria; kingdom Bacillati; phylum Actinomycetota; class Actinomycetes; order Streptosporangiales; family Streptosporangiaceae; genus Nonomuraea; species Nonomuraea sp. NPDC050310. Next base: position 105,286 of record NZ_JBFAKP010000020.1, on the reverse strand, counting down.
GCGATCCGGCCGGCCACCCGCATGCGCTCGATGATCTCGGGCGTCTTGACGTCGTCCTCGCCGACCTTGGGGCGGGCCTTGCCGACGTACTCCGGCCTCGCGATGTGGGCCGGAACCTTTCGCAGGGGCGAGATCCGCCCTGGCTGGAGCACAGTCGTCATGGAGCCGAGTCTAGTGGAGCGGCTTGGGCAGGCGGATCGTCAGGATCCGTCCCTTGACGCCGGAGTCCTTGAGCCGGCCGTCCTCGCCGAACTCGCCCACGCCGAAGTCGTTGTCGTTGGCGATGACCAGCGTGCGGGGGTCGAGCAGCGCGATGCCCTCGATCTTGTCCGGGACGCCGGGGATGGCCTCCAGGTCCACCGCGAGCTCCTTGCTCACCGGGACCGCGCCGCTGGCGCCGGACTCCAGGGTCTTGTCGTACTGCCCGCCGAGCAGGTCGGTGGCCTTGCGCAGGTCCACGGTGTACAGGCGGGCGACCTCGTCGGTGCGCTCCTCGACCAGCAGGCGGGTGTCGCTGAGCGCGACCAGGCCGGAGATCTTCAGGTCCTTCTGCTCGGCGCCGAAGGCCTTGCCCTCCTCGAACTGGTAGGCGTGCTCGGCGGTCGGCTTGCCGGTCTTCAGGTCGACGACCAGCAGGCGGCCGATCCGGCTGGCCTTGCCGGCCTTCTTGTCCGGGTTGGCCAGCGGGCTCTGCACGGCGAGGAAGAGCTTGCCGCCGCGGATGGCCAGGCCCTCGAAGCCGCGGTTGTCCTGGCGCTTGGCGAGGATCGCGGGCAGCGTCTCGTGCACCGGGTAGCCGGCGCCCTTCAGTCCGAGGCCCTGCGGGACGTACCGCGCCAGGATGCGGCCGTCGCCACCCACCTTGACCAGCGACGGGGCGTACTCGTCGACCAGCCAGAAGGTGCCGTCGCGGTCGCGGACGATGTCCTCGGTGTCCAGGCCGTTCGGGTCGAAGGGCAGCACTTCCGAGCCGTCCCACGAGTACGGCTTCTCCTGGCCCTCCTGGTTGGACAGGCCGGTGATGGGGGTGCCGTCGCTCTTCTTGAGCGTCAGGGCGCGGGTGATCTCCGCCTTGCCCTTGCGCACCTCGACCCGGACGATGGCGGGCGCGAAGTCCGGCACCGGGAAGGTGCGCTTGTCGCCCAGCTCGCCGTTCGGGCCGCGGTCGGTGACCATCCAGAAGTCACCCTTGCGGTTGGCCGGGAACAGGCCGCTGCCCAGCCCGCCCAGCTTGACGCCGCGGTCGTCGGCGACCGGCTGGAAGTCGGCCAGCGCCGGGGCGGGGAGCTCGACGTCGGAGACCACCTTCGGCGCCTTGACCGGCGGGGCGGCCGTGGCGGCGGCGGGGGTGAGGACGGTTGCGGCCAGCGCGGCACCCGCGGCGAGCGCGGCGGCCGAGGCCAGGAGGCGAGACACGTTCAGGGACCTCTCGTGCACCAAAGGGGACATATGGCACGAAAGGTAGCGGCGGCGGTGGTCTGCGGGATGGCCACAGGATGAACGGGGGCCACCCACCGATGAACACTCACCCTGGGGACGGGTGGCTCGGGGGAGGGTTGCGGGGGAGCCGGGTTGCGCGGGAGGGGGTGCTGAGGAGGAAGGGGGAGGGCTGGGCGGAAGGGTGGAGCTGGAGGGGTGGCTGGCTCGGAGGGGGGCCGGAGGGACCGGTCAGGGGGCAGGCCGGCGGCGGAGGGCAGGCCCGGGGGCGGAGGGGGCGGGACACAAGGGCAGGACGGAGCAGCGGCTCGGCTGGGTGGGTGGGGGCCGGGGGGGCCGGGGAGGTGGCTGGGGGAGGGAGCAGGGGGCGGGGGAGGTGGCCGGAAGAGAGGGCGGGGCCGGGAGGTGGGACGGGGGTGGCGGCGCGCTGGGGGGGCGGCCGCCGGTCCCGGGCATCTATGCGGCGAGAACCCCGTGCGGCGGGCGGTGATCCTGTACGGCGCCGCCGACCAGCTCACACATCAGTGATCCGAAGCCCAGCATGAGCCTTGTACCGCCGATTGATCGAGATGAGGTTGGCCGTGAACGCCTCAACCTGGTGAGCGTTCCGCAACCGCCCCCCATAAACCCCCCGCACCCCGGGAATGACCGCAGCCAGCTCCCGCACCAGGTCGGTAGCCTCCCGGTCGTCCCCGAGCACGAGCACGTCGAGGTCCACCTTCTCCACCGCCGGGTCGAGCAGCAGCACGGCCGAGACGTGGTGGAAGGCCCCCACGACCCGGCTGTCCGGGAGGACGGCGGCGGCCTGCTGGGCGGCGCTGCCCTCCTCGACCGGCAGCGCGTAGGCGCCCTGCTTGTCGAAGCCCAGCGGGTTCACGCAGTCGATGACGATCTTCCCGGCGAGGGGCTCGCGCAGGGACTCCAGCAGCGCCTTGTGCCCGTCCCACGGCACCGCGACGATGATCAGGTCCGCTTCGGCGGCGACGGCGGCGTTCTCCGCGCCGGTGGCGCCGTGCCCGATCTCCGCCGCGGCCTCCTCGGCCCGGCCGGCGTTCCTGGATCCGATGATGACCTGGTGGCCCGCCAGGGCGAACCGGCGCGCCAGGCCCTTGCCCTGGTCGCCGGTGCCGCCCAGGATGCCGATGGAAAGTCCGCTCACGTCAGTCATACCGAGATCATGCCAGGTGCCGCCGGAGCGGCCGCGGCCCGGTTCCGGCTGGCGGATCCAGCCGGTGGGTCCGGCGTCCGGCGATCAGTCCGGAATCGCCCGCGCCGCGGCGTGGTGTCGGGCACCATGGTCGGATGGACTCTGGGTCGGTGGCCTTCCTGCGCGAGCTGCTGGAGGGCTCGGGGTGGATCGAGCGCACCAGGGAGTTCGGCCTGGCCCTGCGGGCCACCCGCTCGCCCGGCGGGCTGCTGCTGGTGGGTACGCCCGAGGAGGAGCCCTGGCATCTGACCGCGCATCTCGGGGACGAGGCGCGGCTGGCGGAACTGCCTCAGCTCGCTCCGACGCTGGTGCGCTGGCGGCCTCCGGTGGACGCGCCGCCGCATCTGCGGGTGGGGCTCGACCGGCTGGAGGCGGCGCGGCGGGGGGAGACGTTGCTGGTGGTGGCCGAGAGCGCCGCGCCGGTGCCGTTGCTGGAGCGGGTGGACGACGCGCGGCGGACCGGGGCGACCATCCTGGCGCTGGAGAACGGGGACGCCGAGCTGGCGGGGCTGGCGCATGACGCGATCGCGGTGCCGCTTCAGGGTCCGGTGAGTTTCGACGGGGCGCAGCATCTGGTCAGCTCGGCGGCGGGTGAGGTACGGCGGCGCCAGAGCCTGCGTGATCGGCTGGCCCGCCTGCTGGACAAGGTCAGCGGCCCCCAGCTCACCGACTGACACGCCCCGCACCAACGACCTCGGCGAACCAGCGCCCGGCTCCGGGCACCCCAGTGCACCACCCCCACCGGATCCCCGCCTCAGTCGAGGGCGGGTTCCGTCGAGGTGGGCAGGCGGTCGGCCAGGCCGGCGCCGATGGACTGGGTGGCCTCCTCGATGGCGCCGATCACCACGGCCTGCACCGGGTCGGGCTCGCCGGAGCGCGTCCGGCTGACCCGGGTGACCACGTCGAGCCGCCGCGCGCCGACGTCGGTGATCTCGCTCACCCGCACCTCGCCCTCGCGCACGTCCAGCAGGGCCAGCGTGGGCACGATCGCCACCCCGTGCCCCGCCGCGACCAGCGCCAGCGTCGGCCCGAACTCGGTGATGACGTGCACCCGGCGCGGCTCGAAGGCGTGCCGGGCGGCCAGCCGTTCGAGTGCCTGGCCGCAGGCCTGGGACGGCTCGCCGGCCACCCACGGCACCTCGGCCAGCTCGGCGACGGTGCGGTAGGAGGCGGTCCAGTGCGGCGGGACCACGATGCGGTACTCGTCGATGTAGAGCGTGCGCGTGGTCAGCGACGGCTGGGAGAGCGCGGGCAGGCTCATGTCCTGCTCGGTGATGAGCACGTCCACCGCGCCGAGCCGCAACTCCTGCAGGGCGGGCGCGCCGTACACCTCGTGGATGACCGGGGTGATGCGCGGGTGCCGTACGGCCAGCTCCCGCATGGCGGGCACGAGCATGTGCCGGATCACCGTGGGGAAGGCGGCGATGGTCACCGGCCCGGACAGCCGCTCGGTGAACCGGGTCAGCTCGCGCCGCGCCTCGGTGAGCTCCTCCTCGACCCGCTCGGCGTACCCGGCCAGCACGCGGCCGGCGGGGGTGAGCGAGACGGTGCGCTGGGAGCGGTCGATCAGCGCCAGGCCGACCTCGCGTTCGAGCTGGGCGAGCTGCTGGGAGACGGCCGAGGGGGTCAGATGCAGGGCCTCGGCCGCCCGGGTGACCCCGCCGCGGCGCGCCACCTCGTGGAGCACGCGCAGCCGCCGGGGGTCGATGTCCATGCAGCCCAGCTTACGCTGTGCTTTAGAGACCTTTATTTGTCCTTTACCTGCGCCGCTCCCCAGAATTCGGGGATGGACATCCTCCTGACAGTGATCGGCTGGCTCGGCGCCGCCCTGCTGGTCTTCGGGTACGCGATGGTCTCCGCTGGGCGGATGACCGGGGACGGCCTGCCGTACCAGCTCGTGAACCTGGTCGGCGCGCTCACGCTGATGCTGAACTCGGCCTACCAGGGCGCCTGGCCGTCGGCGATCCTCAACGTGGTGTGGACCGGGATCGGCGTGGCCGCCCTGGTGAAGCTGGCCCGGCCGAAGGTGGCGCAGTGATCGTCGAACTGAGCCACCGCATCGTCGAAGGCATGATCACCTACCCGGGCGTGCCCGCGCCGGTGCTGGGCGAGCACCTGAGCCGGGAGGCGTCGAAGGACGTCTACGCGCCGGGCACGACCTTCCACATCGGGACGATCACCCTGGCCGCCAACACCGGCACCTACCTCGACACGCCCTTCCACCGCTACGCCGGGGGCGCGGACCTGTCCGGGGTGCCGATCGAGAAGCTGGCCGACCTCCCCGGCCTGGTCGTGCGGGCGGGCGAGGGCCGCGAGGTCGGCCTGGACCGGTTCGCCGGCCTGGACGTGCGGGGCCGGGCGGTGCTGCTGCACACCGGCTGGGACCGGCACTTCGCCACCGACCGGTACTTCTCCGGCCATCCCTACCTGGCGCCGGAGGCGGCGGCCTGGCTGGCCGAGCAGGGGGCCGCGCTGGTCGGGATCGATTCGCTCAACATCGACGACACCCCGCCGCGCGGCGAGCGGCCCGCCCACACGCTGCTGCTGGGGGCGGAGATCCCGGTGGTGGAGCACCTGACCGGGCTCGGCGCGCTGCCCGCCGAGGGGTTCCGCTTCCACGCCGCCCCGCCCATGATCGCCGGCATGGGCACCTTCCCGGTGCGGGCCTACGCGGTCATCCCGTAGGCCAGGAGCGCGGCCTCGGTGCGGTTGGCCGCGCCGAGCTTGCCGCGGGCGTTCTCCACGTGCTTCTCGACGGTGCGCGGGCTGATCTCCAGCCTCCTGGCGATCTGCCCGTTGGTGAGCCCGCGGGCGACCAGGCCGAGCACGGCGCTCTCGCGTTTGGTGAGGGCGTCGTCGGGGCCCGCCTCGGTGATCAGGATCGCGTGCGGGGACACGGCCGTGACCACCAGGCCGTCGGGGAGGGACTGCAACAGCTCTGTCAACCGCGACATGGCCGGACCTTTCCGAGAGGCGGAACCTCTCAGAGTCTGCGGCGCGGGCGGCGTCGTCGGCATGAGTACCCCGTTACTCAGTCTTCGTCGGCCTTGTCCCAGGACTCGTTGCGCTCCCGGGCGCGGCGCAGGGCTCCGGCCGCCTCCTCGCGCGAGTCGTAGGGGCCCATGCGGTCCTTGTTCGGGCAGCCCCGGTCCGGCTCGACCCGCTGGTGGGTCAGGCAGAACCACCAGGGTCCGCCGTCCTCTGCTTCGCTCATGGAGCTGATTCTGCCCCGCGCCCGGCGATCACAACCAGCCCGCGTCCTCGGCGATGCGGATGGCGTCGATCTTGTTCCGGGCGCCGGTCTTGGTGATCGCGCCGGTCAGGTAGTTGCGCACGGTGCCGGTGGACAGGTGCAGCCGCTGGGCGATCTCCTCGGCCGACGAGCCGTGCGCCGCCTCCCTGAGCACGGTGGCCTCCCGCTGGGTGAGCGGGCTCTCGCCGTACTCCATCGCGGCGGCGACCAGCTCCGGGTCGAGCACCCGCAAGCCCTGCGCGGTGCGCCGGATGGCGTCGGCCAGCCGGTCGCCGGGCGCGTCCTTCACCAGGAAGGCCTCGATGCCGCCGGCCAGCGCGCGGCGCACCTGCCCCGGCTGGCCCATCGCGGTCAGGATCAGGATCCGGCAGCCGGGCAGCCGCTCCCGCAGCGTGGCCGCCGCGGTGATGCCGTCGAGCACTGGCAGGTCGATGTCGAGCACCGCGACGTCGGGCCGGACCTCCAGCGCGGCGGGCACGATCTCGTCGCCCCTGGTCACCTCGGCGACCACCTCGATGTCGCGCTCCAGCCGCAGCAGCGCGGTGAGCGCGGCCCTGATCATGTGCATGTCCTCGGCCAGCAGCACGCGGATCACACCGGCACCTCCATCGTCAGCCGGAAGGCCTCGCCGTCGGCGCGGGCCTCCAGCCGCCCGCCTGCCTGCTCGGCCCGTTCCCGCATCCCGGTCAGCCCGTGCCCGCGACCGTGCCCGTCCGGTACGGCGGAGCCCGCCACCCCGTCGTTGACCACTTCCAGCCGGGCCCGCCCGGCGTCGAGCGCGGTGCTGATCGAGCAGGTCGTCGCCCGGCTGTGCCGCAGCACGTTGGTGACCGCCTCGCGCACGCCCCAGGCCAGGGCCGCCTCGGCGGGCTGCGGCAGCCGTACCTCGGCCAGGTTGACCAGGCAGGCGATCCCCGAGGCCTCCAGCAGGGCCTGGCCCCGGTGCACCTCGCCGGCCAGCGACAGCTCGCGGTAGCCGCGCACGACCTGCCGGACGTCCTGGGCCGCCTCCCGCGCGACGCTGACCAACTCGCCCACCTCGGTGCGGGCCGCGGCCGGGTCGCGATCCAGCAGCCGGGCGGCCAGGTCGCCCTTGAGCGCGATCGCGGTCAGGCTGCGGCCCAGGCCGTCGTGCAGGTCGCGGGAGATGCGCAGCCGCTCCTTGAGCACGGCCGCCTCGGCCAGGTCGGCGCGGGCCTGCTCCAGTTCGGTGGTGACCCGGACCAGCCGGATCAGGGCGTAGATGACCGTGCTGGTGAGCGCCATCTGCAACGCCTGGGTGGCGAAGGTGACGACGAGGACGTCGGTGGGCATGGCCAGGTGGCCGACCGAGCGCAGGAGCTGCAGGAACAGGTAGCCGCTCATCGCCAGCAGGACCGGGCCCGCCCAGCGCAGCGGCAGCAGCGCGAGCACCGCGCCGCCGAGCAGCGGGGCGGTGACGCCGGACCAGCCGTCGGGCAGCATCAGGTCCGGCACGTAGGTGGCCGCCACCTGGACCAGCAGCGGCAGCGGATGCAGGGGCGGGCGCCGGCCGGCCAGCGCGGCGCGCATGTTGAGCACGTGCGGCAGGTAGACGCCGAGCAGGGCGGCGCAGACCGTCGCGGTGAGCCAGGGGATGCCGCGGCCGAGGTACAGGACCGCGGCCCAGGCGACGTACAGAAGGGAAAGGCCGGCGATCACGGTGATCGCCAGCCTGCGAGCGGAGAGGGTCATCAGATGTCCATTATGTCCGCCGTGGTTCCCACCGGAACCGCAGGCGGATGGCCAGCACCGCCACCGCGACGAAGACGGCCAGCCTGGCCAGGGGCGGCAGGTAGCCGCCGGCCCCGGTGTGCGCCTGCTCCAGCAGGTCGGCGAAGGCCACGTTGGGCAGCCAGTGCAGCACCTGGGTGATCCAGCCGGGCAGCAACTCGGTCAACGGCCCGAAGCCGCCCGCGCCCACCCCGCCGAGCAGGAAGAACGGCATCGCCAGCACGGCCGCCAGCTCCGCGCGCGGCACCGCGAGGGTGTAGGCCGCGCCGAGCACCGCCAGGGCCAGCGCGCCGAGCGCCAGGATCAGCACCACGAGCACCGGCTGCGCGGGCGGCTCGATCACCCCGGCCAGCAGCAACGTCGCCGTGATGGCGAGCATCACCGCCAGCGCCTGGGCGGCCACGTTCACGATCTCCCCGGCGAGGATCGCCCCGTCGCCGAGCCCGGTGGCCCGCATCCGCTTGAGGATGAGCTGGTCGCGCCGCGCGGTGAGGGTGATCACCGTCTGCTGGAAGGCGCTGATCGTGACGATCATCGCCAGCAGGCCCAGGTGCACCCGGAGTCCGCCGGAGACGCCCAGCTTGTGCATCATCAGCGGCAGGAAGATCCCCAGCCCCAGCGAGAGCGCCACCGAGGTGGACAGCGCCACCTTGTCGCGCCAGAGCAGCCTGGCCCCGAACCGGGCCACCGCGACGGTCTCACGCATCTCCGCCCACCTCCAGGAAGAGCTCCTCCAGCGACGCCGTGCGGACCTCGAGCCCGCGCAGCCGCAGGCCGCGCGCCGCGGCCCAGCCCACCAGCTCCTGCGCCGCCAGGTCCGGGTCCTGCGTACGGCAGAGCATCCGGCCCCCCTCCAGCGTCACCGGCAGCGGCAGGTCCTCGGGCCCGACGCCCGGCGGCGCCTCGAAGCTGACCCGCCCCGAGCCGCCGGCCAGCGTCTCGGCCATGCCGCCCGAGGTCACCAGCTCACCCCGGTCGAGGATGGCCAGGCTGCGCGCGAGCTGCTGGGCCTCCTCCAGGTAGTGCGTGGTCAGCAGCACGGCCGTGCCGTCCGCGGCCAGGTCGCGCACGACCTGCCAGGTGGCCTGGCGGGCCGCCGGGTCCATGCCGGTGGTCGGCTCGTCGAGGAAGAGCACCTCGGGCCGGCCCAGCAGGGCGAGGGCCAGGTCTAGGCGGCGCTTCTCGCCTCCCGACAACTGCCGGACCTTCGTGCCGGCCTTCTCGCCCAGCCCGGCCAGCTCCAGCGCCTCGCCCGCGGGCCGGGCCGCCGGGGTGAAGGCGCGCCACGCCTCGACGGTCTGGGCCGCCGTCAGGTCGGGGAAGAACCCGGCCTCCTGCAGGAGGATGCCGCACGCCTGCCGTACCCGGCGGCGGTCCTTCACCGGGTCGTGGCCCAGCACCCGCACCTGGCCGCCGTCGGGGCGCTGGAAACCGGCCAGCAGCTCGACCGTCGTGGTCTTGCCCGCGCCGTTGCGGCCGAGGAGCGCGAAGATCTCCCCGGCGGCGACGTCGAAGGAGACGCCCCGTACCGCCTCGAAGCCGCCGTAGGACTTGCGCAAGTCCCGAACCGTGATCGCTGTCATGCCTCGATGGTCGGCCGCTCAGCGCTCCGGCGGCAGTGAGGAATTCACATCTTCAGCAACTTCTCCGCCACCGCGTCCGGTTCGCTCAGGTGGTGCAGGTGGTTGCCGGGCAGCCGCTCCACCGCCCAGCCGCGAGCCGCCGCCCGCTTGGCGTCCTCCGCGTACGGCTCGCAGTACCACAGATAGGCGCACGGCAGGCCGTCCCAGCCCGCCTCGACCGGGACGTTCTCCTCGAAGTAGGCCAGCGGCAGCCGCGGCTGCTCGGCGAGCACCCGCTCGCAGGTCTCGCGGTCGGGGAAGAGCGCGGCCACGTCGGAGCCGACCCACCACTCGCTCCAGCGCGGCAGCAGCCCGTCGACGTCGGCCAGCTTGCGCAGGAACGACAGGTGCTCGCCCTGCGCCGCCGAGGCCTCGCCGTGGGCGGGCGGCAGCAGGGCGTCGACGAAGACGCACCGGCTGACCTCCAGCGCCCGGCACAGCAGGGGCGTGAACACCCCGGCGTTGCTGTGCGGCACCAGGACCAGCGGCCCGTCCGGGACCTGCGCGGCGACCGTCTCCACCGCCTCCCGCCAGTACGGCGGCGCCGCCAGGCCGCGCAGGTCGGGCACCACGGCGCTCGGCAGGCGTTCGGCGACCGGCGCCCAGGAGGCGGGGCCGAGCAGGGGGCTGTGCAGCAGCACGTAGGTGGGGGCCATGCCGATGTCCTTCCCCGGCGGCCCCGGTTTCAGGCCCGGATCCGGGACGCGCGGGGTCAGACGATGAGCGCGTGGCCGCTCACCCGGGTGCGGCTGCCGTCGTAGGCGTCCCAGGCCGCGGCCAGCGCCTCGACCGCGCGGGTGAGCTCGGCGGGCTCGAACAGGAAGTGCAGCCGCAGCCGGTCGCCGAACCCGCCCAGCGGGTCGAAGGCGCGGCCCGGCGCGACCGCCACCCCGTGCCGGAGCGCGAGCTGGGCGAAGGAGTCGGCGTCGCCCCTGGGCAGCCGCACCCACAGCGTCTGGCCGCCGAGCGCGGGCTCGAACTCCCAGCCGGGCAGCCTGGTGCGCAGCTCGGCGGTCAGGTGGTCGTGCCGGGCGCGCAGGGTGGCGATGCGGGCCTGCCGTACCTCCTCGTGGTGGTCGAGCAGCCAGGCGGCGGCGAGCTGACCGGCGGTGTCGCCGCCGAGGTCGTGGATGGCGCGCAGCCGCGCCAGGCGGGAGATCAGGGGAGCGGGCGCCCGCACCCAGCCGACGCGCAGGCCGCCCCAGACGACCTTGCTGAGCGAGGCGATGGTGATCGCCTGCCGGGAGTGCAGCGCCAGGGGCGGCGGCACCTCGCCGGAGAAGCACAGCTCGGCGCAGACCTCGTCGTCGATCACCGGCACGCCGTGCCGCGCGGCCAGGTCGGCGACGTGGCGGCGGGTGGTGTTGTCCATCACGCCGCCGGCCGGGTTGGAGGCGGTGGGCACGACGTAGAGCAGGGCGGCCCGCTCGCGCAGGGCGGCGCCCAGGGAGCCGGAGACCGGGTCGGTCGCGACCGGGCGGATCACGGCCGAGGCGTGGCGGAAGACCTCCAGGGCCCCCGGGTAGGTCGGCGACTCGGTGAGCACGGTGTCGCCGGGGCTGACCAGCAGCCCGGTGAGCAGGGTGAGCGCCTGCTGGGCGCCGGTGGTGACGATGATCTCCTCGGCCGTGGTGGGCAGGCCGCGGGCTCGGTAGCGGGCGGCGACCGCCTCGCGCAGCAGCGGGTGCCCGGCGGGCTGGTAGCCGAGGTCGTGCCGCAGCCCGGACAGCCGCCGGGCGGCGGCGTGGTAGGCCTCGGCGAGTTGCGGCGGCGGCTCGTCCGGCGCGGCGCAGGTCAGCAACTGCACCCCGTCCGGCGGGTTGAGGATGTGCATGAGCAGCGGGTTGGGCACCACGTCGCCCGGCGGCCGCTCGCTCGCCGGCGGGCCGGCCGGCTCGGCGACCCGGGTGCCGCTGCCCTGCCGGCGGATCACCCGGCCCTCCTGCTGGAGCAGGTCGTAGGCGGCCACCACGGTGCCGCGGCCGACCGCCAGCCGGGCGGCCAGCACCCGGTCAGGCGGCAGCAGCACGCCGGGCGCGAGCATGCCGTCGTCGATCAGGGCCCGCAGCCGGGTGGTGAGCAGCAGGTAGAGCGGCCCGCGCCCGGACCCCCACCGGCCGAGCAGCTCGACCAGGTCGTCAAGATTGGCCCCATTCATGGACCAATTTTGCCGCATTGGCTCTCATCTCGCACGCGGAAACCGACAATCCTGGTGATATGCGACCTGAGACTCGGACCGTGCACCTGCCCAAGCCCTCCGTCACCGGCAGCGTCCCCATCTCGATGCCGATCTACCAGACCTCCGGCTTCGTCTTCGACGACCCGGCCGCCTTCGCCGAGGAGATGGGCCGGCCGGGCGGCGCCTACGTCTACGGGCGCTACTCCAACCCCACCGTCCGCGCCCTGGAGGAGGCGGTCGCCGGCCTCGAAGGCGGCGCCGCGGCCATCGCCACCGGCTCAGGCATGGGCGCGATCAACTGCGTGCTGCTCGGCCTGCTCCAGCCCGGCGACCACCTCATCGCCCAGGAGGCGCTGTACGGCGGGACCGCCGCGATGATCAACGACCTGGTCTCGCGCTTCGGCATCACCGTCAGCTACGTGCCCGAGGACGACCCGGCCGCCCTGCGCGCCGCGGTCACCCCGGCCACCAAGCTGGTCTACCTGGAGACCATCGCCAACCCGGTCGGCCAGGTCGCCGACCTGCCCGCGATGTGCTCGGCCGCCCGCGACCTCGGCCTGATCTCCGTCGTCGACAACACCTTCGCCACGCCGCTGCTGTGCCGGCCGCTGGAGCTCGGCGCGGACATCGTGCTGCACTCGGTGACCAAGTACCTCTCCGGCCACGCCGACGTCGTCGGCGGCATCGCGGTCTTCGCCGACGAGGAACTGCACGGCAAGGTCTGGCACTTCGCCATCGAACTCGGCGCCACCCCCGACCCGTTCGCCGCCTGGCTCAGCCTGCGCGGCATGCAGACGCTCGCGCTGCGCATGGAACGCCACTGCGCCAACGCCCGGCACCTGGCCACCCGCCTGGCCGCGCACCCGGCGGTCAGCGCCGTGCACTGGGCCGGGCTGGAGAACCACCGCTCCCACGAGGTCGCCCGCAAGGTGCTGGCCGACTTCGGCGGCGTGCTGGCCTTCGACCTCGCCGGCGGACGGGCCGCCGCCGACTCCTTCATGGCCTCCATCCGGCTGGCGCTCCTGGCGCCCTCGCTCGGCGGGGTCGAGACCCTCGTCCTGCACCCGGCGAGCACCTCGCACCGGGCCCTCAACGCCGCCGAGCTGGCCCGCACCGGCGTCACCGAGGGGACGGTACGGCTCGCCGTCGGCATCGAGCACCCCGACGACCTGTGGGCGGACATCGAGCAGGCGCTGTCCTGAACAATGGATGACGTGAACACCCTCACCCTCGACGACGTCCGGGCGGCCGCCGCCCGCATCGCCCCCTACGTGCTGCGCACGCCGGTCCTCGACCTGTCGCCCACCCTCGCCCTCAAGCTGGAGCTGCTGCAGCGGTCGGGCTCGTTCAAGGTGCGCGGGGCCTTCAACCGGATGATCTCGGCGGGCGAGCTGCCGCCGGCCGGCGTGATCGCGGCCAGCGGCGGCAACCACGGCCTCGCGGTGGCCTACGCGGCCCGGGTGCTCGGGGTGCGGGCGGAGATCTTCGTGCCCGAGGTGACCAGCCCGGTGAAGGTCGCCGGGCTGCGGGCGCTCGGGGCGGAGATCACCCAGACCGGGGCGGTCTACGCCGAGGCCGCCGAGGCCGCGGCCAAGCGGGCCGCCGAGACCGGGGCGCTGTCCGTGCACGCCTACGACCAGCCGGAGGTGATCGCGGGGCAGGGGACCACGGGACTCGAACTCGTCGAGCAGCTCGGGGCGGTGGACACCGTGCTGGTCGCGGTGGGCGGCGGCGGCTTCGCGGCCGGCATCGCCCTCGGCATGGGCGCCGGCGGGCCGCGGGTCGTGGCGGTCGAACCGGAGCTGATCCCCACCTTCCACGCCGCCCTCGCCGCGGGGGAACCGGTGCGGGTGCCGGTCAGCGGGGTCGCGGCGGACGCGCTGGGCGCCTCACGGCTGGGCGGGCTCGCCTTCGACCTGCTGGTGCGGGCCGGAGCGCGGAGCGTGCTGGTGCCGGACGAGGCGATCGTGGCGGCCCGCCGTACCCTCTGGGCCGAGCAGCGGATCGCGGCCGAGCACTCGGGCGCGACCGCCTACGCGGCGTTGCTGTCCGGCGCGTACACGCCGGAGCCGGGGGAGCGGGTGGCGGTCGTGGTGTGCGGCTCGAACACCGACCCCGCCACCCTCTCCTGACCGTCCGGCGGGGTCAGCGGTAGCTGTGCTCCGGGGCGGGGAAGGCGCCGGCGACGACCTCGTCGGCGAAGGAGCGCACCGCCTGGTCCATGGCCTCGTGCAGGTTGAAGTACTGCTTGACGAACTTGGCCGGGTGCGGGGTCAGGCCCATCAGGTCCTGCCACACCAGCACCTGCGCGTCGGTGGACGGGCCGGCGCCGATGCCGATCGTCGGGATCGCCAGCGACGTGGTGACCTTCTCCGCCAGCTCCGACGGCACGCACTCCAGCACGACCGCGAAGGCGCCCGCCTGCTGCAGGTCCTTGGCGTCGGCCATGAGCTCGTCACCGGCCTGGCCGCGCCCCTGGACGCGGTAGCCGCCGAAGACGTTGACCGACTGCGGGGTGAGCCCGAGGTGCGCCATCACCGGGATGCCCGCGCTGACCAGCGCCTCCACCTGGGGAAGCACGCGCCGGCCGCCTTCGAGCTTGACCGCGTGGGCGCCCGACTCCTTCATGAACCGGGCCGCGGTCTCGAGCGCCTGCTGGGGAGAGGACTGGTAGGAGCCGAACGGCAGGTCGGCGACGACCATCGCCCGGCTGGAGCCACGCACCACCGCCGCGGTCAGCGGGAGGAGGTCCTCCACGGTGACCGGCAGGGTCGAGTCGTAGCCGTAGACGACCATCGCCGCCGAGTCGCCGACGAGCATGACCGGGATGCCGGCCTCGTCGAAGACCCGCGCCGTCATCGCGTCGTAGGCGGTCACCATCGGCCACTTCTCGCCGCGGTCCTTGGCCGCGGCCAGGTCGCGTACGGTGACCCTGCGTCCCGCCTGGCCGCCATAGAGAGTGGTCGGCTGGCTGGTAGAGGACATAGCGATCCCTCCAGATGAGTCTCGAGGCGCCCCTGTGGCGTACCCGGACGTTTCTGATGATTGCATGCGCTGCACAGGATTCAACACCCGGCGGTGAACAGGTAATCCGGTGGCGAAACTGTCGGTGCCTCACGCCACAATAGAGGCGGAGGTAAGTAATCAAGATGGCTATCGAACCTTACCGGCGTCTGCTTCGGCTGCCGGGCGTCCGCACCCTGCTGCTCGTGGGGCTGCTCGCCCGCATCCCCTCGACCGCGACGGGCATGGCGCTCACGCTGCACGTGGCCGAGCAGGGCATGGGCCGCATGGGTTTGGGCTACGCGCTCGCCGGTCTGGTGACCGCGGTGAGCACCATCGGCATGGCCGTCGGCTCCCCGCTGTCCGGCCGCTTCGTCGACCGGTACGGCCTGCGCCCCGTGCTGCTGGTGACCACCATCGCGCAGGCTGTGTTCTGGAGCACGGCGTGGGCGATGCCGTACTGGCTGCTGGCCGTCGCCGCCGCCGTGGCCGGGCTGCTGGCGCTGCCCGTCTTCAGCGCCGTACGGCAGAGCCTGGCCGCGATGGTCCCGGTCGAGCAGCGGCGGGTGGCCTTCTCCATCGACTCCATGTTCGTCGAGCTGTCCTACATGACCGGCCCCGCCCTGTCCGTCGCCGGCATCATCGCGCTGGGCAGCACCTGGACCTTCGCCCTCATCGCCGTCGGCCTCACCGGCGCGGGCGTGGGGCTGCTCCTGCTCGACCCGCCGGTCCGCTCGGCCGAGGAACTGCGCCAGCCGCAGGCCAAGGTCAGCCGCAGGACCTGGTTCACGCCGGGCTTCTTCGCGCTGCTCGGCACCACGATGGCGGCCACCTTCGTGCTCACCGCCACCGAGCTGTCGCTGGTCGCCACGATGAACACGGCCGGCGCCGAGGCCTGGGTGGGGCTCGCGATCGGCATCTGGTGCGTCTACTCGCTGGTCGGCGGGTTCGTCTACGGCATGTTGCCGCGCGGCTTCTCGCCGCTCGTGCTCATCGCCGGGATGGGCCTGCTCACCGTGCCCGTCGGTCTGCTCGCCGGCGACTGGCGCCTGCTCGTCCTCGCCCTGCTGCCCGCCGGCCTTCTCTGCGCGCCCTCCCTGTCCTCCACCGTCGACGTCCTCAGCCGCTGGGTGCCCGCCGGGGCGCGTGGTGAGGCCATGGGCTTCCACGGCACCGCGCTGCTCATCGGCGGGGCCGCCTCCGCCCCCATCGCCGGCGCCATCATCGACGGCGCCGGACCTCCTTGGGCCTTCCTGGTGGCCGGCCTGGTCGGCGTCGGCATGGTGGCCCTGGCCCTCCCCTTCTGGCGCCGCCGCCCCCAGGACGCCCTCGCCACCCCCGACCAGCCCGCCGAGCCGTCGACGACGGAACCCGACCAGCCGCCGGTGGCCAACCTCACCACCTGACCCCGGCCGTCGGCTTGGGGGACTCTGGGAACGGGGGCCAGGCAACCCTGGAGGACCCCCAGTTCCAGCCCACCGACCCCGAGGAGCTGGGGCGGGCCGGGAGGTAGGGGGGCCCGGGGTGGGCCACCGAGACCGTGAGTCGGCGGGAGCTAGGCGTGCAGGAAAGGGGTGATGGTGGCGGCGACCGTGCGGGGGGCGCCACCGCGGTCGGTGTTGCCGGAGCCGCCATGGCCGAGCCCCGGGAAGACGACCCGGCGCACCCGGGGAAGGACGGCCTCCAGAGCGTCCAAGGCCGCCTTGAGGTAGCGCGGGCTACGGTCGCCGCCGAGCAGGAGGACGTCCGCCTCCACATCCCCATACCGGTCCACCCGCCCGGCCACCTCCCGGACGAGCTGGAAGTCCCGCGCCAGGGTGGGAGCAGCCTGCCGCATGGTGAAGGCGTACGCCCCGGCCCGGCGGTCCTCCTGGCGGATGGCCAGCCGCACCATGGGCCTGAGCAGCCAGCCGGGCAGCCGGTTCAGCAGGGGCGGCCCCATCTCGGCACCCTGCATCCCGGTCACCATCGCCCCGGCCAGGTCCCCGGCGGCGAGCAGCCGCTCATATCGGTCCATGTACGCGGGCTCGAAGGGCTCCTCGACGAGCAGCGGCGGCTCGTAGGCCACCACCCGGCGTACGGCGGGCAGAGCCAGGGCCGCCTCCAGCGCGATCAACGCTCCGGAGCTGACGCCGAACACCTGCTCCGTCTCGGTCGCCGCCAGGAGCGCGCCCAGGTCGGCCACCTCCTTGGCCATCGTGTACGCCCCGCCGTACGGGCCGCTCGTGCCCCGGCCGCGCCGGTCGTAGAGGGTGACGGTGAACCGGCCGGACAACGCCTCGGCGAGCTGGAGGTGGCTGGCGGCGTGCTCCATCCCGCCGTGGACGAGCACGAGCCCGGGGCCTTTGCCCAGGCGGGTGAAAGCGATCGGGGTGCCGTCGGGGGAGAGGGCGGTTTCACCGGTGACGACCATCGCGTCCTCCTGGATGAGGGGGGCTGGGTGGCGGGTGGAGGGAGCGCCACAGGGGCAGGTCGGGGAAGGTGCCGTCGAGGAGTTCGGCCAGGAGCGCGCGGGTCCAGTCGAGCTCGGCCTGCCCGACGGCGAGGTCGTACTCCCGCTCCAGCAGGAACAGCCGCGGCGTCTCTCCCCGGTCGTGCGCGAGTTCGGCCCGCTGGGCGGCGAGCCGCCGCTCGACCAGGGCGGCCCGGGCCCGCAGCAGGCCGGCGGCCTCGTCCGGGTCGAGGATGGCGAGCACCGACAGCCCAGCCTCGAAACGGGGATGCTCCGGCTCGGGGACGGCGACCAGGTCCCGGGCCCAGTCCTCCAGCTCGGCCCGTCCCGTGGGGGTGAGGCGGTAGACGGTGCGCTCGGGACGGGCCCCGGCCCGCTCGCTGCCCGCCGCCTCGACGAAGCCGTGCCGCTCCAGGTTCTGCACCACCCGGTACAGGGAGCCCCACTTGATCTCCATGTCCTGGTCCTTGCCCCGGGCCCGGATCACGGTGGCCATCTCGTAGGGGTGCATCGGCCGGTCGACGAGGACGGTCAGCACGGCCAGGCCGAGCAGGTTGCCGACCTTGCGGCGGACGGGCATGAGATCTCCTCGCAGC
Source organism: Nonomuraea sp. NPDC050310 (assembly GCF_040655795.1). NCBI lineage: Bacteria > Bacillati > Actinomycetota > Actinomycetes > Streptosporangiales > Streptosporangiaceae > Nonomuraea > Nonomuraea sp. NPDC050310. The sequence goes on along the minus strand of NZ_JBFAKP010000020.1, from coordinate 87,785 downwards.
GGAATACTCCGCTGCGAGTATAGCCCGGGCGATGTGCCGTTTACAGGAGCTTCGCCACATCCGGGGCGTAGGCGGTCATCCAGTGCGGCTGGAGCCGGTAGTAGACGATGTCCTGGTCCCAGTCGAAGGCGTCGCCGCCGTAGAAGTCCTTGAGGTAGGCCAGCACGTCGGGCCAGTCGGCGGCCGGCGGGCCGTCCTGCGGGTTGAGGGTCTCGACGGTGCCGTGGGTGAAGACGCCGAGGTCGTCGCCCCGCAGGTGGGCGACGCTGGCGGCGGGGCGGGCGGCGAGGTGGCGGGCCTTGGCGGCGCTGCGGGCCGTACCGAAGATCCACTTGCCGTGCAGGAAGTGCCCGTCCACGCCGCTGATGCGCGGCTCGCCCTTCGCGGTCACGGTCGACAGGGCGAGGGTGCACATGCCGGTGAGCACCCGGGTGAGCTGCTCGGCGGAGAGGGCGCGCTCCCCGTTGATGATCGAGCGCAGGTGGGCGGTGGAGCCGGTGAGGGAGGCGTCGAGCAGGGTCTGGAGCTCGGCGAGTTCGTGGGTGGTTTCGCGCATCGGGTCAGGCTAGCCAGCGCCCCCGACAATCTGCCCCGGAACCGATCTGCCCGGAAGCGATCTGCCCGGAAGCGATCTGCCCGGAACCGATCTGACCGGAGCCGGCTGACCGGAAGTCAGAGCCGAGTTTACGAAACGAAACCGTTGCGTATCGGAATGGCTCGCGATACGGTGGCGTTGCGAAACTCAATCGTATCGAAATAAGGGGCCGTCATGTCCGATCTCCGAGATGCCGAAGCCGGGCATCCAAAGCGCTGGACCATCCTTGGCGTCCTGGTCTTCAGCCTCCTGGCCGTCGTCCTGGACAACACCATCCTGAACGTCGCGATGAAAACGATCTCCGATCCTGTCGAAGGCCTGGGCGCCACCCAGGCCGAGCTGGAATGGGCGATCAACTCCTACACGCTGGTCTTCGCCGGCCTGCTGTTCACCTTCGGGGTGATCGGTGACCGGACCGGCCGCAAGCGGATGTTGTTCATCGGCATGTTGCTGTTCGGCCTGGCCTCGCTGGCCAGCGCCTACTCCCAGGACCCGATGCAACTGATCCTGGCGCGGGCCGCGATGGGCATCGGCGGTGCGGCGATCATGCCGGCCACGCTGGCGATCATCTCGAACGTCTTCCCGGCCAAGGAACGCGGCAAGGCCATCGGCATCTGGGCCGGCGGCGTCGGCCTCGCGGTCGCCATCGGCCCGATCACCGGCGGTTTCCTGATCGAGCACTTCTGGTGGGGCTCGGTCTTCCTGATCAACGTGCCGATCGTGCTGATCAGCATGGTGCTCATCGCCACCCTGGTGCCCGAGTCGCGCGACCCCAAGCCGGCCCGGCTCGACCTCGTGGGCGTGGTGCTGTCCATCCTCGGCCTGGTCGCGCTGACCTACGGCATCATTCGCGCCGGCGAGCTGGCCACCCTCGCCGAGGTCCAGGTGCTCCTGCCGCTGCTGGGCGGCGTGGTGATCCTGGGCGTGTTCATCTGGTGGGAGCGGCGCGTCGCCAACCCCATGTTCGACGTGAGCAACTTCGGCAACGTCCGCTTCTCCACCGCCATCGGCATGATGGGCATCGTCTTCTTCGCGATGATGGGCGGGATGTTCTTCCTGACGTTCTACATCCAGATCGTCAAGGGGTTCAGCCCGATCCAGGCGGGCGCGCTGATGATCCCGTTCGCCGCCGCGCAGCTCATCTTCGCCCCGCTCAGCCAGCGGGTGAACGAGCGCTTCGGCGCCAAGCTCACCTCGACCGTCAGCCTGCTGGTCGTGACCGGCGCGCTGCTGACCTACGCGCTGTTCGACCGGGACACGCCCGTGCTGCTGATGGAGGTCGTCTTCTTCATCCAGGGCGCGGCGATGGCCAACATCATGCCGCCCGCGACCACCGCGATCATGGAGGCGCTGCCCCGCGAGAAGGCGGGCGTCGGCTCGGCCATGAGCAACACCGTCCGCCAGGTCGCCGGCGCGCTCGGCGTGGCCGTGCTCGGCTCGGTCCTGTCGGCGATCTACCGCGGCGAGATCGAGCCCGCGCTGGCCGGGCTGCCCGAAGCGGCCAGGCACGCCGCCGGTGAGGGCCTGACCGGCACCATGGGCGTCGTCGCCTCGGCGGGCCCGCAGGGCAAGGCGCTGATCGATCCCGCGTTCGACGCCTTCATCCACGGCATGCACGTCACCACCCTGGTCTCCGCGGCGATCACCCTGGTGGGCGTGGTCGTGGTCGCGCGCTGGATGCCCGGGAAGGCGCCTGCCGTACCGGATCTGCGGGAAAGCAAGGAACCAGCGGTAGTGTGAGGCCGCGATGAACAGGACTGAGACCACGGCGGCCCGGCCCGCGGGCCGTCCGCGCAGCGAGAAGGCCGAGAAGGCCATCATCGAGGCCACCCTCGACCTGATCGGCGAGGGGGTCGGCGTCTCCGAGCTGTCGATCGAGGCGATCGCGGCCCGGGCCGGTGTGGGCAAGACCACCATCTACCGGCGGTGGTCCAACAAGGAGGACCTGGTCGTCGACGCGCTCGCCGCGCTCAAGGCGCCCGTCCCCGAGCTGGCCGGGGTCTCGGTCCGCGAGGACCTCGTCACGATGCTGGAGACGATGCGCAGCGAGGCGGGCTCGACCCGGACGCGGTGCGTCATGAACATCGCGATGGGCGAGTCCGACCGCTACCCGCACCTGTTCGAGCGCTTCCGGCGGATCGCCATCGAGCCGCGGCAGCGGGCGGTCCGCGAGGTGCTGGAGCGGGGCAAGCGGACCGGCGAGCTGCGGGCCGACCTCGACGTGCAGCTCGCGATGACCGCGCTCACCGGGGCCATGGTGATCCACAGCAAGTGGGCGGCGCACGGCGAGGTCCTGCCGGACGACCTGGCCGAGCGCGTGGTCGACCTGGCCCTGCGGGGCCTCGCTCCCTGACTCAGGTCATGTACGGCAAGCGGCCCGTCGCACCCTGCGGCGGGCCTTTCGCATCCCCGGACACAGGGCCCGAACAGGCTCCGTGCGCTGGGCCTGGGCAGTCCCGGGCGCTGGGCCTAGGCAGAAGGTGAACAATGCTCTAATCTCGCCGCCATGCCCCCCTCGCGCAGGTTACTGACCCTCCTCGCGCTCACCTTAGGCCTGCTGTTACCCGCCGGTGCCGCCTTCGCCCACGAGGAACGCAAGGTCACCATCCCCGACGGATCGGGGAAGGTCCCGGCCTACCGGGCGGACGCCGAACCCGACCTCCTCGTCTGCAAGAGCGACAAATCCGACTTCGACCGCCGCATCGCCGCCTTCCCCGCCGACCTCAAAGCCCGAAATATCGGCCTTTTCGAGAAATGTCAGCAATCCGGATCCCGGCACCTCCAGGAAGCCGTCGACAAGGTCGACCGCCCGGGCATGACCATCGCGATCCTCCCCGGCCTCTACCGTGAAGAACCCGGTCAGGCCGCCCCCACCGGAGCCTGCGCCGCGCTCCCCGCCCGCTGGTCAAGCTGGGGCTACCAGATCCTCAGCTTCGAGCAACAGCAGCAGTGCCCGCACAACCAGAACCTCGTCGCCATCCTCGGCAAGAAGGACCTGCAGATCGAGGGCACGGGCGCCGACCCCAAGGACGTCGTCATCGACGCGGAGTACCGCAAGCTCAACGCGATCCGCGCGGACCGGGCCGACGGCATCTACTTCCGCAACTTCACCGCCCAGCGCACCACCTTCAACGGCGTCTACATCCTGGAGACCGACGGCTTCGTCATCGACCGGGTGCTCGGCCGCTGGACCGACGAGTACGGCTTCCTCACCTTCGCCAGCGACCACGGCCTCTACACCGACTGCGAGGCCTACGGCAACGGCGACGGCGGCCTCTACCCCGGCAGCGCCTCCAACCTCAACGACGGCCGGGGCCACGAGGTCCCGCGCTACGCCATCGAGATCACCCGCTGCAAGTCGCACCACAACGCGCTCGGCTACTCCGGCACCGCCGGCGACAGCATGTGGGTGCACGACAACGAGTTCTACAACAACATGGTCGGCGCCACGATGGACTCGCTCTGGCCCGACCACCCCGGCCTGCCGCAGAACCACGCCAAGTTCGAGAACAACAAGATCTACGACAACAACGAGGACTACTACCGCTACCTGCGCGACGGCACCTGCAAGAAGCCCCCGGCCGAGCGCGGCTACGAGAACGGCGTGGTCTGCCCGCAGGTCGGCGTCCCGCCCGGCACCGGCATCCTGGTCGCCGGCGGCAACTACAACGTCTTCCGCGGCAACCAGATCACCGGCCACGACCGGGCCGCCTTCCAGCTCTTCGGCGTGCCCGCCTTCATCCGCGGCGAGGAGGCGCTGGCCAAACAGGCCGACACCTCCAACTTCAACCGCTACGAGGCCAACCGCTTCGAGGGCAACGGCCTGGACGTCTGGTGGGACGGGCAGGGCACCGGCAACTGCTGGCAGGGCGACACCGGCCGCTCCGACCCGGCCGTGCTCCCGGTCTGCGCCGCCAAGGCGCCCGAGCTGTCCGGCGGCGCCGCCCGGCTGGTCGCCGAGCCGATCAAGGTGCTCAAGCTCTACCTCTGCGCCGACTTCAGCGCCCAGGACGTCCGGCTCCCGGCCGGGTGCGACTGGTTCGGCGCCCGGGCGCTCGGCAAGGTCGAGGCGCAGCTCGCGCTCGGCGGCTCCGTGGTGCTGGGGCTGCTCGCGGTGTTGTTCTGGGTACGGCTCCGCCGCGGCGTGGACGGGCTCTTCCTCGGCGTGGCCACGGCCGCCGGGCTGGCCGGGCTGGCGCTCGACGTGTGGGCGGCGGCGGCCGGATCGGTCTGGCTGACCGCGGTCGCGCTGGTGGGGATGGGGATGTGGCTGACCGGGCTCGGCTGGGAGTCGCGCCGGGCGCGGCCGGTGTTCGGCTGGTTCACCGTCGTGCTCGGGGTGCTGTGCTTCGCCGACGCCTTCGACCGTGGCGTGCACCTCCTGCCGTTCCTGCCGCTGGGGCCGGGGTGGATCCGGGGGCTGCTGACCGGGGTCTGGGTGTTGTGGGCGGTCGTGGTTCTCGCGCCGCGGCCTCGCCGTACCGCCGAGCCGGCCGAACCGGTCCGGGAGGTGGCCGCGTGAGACCGGCGGCGCGGGGGCTTGTTCCGGCGGGGGTCCCGGTGCTGAAGGGCGCGGTGCTGGTGGGTGCGGTGTTGGTGGCTGGGTGTGGGACGCTCGCCGAGACGCACCACCGGCCCGGGACCAGCCACGAGGTGGTCACCGGCGCGGCCGGCGTGCCTCCCGGGGAGCGGCACGCGGACATCGTGATCAAGGGCGGCCGGGTGTCGCCGCCGCCCGGGTGGCTGGAGGTGGCCAAGGGCGGTTCGGTCAGCCTCACCGTCACCAGCGACGTGGCCGACACCGTGCACGTGCACGGCTACGACGTGGAGGCCGCCGTCACCCCCGGCGTGCCGGTCACGTTGCGCTTCACCGCGAACATGACGGGGGTCTTCGAGGTCGAGACCCACGGAAGCGGCCTGGTCCTGACGCAGGTGGCCGTCAAGTGAGCGGGGAGCGGCCGGGTCCCGACGCAGGTGGCCGTCACATGAGCCGGGGAGCCCCGGTTGGCCGGCACGCGAGCTGGGCGAGGCTCCGGTGAGCGTCGTCGACGGGGTGCTGGCGCACGGGGTCGGCAGCCGCAGCGACCTGCCGATCCCGCTGTTCTACGCCTACGCCGGGGCCTTCGCCGCGCTGGTGATCTCCTTCCTCGCGCTCGGCCTGCTGTGGGCCGACTCGCGCTTCCGGGGCGAGCTGGCGGGCCGTGTGCTGCCGGTGCGGCCGCTGCCGTGGCTGGTGCGCGGCCTGCGCCTGCTCACCCTCGCCGCACTGCTCTACACCGCGGCCTGGCTGATCGCCGGTCCGGCCGAGGACAATGCCGCGCCGTACCTGATCTACGTGGTGTTCTGGGTCGGCCTGGTGCCCGCTTCGATGCTCCTCGGCCCGGTCTGGCGGACGCTCAACCCCTTCCGCCTGCTCCCGGACACCGCCCGCCGCCCCCTGCCCGCCCGGCTCGGCTACTGGCCCGCCGCCGCGGGCCTGTTCGCCTTCACCTGGATGGAACTGGTCGCGCCGGAGCCCGCCGCGCCGCCGACCCTGCTGGTCTTCCTGGTGGGGTACGGCCTGGCCCAACTGGCCGGCACCCTGCGCCACGGCCACGCCTGGCTGGAGCGCGGCGACCCGTTCGAGGTCTACTCCACGCTCATCGGCCACCTGTCCCCGCTGGGCCGGCGCGGCGACGGCCGGTGGGTGCTGCGCAGCCCCTTCAACGGACTCGACGCCCTCGCCCCGGCCCCCGGCCTGGTCGCCACCGTCTGCGTGCTGCTCGGCAGCACCGGCTACGACGGCTTCTCCACCGCTCCGGTCTGGGTGCAGACGCTGCAGTCGGCCCCGCTCGGCCGCGTCGGCACCGGCACCCTGGGCCTCCTCACCGCGATCGTCCTGGTCGCGCTGCTCTACGCCGCCTGCCTGCGGCTGGCCGCGGCCATCGGCGGCGCCCGCGACCTGCCCGCCCGCTTCGCGCACTCGCTGGTCCCGGTCGCCATCGGCTACCTCGTCGCGCACTACTTCTCGCTGCTGGTCATCGAGGGGCAACGGGCCGCCATCCTCGCCCTCGGCCTGGACGGCGCCACCGTGGACCAGGAGATCGTGTCTCCGGCGGTCATCGCCACGGTCCAGGTCTCCGCGATCATCGTCGGGCACGTCCTGGGAGTCGTGGCCGCGCACGACCGCTCGGTCCGCCTGCTGCGCCCCGAGCGCGCGGTCGCCGGTCAGATCCCGCTGTTCGTGCTCATGCTCAGCTACACCCTGGGCGGCCTGACCCTGCTGTTCGCCGCATGAGGCGCGCCCCGCTCCAGCAGCGCAGCGTCGAGCGTGTCAACCAGATGCTCGATGTGGCCGCCGCCCTGCTGGACGAGGGCGGGTACGACGCGCTCAGCACCCGGGCCGTCGCCGCCCGCACCGGGTTGCCGATCGGCTCCATCTACCGCTTCTTCCAGGACAAACGCGCTCTGGCCGACGCCCTGGCCCGGCGCAACCTCGACTCCTTCCTCGGCCGGATCGCCGCCCGCCTCGCCGCCCGCCTCGCCGGCCGGGAGCCGCCGGGCCTGTCCTGGGCGCAGGTCGTGGACCTCGTCGTGGACGAGTACCTCGACATGAAGGCCACCGTGCCCGGCTTCGCGGTGCTCGACTTCGGGGCCAACGCGGAGGTCGCCGACGCGCTCGCCGCGCTGCTCGGCGTCACCCCGGCGCCCCGGGCCCGCCGCGCGCTGCTCCTGGCCGTCGAGACCGCCGACGCCCTGCTGCGCACCCATCACGCCGACCCGGAGATGGTCGAGGAGACCAAGGAGATGTTGCGCTCCTACCTCGCCCGCCGCCTGGCCTGACCCCCGGGCGGGCGGAGGGAACTGTCGGTGGGCCTTCGTAGACTTCCCGCACCTGACGAAAGGCTGCGCATGACCCTCCCCGACCCCAAGGCCACCCTCCTCCGCTACCTCGACAGCGTCCGTGACGCGCTGCTCTGGAAGCTCGACGGGCTGCCGGAGTACGACGTCCGCCGCCCGCTGACCCCGACCGGCACCAACCTGCTGGGCCTGGTGAAACACGTGGCCTCGGTGGAAGCCGGCTACCTGGGGCTGGTGTTCGACCGGCCGTTCCCCGACACCCGGCCGTGGATGCTCGGGGACGCCGAGCCCAACGCGGACATGTGGGCCACGGAGGAGGAGTCGCGGGAGGAGATCCTCGACCTCTACCGGCGGGTGCGCGAGCACGCGGCGGCGACCGTCGAGGCGCTGGAGCTCGACTCGCGCGGGACGGTGCCCTGGTGGGGGGAGGCGCGCCGCGAGGTCAGCCTCCACCAGATCCTGGTGCACCTGGTCGCGGAGCTCAACCGGCACGCCGGCCAGGCCGACATCCTGCGCGAGACCCTCGACGGGTCGGCCGGGCTCGTCCAGGGCAACGACAACCTGGTCGAGGGCGACCAGGCCTGGTGGCAGGTCTACCACGCCAGGCTGGAGCAGGCGGCCAGAACGGCGGCCGGACTGCCCCCGGCCTGAGGCGCGGCGCAGACTCCTCGCGGCCGGGTCAGAGCGTCTCGCGCCAGCGGTTGGTGATGGGCAGGCGGCGGTCCCGGCCGAAGTTCTTGGGCGTGATCTTCGGGCCCGGCGGATACTGCCGCCGCTTGTACTCGGCGAGGTCCACCAGGCGGATCACCCGCGCGACCAGCGCGGCGTCGTGCCCGGCCGCGACGAGCTCGGCCGAGCCCATGTCCTTCTCCACGTAGTCGTCCAGGAGCCGGTCCAGCACCTCGTAGGGCGGCAGGGAGTCGGTGTCGCGCTGGTCGGGCCGCAGCTCGGCGCTGGGCTCCTTGGTGATGGAGTTCTCCGGGATGGGCGTCGCCGCGTCGAGGAGGAACCACGGGTAGGAGTGCTCGTTCCGCCAGCGGGACAACGCCCAGACCATCGTCTTCGGCACGTCCTTGATCGGCGCGTAACCGCCGGCCGAGTCGCCGTAGAGGGTCGAGTAGCCGGTGGCCAGCTCGCTCTTGTTGCCGGTGGTCAGCACCAGGTGGCCGTGCTGGTTGGACAGGCTCATCAGGAGCATGCCGCGCACCCGCGCCTGGAGGTTCTCCGCCGCCAGGCCGGAGATGTCGATCTCCTTCTCGAAGGCGGTGACGATCTCGGCGATCGGCACGACCCGCGAGTTGAGCCCCTGCCGCCGCACGAGCTCCTCGGCGTCGCCGATGGAGTGGTCGGAGGAGTAGCGCGAGGGCATGAGGACGACGTCCACGCGGGAGGGGCCGATGGCGTCGGCGGCGATGGTCGCGGTGAGCGCCGAGTCGATGCCACCGGACAGCCCCAGGATGACCGATTCGAAGCCGTTCTTGGCGACGTAGTCGCGCACGCCGAGCACCAGGGCGGCGTAGACCTCGCCCACGTCGTCCAGCCGGGGCGCGATGACCGGCGGCTCGGCCGGGTAGGGCGCCACCGGCTCGGCCGACAGCTCGAACCGGTCGACGGTGATCGTCGTGCCGTCCCCGGCGTCGTGGGCGGCCTGCCCGAAGGGCGCGGTGGCCAGCGGCAGGTCGAGGTCCACGACGAGCAGGTCCTCCTGGAACTGCGCGCCCCGGGCGAGCACCTCGCCTTCGGCGGAGACGACCAGCGAGTCGCCGTCGAAGACCAGCTCGTCCTGGCCGCCGACCTGGTTGACGTAGGCCAGGGCGCACCCGGCCTCGCGGGCGCGCCGGGCCACCAGCTCCAGGCGCGCGTCGTCCTTCTCCCGCTCGTACGGCGAGGCGTTCGGCACCACCAGCAGCCCCGCCCCCGCCTGCCCAACGACGGCGACCGGCCCGCCCTCCTGCCAGAGGTCCTCGCACACCGCGACCGCCACGTCCACGCCGTGCAGCCGGAAGATCGGCAGCCGGTCCCCGCGGACGAAGTAGCGGTACTCGTCGAAGACCCCGTAGTTGGGCAGGTGGTGCTTCGCCGTCCGGGTGACGACCCGTCCCTCGTAGAGGAGCGCGGCGGCGTCGAGCGGCGCCCCCTTGGGCTGGCCGACCCGGGGCGCGAGCCCGGCGCGGTCGACGTAGCCGACCAGGACGGGCAGCCCGCCGAGCCCGGCCTCGGCCAGCGCGGCGGCGGCCGAGTCGAGGGCGGCGATGGAGGCCTCCACGAAGGAGGTGCGCAGCACCAGGTCCTCGACGGGGTATCCGGTGAGGAACATCTCCGTGAAGACGGCCAGGTGCGCGCCGCGCGCGGCGGCCTCACGCGTGTAGTCGAGCAGTTTGGCCGTGTTCGCGGCGAAGTCGCCGACGACCGGGTTGGTCTGTGCCAGGGCGATGCGGAGCTGTCCCATGGATCAAGCCTAACACCTATCGTCACATTGACGATAACCAGGGGAGGGCCGCTTCGACCCTGGTCCCGCCGCCCGGACGGGGAAGCGCGACACACGTCCCGCCCACCTCGGCAGCACGCTCCCGCATCGCCTCCAGGCCGCTCCCCAGCGACCCGGCCGCCCACGGCCCGTCGTCCTCCACCCGGACGACGAGCGCCTCGGCGCCCGCGTCGAGCAGGATCCGCACGTCGTGCCCCCGGGCGTGGCGGCGCAGGTCGGCGAGAGCCTCGCGGACGATCCGGTAGGCCGCGCCCTCCAGCGCGACCGGCAGCCCGGTGAGCGAGCCGCGCACGCTCACCCGGGCCTCGCTCCCGGCCAGCGCGCGGACCGCGCCCTCCAGCCCGAGGCTCTCCAGCGTGGGCGGACGCAGCCCGTACACCAGCTCCCGCACCTCCTGGGCCACCCCGTCCATGCCCTCGCGCAGGTCGCCGAGGAGCTGCTCGGCGGAGGAGGGCGCGCTGTGCAGGCTGGTGCGCACCTGGTTCAGCGACTGGGCCATCCCGGCCAGCGCCTGGCCGAGCCCGTGGTCGAGGTCTCGCCGCAGCCGCCGCCGTTCCTCCTCGCGGGCGGCCATGATCTGCTCCCGGGTACGCTGCAGGTCCTCCGAGACGCCGATCGCGTGCGCCACGTCCGCGAGGTACGGCAGCGCCGCCGCGATCAGCCGGTCGGTGTGCTCGCGGGAGAAGCGGCGTTCGCCGGGCGGCCCCAGCAGGAGGGTGCCGGCCAGGTCGTTGTGCCAGACGAGCGGCAGTTCACGAGGTCGGGGCCCGAGCCGGCCCAGCTCGGTCCGGCGGGTGTCGCGCACCTCGACGGCGAGGCCGGCGACGCCGAGGCCGTCCATGGTGATCTCGGCCATCGTGGTCAGCGCCCGGGCCGGGTCGGTGCTGCCCGCCTCGGCCGACAGGCGCTCGGCCAGGTGCCGTGGGTCGCCGTGCCTGCCGTACATGTGCTGGTCGACCAGGCGGCGCAGCCGCGTGCGCAGCGGATGGAAGAAGGCCCCGGCGACGAGGGCGGCGGCCAGCCCGGCCTGCCGGTCGTAGCCGGAGACGGCCAGGCCGACCGCGCCGGAGACGGCGAGGTAGACGGTGCCGACCACGGCGGCGATGCCCGCGCCGACCAGCGCGCGGCTGACGATGACGTCGAGGTCGAACAATCGGTAGCGCAGCACCGAGAAGCAGATGCCGAGCGCGGTGAGGAAGACGCCTAGCACCGCGGGCACGGAGAAGTCGGGCCCGGCGAGCATGCCGGCCACGTAGAGCGCGAAGCCGGTGAGCGGCCAGGCGATCTGCCGCCGCACCACGGCGTTGCCGCGCCGGGCGCGCAGGGCCATGCCGAGGAGGCTGACCAGCAGCAGGATCTGGACGGACACGTAGTAGGTGCGGTTGAGCGCCGGGCCGAGGCCGGCCAGCGCGTCCCAGCCGAGCGGGTTGGGGATGACCACCGGCCACGGGTAGCCCGCCAGCGGCGGGTCCGGGCGGACGATGCCGCGCACGATCTCCAGCGTCACCAGCACGGTGGCGATCACCACGACGGGCCGCCAGCGCCTGGACGGCAGCCGGCCGTCGGGCAGGTAGAGCGGGAAGATGACGGCCAGCAGCATGCCGCCCGCGGCCCAGCCGGTGTGCGAGACCCAGCGCAGGCAGCCGGCGGCGGTCAGCTCGCCCATCGAGGCGGCGAAGGCCATGGCCGAGGCGCCCGCCCCGCGCAGGCCGCAGGCCAGCCCGCCGGCGATGGCCAGCCACGCCAGCCCGTGGCGGGGCTGGCGGCTGACGATGAAGGCGCCGATGGCCGGCAGGACGAGGGCGGCGGCGAAGTCCGGCAGCACCACGACGCCCTGCTGCGCGCGGGCCGGTTGCCACGGCTCGGGCAGGCTGAGGCCCAGCACCAGCCCGCCGACGGCCAGCACGGCGGACAGCACCGCCAGCCCGGCCGCGACCGGCGTCCGCACCATCAGAGGGCACCCGTCATCGCGCCGGTCTCACCGGCCCGGACCCGTAAGCGAGCACCCGTCATCGCGCCGGTCTCACCAGCCCCGACTCGTAGGCGAGCACGACGAGCTGCGCCCGGTCGATCAGGCCGAGCCGCTCCAGCAGCCCCGAGATGGCCGCGCCCACCGCGGGCTCGTCCAGGTGGAGGGTGAGCGCGATCTGCTTGTTGGTCAGCCCCCGCGCGATGAGCCGCAGCAGGTCGAGCTGGTCGTCGGTCACGCCGGCCAGCGCCGGGGGAGCGGCCGGGTCGGACCGCCCGGCGAAGGAGGCGATGAGCCGGGTGGTGACCGCGGGGTCGATCAGCGCGTCGCCCGCCGCGGCGGCCCGCAGGGCGGCGATGAGCTGCTCGGGCGGCGAGGTCTTCAGGATGAACCCGCTGACCCCGGCCCGCAGCGCGGCGTAGAGGTTGTCGTCGGTGCCGAACGTGGTCATCATGATCACCTTCGGCGGGTCCGGCTGGGCCAGGATGCGCCGCGCGGCGGTCAGCCCGTCGAGCCGCGGCATCTGGATGTCGAGCAGCACCAGGTCCGGCCGCAGCTCGGCGACCGCGGCGATGGCCTGCTCGCCGTCGCTGGCCTCGCCGGCGAACTCCAGGCCCGGCTCGGAGTCCAGCACGACCCGCATGCCGGTGCGCACCAGCGCCTGGTCGTCGGTGACCAGCACCCGCAGGCTCCGGGTGGCAGGCCCGGGCGTGCTCACCGCGACCGGCGCGGTGGGGGCCGGTTCGGGGTCGAGGCGCTGGGCGAGCATGTCGCTCTCCAGCCGCTGGAGTGCGGCCGACAGGTCGAGGCCCAGCTCGTCCCGCCAGGCCGCGCGGGCACGGCGGAGCGCGGCCAGGGCGTCGCCCTGGCGGCCGGTGCGGTAGAGGGCCAGCGCCAGCAGCCGCCAGGCCTCCTCGCGCAGCGGGTGCGCGAACGCGTGCGCCTCCAGGTCGGGCACGAGCGCGGTCGCCTTGCCGAGCAGGATCCCGGCGTCGGCGCGGCGCTCGACCGCGACCAGGCGCAGCTCCTCCAGCCGGCCGGCCTCCGTGATGGCCCACGGCAGGTCGGCGAACTCGGCCAGCGCGGGCCCGCGCCACAGGTGGAGGGCGGCGTCGATCTCGTCCCACACCTGGCCGGGATCGCCCCCGGCCTGGAGCACGACGGTCTCGAACCGCCAGGAGTCGACCTGCTCGGTCGTGGCGCGCAGGCCGTAACCGGGCGGCGCGGTCACCAGGACCGAGGCCTCCTCGCGGGGGGCACGGGCCGGCTCCAGCGAGCGGCGCAGCCGGGAGACGTACCCCTGGATGGTCGACAGGGCCTGGGCGGGCGGGGTGCCCGGCCAGAGCTCGTCGATGAGCGTGGTGACGGGCACAGCTCGGCCCCGGGCGACCAGAAGGCGGGCCAGAACCGCCATCTGGCGGAGTCCGCCCAGGTCAAGCGGTTCCGCGTCGATGCAGACCTGGAACGGTCCGAGCGTGTGAAAGGTCAACATGGCATCAGTAAGCGTAGATCCGCCACTTTCATACTGGTAGCACGGCGCTGACAAGCGTGCCGCCTCCCTGTGCCGGGCGGACCGTGCAGGCGCCGCCGAGTTCGGCCGCGCGCTCGCGCATCGAGCCGAGCCCGATGCCGGCGCGAAGGTGTCGTGGCAGGCCGCAGCCGTCGTCCTGAACGGTGATCCGCAACATTCCGCCCTCCCGCTCCAGCGTGGCCACGATACGCGTCGCGCCCGAGTGCTTGCGCGCGTTGGTGATGGCCTCCTGGGCGATCCGGTAGGCGGCCACCTCGACGGCCGCGGGCAGCTCGCCCAGCTCGGCCTGCTCGGCGAGGCCGGGCGGCGGCTCGTCCAGCAGGTCGGCGATCGCCCCGGCCAGGCCCAGCTCGTCGAGTGCGGGCGGGCGCAGGCCGTAGACGAGGCGGCGAATGTCGCCGCTCACCTCGTCCATCCCCTCGCGCAGCCGCGCCAGCAGCCGTTCGGCCTGGTCGGGGGAGTGGCGCATGGTGATCCGGGCCGCGTTGAGCGACATGGCCATGCCGCTGAGCGATTGACCCAGGCCGTCGTGCAGGTCGCGGCGCAGCCGGCGGCGTTCCTCCTCGCGCGCGGACAGGATGCGCTCGCGCGAGCGCTGCAGGTCCGCGGTCAGCCGTACGGCATGCGTGGCGTCGGCGATGAAGGGGACCAGCGTGGCCAGCACCCGCTCGTCGTGCGCCGCCGGGAAGCGGCGCTTGCCGGGCGGCCCGAGCAGCAGCGTGCCCACCGGCTCGCCGTGCCAGGTGAGCGCGACCGCGCGGGCGGTGTGCGGGACCTCGCCGGAGACCGTGCGGACGCCGTCCACGTCCACCGCCGCGCCGGTGACCGCCAGGCCCTCGCGCAGCACCTCCAGCACCGAGAGCAGGCCCTGCGCCGGATCGGCCTGCTGCAGGCGGCGCTTGCTCTCCTCGGCCAGCGTGGCCGGGTCGCCGGTGCTGCCGTACAGCAGCCGGTCGACGCCGCGTTGCATGAGGCGGCGGATCGGCTGCAGGAAGACGCCCGCGCCGAGCGCGGCGGCGAGGCCGGCGAGCTGGTCCACGTCGGCCAGGAAGAGGCTGGAGGCGGCGCCGGCGGCCAGGTAGGCCCCGGCGATCACCACGGCGAGCCCGGTGCCGACCAGCGCCCGGCTGATCAGGGTGTCGATGCCGAACAGGCGGTGCCGCTGGATGGCCACCCACATCGCGGCCGGCAGCAGCGGCAGGGTGAGCGAGGCGAGCCACCAGGCCGGCCAGCCGGCGAGGTAGGGCACGAGCGCGAAGGGCAGGGCGAGCAGGAGCCAGAGGATCTGCCGCCGCTCGACCGGCCCGGCGCCGCGCAGCCGTAACGCCAGCGAGGAGACGGCGGCGGCCATCACGGCCAGGTAGACCTCACCGAGCTGCGGCAACGCCGGGGCGTACCAGATCCAGGAGATCCAGTCGGCGACGGCGAGCAGGGCACTGACAACGATTACCGCGAGCCAGGGCCGGCTCGGCAGCCGGCCGGTCGGGTAGAGCAGCGGCAGCAGCACGCCCACCGCGAGCGCGTAGACCTGCCAGGCCAGCAGCGCCAGCGGCCAGCGCAGCGGGTGCGGCCCGTAGAGCTTGTCGAGGTTGCCGCAGACGATGTTGACCGCCGAGGCCAGCCCGCCCGAGCACAGCAGCCAGCCGATCGGCAGCCGGGGCCGGCTGTGCACCAGGATCGCGCCGAAGACCGGGAAGGTCGTGCCGGCCATGTCCTCGGGCTGGAAGGGCAGCGGGTTGCCCGGGACCGGCGGGAGCTGCGCGGTGATCCAGATGTCGGCGACCTCCAGCATGACGGCGAGCGTGGCGATCGCGATCGCCACGCTCGCCTGCCAGCTCAGCCGCGTGTTCCCCATGGTTGAAGGGGAACATAGCTGACATCTGCCAACGACGGATCAATGCTCGGTCAACGCGGCCGCCCGCCGCCGGATCGCCGGGCCGATCGCCAGCGTCCCCGCCGCCGCCAGCAGGCCGATCCCGGCGACGGTGAACCACAACGCCTGGCTGCTCACGCCGAGCAGCACGCCGCCCAGGGTGGGCGCCAGCACCATGGCCACCGCCCAGGACAGGCCGTACAGCCCGTTGTAGCGCCCGCGCAGGTGCGCGGGGGCCAGCGTGGCGACGATCGTGCCGCCGACGCCGGCGGTGATGATCTCGCCGAAGGTCCAGACGGCGATCGTGCCGGCCAGCCCGAGCGTGCTGGTGGCGAAGGCGGTCAGCCCGAAGCCCACGCCCATCACCGCCAGCCCGAGCGCCTCGGCGCGGGCCAGGTCGTAGCGGGTGAGCAGGTCGGACACCAGCGGCTGGACGATGACGATCAGCACCCCGTTGAGCGCCATCGCCAGGCCGAACTCGCTCTTGGTGAGCCCGGCCTCGACCATCGCCACCGGGAGCATGGTCACCGTCTGCAGGTAGACCAGCGCGTGCGCCACCGTGAGCAGCGTGAAGACGACCATCAGTCGGTCGCGCAGCACCTCGCCGAAGCCGCCGGACCTGACCCGCTCGGGCCTGGTCTCCGGTACGGCCCGCCACACCAGCACCGCGAAGATCACGCTGGACACCGCGTCGATCCAGAACAGCAGCGTGAAGCCCATCTCGGCCAGCCGCCCGCCGGCCGTCATGCCCACCGCGTAGCCGAGGTTGATCGCCCAGAACAGCAGCCCGTAGGCCCGTGGCCGGTCCTGCGGCGAGATCAGGTCGGCCACCAGCGCGCTGGAGGCCGGCCGGTAGACGTCGATCACCAGCCCGAGCAGGAACATCGAGGCCAGCAGCGTCGGCATGGTGGTGCTGTAGCCGAGCGCGAGCAGCGTGGCCGCGGTGGCCAGCATGCCGCCCGAGAGCGTCGCCCGCCGGCCGATCCGGTCGGTCAGCGCGCCGGCCACCAGTTGCGAGGCGACCGTCCCGGCTCCGTAGACCCCCAGCACCAGGCCCGCGTCGGTGACCGACAGGCCGCGGCTCTGCGTCAGGTAGACGCCGATGAAGGGAGCCACCACCGTGCCCAGGCGGTTCACCAGGGTGCCGCCCCACAGGGCCCAGAAGGGGCGGGGCAGGCCACCGACCTTGGCCTGCATGAAAGTCGTCGCGCTCATGCGAAGCATGGTGGCCGGGGACGGGTCGAGGGAGCCATCGATTTAGTGCAGACTAAATGCATGGGCATCGAATGGCGTCTCAAGCCGGAGGACATGGCTCGCATCCGCTTCGCCTTCTCCCCGATGTGGGAGCTGGTCGCCAGCCTGCGCACCCTCCAGGACCCGGCCCGGCAGGCGCTCCACCTGCCGTGGATCAAGGCGGTGCGGCCCCGGCTGGCCGGGCTCGACCTGGCCGAGCTCTTCGCCCTGGTGCCCGCCGACGGCTACCTCGCCGACTTCCTCACCCCGCCGCCGGACACCCCGCTGCCCGACTTCGCCGCCGAGCTCGACCGGGTCCGCCGGGCCGACCCCGAGCGGGCGCGGCACGAGGCCGGGCTGCTGTCCGGGCCGCTCGACCGGTTCAAGGCCGACCCCGCGGCCGGGCTCCGGCGGGTGGCCGACGCGCTGGAGGCCTACTGGGAGGCCTGCTTCGCCGAGTACTGGCCCCGGGTGTACGGCCTGCTCGAACGCGACGTGCTGCGCCGTTCCCGGCTGCTGGCCCAGGGCGGGGCGCACGCGCTCTTCTCCTCGCTTGACCCGGCCGTCGTCTGGACCGGCGACCGGCTGCTGATCGACCGCCCCTGGTGCACCACCGAAGGGCTGCACGGCGACGGCCTGGTGCTGCTGCCGAGCGCGTTCTACTGGCCGTCGGTGGCGGTCATGACCGCGCCCTACCAGTCGATGCTGGTCTATCCGGTCCAGGGCGTCGGCACGCTGTGGGAGCAGGGGCCGCCGCCCGCCCCCGACGCCCTGGCCGCGCTCATCGGCCGTACACGCGCGCAGATCCTGCTCGCGCTGGCCGAGCCCGCCACCACCTCCGCCCTCGCGCGCCGCATCGCGCTCACCCCCGGCGCGGTCAGCCAGCACCTCGGCGTGCTCACCGGCAGCGGGCTCACCGTCGGGCTGCGGGACGGCAAGCGCGTCCTGTACCGCCGCACCTCCGTCGGCGACTCGCTGGCCTGCGCCTAGCCCGATCACCGGGTGCCCTACGTACTGCTACCCATTGTCCCAGCTCACGGCGCTGCCGATGCTCGGGGCATGGCCGGCTTCCGCGACCGCGCGCTCGCGCGGCTGGGCGATCCAGCCATGCTCGCCCAGGCGCTCGTCCCGGCCGCGCCCGCCCTCGCCCGGCGCGTCCTCGGCCGGGCCGCCGAGATCGCCGCGGTGCGGGTGACCGCCCTGCGCGCCGGCGCGCTCGGGGCCGACCTGCTGGCCGCCGTCGAACTCGACGTCCGGCCCGACCCCGCCGAACGCTTCCACGCCCTCGACCTCGAAGCCTTCATGGCCGCGGCCGAACCGCGCATCCCCTCACCACGCTTCGGTACGGCGGAGCCGTACACCCTGCGCCTGGAGCTGGCCGTCCTGGTGCGCCCCGACCCGGCCGCCCTGCTCGGCGACCTGCTCGACGGCCGGCCTGGCCACCCCTGCGCCCTCGTCGTCTACCCGGCCGGCCGCCCCGGCGACGTGGCCGGGAGGCTGAGCGCCGCCGGGCTCACGCCGCTGCCGCTCTAGGCGTAGCGGCTGGACTCCAGCAGCCAGTCGAGGTGCGCCCGCGGCGCGGCCAGCAACGCGCACGCCACCTTGCTCACGTCCCGCGCGGTCTTCGGATCCACGTCGCCCAGCGGCAGCGCCATGGTCGCCGCGTGCATGTCCGCGCACCGCTCGGCGATGCGGTCCAGCACCCAGGCGACCGCCGCGTGCTCGTCCAGCCCGTACTCGTGCGTCGCCAGCACCACCAGGTTGTGCGGATCCCCGTGCTCCTTCGGCAGGCTGGCCACGTCGTTGCACCAGGCGACGACGTCGGAGCAGGCCGCGACCAGCTCCTGCCACGGCGGCCCGCCGTGCAGCCACGCCGGGACCTCCACCCGCAGGCACGGCTCGATCAGGTCGTAGACGTAGGGGCCGACCGTGCCCCGGCGCAGCGCCGGGTACTCGCGCAACGTCGGCGTGCGCCCGGTGAGCCGGTTCTCCGCCTCGGTACGGCAGGCGTCGTACTGGGTCTTCAGGTGCCCGGCGAACCTCGACCGCCAGTGGTCGCTCATCCGCGCGCTGGTCACCCGCCACAGGTCGGCGAAGGCCGCCTCCAGGGGATGCCCCGCCGTACCGTTGAGCAGGCCGGGGAAGACCTCCAGCGGGCACGGCCCCTCGTCCAGCTCGTCGTCGAGGTGGAACAGCCAGGTCAGCCACTGCGCGAACAGCGCCGCCGCGGCCGCGTCGAACTCGGCGAACGCCCGCGCCGCCAGCCGGTGGTAGCCGGCCCCCGCGTCGGCCCGCAGGCCGGTGCGCCGGGCCCAGTCGATGAGCGCCGCCTCCACCGCGTAGACCGACGGGTGCATGCGGCAGGGCGCGGCCATCGCCGGCACCCGCTCGGTCAGCGGCAGCAGCAGCTCGGCACTGGTCCGGGCGGGAACGCGCGACCGTGGGATGAGGCTGGACAGCGATTTCAGGACGGACCTCACAACGACTCCTAGAGCGGACCGAACAGCCAGTTGCCCGCGGCGTGGGGATCGTCGCCGGTGTAGTACTCCCTGACCGCCGTGACCAGCTCCGACACCGTCAGGGTGCCGTCGTGGTCACGGTCGAGCCGGTCGAAGGCCTCAGCCACGTCGTCGTACGGCGTGCCGAACGCCGACAGCAGCATCCTGAACTCGTGCACGCCGATCTGGCCGTCGCGGTTCTGGTCGCACAGATCCGCCACCGCCTCGGCCGCGGGCAGGAAGACCGGGTCGAACCCGCCCCCCTCGATGAACGCGACCGTCATGCCCGCCTTGAACTCCGCCGCGGTCAGCCGCCCGTCGCCGTCGCGGTCGAGCGCCGCCGCCAGCGCGGCCCAGATCCCGTCGAACCCGTCCACCAGGCGGCGTCCGGTCAGCGAGGTCGGGGACTCCCCGAAGCCCACGAGCAACCTCGCGCCGAGCCCCAGCAGGTCCTCCCGCTCGATCTCGCCGCCACCGTCGACGTCGAGATGCCCGAAGGCGCGATCCAGTTTGTGATCACGCAGGTCAATAGGCATGTTCGCCTCCCCCGAGACTCTGCGTGATCACACTAGGCAACGGCGGGGCGGTTTGTCAGCGAGGCGCACCTCGTAACGTGTGCGAAACACGGGCAGGGCATCCTGTAGGGGTAGCCGCACACTGTAGGAGCGCAAGTGGACCGTCAGCAGGAGTTCGTGTTGCGCACGCTCGAGGAGCGTGACATCAGGTTCATCCGCCTGTGGTTCACCGACGTCCTGGGCTTCCTGAAGTCGGTCGCCATCGCCCCCGCCGAACTGGAGGGCGCCTTCGCCGAGGGCATCGGCTTCGACGGCTCGGCGATCGAGGGCTTCGCCCGCGTCTACGAATCCGACATGCTGGCCAAGCCCGACCCGGCGACCTTCCAGATCCTGCCCTGGCGCAGCGAGACCCCCGGCGCGGCCCGCATCTTCTGCGACATCCTGATGCCCGACGGCTCGCCCTCGCACGCCGACCCGCGCTGGGTGCTCAAGCGCGCGCTGGCCAAGGCCGCCGACATGGGCTTCACCTTCTACACCCACCCGGAGATCGAGTTCTTCCTGCTGAAGAACCGGCCCGCCCCGGGCGACCGCCCCGAGCCGATCGACGCCGGCGGCTACTTCGACCACACCCCGCACAGCGCCGGCCACGACTTCCGCCGCCAGGCGATCATGATGCTGGAGTCGATGGGCATCTCCGTCGAGTTCAGCCACCACGAGGGCGCGCCCGGCCAGCAGGAGATCGACCTGCGCTACGCGGACGCCCTCACCACCGCCGACAACATCATGACCTTCCGCCTGGTCATGAAGGAGGTCGCGCTGGAGCAGGGCATCTGGGCCTCGTTCATGCCCAAGCCCTTCACCCAGCACCCCGGCTCCGGCATGCACACCCACATGTCGCTCTTCGAGGGCGACCGCAACGCCTTCCACGAGCCGGGCGCCGAGTACCAGCTCTCCAAGATCGGCCGCTCCTTCATCGCCGGGCTGCTCAAGCACGCCGCCGAGATCACCGCGATCACCAACCAGTGGGTCAACTCCTACAAGCGCCTGTGGGGTGGGGCCGAGGCCATCGCCGGCATGGGCGGCGAGGCGCCCTCCTACATCTGCTGGGGGCACAACAACCGCTCCGCCCTGGTGCGGGTGCCCATGTACAAGCCGCACAAGGGCGGCTCCACCCGGATCGAGTTCCGCTCCCTGGACTCGGCGTGCAACCCCTACCTCGCCTACGCCATCATCCTGGCCGCGGGGCTCAAGGGCATCGAGGAGGGGTACGAGATGCCTCCCGCCGCCGAGGACAACGTCTGGGCGCTGACCAGCTCCGAGCGCCGAGCCCTGGGGATCCGGCCGCTGCCGCAGTCGCTGGACGAGGCCATCGGGATCATGGAGCAGAGCGAGCTCGTGGCGGAGACGCTGGGGGAGCACGTGTTCGACTTCTTCCTGCGGAACAAGCGGTCGGAGTGGAACGACTACCGGCGGCAGGTCACCGAGTTCGAGCTCGACCGGTACCTTCCCGTCCTTTGACCGCTTGGCCCTTCGGGCTGTGCCTGTGGGGGCTCGCTGATCGCGAGCCTGGCCAGGTAGAACGGCACAAAATACACGAATCGCAACC
>NZ_JBFAKP010000020.1:0-66627 GCF_040655795.1 Nonomuraea sp. NPDC050310 | reverse complement strand
GGGGAGCCCAGCTCCCCCACACCCCCTCGCCCCCGTGTGTGCGGCGGCTCTAGGGCAGCGGCCACGAGGTGGATAGGCACGGCTGATCAGGCGGGGCGAGCCGTTCCGTCGGAGGCCTCCCCGGTGAAGCGGGCGACCAGGATGGCCAGGCGCTGGTCGTGGAACTCGCGGGGGATGCGGCCGCCGCGCATCAGGGTGGCCAGGCCGTGCAGGGCGGCCCAGAGGGTTTCGGCGAGCAGGCCGAGGTCGGTCCCGTGGGCGTGCGGGCGGACGGCCTCGAGGAACTCGCCGAAGGCTTCCTGGAGGGCGGGCGGGGCCTCGGGCGTGGCGAAGGGCAGGTCGACGCGCTGCCGGAACATGGCGTCGTACAGGGCCGGCCGCTGCTCGGCGAAGGCCACGTACGCGGCGCAGATGGCGGGCAGCACGGCGTCCGGGCCGGGGGCGGAGAGGCGGGCGGCCCGGAGGTCGGCGGCCATCTCGGTGATGCCCTCCAGGGCGACGGCCGTCACGATGGCGTCCTTGCCCTTGAAGTGGCTGTAGAGCACCGGCTGGCTGTACTCGACCTGGTCGGCGAGCCGGCGGGTGGTCACCGCCTCCCAGCCCTCGGCCTCGGCGAGGTCGCGGGCCGCGGTGATGATGAGCTTCTCCCGCTCGGCCCGTTCACGTTCTTTGCGCGTCTGGATGGACATGCTCCTCAATCTAGCACTGCTAGCGCAAATGCCAATGCTCTGATAGCGTCACACTCGTTCCTAGCACCGCTAGTTTTTGGAGCCCCCCCTGATGCTTACCGTCGTCGCCTACGGCCTCGCCATCGCCCTCAACCTGATGTGCCTCCTGATCGGCGCCCGCTTCCTGCTCGTGCCGTACGCCGCCGCCGAGGGTTACGGCGTGCCCGCGACCACCGACCGCGCCTACCTGACGATCAAGGGCATGCGCGACGGCACCTACGGACTGATCGGCCTGGCCCTGCTGGCCTTCGTGGGGCCGCAGGCCGAGGCCTGGTTCATGCTGATCGCCACCCTGCTGCCGCTCGGCGACACCGTGATCGTGCTGCGCAACGGCGGTACCAAGGCGGCCGCGTTCGGCATCCACTTCGCCACCGCCGTCGTCATGCTGATCACCGCCGCCCTGCTGTTCGCCCTCTGAACCGCCCACGCCGGTCGTAGGGTGGGGCGATGCGCAGCGTGACCTATTCGATGGGCGTTTCCCTCGACGGTTACATCGTCGGCCCGGACGGCACCTTCGACTGGACGGCGCCCCAGCCGGACGTCTTCCGGTTCTGGCTCGAGGACATCCGCCACGTCGGCGTCCACCTGCTGGGGCGGCGGCTGTACGAGACGATGGTGTACTGGGAGACCGCCGAGCAGGAGGACTCCCTGAGCGAGGACGAGCGCGAATGGGCGGCGCTCTGGAAGGCGCTGCCCAAGGTGGTGTTCTCCACCACCCTGGAGGCGGTGCAGGGCAACGCGCGGCTGCGCTCGGGTGGTCTCAAGGAGGAGATCGAGCGGCTGCGGGCCGAGCCGGGGGAGGGCGAGATCGCGATCGGCGGCGCGGGGCTGGCCGCGGAGGCGGCCGAGGCGGATCTGATCGACGAGTACCGCGCCATGGTGTACCCGGTGCTGGTCGGGGGCGGCATCCCGTTCTTTCCCCGGCAGGGGCGGCGGGTGGATCTCGAACTGGTCGAGACGCGGTCGTTCAGCTCGAAAGTGGTCTACCTGCGGCACCGAGTGATTCGCCAGGCGTCAGGACGAAGCGCAGGTCCGGACGTTCCCAGGTGACCCGGGGCGGCCGGGGCGGGACGGTGCCGGTGCGCTCGGCCCCCAGCCGCAGGTAGAACGCCTCGGCCGGCGGGTGGGAGACCACCCGGACCGAGGCGAGGCCCAGCTCGCGGGCCCGCTCCAGCGTCCGCTCGACGAGCAGGCGGCCGACGCCGCCACCCTGCGCGGCGTCGGAGACGAACAGCAGGTCCAACTCGGGCGGGTCGGTGAGCAGCGAGGCGAAGCCCAGCACCCGGCCGAACACGTCGACGGCGACGAAGGCGGGATGCCGCTCCAGGTAGTCCGGGGTGACCTCGTAGCCGTCCAGAATCGCCGCGTACTCGCCGCGGTAGGCGGCGGAGGCGTGCATGAGGGCGGTGAGGTCCGGGGCGTCGGAGGGTACGGCGGAGCGGACCCGCGGCCCGGGATCGTCGACGAAGCCGAGCCGGCGGTTCATGCCGATGGCGGCGGCGTTGGCGGGATGGTGGACGGTCCGCAGCACGGGCAGCCCGGCATCCCGCACGAAGCGGACGGCGAGCAGCTTGAGCGCCAGCGACAGCCCCCGGCCCCGCCACTCGCGCACGACCCCGGTCATCTCGCTGAAGGCGCCCCCGGGGTGCACGGAGGTCGCGGCCATGCCGATCCAGCGCCCGGCGGGGTCCAGGGCCAGGACGACGCCGCGCGGGTCGAAGGACGGGACGTCGATCCGCTGCGCGACGTACTCGTCGAAGGAGTGGAACGCGCCCCGCCCCGGGATGTCCGCGGAGCAGGTCCGGTTGAGCTCGTAGAGCGCGCGGGGGTCGGCGAGGTCGGCGTAGGTGGTGAAGGTGACGCCGGCGGCCCGGGCCCGTTCCAGGCGATCACGGAAGGGCGAGTCGTCGAAAGCGGCCACGTCCAGCGCCAGCCGTACCCAAGGCACCATGCGACAGACACTAGCTAAAGGGGCAATTGGGTCTTGCCGGAGGGTGAACTTGTATGCAATTTTACATATCACATTCCAGAGGTGCTCCGACCCCCCAGGAGTCTCGATGCGCATCGCGTTACCCCTCGCGCTCGCCGCCGCCCTCACCGTGGGCGGCCTGGCCGTACCGGCGACGGCGGCCACCCCGCAGAACCAGTCCAGCCCAGCCGCCGCCACGCCGCCGCCCCGGCCGGCGCAGAGCAGCGCCGTCGAGCACGGAGAGGCGAACCGCACGCCGCTCAAGCCCGACGAGCGCCCCCCGATCGCCCCGGTCGAGCAGAAGGCCCCCGCCCAGGTCCAGCGCTCGCAGGCCGCCGCAGCCGCCCCCTGCGAGACCGCCGACTTCACCGGCAACACCGGCGCCGCCCTGGTCGCCAAGATCAAGGCCGCCGACGTCGACTGCATCGGCACCCTGTTCTCGCTCACCGGCACGCCCGCCCGCGACGCCTTCCGCGAGGCGCAGATGGTGACCGTCGCCAACGCGCTGCGCGACAACGCCACGGCCTATCCCGGCGACAACAGCACCAGCACCCTGCAGCTCGTCATGTACCTGCGCGCGGGCTACTACGTGCAGTGGTACAACTCCGGCGACGTCGGCCAGTACGGCACCAGCCTGCGCACCGCGATCCGCGGCGGCCTGGACGCCTTCTACGGCAACAGCCGCTCCAGCACGGTGAGCGAGGCCAACGGCGCCATCCTGGGCGAGGCGGTCACGCTGATCGACAGCGCGCAGGAGAACGCCCGCTACCTCTACGTCGTCAAGCGCCTGCTGACCGGCTATACCTCCAGCTACGGCTGGTACATGACCAACGCCGTCAACAACGTCTACACCGTGCTCTTCCGCGGCCACCAGGTGCCCGAGTTCGTGACCGCGGTCCAGGCCGACACCAGCCTGCTGACCACGCTGCGCGACTTCGCCACCGGCCACCTCGACCTGCTCGGCACCGACGACGGCTACCTGACCTCGAACGCCGGCCGCGAGCTGGCCCGCTTCGCCCAGCACACCGCGCTGCGGGCGACCGTCCGGCCGATGTTGCGCGACCTGCTCCAGCGCAGCCAGATCACCGGCCCCACCGCGCCGCTGTGGGTGGGCGTGGCCGAGATGGTCAACTACTACGACGCCGGCAACTGCACCTACTACAGCACCTGCGACCTGTCCGCGCGCCTGCTCGCCGTGGCGCTGCCGATCAACCACACCTGCTCGCCGAGCCTGCGCATCCGCGCCCAGGAGATGACCGCCGCGCAGCTCCAGAGCACCTGCGCCAGCCTCGCCAACCAGGACGCCTACTTCCACAACGTCGCCCGCGACAACGGCCCGGTGGCCGGGGACAACAACACCGCGCTGGAGGTCAACGCCTTCGACTCCAGCACCGACTACCAGACCTACGCCGGCGCCATCTTCGGCATCGACACCAACAACGGCGGCATGTACCTGGAGGGCGACCCGAGCGCCGCGGGCAACCAGCCGCGCTTCATCGCCTACGAGGCCGAGTGGCTGCGCCCGGACTTCCAGATCTGGAATCTCAACCACGAGTACACGCACTACCTCGACGGCCGCTTCAACATGCACGGCGACTTCACCGACGGCGTCTCCACCCCGACCATCTGGTGGATCGAGGGCTTCGCCGAGCTCATCTCCTACGGCTACCGCGGCGTCACCTACGACGCGGCGATCGCCGAGGCGGCCAAGCACACCTACACGCTGAGCGAGTTGTTCGACACCACCTACCAGAACGGCGACAGCCAGCGCATCTACCGCTGGGGCTACCTCGCCACCCGGTACATGGTGGAGAAGCGCCGCGCCGACCTGGACATCGTGCTCGGCCACTACCGCACCGGCAACTGGGCCGCGGCCCGCACCCACCTCAAGTCGCTCAACCACAACGCCGACTTCGACGCCTGGCTGACCGCCTGCGCCGCCGGGGCCTGCGGGGGCGGCGGCACCACCAACCAGCCGCCGTCGGCCTCCTTCACCGCCACGGCCACCGGCCTGACCGTGAACCTCGCCGACACCTCGACCGACTCCGACGGCACCATCGCCTCGCGGAGCTGGGACTTCGGTGACGGCACCACCGCCACCTCGGCCAACCCGGTCAAGACGTACGGCACGGCCGGCACCTACACCGTCAAGCTGACCGTCACCGACGACAAGGGCGCCACCGCGACCGCGTCGAAGAACGTCACCGTCACCAACCCGAGCCTGCCGACCTGCTCCGGCTCCGACACCCGGGCCCTCGGCAAGAACTGCCAGCGCACCGGCATCTCCGCCGGCCAGGGCGGCTACGCCTACTTCTACCTGCTGGTCCCGGCCGGCACGACCCGCCTGACCATCACCACCACGGGCGGCTCGGGCAACGCCGACCTGTACTACAACGGCTCCTCCTGGGCCACCACCGGCTCCTACCACCAGCGCGCCACCGGCGCGGGCAACGCGCACACCCTCACCGTCACCAACCCGCCGTCCGGCTACAACTACATCAGCCTGTACGGCACCGCCGCCTTCTCCGGCGTCACGGTGTCCACCAGCTACTAGAACCCCTGCGAAGCCGCCGGCCGGGACGACTCCCGGCCGGCGGTTTCCGTGTGTGCGCCGGGGATGTGGCGCGGATCACTCGCGTCCCGGGGAAGCTCAGTCGCAACAGGAGCGTTACGAGTGCCTGCACCCCCTGATGCGCTGGTGAAACTTGATGTCCGGTAAAATCGGTCTGTTTAGAACCATATTTCCGGACGTAACGCCCATTGGGGCGATATTGGAGGGTGTGGCATGACGACGGCTGCCCTGCAGACCGTACTGACCGTTCCCGAGCGCTTCCGCGGTCCCGCCGGGATCGCCAACGGCGGCTGGATCTCCGGCGCCGTGGCGGAAACGCTGCTCGGTGAACACTCCACGGTCGAGGTCACGCTGCACGCGCCCACCCCGCTGGAGACCGAGCTGCGCCTGGAGCACCTCGGCCACGCCGTCCAGCTCGCCGACGGCGAGCGCCTCCTGGTCGAGGCCATCCCCGTCGCCCAGGACCTCGAGGCCCCCGCCTTCGTGCCCTTCGCCGAGGCCGCCCGCGCCGAGGCCCGCTTCACCGGACACCAGGGCCACGCCTTCCCCGAGTGCTTCGTCTGCGGCCTGCGCGAGCCCGGCGACGGCCTGCGCATCTTCCCCGGCACCCTCGACGGCGGCGACCTGGTCGCCGCCGGCTGGCGCGTCCCGCACACCGTGGTCGAGGAGGACGGCGTTCCCGCCACCATCATCGGCGCCGTGCTCGACTGCATCACCGGCTGGGCACACTTCGGCCCCGGCGAGTCCGCCCTGCTCGGCCGCCTCACCCTGCAGCTCCACCGCCGCGTCTACCCGGGCGGCACCTACTCCGTCGTCGGCCGCGCCACCGGCCGCGAGGGCCGCAAGCTCTTCGGCGAGAGCGCCGTCTACGAGGTGGACGGCACGCTCGTCGCCGCCGCCAAGGCCACTTGGATCGCTCCGAAGTAGCCGGTCTCGATCCGGTACGGCTCGCGCGAGCCGTACCGGATCACGGGCGTCAGCTCCCGGTCAGCCGCTCGGCCACCAGGGCGGCGCAGCGGGGGTCGAGCAGGATCGTGTAGTGGTTGCAGTCGGCGACCACCTCGTCCCGCAGCCCCGGCACCTTCGCCGTCCAGAACGCGGCCAGCTCGTCCGGGAGCATCCCGACCGGCTGGTCGAGCAGCCCGCGCGGCGCGCGCAACAAGGTCAGCGGCGAGGTGATCGACGCCAGCGCGGCCCCGTGCCGGTCGCCGTCGAGCCGCAGCGCCCGCCCGTCCTGCCGCACCGCCTCCGGCACCGCCCGCGAGCGCAACGCGCCGGGCTCGCCGACCAGGTCGTACCGGACGTACTCCTCGGCGTCGGCGTTCCAGGCCCCGGCGAAGGCCGGATGGGCCTGGAAGAAGGCGACATAGGACTCGGGGGAGTCGAAGGTCTGCTCCAGGCGCTGGATCGCCGGGCCGAGCGTGGCCGCCATCGCCGCGTCCACGTCGGTGCCCGGCGGCAGTGGCGGGAACGGCAGCCCGCCGTCGACCAGCACCACTCGCTCGAACGGCCGCCGCGCCGCGGCCAGCACCGCCACGTAGCCGCCCATCGAGTGGCCGGTCAGCACCTCGGCCCCGCCCACGTGCTCGACGATCTCCAGGACGTCCTCGGCGTGCCGCTCCAGCCCGTAAGGCCCCGGCAGGTCGCGGCTGTGCCCGCGGCCGCGCAGGTCCATCGCGATCAGCGACCAGCCGGCGGGCAGGTTCCTGGCGACCGCGCCCCAGGCCATCAGCGAGGCGGTGATGCCGTGCACGGCGACGATCTTCTTCTCGCCCTGGCCGAAGCGGGCGATCCGCAGCCCCTTTACGGAGTCGATGTCCATGGGCTTACCCTATGAGCCACTATGCGAATGACCGTCATCGAGCACGAGGCCGGCGCGGGCCTCGGCTACCTGGCCGACTGGCTCGGCCTGCCCTGCGACGTCGTCCGGCCGTACCTGGGTGAGCCCGTGCCCGAGCGGGCGGCCGACGGGCTGATCGTGCTCGGCGGCGAGGCCGCGGCCTGGGAGGACGACGACCACCCCTGGCTGCCGGCCACCCGCGACCTGCTGCGCGCCAGCGTCGAGCAGGGCGTGCCGACGCTGGGCATCTGCCTGGGGGCGCAGCTGCTCACCCTGGCCTGTGGCGGAACGGTCGAGCGGGGGGCGGCTGGGCTGGAGGTCGGCGCGTGCGCGGTCACCGCGCTGCCGGCGGCCGAGCACGACGTGCTCTTCCACGGGATCGGTACGGCTGTCGCCATCCAGTACCACCGCGACGCGATGACGCGGCTGCCCGAGGGGGCCGTGCCGTTGCTGACCGGCACCCAGTACCCCAACCAGGGTTACCGGCTGGGGGACAGTGCCTGGGCGGTCCAGTTCCACCCCGAGGCGACGCCCGCGATCTTCGCCTCCTGGACGGCCGCCTCCGGCGTCCAGGGACTCGACGAGGCGGTCGCCGCCGCCGAGCCCGGCCTGATCGCCGCCTGGCGCCCCGTCGCCGAACGCTTCGCCGCCCTCGTCAAGACCCGCGCCACCGTCGGCTAACCCACCGCCGCTCTTCCCCTATGACGGGGTGGGCTTGCCGGTGAGCAGATGGGCGAGCGCGTGCACCCCGGCCAGGGCGGCGACGCCCCAGGCCGCCCCGGCTGCCGGCCGTCCAGGGCGGAGGAGGCCGTCGCGCTTGAGCCGCCGCCAGGCCCAGGCCGAGTACGGCAGCACCACCAGGGGCGCGGTCACCACCCCCGGCGTGTACCCGCGGGCGACCGCCGCCTGAGCCAGGTGCGTCAGCCCGTGCAGCCCGAACCCGGCCACCGCCGCCTGGAAGAACGCGCTCCGCCCACCCGTCCTGGCCCCGTCCGCCGCCGCGGCGGCCACCACCACGCCCATGAGCCCGATCGCGGTGTTCACCCGCTCCTGCGACAGGTTCAGCCACGGATACCGCTCCGCCAGCTCGGGATGGTGGCGCTCCAGCCAGCCCGCCATCGTCGCCAGTTCCTCCGCGTCGTGCACCATCCACGCCCCGAGCAGACCCCACGTGAGCGCCGCTGTCATGACCCCTCCAAAAGTGCAACACAACGTTGCGTTGGAACCTACTCCCATATCTCCGCAAAGTGCAACGCACCGTTGTGTTTGGCCCGGGGGTCGGGCGGCGCGCGTGGGACGAGATATCCTGGCGGGCATTCCGGCGGGGTGTCCGGTTGTGGGCCGCCCCGGGGGCGAGCCATCGGCGAGGAGCGGCGGCGGGTGTATCCGGGAGAGTCACGGAGCTGGGCCATCCATAACGACCTGGGCGAATTACGGGACCGGGTCCGTGGGTGCGCCATTGCCGCCGGCCTGCCGCAGCACCGTCAGATCGACCTGGTGCTGGCGGTCAGCGAGGCCATGGCCAACGTCCTCGAACACGCCGGCGGCCAGGGCCGCGTGCGGGTCAGCCAGGACGCCGACTTTCTGACCGTGGAGATCAGTGACAACGCCGGCCGGCTGACCGGCCGCGAAGTGCCGCGCGAACGCCCCGGCGAGGGCGCGACCGGCGGCTGGGGGCTGTGGCTGATGGGCTCGCTCTGCGACGAGGTCGCCATCGAGGGCGGCGAGGGCCACTCCAGCGTCCGCCTCCGCATGCGCCGCCCCGCCTGACCAGCCCACCCGGCCCGATCACCCACCCGACCGCCTCTCCTGACCTCCACCGAGGGGACGGGTACAGAGGGGCGGCCACGGAGGGATGGGGGCTCAACCGAGGGGACGGCTGCCCAGGGGACGGCTCAGCCGAGTGCCGCGCAGGCCGCGTCGGCGTCGGGATAGAGCGGCAGCCAGTCGGCCAGCCCGGTCAGCCACAACACCTGCATCCGGGTCGGCGAAGCCCCCGCGAGCACCAGCTCACACCCAGCCGCCGCGGCCCGCTGGTGATGGTCGGTGATCAGCCCCAGCGACCCCGAGTCCATGAACGTGACGTCCGACAGGTCGAGCACCACCCGCTCGCCCGGCCGCTGGAAACGCCCGCGCAGGCTGCGATCGAGCGGCGCCTTGGTGACCGCGTCGAGCTCACCGCCGACGCAGATGATCACGATCTCCCCCCGGGTGAGGGTGGAAAGTTGTAGGTTCGTCATCCCGGCCGTCCCGCGTGCACCTGACCTGTTTAGCGGCTCCGCCGGTCAGGGACAAGTCCCGTTGACGGTGGAGGGCCGGCATGGATCCGCACGCGGCGCAGACGTCCGGCCTGGAGGCGGTCTTCGCCGCCGGCGGCAAGATGGGCGCGCTGATGCGCGAGCTCGACTGGTCCGCCACCCCGTTCGGCCCCGCCGAGGACTGGCCGCAGAGCCTGCGCAGTTCGCTCAGCATCTGCCTGGCCTCCGAGTTCCCGATGATCATCTTCTGGGGTCCGCACCTGGCCCAGGTCTACAACGACGCCTACCTGCCCGTCCTGGGCGCCAAGCACCCGGCCTCGCTGGGCCAGGCCGCCCGCGAGTGCTGGCATGAGGCCTGGACGGTCATCGGCCCGATGCTGGAGCAGGTCCTCTACCAGGGCAAGGCCACCTACTCCACCGACCTGCTGCTGATCCTGCAACGCTCGGGCTTCGCCGAGGAGTGCTACTTCACCTTCTCCTACAGCCCGATCCGCGCCGAGTCGGGCGGCATCGGCGGCGTCTTCTGCGCGGTCACCGAGACCACCGAACGGGTGGTCACCGAACGCCGCCTGGCCCTGATCCGCGAGCTGGGCGAACGCGCCCGCAGCGCCACGACCGCCGCCGAGGCCTGCGCCCGCGCCGCCGGCGTGCTCTCCGGCCACCCCGCCGACGTGCCGTTCGCGCTCCTCTACCTGCTCGACGGCGACCGCGCCCGGCTCGCCGGTACGGCAGGCCTCCCGCCGGGCGGCCGGCTGAGCCCCCGCGAGGTGGACCTCGCCGCAGGCGCCGCAGCCGAGGCGGACGTGTGGTCGCTCGGCCGAGCCCGCACCGGCATCATCGAGGTGGCCCAGCCCGGCGCCCCCGAACTTGCCGGGCACGCCCGGGAGGGCTTCGAGCCGCCCGCCCGAGCCTGGGTGCTGCCGGTCGCCCGGCCCGGCAGCGAGCAGCCCGCCGGGCTCCTGGTGGCCGGGATCAACAGCGCCCGCCCGGCCGACGACAGCGCCCGCGGCTTCGCCGCCCTGATCGCCGACCACGTCTCGGCCGCCGTCGCCGACGCCGTGGCCTTCGAGGCCGAGCGGCACCGCGCCGAGCAACTGGCCGCCCTCGACCGGGCCAAGACCATGTTCTTCTCCAACATCAGCCACGAGTTCCGCACCCCGCTCACCCTCCTGCTCGGCCCGGTCGAGGACCTGCT
This sequence comes from Nonomuraea sp. NPDC050310, assembly GCF_040655795.1. Taxonomy (NCBI): domain Bacteria; kingdom Bacillati; phylum Actinomycetota; class Actinomycetes; order Streptosporangiales; family Streptosporangiaceae; genus Nonomuraea; species Nonomuraea sp. NPDC050310. The sequence goes on along the minus strand of NZ_JBFAKP010000020.1, from coordinate 56,065 downwards.
GGCCGAACGCGAGGCGCTGAGCGAGGGCGGGCGGGAGCGGGCCGAGCTGATCCACAGCAACGCGTTGCGGCTGCTCAAGCTGGTCAACACCCTGCTCGACTTCTCCAGGGCCGAGGCCGGGCGGATGACGCCGCGCCTGGAGCCGCTCGACCTGGCCGCGCTCACCGCCGAGCTGGCCAGCCTGTTCGAGGTGGCGGTCGAGCGGGGCGGGCTCCGGCTGGTCACCGACTGCCCGCCCCTGCCGCGGCCGGTGCCGGTCGATCCGGACATGTGGGAGAAGATCATCCTCAACCTGCTGTCGAACGCCTTCAAGTTCACCCTGGACGGGGAGATCCGGGTGCGGCTGGAGGCGGTGGGGGAGGAGGTGCGGCTGGAGGTGGCCGACACCGGGGTGGGCATCCCCGCCGAGGAGCTGCCGCGGTTGTTCGACCGCTTCCACCGGGTGCCGGGGAGCGGGGGGCGGAGCGAGGAAGGCAGCGGGATCGGGCTGTCGCTCGTCCGGGAGCTGGTCCATCTGCATGGCGGGACGGTCGAGGTGGCCAGCGAGCCGGGGCGGGGCTCCACCTTCACCGTGCGCCTGCCGTACCGGACGGAGGAGGCGGAGGCGGGCGGCCTGGCGCACGGTACGGCGGAGCCCGAGGCGGGCGGCTTGCCGGGCCGGAGCGGGGAGACGGACGGCCTGCCGGATCGTGCGGAGAGGGATCCGCGGACGGCTGGGGCGCATCTGCGGGAGGCGCTGGGCTGGGCGGCCGGGGGCGAGCAGGCCGCGGCGGGCGGGCCGGAGGTGCTCGTCGTGGACGACAACGCCGACATGCGGGCCTACCTGCAGCGGGTGCTGGCCCCGCACTGGCGGGTGCGGGCGGTGGCCGACGGGCGCGCGGCGCTGGCGGCGGTCGAGGCCGACCCGCCCGAGCTGGTGCTGACCGACGTGATGATGCCCGGCGTCGACGGGTTCGGCCTGCTGGAGGCGCTCCGGGCGGACGAGCGCACCCGGCACCTCCCGGTGATCATGATCTCCGCGAGGGCAGGCCAGGAGTCGGCCATCGAGGGCCTGCACGCGGGCGCCGACGACTACCTGATCAAGCCGTTCACCACCGCCGAGCTGATCGCCCGCGTCCGCACCCACCTGAGCACCGCCCGCCAGCAACGCGAGGCCGCCGAGCATCTGACCGCGCTGGCCGAGGTGAGCCGCCGGCTCAACGCCAGCCTCGACCCGGCCGAGATCAGCCGGGTGCTGTGCGCGGAGATCGTGCCCGCCTTCGCCGCCGGGTGCGCGGTCTGGCTGCACACCGAGGCCGAGGAGAACGAGGGCCACCTCGCCCCGGTGCTGCAGGCCACCCGCGCGGCCGACCCGCTGCCGGCCGAGGCGCTCCACCGACCGCCGGGCGAACTCGGCCCGGACGAGGTCGTGGAGCTTCGGCACCGCGGGCGGGTGATCGGGCTGGCCGTCCTGGCGGGGCCGACGCCCGCCGCCACGCACCCGGCCCGGCGGCCGTTCCTGGACGAGCTGGTCGGCCGGGCCGCGCTCGCGCTCGACAACGCCGCCCAGTACGACCGCCAGCACCGCATCGCCGTCCACCTCCAGCGCTCCCTCCTGCCGCAGGCCCTGCCCGAGATGGCGCCCGTACGGCTGGCCGCCCGCTACCGCCCGGGCAGCGCGGGCCAACAGGCCAGCGGCGACTGGTACGACGCCCTCGAACTGCCCGACGGCCGGATCGCGCTGACCATCGGCGACGTGATGGGCCGGGGCGTGCGCGCGGCGGCGCTGATGGGCCAGCTCCGCACCGCGATCCAGGCCTACAGCCTCGAAGGGCTCCCGGCCGCGCCGCTGCTGGAGCGGGTCAACCAGTTCCTGCACGCCGGTGGCCAGCGGCAGTTCACCACCCTCTGCTACGCGATCTACGACCCGGACACGCACGCGCTCCAGCTCGCCAACGCCGGGCACCTGCCGCCGCTGCTCGTGCCGCGCGACGGCCCGGCCCGGTTGCTGCCGGTCCACCACGGGCTCGCGCTGGGCGTCGATCCCGGCTTCCCCTACCGCGGCCAGACCTTCGCGGTGCCGCCCGGCGCGACCCTGCTGCTGTACACCGACGGGCTGGTCGAGAACAGGACCCAGCCGCTGGCCGAGCGCATGGCCGAGCTGTGCCGGACGCTGAGCGGCCACGGCGGCGACCCGGAGGGACTGTGCGCGCTGGCCATGCGCTCGATGACCGGCACGGACCCGCGCGACGACCTCCCCACGGCCGGCACCGGTTCCGGCACCGGTTGGGGAACAGCGTCGGGCACCGGGTCGGGTGACGACATCGCCCTGCTCGCGATGCACCGCCGGACGGACGGCTAGACTGCGCGACGCAACGTCGCGTCTATCCGCCGAGGGCCCGCCATGCCGCCACGCTCCGCCGAAGCGATCTTCGCCGCGACCCTGCGGCTCCTGGGCGAGCACGGCTACGAGGGGCTCACCGTCGAAGGCGTCGCCCGCGAGGCCGGCGTCAACAAGACCACGATCTACCGCTGGTGGCCGTCCAAGGCCGCCCTGCTCAGCGCCGCGCTGACCGACGGCGAGGTCCTCGCGCTGGACACGCCCGACACCGGCTCCCTGCGCGGCGACCTGGTCATGCTGGTCGAGCGGGTCATCGAGCTGCTGTCCGACCCCGGCGTGCAGACTGTGGTGGCGGCCATCGCCGGCGGCGGGCGGGACGACGAGCTGGGGCCGCTGTTCGCCACCTTCTTCGCTGACCGCTTCGCCCGCGAGCAGGCCATCTTCGACCGGGCGGTCGAGCGCGGGGAGGTCGCCGGCGACCTCGACCGCCTGCTCGTCATCGACCTGCTCAGCGGTGCGGTGTGGACCCGGGTGCTGCTCCGGCGGCAGGTCCCCGAGCCGGGCTTCGCCGAGCGGGCGGTCGAGGTGGTGTTGTCCGGCTCGTGCCCGCGCCCGTGAGCGGGTCCGGGACCGGCGGGCCCGCGCCTGCCACAATGGCCGGGTGCCCCGGATCGAGTCGACCGCAGCCAGGCTGGCCAAGCTGGGCTTCACCGACGTGGCCCGGGCCGAACGCCTCCTCACCGAACTGACCGCCACCCGGCCGCAGGCAAACCCGCCGGACACCGTCGTGCCGCAGACAAACCCGCCGGACACCGTTGTGCCGCAGGGAAACCCGACGGACACTGCCCGGTCGCCGGAGAGCCCGCCGGACGCCGCCCGGGCCTACGAGAGCCTGCTGGCCGGCGCCGCCGATCCCGATCTGGCGTTGACGGCGCTCACCCGGCTGCGCGGGGCCGAGCCGACCCCGCGCCTGGTGAGCGTCCTGGGGGTGAGCGCCGCGCTGGGCGACCACCTGGCCCGGCACCCCGCCGACCTGGCCCTGCTGGAGCGCCCACCGGCCACCGACCCGCGCGCCGCCCTGCTGGAAGCCGTGGGCGCGGACCCCGCCCACCTCCGCCCGGTGGCGAGCGCACCCGAGCCGCTCAACGCGCTCCGGGTCGGCTACCGCGGCCGGCTCCTGGCGCTGGCCGGACGCGACCTGACCGGCGAGCTGAGCCTGCCGGAGGTCACCGGCGCGCTGTCCGACCTGGCCGCCGCCGCCCTGGAGGCCGCGCTGGCCGTCGCCCGCGCCGAGACCGGCGAGCACGGGGTACGGCTGGCCGTCATCGGCCTGGGCAAGTGCGGCGCCCGCGAGCTCAACTACATCAGCGACGTGGACGTGATCTTCGTCTCCGCCGCCGAGGACGACACCCGCGCGACGACCCGGCTGGCCCAGGCCCTGATGCGTGCCTGCTCCACGGTGACCGCCGAAGGCGCCCTGTGGGAGGTCGACGCCGGGCTGCGTCCGGAGGGCAAGGCCGGGCCGCTGGTCCGCACCCTCGCCAGCCACCAGGCCTACTACCGCCGCTGGGCCAAGACGTGGGAGTTCCAGGCGCTGCTCAAGGCCCGCCCGGTGGCCGGTGACGCCGAGCTGGGCGCGGCCTACGCCGAGATGGCCGACGAGCTGGTCTGGACGGCGGCCACCCGCGACAACTTCGTCGAGGACGTCCAGGCGATGCGCCGCCGGGTCGAGCAGCACGTGGCCAAGGAGGGCGAGCGCCATCTGAAGCTCGGGCCGGGCGGGCTGCGCGACATCGAGTTCGCCGTGCAGCTCCTGCAGCTCGTGCACGGCCGGCTCGACCCGCTGCTGCGCCGGCGCTCCACGCTGGCCGCGCTGGCGGCGCTGTCGCGGGGCGGGTACGTCGGGCGCGAGGACGCCAGGGCGCTGGCCGAGGCGTACACCTTCCTGCGCCGGGTGGAGCACCTGCTGCAACTGCATCGGCTCCGCCGTACGCACCTGGTGCCGGAGGCGGAGGCGGACCTGCGGCGGCTCGGCCGGGCACTGGGCCTGCAGCCCGACCCGGCGGCGGCCTTCCTCGCCCGCTGGCGGCAGCACGCGAGCCAGGCGCGGCGGCTGCACGAGAAGTTGTTCTACCGGCCGCTGCTGCAGGCGGTCGCGCGGCTGCCGGAGTCGGAGGACCGGCTCTCGCCGACCGCCGCCGTCGCACGGCTGCGCGCGCTGGGCTACGAGGACCCCGAGGGCGCGCTGCGCCACATCGCCGCGCTGACCACAGGCGTCTCGCGGCGCGCGGCGATCCAGCGCACGCTCCTGCCGGTGCTGCTCGGCTGGTTCGCCGACACCCCCGACCCCGACGCAGGGCTGCTCGGGTTCCGGCAGGTCAGCGACAAGCTGGGCACCACCCCGTGGTACCTGCGACTGCTGCGCGACGAGACCGCCGTCGCCGGGCGGATGGCCCGGCTGCTGGGCACCAGCCGCTACGCCACCGGCCTGCTGCTGCACGCCCCCGAGGCGGTCGAGCTGCTCGGCGCCGACGTCGCGCCCCGCCCGGCGGAGGCGCTGCTCGCCGAGGCGCAGGCCGCGCTGGCCCGGCACGAGGAGGCCGAGGCCGCCGTCGCCGCCGTCCGCTCGCTGCGCCGCCGCGAACTGTTCCGTACGGCGGTCGCCGACCTGTCCGGCACGATCGACATCGAAGGCGTGGGGGAGAGCCTGTCGGCGCTCAACGACGTGACCCTCCACGCCGCGCTCCAGGCCGCACAGGCCAAGGTCGGCCTCGAACGGCAACCGCCGGTACGGCTGGCGGTGATCGCGATGGGCCGGCTCGGCGGCCTGGAATGCTCCTACGCCAGCGACGCGGACGTGATGTTCGTGCACGGCGACGGCGACGCCACCGAGACGGCCTTCGCGGTGGCCAACGAGGTGCGGCGGCTGCTCGCCCTGCCCGCGCCCGACCCGCCGCTGCTGATCGACCCCGACCTGCGGCCAGAGGGGCGGCAGGGCCCGCTGGTGCGGAGCCTGGCCTCCTACCGCGCCTACTACGCGCGGTGGTCGTCGCCGTGGGAGGCGCAGGCGCTGCTGCGGGCCCGGTTCGCGGCCGGGGACCGGGAACTCGGCGAGCGCTTCCTGGCGCTGGCCGACGAGCTGCGCTACCCGGCCGGCGGGATCGGCGAGGAGGCGGTGCGGGAGATCCGGCGGCTCAAGGCCCGGATGGAGGCCGAGCGGCTGCCGCGCGGCGCGGACCCGGCCCTGCACACCAAGCTCGGGCGCGGCGGGCTGTCGGACGTGGAGTGGGTGGCCCAGCTCCTGCAGCTCAGGCACGCCGGGGACCGCCCGGCGCTGCGCACCACCCGGACCGTCGAGGCGTTGCGGGCGGCGGTGGCCGAGGGACTGCTGGAGGCGGCCGACGCCGACGTGCTGGCCGAGGCCTGGCGGTTCGCCTCGCGGATCCGGGACGCGATCATGCTGGTGAAGGGGCGGCCCGGCGACCTCGTCCCCGCCGACACCCGCGAACGCCGCCGCCTGGCCCGCACCCTGGGCTACCCGCCGGACGGCTCGGAGGACTTCCTCGACGACTACCGCCGCATCACCCGCCGCGCCCGCCAGGTGACCGAACGCGCCTTCTACGGCGACTGATCCCCCGCACGGCCGGCTCGTTCGGCGCGGTTCGTTGCGCGGAGATCCCCCCGGGTGTATCAAGGCGCGGGGTGATCGCTTTGCTGTCTCTTTACGTGGACCTGGCAGTCGGCCTGGTCATGCTGTTCCTCCTGATGTCGCTCCTGGTCAGCGGCCTCAACGAGGGCTTCGTCCGGCTCCTGTCCATCCGCAGCAAGTTCCTGTGGGCCTACCTGCGCGACACGATGGACGGCAGCGACGCCCAGGGCCGCTCCTGGTTGCCGGCCAAGGTGCGCGACGTCTTCGCCGCCCTGCCCTTCACCCATGATCCCCGCCCCGTCTTCAGCGACCAGCCCGCCCCCAGCGACGCCCGTCCCGCCCCCGCCGAGCAGGCCGAGGAGGCGCCCGCCCAGGACGACATGACCAAGCGCCTGTACGAGCGGGTCCGGGAGATCGACCACCCCAAGACCGGCCGCACCAGCATCGCCAACATCCCGCCGGAGCGCTTCGCGGTGGCGGTGATGGAGATGGCCGCCGCCGAGCCCGACGGCGTCGAGGGGCTGCTCGGCAAGCTGCAGGAGCTCAAGAGCCCGCTGCACAGCCACCTCAAGGGCCTGTGGGAGGGCGCCCAGCGCGACCTCGACCGCTTCCGCAAGGGCGTGGAGACCTGGTTCGACTCCGAGATGCAACGCCTGTCGATGTTGTACCGGCGCTACGTCAGGTGGGTGGTCTCCGCCCTCGGCCTGGTCATCACGCTGCTGTTCAGCCTCGACGGGGTGGAGTTCGCCAAGTCGGTGCTGCGCGACAACGCCTACCGCGCGGCCGTCGCCGCCGCGACCGCCGGGGGCCCGGAGGCGATCGAGCAGCTCAAGGCCAAGTGCAGCCAGCCGGGCGAGTCGGTCGAACTGGCCGACTGCATCACCGAGACGCTCAGCTCGCCCGCGCTGATCAAGGCGCTCGGCAACGCGATCGTGAAGGTGACCGTACCGGCCGACGGCGATCCGAGCGTGCACTGGAACGGCGGCGGGTGGTGGGACCGGATCACCACGCCGAGCCACTGGCCGGGCTTCCTGCTCACCTACCTGGCGCTGCTGTTCGGGGCGCCGTTCTGGTGGGACATCCTGCGGCGGATCACCGGCTTCAAACGAGGCTGACCCTTGGAACGAGCACAGACCGGGCTCGCCCACGGCTTGACTTCCTAAATACCTACCTGAATTATGGGGAATATGCGGATTCCCCATCGCCTCCTGCTCCTCCTGCTCGCCGCCGCCCTGACCGCCACCGCCTGTTCCTCGGCCGGAGCCGCCGAGGGAGCGGTCCTGAAGCTCCAGGACCCCGGCAACGCCGGCCCCCTGGCCTACGCCAAGAAGCACGGCATCCTGGAGAAGCGCCTGGCCCAGGTGGGAGCCCGCGTGGAGTGGGGCGGCAGCTACGCCTCCTTCACCGCCACCATCGACGCGGTCCGCTCCGGCTCGGTCAACGTGCTGCAGGGCGCCATCTCCCCGGTCCTCGGCTACCTGTCCGGCGCCAAGGACCTCAAGATCTTCTCCGTGACCGACCGGGTGACCGACCCGGCCGCGCCCAAGACCGACGGCCTCGTCGTGCACCCGGACAGCCCGGTGAAGACGGTCAAGGACCTGGCGGGCCGGCAGGTGGCGGTCAACAAGGGCGGCCGGGGCGAGTACCTCCTGCTGCTCGCCCTGGAGAAGGAGGGCGTCCCGGTCGACCAGGTCAAGCGGGTCTACCTCAACCCCGACCAGGCCGCCGCCGCCTTCGCCACCGGCAAGGTGGACGCCTGGTGGGCGATCGTCCGCGCCTACCCCGAGGTGGTCGCCAAGGGCGCCCGCGTGCTGGTCGACAGCACCGCCCTGCCCGACCAGGACCTCAGCATCCACGCCGCCCGCACCGAACTCCTCGACGAGCACCCGGAGGCGGTCAAGGTCTACCTCGACGTGGTCCGCGAGCTCACCAATGAGGCCCGCACCAGCCCCGAGCGCTTCCAGAACGTCTTCCTCCAGCAGGGACCCACCGCCGTCAGCGGAGCCCGCCTGGAGGTCGAGCTGGCCAAGGCCCGCTTCGCCGGCCTGCCCCGCCCGGCGCTCCCCGCCGACGCCGGCTTCGTCAAGGACGTGGCGGCCCTGTTCGCCAAGTACGGCGTGCTCCCCGCGACGCTCGACGCCGGCGCGGTCATCCACCAGGCGCGGCCATGACCGTCCTGGCCGAACGCGCGCTCGCGCTGGAGACCCCGCGCCACCTCGGCACCCGCCGCCGGCACCCGGCCCTGACCCTGTCCGTGCGGGCCGGCGTCCCGCTCCTGCTGCTGGCCGCCTGGTGGATCGGCTCGGTCACCGGCGCGCTCGACCCCGGCATCCTCGCCGGGCCGCCCGCGGTCGCCGGCGCGCTGGGCGAACTCCTGGCCACCGGCCAGCTCGGCGACTACCTGCTGGCCTCGGCCGGCCGCGCCGGGCTGGGCGTGGCGCTCGGCGCCGGGACCGGCCTGCTGCTCGGCGTCGTCTCCGGGCTGTCGGCGCTGGGCGAGGACCTGGTCGACCCGACCCTGCAGATGAAGCGCGCGGTGCCCTTCCTGGCGCTGGTCCCGCTGTTCATCTCCTGGTTCGGGGTGCAGGAGACCTTCAAGGTCGTGCTCATCGCGGTCGCCGCCGTCGGCCCGATGTACGCCTACACCTACCTCGGGGTGCGCGGCGTGGACCGCAAGGTGGTCGAGGCCGCCCGTGGCTTCGGCCTGAGCGGAGCGCGGCTCACCTTCGGCGTGATCATCCCGAGCGCGCTGCCCAACATCCTGATGGCGTTGCGCGTCTGCCTCAGCATCTCGCTCACCGGCCTCATCGCCGCCGAGCAGATCGGCGCCACCGAGGGCATCGGCTACCTCGTCACCCTGTCCCAGCAGTACTACCGCAACGACTACATGCTGCTGTGCGTGCTGCTCTACGCGGTGCTCGGGCTCCTCATCGACCTGGGCATCCGCGGACTCGAACGGCTGGCCATGCCCTGGCGCGAGCACCTGGCGGCGCGATGAGCGAGACCGCCGTCCTCATCAGCGGGCTGCGCAAGAGCTTCGGGCCCAAGACCGTCCTCGACGGCATCGACCTGGAGATCCGGCGCGGCGAGTTCTTCGCCCTGCTCGGGCCGAGCGGCACCGGCAAGACCACGTTGCTGCGCATCCTGGCCGGCCTCGAACGGCCGGACGCCGGCAGCGTGCTCGCGCCGCCCCGCCGTACCACCGTCTACCAGGAGCCGCGGCTGGTGCAGGCCCGCCGGACGCTGCCCAACGTCGTGCTCGGGCTGCCGCGCTCGGCCGCCGCCCGCGGCGCGCGGGCGCTGGCCGAGGTCGGCCTGGAGGGGTACGGCAGAGCCTGGCCCGCCACCCTGTCCGGCGGTGAGGCCCAGCGGGTCGCGCTGGCCAGAGCCCTGGTCCGCGAGCCCGAACTGCTCCTGCTCGACGAGCCCTTCGCCGCGCTGGACGCGCTGACCCGCCTGCAGATGCAGGAGCTGGTCGCCGAGCTGTGCGCGCGCCACCGCCCGGCCGTCGTGCTGGTCACCCACGACGTGGAGGAGGCCGTACGGCTGGCCGACCGCGTCGCGGTGCTGCGCGAGGGCCGCTTCGCCGTCGAACGCCCGATCGACCTGCCCCACCCGCGAGATCGCGACGACCCCGCCTTCCTCGCCGCCCGCCGCCTGTTCCTGTCGACCCTGGGAGTGTCATGACCACCCTCTGGTACACCCGCTGCCCCGTCCCCACGGCCAGCGGCCTGGCCCACCGGCTCGGCTGGCTGGCCGACGAGCTCGGGGAGGTGGGCGTCCTGCAGGACGCCCCGCCCGAGATCGCCCGGCACCACTTCGACCACGACCTGCCCGGCCTGTTCCGCGAGGGCGGCAACGTGCCGGCGCTGGCCGCCCGCTCCGAAGGGGCGCGCACCCGGCTGATCGGCCTCACCTGGATCGAGGAGGCGCAGTCCGTCCTGGTCCGCCCCGATTCGGGGATCACCGGCGCGGCCGGGCTCAGGGGAGCGCGCTTCGCCCTGCCCCGCTGGGCCGCCACCAGGGCCGAGAGCTTCCCCCGCGCGATGGCCCTGCACGGCGCCAAGGGCGCGCTCGGCCAGGGCGGCCTCACCCTCGACGCGGTGGAGTTCGTGGAGGTCGAGCAGCCGCCGGGCGAGTGGTCGTGGCCCGGCCTCGCCGAGCTGACCGCGGGGGCGGTGGACGCGGTCTACGTCAAGGGCGCGCGGGCCGCCGAGCAGGCGGTCGCGGCCGGAGCCGTGGTCGCCGTCGACCTCGACGCCCACCCCGATCCGGCCACCCGGGTCAACAACGGCACCCCGCGGCCGATCACCGTGCACGAGGACCTGCTGGCCGAGCGGCCCGACCTGGTCGTGCGCTTCCTGGTGCAGACGTTGCGCGCCGCCGACTGGGCGGCGGGCGACCTGGCCGGGGTCCGCCGGATCCTGGCGGGGGAGACCCGGTCCGGGGCGGCCGGGGTGCGCGCGGCCTACCGCGACGGCTTCCACACCCGGCTGCGCCCCGACCTGTCACCCGAGCGGCTGGACCTGCTCGGGCTGCAGAAGGACTTCCTGCTGGAGCACGGCTTCCTGGCCGCCGACGTGGACGTGGCCGCCTGGGCCGCGCACGAGCCGCTGGAGCGGGCCCGCGAGATCCTGGCCGAACGGGCGGTGGCGTGATGGCCCCCCAGCCGCCGGAGCTGGAGTTCCACATCGTCCTGCCCACGCGCTCGCGGCGGGGACGGCGCTTCGCCGCCGCCCTGACCGACCCGCGCCGGGCCGCCGGCCCCCACGACCACGTCGCGCAGGTCGCCCGGGCCGCCGAACTGGCCGGGCTGAGCGGGGCGGTGCTCCCCTTCGACCCGGGCGGGGCGGAGAGCTTCGTGCTGGCGGGGGCGGTGCTGCGCCGTACCCGCTACCTGCGGGTCACCGCCGAGTTCCACCCGGCCGTGGCCACCCCGGTCTACGCGGCCAAGCTCTCGTTGTCGCTGGCCCGCTTCTCGGCCGACCGGCTCGACTGGAAGCTGGCCGACCTCGACCCCGTGCTCGCCCGCGCGCACGGCGACTTCTTGGACGGCCCCGAGCGCTTCCGCCGTGCCGCCGAGTTCCTGACCATCGCCAAGGGGGTGTGGAGCGGCGGCGGCTTCAGCTTCCGCGGCCGCCACTTCGAGGTGCTGGACGGCGGCTTCGGCGAGCCGCCGCTGGCCGGGCACCCGCTGCCCAGGGTGGTGCTGTCCGGCACCTCGCCGGAGGAGCTGGACCTGTCGGCCGAGCACGGCGACGTGCACCTGTTCGACCCCTGGGACGACATCGAGGCCGCCACCGAGCGCCTGCCCGGCCTGCGGTACGGCGTGCGGCTGCGGATCGCGGCCCGCGAGGACGCGGCCGAGGCCGCGGGCCTGGACGGGGACCTGACCGGCGGCTACGAGGGCGTGGCCGCCGCCCTGCGCGAGTTCGCCCGGCGCGGCGTCACCGTCTTCCACCTGGAGGCCGCGCCCGCGCTGGAGGAGACCTACCGGATCGGCGAGCACCTGCTGCCGCTGCTGGCGAAGGAGGACGCCGGTGTCCGTTGACGTCTACTGGCGGATCGGGACCCACGGCGACCAGCCGTCGCTGCGGCGGCGGGTGGCCAGCCGGGGCGGCTGGGCGCCGCTCGGTCCCGGCAGCCTGGCCCCCGGCCTGCGCGGGGGCCGGCCGGACGGCTACAGCCACCTGGAGCACATGGGCGACGTGGCCCGTGCCTCCGAGAGCGCCGGCTTCGTCGGCGGGCTGCTGCCGAGCTTCCCGTTCACCGACGATCCGTGGGCGGCGACGGCGAGCCTGGCCGCCGAGACCTCCACCTACCGCTTCATGGTCGCCTACCAGCCGGGCTTCCTCCATCCGGTGCAGGCCGCCCGCATGTCGGCGACGTTGCAGCAGGCGACCGGGGGCCGGCTGGTCTACAACATCATCTCCGGCGGAGGCGGGCCGCAGCAGCTCTGGTGGGGCGACAAGGTCGACCACGACGACCGCTACGCGCGCACCTCGGAGTTCCTCGACGTGCTGCGCGGGGTCTGGAGCGGCGAGCCGTACCGGCACAAGGGCCGCTTTTACCAGGTGGACGGCGCGCACCTGCCGGACGAGCTGGCCGCCCAGCCCTTCCCGGAGATCTACTTCTCCGGCTCGTCCAAGGCCGCGATCGAGGCGGCCGGGCGGCACGCCGACTACTACCTGTCCTGGCTGGAGCCGTTCGGGCCGCTGGCCGAGAAGTTCGGCCAGGTGCGCGAGCACAGCGACCGCGACCCGCGCTTCGCCGTGCGCATCGACGTGGTGGCGCGCGAGAGCGAGGAGGAGGCCTGGGCGGAGATCCGGCGCGGCTGGGACAACATCGATCCCGCAGTGCTCCAGGACGCCACCGGCGACTCCATCGGCTGGGAGCGCAGCCGCTCCTTCGTCACCGGCCGGGTCACCGGCCACCGCGACCTGGAGGTCGAGCCCAACGTCTGGGGCGGCTTCCATCTGCTGCGCGGCGGGCCGGCCTTCGGCCTGGTCGGCAGCTACCAGCAGGTCGCCGCCCGGCTCGACGAGCTGATCGAGCTCGGGGTCGGGTCCTTCATCCTCGCGGGTGTGCCGCACCTGGAGGAGGCCTACCGGGTGGGCGAGCACGTCCTGCCCCTGTTGCAGAGGAGCACCAGATGAGCGTCAAGGTCGGATTCTTCCCGCACAACAACTCGCTGTGGGTGCTGCGCCACCGCGGCATCCTGGAGCGGTCCCTGCCGTCCGTGGAGTGGGTGGACCTGCGCGAGCTGCCGCCGGGCGAGCGGCCCTCGCCGCGCGAGGGGCTGCCGTCGGTGCACGGCGACCACCTGTTCGACGGCGGCTACGACTTCATCGGCACCGGCTCGACGCCGCCGGTCACCGCGCAGGGCAAGGGCCACGACATCGTCTACGTGGCCGTCTCGGGCCCCAGGCACGAGAACGGGCGGCTGGTGACGCGGGCCGACTCGCCGGTCACCTCGGTCGCCGACCTGCGCGGCCGCAAGGTCGCGCTCGGCCACGGGAGCTGGCAGACCACGCTGCTGCTGTTCGCCCTGGACGACGCCGGGCTGTCGTGGGGCGACATCGAGCCGGTGGACGCCGGGGTGGACGCCGCCCGGCTCCTGCTCGACGGCGAGGTCGACGCCTGGGTGGGCTCCTACCCGGCGCTGGGCGCGATCGAGGCCCGCACCCGCACGCTGGTCGAGACCGACGGGCTGTTCAGCCACCGCTCGCTCTGGTTCACCCGCCGCGACTTCGCCACCGAGCACCCCGCCGAGCTTGCCGCGATCGTCCACGCCCTCCAGGAGTCGGACGCCTGGATCAAGGAGAACTACCGCGAGGCCGCCGAGCTGTTCGCCGCCGACGACGGCGGTGACGTGGCGGCCTGGGAGCACGCCCTGCGTCACCGGCCCTTCGGCCTGGAGCCGGTGAGCGAGGAGTTCGTCGCCGAGCAGCAGCGCGCCGCCGACCTGTTCCACGCGGCCGGTCTGATCGACCGGCCGGTCGTGGTCGCCGGCGCGGTGCTGCCCGAGCTGGCCGAGCTGGTCAGGCAGCCGGTCAGTTCGTCGAGAAGGTGAACCAGTTGACGTTGACGAAGTCGGCCGGCTGGCCGGAGGAGAAGGTGAGGTAGACCGTGTGCGTCCCGGTCACCGGCGTGATGTTGGCCGGGACGGTCCGCCAGCTCTGCCAGCCGCCGGTGCTGGCCAGGGCGAAGTCACCGATCGGCGGGGCGGTCGGGCTGCCCAGCCGTACCTGCACCAGGCCGCTGACCCCGGCCGCCGCGCCCGAGGCGACCCGCGCCCTGAACTGGGCGGCCGGCACAGAGCCGAAGTTCACCCCGTCGAAGCGCAGCCAGTCGCCGTTGCCGATGCCGCCGACGTTCTGGCCGCCGCCGGTGTCGGTGGTGGGCTCGTTGAAGGTGCCCGACTGCGCCTGCCGGCTCTCCGCCTGGATGGTCGAGCGCGCGTCCACCCCGCCCGGCTGGGTGGGGCCGCCGCTCTGCCAGACGCCCACGTAGTCGACGACCATCGGCCGTCCCGAGACGGTCGCCGCGGTGGGCGTGGCGAACCCGGCGACGCCGTCGGGGAAGGCCCCGCCCATCGCCACGTTCAGCAGCAGGAAGTAGCCGGCGTGCCCGGTCATGTTGGCCCAGGTGGTGGCGTCCATCTGGGCCTGGCTGACGCTGTGGAACTGCTGGCCGTCCACCGACCAGCGCAACTGGTTGGGGCTCACGCTGCGGTCCCACTCGAACCGGTAGGTGTGGAAGGCCGACTGGCACGAGGCCCCCGGGCAGGTACGGCTGGCGCCGAGCCCGGAGAACTCGTTGCACGGCCCGCCCGGCGCGACGCCGCAGTGCAGCACGCCCCAGACGGAGTTGAGCCCGTTGACGTTCTCCATCACGTCGAACTCGCCGATGCCCGGCCAGTTCCAGTAGTTGCCGCGGAAGGGCGAGCCGAGCGCCCAGAAGGCCGGCCAGTAGCCGAGGGCGGCGTCGCCGGTGACGTTCGGCATCTGGATCCGGCCCTCGATGCGCAGGATGCGGCCGTCGGCGGGCTTGAAGTCGGCCCGCCGGGTCTCGATGCGGGCGCTGGTCCAGGACCGGCCGCCGCCGATCGGGGTGATGCGCAGGTTGCCGGAGCCGTCGAGGCTGACGTTGGCCGGGTCGGCGGTGTAGTTCTGGATCTCCCCGGTACCCCAGTTGGCCGGGCCGCCGGGGTAGCTGTGGCCGGTGTCGATGATCCAGTTGCCCGCGTCGGGCAGGGCGCCCGCCGGGCCGGTGAAGTCGTCGGCCCACACCAGCGACCAGCCGGCGGGCGGCGGCGGCACGGCGGCGTGCGCGACCGGCGCGACGGGGGTGAACAGGACGGTGAGGGTGGCTAAGGCGGCACAGAGCACCGCGAGGCGGCTGCGAGGCATTGCTGCTCCTTCGGGGGGTGGCACCGCGAATACGCAACGTCTGAGAGCGCTCTCTCGACAAGCTGACACAGCTTTGACCACGCGTCAATCGGTATGGAGAGCGCTCCCTCAACCGGCCTCGGTCAGGACGGGTCGATGCCTGGGTGAGGAATGAGGCGGGTCAGCCTGGGGAGAGGACGGGTGGGCCCGCAAACCGGAAGCGAGCAGAAGGAGGGACGCGACAGTGATGGAGCACGCGACGCTCGCGCCCGACCTGGTGGCGGCCCCTGTGACCCTGGACGATCTGCCGGGGCTGCGCGACGTGGTCACCCGCGTTGCGCGCCGGCACGGTCTGGCCCGCGATTCCCTCGTCGACCTGGTCATCGCGGTCAACGAGGTGACGACCAACGCGGTCACGCACGGCAGTATGCCCGCGCACCTGCTCATGTGGCGGGCTGACGGGCACCTCGTCGTGGAGGTGCGTGACTCGGGCCGGTGGAAGGATCCAGGGGCGGGGGGCTACGCGGAAGGCCATGAGGCGCCGCCGGACGACGCCCCAGGTGGCCGTGGACTGTGGCTGGCCCGGCGCGCGGCGACGGACCTGGACATCCGCCGGTCGGCCGAGGGGACCACGATCAGGATGACCTTCGCGCTCCCCTGACGGCCGGGCCGGTGGAACCGGTCACGGGTTACGGGTTGAAGATGCTGACGCCGCCCGGCCCGACGAGCAGGCCGACGACGATGAGCACGACACCCCACAGGATGTCGCGGCGGGCGATGAGCACGTAGACGCCGGCGATGACGAGAACGACGGCGATGATCCACAAGAGAGTAGCCATACCGGACATTTCCCTGGCCCAGGCCGGGCAAACGCCGAACGAGAAGCCCGGGAGCGCCGTAGCGTCCCGGGCCTTCGCACGTCAGCGGTCAGACGTCGTAGTAGAGCTCGAACTCGTGCGGGTGCGGCCGCAGCCGGATCGGGTCCACCTCGTTGGTGCGCTTGTAGTCGATCCACGTCTCGATCAGGTCGGGGGTGAACACTCCGCCCTCCAGCAGGTAGTCGTGGTCGGCCTCCAGCGCGGCCAGCACCTCGGGCAGCGAACCCGGCACCTGCGGAATGCTGCGGGCCTCCTCCGGCGGCAGCTCGTAGAGGTCCTTGTCCACGGGCTCCGGCGGCTCGATCTTGTTGCGGATGCCGTCGATGCCGGCCATCAGCATCGCCGCGAAGGCGAAGTACGGGTTGCACGACGGGTCCGGCACCCGGAACTCGATGCGCTTGGCCTTCGGGTTCGACCCGGTGATCGGGATGCGGACGCAGGCCGAGCGGTTGCGCTGCGAGTAGACCAGGTTGACCGGCGCCTCGTACCCGGGCACCAGCCGGTGGTAGGAGTTGACCGTCGGGTTGGTGAACGCCAGCAGCGACGGGGCGTGCTTGAGCAGGCCGCCGATGTAGTACCGCGCGGTGTCCGACAGCCCGGCGTAGCCCACCTCGTCGTAGAAGAGCGGCGCGCCGTCCTTCCAGAGCGACTGGTGGCAGTGCATGCCCGAGCCGTTGTCACCGAAGATCGGCTTCGGCATGAAGGTGACCGTGTGGCCGTACTCCAGCGCGGTGCTCTTGATCACGTACTTGTAGAGCATGAGCTGGTCGGCGGTCTTGAGCAGCGTGCCGAACCGGAAGTCGATCTCCGCCTGGCCCGCGGTGCCGACCTCGTGGTGCTGCATCTCCACGTCGATGCCGCACTCGATGAGGTTGCGGACCATCTCGCTGCGCAGGTCGGTGAAGTGGTCCATCGGCGGCACCGGGAAGTAGCCGCCCTTGTAGCGCGGCTTGTAGCCCAGGTTGCCGCCCTCGGAGGCCTTGCCGGTGTTCCAGGCGCCCTCGATGGAGTCGATGTAGTAGTAACCCGCGTTCTGCCGGGTCTCGAAGCGCACGTCGTCGAAGATGTAGAACTCCGCCTCGGGACCGAAGTAGGCGGTGTCGGCGATCCCGGTGCCCTTGAGGTACTCCTCCGCCTTGCGCGCCACGTTGCGCGGGTCGCGGCTGTAGGCCTCGCCGGTCAGCGGGTCGTGCACGAAGAAGTTGATGTTGAGCGTCTTGTGCTGCCGGAACGGGTCGAGCACGGCGGTCGTCGGGTCGGGCAGGAGCAGCATGTCCGACTCGTGGATGGCCTGGAAGCCACGGATGGACGAGCCGTCGAACATCAGCCCGTCGGTGAAGACGCTGGCGGTGAAGTTTTCCACCGGGAAGGTGAAGTGGTGCGTCGTCCCGGGCAGGTCGGTGAACCTGACATCGACGAACTGCACCTCCTCGGCCCCGATGTAGTTCAGGACGTCGTCGGCGGAGTTGAACACTCTCGAAACCTCCCAGGGACCCGGTTATCAGCCCGACGCTAGGACCGCGTGGTTTCCGGACAGTGTCCCGATTGTTTCGAGGTTGTTACGCTCCGCCAGGCGAGGGTGGCGCTGCGGTGACCGTCGCGGCCGGCCCGGGCGTGCGTGTCGGCGCGGCCTTGGGCGTGAGCAGGTCGGGATCGGCGGTCACGACGGTTCCGGCCGCCGCGATCAGGGCGATCACCAGCCACACCGCCAGCCAGACCTTGCGCCGCGAGTGCGGGCTGCGGCCGGCCGCCACCCGGTCGTACTCGCGTACCGCGCCCCGCGAGCGCCTCGGCGCGCCGCTCCTGCCGCGCGGGCGGGCGCTCCTGGCCCCCCGGCCGGCCTCCCGCCGCAGGCGCTTGACATCGCGTTCGCCGAACTGTGCGACCAGCTCGTCGAAACGCGCGTCGATGTCATCCCCGTCAGACATGCAGTCAATGATGCGGGTGGGGCAGGATCGGGTGAAGCGCGGTTGGGTCACGATCCCGACCGCGCACCACGGCGGATACCGTGGAGGGCATGAGCAAGCAGCGATCCCGGCGGCCCGCGAAGGCCGGGGCGGCCGGCCGTACGAGCACGAAGGCGGCCGAGGGCGCGCGCAAGCCGGACGCGGAGGCGCGGGAGGCCGCGCGGCCCGAGCCGAGGTGGACGCAGACCTGGATCGGCGGCGTGCGCTCGGCCGGGATCGACCTGGGCTACCCGGGCGAGCGGCTGGGCCTGTCCGAGGAGGGTCCCGAGTCGATCGCCCGGTACGGCAGGCGCATCGGCGCCCTGGTCATCGACTGGCTGATCTGCACCTGGGCGATCGCGCAGTTCGTCCTCGGGGTGAACCCGGGCCGCTCGCCCTGGGTGCCCGCCCTGGTGTTCGCCGCCCAGTACCTGCTGCTCACCGGCCTGCTCGGCCAGACGTTCGGCCACCGCCTGATGGGCATCCGGGTGGCCGCGATGGACGGCGGCCGGCCGAGGTGGTTCCCGGTGCTGGTCCGCACGATCCTGCTCTGCCTGGTCGTCCCGGCGGCGATCTTCGACCGCGACCAGCGCGGCCTGCACGACCGGGTGTCCAACACGATGGTCGTGCGTATGTAGCTCCCGCCGGAGGAGGGCCGTCACCGCGCTGGTGGCGGCCCTTTCTCGCGTGCCCTGTTGACAACGTTGTCTTTTCCGGCTGAAGATCGCGCTGACAACGTTGTCAGCCCCCCCAGGAGCAGCCCCATGCGCAGCCCCCACCGGCTGGGCCTCGTCGCGGCGGCCACCGCCACGGCGATCGTCCTGGCCTTACCCGGCCTGGCCCTGGCCGACCCGTCACCCGGCGACCCGCCTGGCTCCGGCCCCGCCACCTCGCAGACCGTCCCCAGCGACCAGCCCTCCGCCCGGCCCTCCCACGGACCCGGCGCCGGCCAGGGCGGCGAGACGCCCGCCCAGAGCCGCAGCGCCGCCGCGGCGAGCCAGGCCCCGCCCGGCGCGCTCTTCCACACCTCGGTCGAGGCCGCCGACCCGCAGCCCACCTGGACGAGCACGGCCGAGGAAGGCAAGCCCGCCGAGGGCGTGACCGGCCGGATCGGCATCCCGGGCACCATCGTCGACCAGATCACCGAGATCACCGCCAGCGGCGAGAACGCCGGCTCGGGCGAGGTGCGGCAGAACCTGTTCGACGGCGACACCAACACCAAGTGGCTGGTCTTCCAGCCGACCGGCTGGGTCGCGGTCAAGCTCGCCAAGCCGATCGCCGTCAAGAAGTACGCGATGGCCTCCGCCAACGACGCCCCCGAGCGCGACCCGCGCGCCTGGGCGCTGGAGGGCTCGGCCGACGGCCGGACCTGGACCCCGGTGGACACCCGCACCGGGCAGAGCTGGAGCGCCCGCTTCGAGACCCGCCTGTTCGACGTCGCCAGCCCGCAGGCCTTCAGCCACTACCGGCTCAACATCACCGCCAACGGCTCCGGCGGCCTGATCCAGCTCGCCGAGCTGCAACTGTCCGACGGCGACCCGAACTCCCAGCCGCCCACCCCGATGAACACCCTGGTCGACTTCGGCCCGGGCGCTTCGTGGACGGCGAAGTTCAAGGCCGGCTTCACCGGGCTGAAGTCGCTGCGCTACTCCGGCAGCACCCTGTCGGCCCAGGGCGGCCACGCGCACAACAAGGTGTTCGAGACCGACGTCGAGGTCAAGGCCGACACCGAGCTGTCCTACGTGATCGCGCCCGAGTTCGCTAACGGCGACCTGGCCTACCCCAGCACCTACGCCGCCCTCGACCTCGCCTTCGACGACGGCACCTACCTCAGCGACCTGAAGGCGAAGGACCAGCACGGCGCCGAGGCGAGCGCGCGCGGCCAGGGCGTCTCCAAGACGCTCTCGGTCGACCAGTGGAACCTCAAGCGCGTCCCGCTCGGCAAGCTCGCCCTGGGCAAGCGGATCAAGCGCATCCTGCTCGCCGTGGACATCCCCGCCGGGCCGCTGTCCTTCAGCGGCTACGTGGACGACATCACCCTCGGCCCGGCCCGCCAGGAGACGCGCACCAGCCCGGCCGACTACGTGCTCACCACCCGGGGCACGCACTCCAGCAACGGCTTCTCGCGCGGCAACAACTTCCCGGCCACCGCGGTCCCGCACGGCTTCAACTTCTGGACCCCGATGACCGGCTCCGGCTCGCGGAGCTGGGTGTACGAGTACCACCGCAACGGCAACCCGGACAACGTGCCGACCATCCAGGCCTTCGCCGCCAGCCACATGCCCAGCCCGTGGATGGGCGACCGGCAGTCCTTCCAGCTCATGCCCTCCCCGCTGGCCAGGCCCAGCGCGGTGCGCGAGGCCAGGGCGCTGCGCTTCTCGCACGCCGACGAGGTGGCCAAGGCGCACTACTACAGCGTGACCTTCGCCAACGGCATCAAGACCGAGATGACGCCGACCGACCACGCGGCGGTCTTCCGCTTCACCTTCCCCGCCGACTCCGGCAGCGTCATCTTCGACAACATCAACAACGACGGCGGCCTCACCGTCTCCGGCAACGTGGTCACCGGCTGGACCGACTCACCCAGCGGCTACAACGCCGGCGACGGCCGGATGTTCGTCTACGGCGTCTTCGACCAGACCCCCACCGCCGGCGGCAAGCTGACCGGCGCGGGCCGCGACAACGTCACCGGCTACGCCGCCTTCGCCGCCCGCACGGTCGAGCTGCGCCTGGCCACCTCGTTCATCTCGCTCGACCAGGCCAAGCTCAACCTGGAGCAGGAGGCCGGCCCGTTCGACGAGGTCAAGGCGAAGGCCCAGCGGGCGTGGGAGGACAAGCTCGGCATCATCCAGGTCGAGGGCGCCAGCGAGGACCAGCTCACCACCCTGTACTCCAACCTCTACCGGCTCTTCCTCTACCCGAACTCCGGCTTCGAGAAGACCCCCGAGGGCTTCCGCTACGCCAGCCCGGTCTCCCCGAAGACCGGCCAGGACACCCCGACCAGGACCGGGTCGAAGATCGTCGACGGCAAGATCTACGTCAACAACGGCTTCTGGGACACCTTCCGTACGGCGTGGCCCGCCTACTCGCTCCTCGCGCCCAACGCCGGCGAACTGGTCGACGGCTTCGTGCAGCAGTACCGAGACGGCGGCTGGATCGCCCGCTGGTCCTCGCCCGGCTACGCCGACCTGATGCCCGGCACCAGCTCCGACGTCGCCTTCGCCGACGCCTACGTCAAGGGCGTGCGCGGCTTTGACGCCAAGGCCGCCTACCAGGCGGCGGTGCGCAACGCCACCGTGGTGCCCGACCGGGCCAACTACGGCCGCAAGGGCATGCGCACCGCGCCCTTCCTCGGCTACACCTCCACCAGCGAGCTGGCCAAAGAGGGCCTGAGCTGGGCGCTCGACGGCTACCTCAACGACTTCGGCATCGCCAACATGGCCACCGAGCTGGCCAAGACGGCGACCGGGGCCGAGCAGGCGCGCTACCAGGCCGAGGCGGAGTACTTCCGCAACCGCGCGCTCAACTACGTCAAGCTCTTCGACTCGCGGGTCGGCTTCTTCCAGGGCCGCGACGGCGCGGGGAACTTCCGGCTGGCGCCGGAGCAGTACGACCCGCGCGTGTGGGGCTTCGACTACGCCGAGACCAACGGCTGGAACATGGCCTTCCACGCCCCGCAGGACGGCGCCGGCCTGGCCGCGCTGTACGGCGGGCGGGACAAGCTGGCCGCCAAGCTCGACCAGTTCTTCGCCACCCCGGAGACGGCCACCTTCGGCGGCTCCTACAACGGCGTCATCCACGAGATGCGCGAGGCGCGTGACGTGCGGATGGGGCAGTACGGGCACTCCAACCAGCCCTCGCACCACATCCCGTACATGTACACCTATGCCGGCCGGCCGTACAAGACGCAGGCGCTGGTGCGCGAGGTGCTCCGGCGGCTCTACCTGGGCAGCGAGATCGGCCAGGGCTACCCCGGCGACGAGGACAACGGCGAGATGTCGGCCTGGTACCTACTGTCGGCGCTCGGCGTCTACCCCCTCCAGGTCGGCAGCGCCGAGTGGGCCATCGGCTCGCCCCTGTTCACCAAGGCGACGGTGAACCTGCCCAACGGCAAGAAGCTCGTCGTCAACGCCCCCGGCAACACCGACGCCACCGTCTACGTCCAGTCCCTCAAGGTCAACGGCAAGGCGTGGACCTCGACCTCGATCCCGCACTCGGTGCTGGCCGAGGGCGCGGTGCTCGACTTCACCATGGGCACGGAGCCGTCGGCGTGGGGCACCCGCCCCGAGGACGCCCCGAAGTCGATCAGCACCGGGCTGCCCGCTCCGCTGGCCGACGTCAAGGTCACCGGCGGCCCGGCGGCGCTGAGCGACGACACCTCCGCCACCGAGGCGGTCTTCAGCGGCCCGGTCCGGCTCGCGGTCGCCGGGGCGCGACAGCGGGTCACCCACTACACCCTGACCTCCGGCGCCCAGGCCACCGATCCGCCGGCGTGGAAGCTGGAGGGCTCGCTGGACGGCACCACCTGGACCGTCCTCGACGAGCGCCAGGGCGAGGTGTTCGACTGGCGGCGGCAGACCCGGCCGTTCCGCATCGCCCAGCCCGGCCGCTACGCCCACTACCGGCTCACCGCGGCCTCGGGGAACCTGGCCGAGCTGGAGTTGCTGGCCGCGCCCGACCCGGCGTGCACCACGACCGTCACCGGCACCCATCGCGGGCCGCTGACCGTCGGGGACGGTGTCACCTGCCTGGCCGCCGGGGCCACCGTCTCCGGTCCGGTCACCGTACGGCAGGGCGCCTCGCTGCTGGCGACGGGCGCGACCATCGGCGGCCCGCTGACCGCCACCGGGGCCGCGCAGGTCGTGCTGCTGGACACCGGCGTCGGCGGCCCGATCACGGCCACCGGCACCACCGGCGAGCTCACCGTCGAAGGGTCACGCTCGCGCGGCCCGGTGACGCTCACCGGCAACCGGGGCCCGACCGTCGTGGCAGCCAGCACCGTGGGCGGCCCGATGACCTGCACCGGCAACGATCCCAAGCCGTCCGACAACGGCCTGCCCAACACCGTCGGCGGCCCGAGCACCGGCCAGTGCCGCCCGGCCTGACCCGTCCCGGCAGGCCGGCGTGACCGCGCCTCAGAAGTAGTCCGCCGGCCAGTGTGTCGCACCCGGCGCCCGCACCACGGGAGCCGGGTCGGCCAGGAGCGGCCGGGCCATCCCGGTCCGGTCGCTCTCCCGCCGCACCTCACCCAGCAGGTACGGCAGGCCGGACTCCGCCCACGAGACGCGGGCCCGCACCCGGGTGACCCCGCGCCGCGCGGCCAGGGCGGTGAGCGAGGCGAACACCGAGGCCGTCTCCCCGGCGACCTCCAGCACCTCCAGCCCGTCCCCGCTCCACCGCACCGCCGCGTAGCCGCCGGAGTGCACCAGCACCTCGACCGGCTCGCCGTACCAGACCGGGACCCGCACCGCCCAGTGCGCCTGGTCGCGCACGGTGGTCAGCGGCCGCCCGGCGTTGTGCCGCTCGTACAGCGCCGCCAGCTCGGGCCGGTCGGCGGCGTGCGCCCGCCGCAGCGGCGGCGCACCGGCCACCGGCGGGGCGAGCGGCCCGCTGACCAGGGGCAACGAGAACGACTCCCAGCCGGCGTAGACCTCGGGCGTCCCGGTGAACAACAACGACCAGGCGCACCCGTCGGCGGTCATCGCCGCGCAGGCCGCCTCCAGCAACCGCCGGGCCAGCCCCTGCCCGCGGGCTTCCGGCAGGGTGGCGACGTTGGCCACGCCGCCGACCCGCAGGACCCCGCCGAGCCCGTCGCGCACGGCTCGCGGCAGGTAGTAGACGCTCGCCACCACCGCGCCCGGCGCCCCGGCGACGAAGGTGCGCTCGTAGCGTCCGGGGTCGCTCTCGTACAGCGGCCGGACGTGCGCCGAGCCGGGGAAGCACGCCGCCCACAGCGCGTACAGCGAGCCCCGGTCGGCGGGCGTGGCACGGCGCACGCCCGTATCGAAGGGCCGCGAACCGGTCATCCCATCCTGGCCAGCAGGTCGCGGGTGACCTCGTGCTCCAGGCCATGCCCGGCCAGGAACCGGGCGATCTCGGCGGTGACCACGTCCCCCTGCCGGCGACGGCACTCGACCGTGCCGGCCGCGTGGTGCGGGGTGAGCAACACGTTCGGCAGCGCGCGGAACGGGTGCCCGACCGGCAGCGGCTCCTCGTCGAAGACGTCGAGCGCCGCGTCCAGGCGCCCCGAAGCCACCTCCGCCAGCAGCGCCGCCTCGTCCACGAGCCAGGAGCGGGCGGTGTTGACCAGCCCGGCGCCGTCCGGCATGAGGGCCAGCTCGCGGCGGCCGAGCAGGTGCCGCGTCTCGGGCAGCGCGGGGGCGTGCACGGCGACGATGCGGCTGGTGGCCAGCAGTTCGTCGAGCTCGACGGCTCCGGGGTGGTACGGGTCGGCCACCTTGACCCGCGCGCCGAGCGCGGTGACCAGGTCGAGGTAGGCGCGGCCGGTACGGGAGGCGCCGATGACGCCGATCGGGCAGCCGAGGATCTCGTGCCGCGCGGGCACGTCCTCGGCCCTGGCCCAGGGCATGCCGCCGCGCAGCGCGTGGTCGAAGCGGTGCACCTGGTGCAGCAGCGCGAGGGTGAAGGCGAGCGCCACCTCCGCCACCGAGCGGGCCATCCCGGCTCCGGCCTGGGTCACCCGGATGCCGCGCGCCCACAGCTCCTCGGTCACGAACGGCTTGACCGTCGCCCCGGTGTGCGCGACCAGCCGCAGGCCGGGCGCGAGATCGAGCAGCCCGGCCTCCAGCGGCGGCATGCCCCACGAGGTGACCAGCACCTCGGCGCCGGGCAGCGCCTCGGCGAGCCCGGCGTGGGTGTCGAGCAGGGTCACCTCGCCGAGCGCCCGCAGCGCCGCCGGGTCGGGGAAGAACTGCGCCCGCAGCTCGGGGGAGACGCTGACCAGCACTTTCGCGGCGGCCATGTCAGCGCAGCCACTCGTCGAGGTGCTCGGCCACGAACGCGTCGTCGGTCAGCCACGGGTAGGCCGCGGCGACCCTGGTCAGCTCCTCGGCCTGGCCGGGCGACAGGCCCTCCGCCGGGTCGAGGCACCAGGTCCCGGCCAGCAGCCCCTGGCGGCGCAGCACCTCGTGCACCCCGGCGATGCAGCCGCGGAAGGCGTGGGCGGTGTCGAAGACGGCCGAGTTGGCGTCGGTCAGGGCGCTCGCCCGGCGGGCCCACAGCGCGGGGTTCCGCTCCAGGTCGGCGACCAGGTCCACGGCCGCCTTGGTCCAGACCGCCCACTGGCCGAGCAGGCCGCCGGCGAAGCGCAGCCCGCCCGGGAGGTCGGCGAGCAGGTCGGCGATGATGTGGTCGTCGTTGCCGGTGTACAGGGCGACCTGGCCGGCGCGGTCGGAGGCGGCGACGCCGTGGGCCACGTCGAGGGAGCGGTAGCGGTCGAAGGCGGCCACCTTGATCGCCACCGTCGAGGGCTGGGCGGCGAGGTCCCGCCAGAACGCGCGGGACAGTTCGGGGCCGCCGATCGCGGTCTGCAGGTAGAAGCCGACCACCGGTAGCACCTCGCCCACCGCGGCGGCGCGGGCCAGCAGGTCGGCCTCCGACGCGCCGGGCACCACGGGGGACAGCAGCACCGCGTGGTAGCCCAGTGACGCGGCCAGCTCGGCCTCCGCGACCGCCTGCGCCACCGGCCCGCAGGCCCCCGCGATCAGCACCGGCCCGGCAGCGGACCGGCCCTCGCCGCCGGCTTCGGCGGGCCGCGCCTCGCGCCCGGCCTCGGTGCTCCGGGCCTCGCCGGTGGGCCGGGTTTCGCGGGCGACGTCGGCGGCGAGCCGGAGCACCGGCTCCAGCAGCCCGGCCTGGCGGATCTCGAACTGCGTGGTGTGCACCCCCACGGCCAGTCCGCCCGCCCCCGCGGCCAGGTAGTAGCGGGTCAGCGCCGCCTGCCGCCGCTCGTCGAAGGCCCGCTCGGCGGTGAGCGCCAGCGGGTGCGCCGGGATGACCGTCCCGGCCCTGAGCACGTCCAGCATCAGAACCTCCCGTCCCTGACCGCGAACTTGGTCGGCTTGCCCGAGGTGGGCAGCCCGGCGGCCAGCCAGGCCGCCTGCCAGTCGAGCAGCGTGCCGAGCGGCACGTCCGGGTAGCCGTAGCGCCGGTGGCACTCGGTGGCGTCGTTGAGCAGCGCGGTCTCGGCCTCGGCGCCGACGCAGGCCGCCTCGACGCCGAAGCGCTCGCCGAAGGCCGCGGCCAGCCGGCGCACCGAGGCGGTCTCCGGGCCGGTCAGGTTGAGCACGAACGGCGTCCCCGCGGTGGCGTCGGCCAGCGAGCGCAACGCCACCTCGTTGGCATACCCCTGCCACACCACGTTGACCTGCCCGGTCGTCACGTCCACCGGCGCTCCGTCCAGCACGCTCCGCCCGATGTCGGTCAGCACGCCGTACCGCAGGTCCACCGCGTAGTTCAGGCGCAGGATCGACACCCGGGCGCCCTGCGCGGCGGCGTGCTCGAAGACGCGCTCGCGGCCGAGGCAGCTCATCGCGTACTCGCCGACCGGCCCGACGGGGTCGCTCTCCACCGAGCCGGTGCGCGAGAGCGGGTAGACGTTGCCGGTGGAGAAGGCGGCGATCCGGGCCGTGCCGTACCGCTCGGCCACCCGCGCGGGCAGCGCCGCGTTCACGATCCACGCCAGGTACGGCGAAGCCGACGTCCCGAACTTGGCCCCCACCATGAAGACCACGTCGGCGGCCTCCGGCAGCTCGCGCAGGTCGCCGTTGAGCAGGTCGGCCGGCACGATCTCCACGCCGAGCGCGGCCAGCTCGGCGGCGGCGGTGGCGTCGGACCAGCGGGAGACGGCCAGCACGCGGTCCCCGCCGCGCCCGGCGGCGTCCAGGCCGCGCCGCGCGAGCCGGCACAGCGTCGGCCCCATCTTGCCGCCCGCGCCCAGCACGGCCAGGTCGCCGGAGCCGGTCGCGAGCGAGGCGACCAGCGCCTCCGACGGCCGGGTCAGGCGTTCTTCCAGTTCCTCGACAGAAGCGAACATCAGCCCTTGATTCCTGACATGGTGACTCCTTCGGTGAAGTAGCGCTGGCCGACCAGGTAGGCGGCGAAGATCGGCACGAAGGCCACGGTCGCCCCGGCCAGGACCACGCTGAGCGGCACGTTCTCCTGGTGCAGCGAGGCGATGCCGACGGTGAGGGTGCGCATGTCGGCGCTGCCGCCGACGATGAGCGGCCACAGCAGGTCGTTCCAGTGCCACAGGAAGACGAAGACGCCCAGCGTGGCCAGGATCGGCTTGCACAGCGGCAGCACGATGCGGGTGAAGATGCGCCACTCCGAGGCGCCGTCCAGCCGCGCGGCCTCGAACAGCTCGTCCGGCAGGCCCATGATGAACTGCCGCATCAGGAAGACCGCCTGGGCGTTGGCCAGCGTCGGCAGGATCAGGCCCCAGTAGGTGTCGACGCCGCCCAGCTCGGCGATGAGCACGAAGGTCGGGATCAGTGTGACGTGGTAGGGGACCATCACCATGGCCAGGAACGACCAGAAGATCGGCTCGCGGCCGGGGAAGCGCTTCTTGGCGAAGGCGTAGCCGGCCAGCGAGGCCAGCAGCAGCACGGCCACGACGCTGACCACCGAGTAGATCAGCGTGTTCACCGTCCACTTGAGCAGGTCGCGCCCGGCCAGCACCTCGCCGTAGGCGGCGAAGTCCACCGGCCAGGGCAGCATGCTCTCCGGGAAGGTGACCGCCGCGCCCGGCTTCAGGGAGAGCACGACCATCGCGTAGAACGGGAAGAGCGTCACCGGGGTGGCGACCGCCAGCAGCGCGATCCGGGCGATCTTGCCGCCGCGGGTGGGCTCCAGCGCGCGGTACGGCCGAGGCTTCACTTGGTCCTCCCGATCACCAGGCGCTGGATCAGCGCGACCACGAGGGTCATGACGAACAGCGCGACGCCGATGGCGCTGGCGTAGCCGAAGTCGAAGTTCTTGAACGCCTGCTCGTACAGGGCCATCACCAGGGTGTAGCTGCCGTGCGCGGGGCCGCCGCCGGTCATCACGTAGACCAGGTCGAAGACCTGGAAGGAGTTCGTGGTCTCGATCACCGCGACGAAGAACAACGCCGGGCGGAGCTGCGGGGCGACGATGTGGCGGAAACGCTGCCAGGTGGAGGCGCCGTCGGTGAGCGCGGCCTCCTCCAGCTCGCGCGGCAGGTCCTGCAGCCGGGCCAGGATGATCAGCATGCCGTACCCGAACCTCGACCAGACCGAGACCAGCACCAGCGCGGGCAGCACCAGCGTCGGCGAGGCCAGCCAGGACACGCCGGTCAGCTTGGTGATCGGGCCCTCGGAGGAGAACAGCCAGGTGAAGACGGTTCCGGCCAGCACCAGGCTGGTGACCACCGGCAGGAAGAACACCGAGCGGAAGAAGCGCACGCCGCGGAAGGAGCGGCGCACCAGCAACGCCATGCCCACCGAGGCGGCGATCGAGGCCGGCACGTAGAGCACGGTGTAGATCAGCGTGATCCGCAGCGACTCCCAGAAGACCGGGTCGGCCGCCATCCGCCGGTAGTTGTCCAGGCCGGTCCAGGACGGGGTGTCGCCGATCCCGAACTCGAAGAAGCCGAGCAGCACCCCCGCGATCGACGGGCCGAAGCGGAAGGCCAGGAAGAGCAGGAGGCACGGCAGGACGAACAGCAGTCCGGTCCGCGCTTCCCAGCGAAGCGGAACCCTCATCGGCCCAGCAGCGCGTCGGCGGCGGCGGTCGCGTCGGCCAGCGCCTGCTCCGGCGTCTTCTTGCCGATCAGCGCGGCCTGGATCTCCGGCGCGAGCACGCCCATGACGTCACGGGCCTTCTCGTGCAGGGGTCCGGCGGTGGTCAGGTCGAGGGTCTGCTCGACGGCCGACTGCACCGGGTCTGCGGCGTACAGGGCGCCGGTCGACTTGCGGGGCGAGAAGTAGTTCGAGGCCAGGTTGAAGGACTTGCTCGGGGCCGCGCCGGTCGCGAAGCCGATCCACTTGCCGGCCGCCTCCTTGACGTCGGAGCCCTTCAGCAGCGACAGCGAGCCGACCGTGCCGTAGGCGACCTGCTTGGCGCCGGTCAGCGGCGGCTGCACCTTGACGTTCTCCTTGCCCCAGAAGGACTCGACGTCGCCGGGCAACTGCTGCCAGGTGCAGGCCACCTTGTTCTGCGCGGTGCGGGTCTGCTCGAACTTGGGCAGGCCGGTGAGCAGGTCCTTCTCCACGAAGCCGCCGTCGGCGAGCTGCTTGAGCAGCGTCAGCGCCTTGACGCCCTCGGGCCCGCCGAAGGCGACCGACTTGCCGTCGGGGGCGAAGACGTCGCCGCCGGCCTGCCACAGCAGCGGGTAGAACGACTGGTTCAGGGTGGCGGCCGGGTCGGCCCAGTAGTTGGTGACGTCGATGTCCTTGGCCTTGAAGGCGGGGGCCAGCTTCATCAGGTCGTCCCAGGTCTTGGGGAACTCGGTGACGCCGGCGGCGTCGAACGCCTTCTGGTTGCAGACCAGCGGGTTGGACGACATCAGGATCGGCGCGCCGAGCACCTTGCCGTCCATGGTGACCGACTTCAGGGCGTTGTCCCGGTAGTCGCCCTTGTCGGTCAGGTAGCCGTCGACCGGCTCCAGCGTCTTGGCGTACTTGGGGAGCTGGTCGGGGATCAGGTAGACCACGTCGGGCGCCTTGTTGCCGGCGATCGCGGTGGCCAGGGCCTCGTCCCGCTTGGCCCACGGGTAGATCTCCACCTTGACGTCGATCGCCGGGTTGGCGGCCTCGAACGCCTTGGCCTGCTCGTCCCAGAAGGCCTGGTGCTTGGCCTGGTCGGCGATGACGGGATAGATCCACATCGTCACGGTCTGCTTCTCGCCCGCGGCGTCGCCTCCGCCGGACGAACAGGCGGCCAGGGTGGAGGACAGGGACGCGGTGGCCAGCGCGGCGGCGGCCAGGGCACGGATGCGCATGGGGGTTTCCTCTCAGGACGCGGGCACGGTGACGACCGTGCCGCTGTGGCGGGCCCGCTCGGCGGCGAAGACCGCGAGGTGGCTGTGGAGCGACTCGGTGTGGTCCGAGCGCACGTGGGTGCGGTCGCCGGTGGCCAGCGCGGAGACGAAGGCGTCCATCACGCCGTCGTCCCCGCCGCCGTGGCCGTCCCCGGCGTTCGAGCCGGAGTTCCCGGTGGTGTGCCTGGTGGTACGGCTGTCGCGGAAGTCGAGCACCTCGACCGACTCCCCGTCGCCGGCCAGGCGGCCGTGCGTGCCGAAGATCCTGGTCTGCCGGTGGGTCTGTTCGGTGAAGGCGGTCATGGTGAAGGTGGCGGTGGCCCCGCCGGTCAGCTCCATCGCCAGCACTTGGTGGTCGACCACGTCGTTGTCGCAGTCGTAGACGCACCTGCCGTACGGTCCGGTGCGGAGCGACTCCATGACCTGCGCCTCGGTGGAGCCGAGCAGGCTGGTGGGCCAGTCGTAGCCGCGGCCGAGGTAGAGGCGGGGCGCCGAGTAGGGGCAGCTCGGCTCGATCGGGCAGTCCAGGCAACGATCGGCGGCCTCGGCCGGCCGCCGCTCGGGCCGGAAGTGGCCGAGCGAGCCGAAGCTGGAGACCCGCTCGATCCGCAGGCCGGTCACGTAGGCCAGCCAGTCGAGGTCGTGGCTGGACTTGGCCAGCAGCATCGGGCTGGCCAGGTCCTCCCGGCGCCAGGGGCCGCGCACGTAGGAGTGCGCGTGGTGCCACCAGCCGACCGGCTCCAGGTGCTCGACGCTCATGATCGCGCCGAGCACGCCGCTGTCGACGACCTGCTTCACCAGGGCGGTGTAGGGGGTGTAGCGCAGCACGTGGCAGACGGCGAAGAGCACGCCGGTCTCGGAGACCGCCTCGACGATGCGGCGGCACTCCTCCTCGGTGGGCGCCAGCGGCTTCTCCATCAGCAGCGCGTAGCCCGCCCGGGCCAGCGCGATCGCCGGTTCGACGTGGAGCCGGTCCTGGGTGGACAGGACGACCGCGTCGGCGACGCGCTCCTCCAGCAGTTCCCGCCAGTCGCCGAACTCCCGCACGCCCGGCCCGGCCAGCTTGGCGCGGCGGGCGGGGTCGGGGTCGGCCACCGCGGTCAGGGTGGCGCGCTCGGGGTGGCGGGCGATCCAGGAGGCGTAGGTCTGCCCCCGGTTGCCAGCTCCCGCGACTGCCAGCGTGACTGTGCGCAACTAGATCACCAGATTTCCTGAAGTGAGGACCTTGGGGCCGTCGGCGGGCAGCTCCCGCGTCACGCCCTCCTCGACGTTGGCGGTGTGCTGCACGACCTCGAACGCCTTGATCGTCAGCTTGCCGCCGGCGAACTGGCTGCCCGTGGCCAGCCAGCGGTTGCGGCCGGACTCCAGCAGCGCCTGCGAGCCAGACGTCCGGCCCCGGTAGCCGTTGAGCTCCCAGGACACCAGGCCGGTCGCGTCCGCCCTGGACAGCAGGGCGCCCTCGGCGCCGACCTCGGTGCCGCCGTCGAGGCGGACCCGCTGGTCGGCCTTGCCCGCCGCGCGCAGCCCGAGCCCGTTGACCGCGCAGCCGGTCAGCGCGAGGGCGCCGGCGAAGGTGAGCGGGGCGGCGTTCTGCGCGGCGTTGAAGGTCACGGCGGTGCAGCGCACGTCGGCGCCGTTGATGGCGTTGCCGTCCAGGCCGTGGAAGACCGAGCGGCTGATGTGCACCGGGCTGGTGACGTTGGCCTGCACGATCTCGCTCTTGGCGGGCATCGTGAAGGTGCAGCCGTCGATCAGGTTGGGCCGGCCGGACAGCTTGGAGGCCTGCGAGACGATCAGCGTGTGGCTGGCCGAGCAGCCGCGCATCTGCAGGCCGTCGGCGTTGACCCAGATCATGCCCGAGCCGCTGAGCGACGGCTTGCCGATGACCTGGACGTCCTCCAGGGTCAGGTCGGTGACCTTGACCCGGGCCACGAACCACGAGCAGACGTGCTTGCGCACGGTGATGCGCTTGGCCGCCGAGCCCCAGGCCGCGCCGGAGTTGGCGAAGGTCATCAGGCCGGAGTTGCCGGTGTAGACCAGGTCGTGCTCGTACTGGCCGTGGGTGACGAAGGGGCCCTGGTCGTCGCCGTCGCCGTGGCAGTTGTCCACGTAGCAGTAGGCGCTGGCGGTCCAGTCGTTCAGGTGCCGGGAGTTGGCCACGTGGCAGTCGGCGACGTGGCCGTAGAGGCAGTAGATCTGCTGGGTCAGATAGCCGGCTCCGCCCCAGGTGACGCTGGCCGGGTTCTTCAGCGTGCACCGGTCGGTGCGGAAGTGGGTGGCCCAGCGGCGCATGATGACCGGCCAGAAGCTGCCTTCCGCGTGGATGTCGGCCACATCGCAGTGCACGGCGTACTCGTAGGCCAGCGGGTGCGAGCCGGTGTACTGGTCGCCGGGCACGACGCCCTTGAAGCGCAGGTTGCGCACGTGCACACGGGCCACCGGCTCGACCAGCGTCCAGGTGATGGCCCGCCCGGCCTTGAGCTCCCAGCCGTTCTTGTAGTTGACCCGGATCTGCGTCGGGCTGACGATCTGGGTGACCTCGACGAGCTTCTGCAGCTCGCGCTCCCAGCGGCCGGTGGCCTGGTTGACCTCGGCGGCCCACCACTCGCCGACCTTGAACCGGGCCGAGTCGCCGACCTCGAAGACGTCCGACAGGTCGGGCATGACCTGGGTGAGGGTGTGCGTGTGCTTGGTGTCGGTGACCTTGCCGCGGAAGAAGAGCACGGCGGCGAACGGGTCGTCGGCGCCGGCCCTCTCGATGCCTTCGGTGCTCATCAGGTGGCCGCCGAAGTCGAGGACCAGGTCGGAGCGGGTGAAAGTGTGGCGGCGGACGAAGTTGAGGTCGGTGTGGGCCTCGATGCGGGAGACCGCCGGGTCGCCGACCATGGCGTCGAGCGCGTCGTCGGCGGGGGCCTTGGCGTCGAAGAGGCCGAAGGTCCGGAAGTCGAGCGTGCCGTCGTGGAGTTGCCGCCAGCGGCCCTTCGCCGCGCCGCCCAGGACGGTGCCGCCGTTGGCCGGGGCGGTGGCGGCGGCGTCCCAGCGCACGAGCATGCCGCCGCCGTCGCCGGGGGAGTGGTAGCCGGCGACCTGGACGAGGGTGCCGTCCTCCAGTTTGCCGGCCTCGAAGGCGAGCAGCTCGGCGACGGTGCCGACGGCCTGGACCTCGTCCTTCGGCTTCTTCACCGGGTCGGCGAGCGCGGGCTTGGCCAGCAGGGCGGTGCCGACGGCGGCCAGGCCGGAGACACGCAGGATGTCACGACGTTCCATGGGGGTTCCTTTGGGGGGTGTCAGACCGTGAGGGTGCGGGCGACCAGAACACGCGGTCCGGGTTGCGGTAAAGCGCGCTCGACGCGCTCTTCGACGTTGCCGCTGTGCAGCAGCGCGGAGGCGGCGCTCAGCACGAGCCGGCCGCCGGTGAAGGAGCTGCCGGTGGCCACGTAGCGGTTGTCGCCGGTGGTGAGGTCGAGGTGGGCGCCCTCGGTGGTGCTGCGGCAACCGGCCAGCTCCCACGAGGTGCGGCCCGGGCCCTCGGCGCGGGTGAGCGTGGCGTCCTCGAGCTCGACGCCCTGCAGCCGCAGCGACTGGTCGCGGACCGCGCTCAGCTTGACCCGCACCCCGTCGATCCGGCCGCCGGTGACGACCGTGCGGGCGCTGCCCAGGGTGAGGTCCGTGCCGGACAGGGTGCAGCCGGTGAAGGTCAGCGGGCCGGAGCCGCGCAGGGTCGCGCCGTCCAGGCCGGTGAAGACGCACTCCTTGAAGTGCACCGGGTTGCTGACCGGGGTCTGCACGACGACCTGGTCCTTGGGCAGGTCGAAGGCGCAGCCCTCGATCACGTTGGGGCGGCCGGAGCGGTTGGAGCGCTGGCCGATGGCGAAGGTCTTCGCGGTGCAGCCGCGCATCTGGACGCCGTCCGCGTTGACCTGGAGCGTTCCGGCCGGGTCGAAGGTTGAGCGGGGGATGACCCGCACGTCCTCCAGGGTCAGGTCGGTGATCTTGGTGATCGCGACGAACCAGGAGCACAGGTGCTTGCGGACGGTGATCCGCTTGGCGCTGGTGCCCCACAGCGCGCCGGAGTTGGCCAGGTCCATCAGGCCGGAGTTGCCGGTGAAGACCAGGTCGTGCTCGTACTGGCCGTGCGTGGTGAAGGGGTTGCCGCCCTCGTCGTCGCCGTCGCCGTGGCAGTTCTCGACCGTGCAGTAGGCGCTGGCGGTGAAGTCGTTGAGGTGGCGGACGTTGGAGGTGGTGCAGTCGGCGACGTGGCCGTAGAGGCAGTAGATCTGCTGGGTGAGGTAGCCGGCTCCGCCGTACATGACGGTGGGCGGGTTCTTCAGGCTGCAGCGGCGGGTGGTGAAGTGGGTGTTCCAGCGGCGCATGATCACCGGCCAGAACGAGCCGGTGGCGTGGATGTCGGAGGCGTCGCAGTGCACGGCGTACTCGTAGGCCAGCGGGTGCGAGCCGGTGTACTGGTCGCCCGCGGGCACGCCGGTGAAGCGCAGGTTGCGCACGTGCACGCGCTCGACCGGGTGGACCCTGGTCCAGGTGAGCGTGCGGCCGGGCGCCAGGTCCCAGCCGTTCTTGTAGCCGACGCGGATGTGGGTCGCGTCGACGATCTGGGTGACCTGGACCAGCCGTTGCACTTCGCGCTCGTACTTCCCGGCCAGCGGGTCGACCTCGACGGTCCACCACTGGCCGACCTGGAACCTGCTCGAATCCGCCTCGAAGATATCGGACATATCCGGCATGGGAGCGGTCAGGGTGGTGGTGAGCGTGGTGTCGGTCCGCTCGCCCTGGAAGAAGAGCACCGCGCCGAACGGGTTGTCGTGCGCGTTCTTCTCGATGCCCTCGGTGCTCACCAGGTGGCCGCCGAAGTCGAGCTCCAGGCCGGAGCGGCGGAAGGTGTGCCGCCGGACGAAGTTCAGGTCGCTGTGGGCCTCGATACGGGCGACCGCGGGGTCGTTGACCATGGCGTCGAGCGCGTCGTCGGCGGGGGTGTCGGCGTTGAAGATGCCGAATGTCCGGAAATCCAGGCATCCGTCGTGCAACTGGTGCCAGCGGCCCTTCCGGGAGCCGCCCAGGACGGTGCCGCCGTTGGCCGGGGCGGTGGAAGCCGCGTCCCAGCGCACCAGCATCCCGCCCCCGTCGCCCGGGGCGTGGTAGCCGGCGACACGGACGAGCGTGCCGTCGGCGAGTTTGGAGGCATCGAGCGCGAGCAGGCGCGCGACGCCGGCCACCTGTTTCATGGGGTTCTGGCCTTCGGATCAAGGGGGTCCATGCCGGGCGACACGCAGGGAAGGCGTGCAGGCGGCGGTGCTGCTGGCCAGAACTTCCGGCGCCGGGGCTGCGGCGCGACGGGAGCCAGAGAATTCGCCCGAAACGATTGGCGAGGACGCTAAACAAGCGCCGGGGGGTCTGTCAAGCGCCGAGTTCCCGGGAGATGCGCTCGGCGGCGGTCCTGACCTGGCTGCCGAGCTCCTGGTAGCGCCAGGCCGGCAGGTCACGCTTGAGCGAGGTGATGCTGATCGCGCCGACGCAGGCGCCGGTGTGGTCGCGCAACGCGCTGCCGATGCAGAAGACGCCGTCGGCGTCCTCCTCGTCGTCGACCGCGTAGCCCAGCTCGCGCACGGTCCGCAGGTGCGCCAGCAGCACGGGCAGCTCGGTGATCGTGTGCCCGGTGCGGTACGGCAGGCCGATCCGGCCGACCAGCTCGGCGACCTCGGCGTCGTCCATCTCGGCCAGCAGCGCCTTGCCCAGCCCGGTGCAGTGCGGCAGTTCCCGGGTGCCCATCCGCAGGTCGACCTGGATGCGCTCGCCGTTGCTGACCTGGTCGACCACGACCGCCTGGCCGTTGTCCGGCACGGCCAGCCGGGAGTTCATCCCGGTCAGCCGGGTCAGCTCGACCAGCGCGGGCCGGGCCACGTCGCGCAGGCTGAGCTGGTCCTGGGCGCGGGCGCCGAGCCTGGCCAGGCCCATGCCGAGCCGGTAGCGCCGGTTCATGCCCTCGCCGTCGTCGGCGACCAGCCCGTACTGGCGCAGCGTGTACAGGGTGGCGAAGGCGGCGCTCTTGCTCAGTCCGCAGGCGGCGGCGAGGTCGGTCACGCTCATGCCCTCGTGCCCGTGGCTGCGCGCCAGGGCCTCCAGCACTTCGGCGGCACGGGCCACGCTCCGCACCCAATAACGCGAATCCTCAGCAGGGGTGTTCGTCACAGCCGAACAGCTTAGCCGCTGTCCCCGTTGACACGCAGCCTCATGGCTGTTTATCGTCCTCCACATCTGTTCGGTAAGACCAAACAGTGTTCGGTGTTTTTCAAAACGCGGCGGAAGAGCAGCGCTCGCCGGACCGGGCTGGGCCCGGCGTGCGCACCCGAGGAGAGATCTTGAACCAGCGTGTCCTTTCCGAACGCGCCAGCCGGGTCATCCCCGGCGGCGTGAACAGCGGGCAGCGCAACGTCCCCGGCCTGAGCGAGCTCGTCATCGCCGAGGCCGCGGGCGCCCGCTTCCGCGACCAGGACGGCCGGGAGTACGTCGACTACCACGCCGCCTTCGGCCCGCCCCTGCTCGGCCACAACGACCCCGACGTCAGCGCCGCGGTCGCCGAGGCCGGCCGTACCCTCGACCTGTGCGGCGTCGGCGTCACCAGCGGCGAGATCGAGCTGGCGGAGACGCTCGCCGAGCTGGTGCCCGGCATCGAGAAGGTGCTGCTCACCAGCACCGGCAGCGAGGCCACCTTCCACGCCCTGCGGGTGGCCCGCGCCGCCACCGGCCGCCGCCTGGTGGTCAAGTTCCAGGGCTGCTACCACGGCTGGCACGACGCGGTCAGCCTCAACGTGATCTCCGCGCCCGACCGGGTGGGCGGCCACGACCCGATCTCCACCGGCATCCTGCCCGAGGTGCTCGACGCCACCCTCGTGCTGCCCTTCAACGACGTCGAGGCGCTGCGCCGCGCCTTCGCCGAGCACGGCGCCGACATCGCCGCGGTCATCGTCGAGCCGGTGCCGCACAACGTCGGCGCGCTCCTGCCCGAGCAGCCCTTCCTGGAGGCGCTGCGCGCCGAGTGCACCCGCGCCGGCAGCGTCCTGGTCTTCGACGAGGTCATCACCGGCTTCCGCCACCACCTCGGCGGCTGGCAGGCGATCTCCGGCGTCACGCCCGACCTGACCACCCTGGGCAAGGCCATCGCCAACGGCTACCCGGTGGGTGCGCTCGGAGGCCGCGCCGACCTGATGGACCTGTTCAGCTCCCGGCCCGGCGGACCCGCCTTCTTCGCCGGCACCTACAACGGCCACCCCGCCGTCGTGGCCGCCGCCCTCGCCACCTTGCGCAAGCTGCGCACCGAGCCCGTGCACGAGCACGTCTTCCGCCTCGGCGAGCGCATCCGCACCGGCCTGGGCGAGGTGTTCGGCTCGCTCGGCATCCCCGCGCTGGTCACCGGCTATGGTTCGGTCTTCGTCGAGTACTTCCTGACCGGACCCGCCCGCACCTACGACGACCTGCTGCGCAATGATGCCACCATGTTCATCGGCTACCGGCGCCGGCTGCTCGACCACGGCATCTTCGAGCTGCCGCTCAACCTCAAGCGCAGTCACGTGTCCTACGCGCACACCGACGCCGACGTCGACCACCTGCTGGAGTCGGCCGCCGTCGCGGCCCGCGCGCAGCTCGCCGCCGGCGGCGAGCTCGACCTGACCGGCGCCAGCACCATGGGCGGGGCGGCCGGCTGATGCTCACCATCGACAAGAGCCGGCCCACCGGCCAGGCCGGGCGGATCAGCCGGGTCGAGACCCTCACCCTCGGGACCGCCTGGCGGGACTTCTCCTACGTCCGCATCTGGACCGACGAGGGCCTGTCCGGCGTCGGCGAGATCACCCATCCCTACCGTGGCCGCGAGACCTGCTCGCTGGCCGAGGCGATGGCCGAACGCCACCTGCTGGGCGCCGACCCGTTCGACGTCGAGGAGATCTGGCTGCGCATGTACCAGGGCGACTTCCTGCGCGGCGGCGACGTCGGCGGGATCGTCGTGTCCGGCGTGGACCAGGCGCTCTACGACCTCATGGGCAAGGCACTCGGCGTGCCCGCCTACCGGCTGACCGGGGGCGCCTGCCGCAGCGAGGTCCGGGTCTACGCCAACGGCTGGTACACCGGCGAGCGCGACCCCGCCACCTTCGCCGAGAAGGCCCGCGAGGCGCTGGCCCGCGGGTACACCGCGCTGAAGTTCGACCCCTTCGGCGCCGGACTCGGCACCCTGTCGCGGGCCGAACTGCGCCGCTCGATCGACATCGTCGCCGCCGTGCGCGAGGCCGCGCCCGAGGCCGACCTGTTCGTCGAGGGCCACGCCCGCTTCGCCATGCCCACCGCGATGCGGCTGGTGCACGAGCTGGAGCCGTTCGACCTCGGCTGGTTCGAGGAGCCGCTGCCCTGGACGCACATCGAGCGCTACGCCGAGCTCCGGCAGCGCGCCACGATGCCCATCTCCGGCGGCGAGCACTTCCACAACCGCTACGAGTACGCCCGGCTCTTCGCCACCGGCGCGGTCGACATCATCCAGCCCGACCTGTCCATGGCCGGGGGCTTCACCGAGGTCAGGAAGCTCGCCGCCCAGGCCGACGTGCACGCCATGCTGGTCGCGCCGCACAACTCCAACTCGCCGGTCTGCACCACCGTCTCGGTGCACGCCGTCCTGGGCCTGCCGAACTTCCACATCCTGGAGACCTTCGACGGCATGGTGGACGCCCACGTGCACGACGCGGTGCGCGGCGCGCTGCCGATCGTGGACGGCCACATCGGCCTGCCCACCGCGCCCGGGCTCGGCATCGAACTGGTCGACGAGGTCTTCGAGGAGCACCCGCCCTCGCACCGCTTCTGGAACATGTTCGCCGAAGGCTGGGAAAAGCGTGACCGTTAGGCCGGAAAAATGATCATCGACGTCCACTCGCACCTGTTCTCCTGCCCCTCGCACGTCGGCGACCCGTTCGCCGCCGAGTCGGCCCGCGCGCACGGCGGTCACGTGGACCTGACCGTGCGGTGGGAGGAGTACGCGGCCAGCAGCCCCGCCGACACCCGCACCATCGTGGTCGGCGGGAAGGCGCGCAGGTCAGGTCTCTGGGTGGACGACGCGGAGGTGGCCCGCTACGTCGCGGGCCACCCCGCCCGGCTGATCGGCTACCTCGCCCTCGACCCCACCCAGCCCGGCTGGCAGGACGAGCTGGAGCACGGCCACCAGGACCTCGGGCTGCGCGGCATCAAGCTCATGCCGATGTACGCCGGGTTCGACCCCGCCGACCCGGCCTACGAGTTCCTGTACGGCTACGCCGAGCGGCACGGCCTGCCGCTGCTCGTGCACACCGGCACCACCTTCGTCTCGGCCGCCCCGCTGCGTTATGCCCTGCCGGTGCACCTGGACGAGGTGGCCATCCGCCACCCCTCGCTCCGCATGGTGCTCGCCCACCTCGGCCACCCCTACGAGGGGGAGTGCATCGCGGTCATCCGCAAGCACCGGCACGTCTACGCCGACGTCTCGGCCCTGCACTACCGGCCCTTCCAGCTCTGGCACAGCCTCCGCCTGGCGCAGGACTACGGCGTCTGGGGCAAGCTGCTGTTCGGCAGCGACTACCCCTTCACCACCGTGGACGCCTCCGTCGAGGGCCTGCGCGCGGTCGGCGCCGTCCCCGGCATCCCCGGCCTGCCGCCCCTGGACCGCGACGAGATCGAGAAGCTCATCCACCGCCCGTCCCTCGACCTGCTGGGCCTGTCATGACCGGCCTCCCCGGCGGCCTCGAGGGTGAGCTGGCCGTCGTGACCGGCGCCGCCCGCGGCCTGGGCCGGGCCATCGCCGACCTCCTG
This sequence comes from Nonomuraea sp. NPDC050310, assembly GCF_040655795.1. Taxonomy (NCBI): domain Bacteria; kingdom Bacillati; phylum Actinomycetota; class Actinomycetes; order Streptosporangiales; family Streptosporangiaceae; genus Nonomuraea; species Nonomuraea sp. NPDC050310. The sequence goes on along the minus strand of NZ_JBFAKP010000020.1, from coordinate 16,525 downwards.
CGTGACTCCGGCGCCCGGGTCGTCTCCGTGGACCTGCCCGGCACCCTCCCCGAGGACGACCCGGCCGCCTACGGCTTCGACCTGGCCGACACCGAAGCCCTCCCCGGCCTGATCGACACCGTCCGCGCCGAGCACGGCCCCGTCTCGATCCTGGTCAACAACGCCGGCGTGGCCGCCCTCCAGCACTTCAACGAGATCACCGTCGCCGACTGGCGGCGGGTCATGCGCGTCAACTGCGACGCGCCCTTCTTCCTCGCCCAGCGCGCCGCCGAGCACATGATCGCCGACCGGATCCCCGGCCGGATCGTGATGATCTCCTCCAAGAACGGCCTCATGGCCGAGGCCGGTCTGGCCCACTACAACGCCTCCAAGGGCGCCCTCGAACTCGTCACCAAGTCGCTGGCCGCCGAGCTCGGCCCGCACGGCATCACCGTCAACGCGGTCGCCCCGGGCATGATCGCCACGCCGATCGACGGCGACTTCCCCTTCGACCGCGAGGCCTTCGAGGCCGCCTGGACCGCGCGCATCCCGCTGCGCGGCGGCTACGGCACCCCCGCCGACGTCGCCGCGGCCGTCCTCTACCTGGTCTCGCCGCAGGCCCGCTACGTCACCGGCTCCACCCTGGTGGTCGACGGCGGCGTCCTCGCCGACCAGATGCCCCGGCTGCGCTTCATGCCGCCCTACCGCAACACCGTCCGCTGACGGGGTACGGCAGGCGGCCGATCAGCCGGCCGAGCAGGTGAAGATGGCCGTCCCCGGAAGGTGGCGCCCGCGCAACGGGCTCCACCCTCCCCAGACGCCGTCGTGCCCCTCCGGCCACTCCGGCTCGACCAGGCCGTCGACCCGCAGCCCGGAGGCGACGATCAGCGAGATCCAGTCGCCCAGCGTCCGGTGGTGCTCGACGTACGTGACCACCGCCCCCGAGCGCTCGACGTACGGGGTCCGGTCGAAGTAGGACCGGTCAGAGGTCAGGCCACGAGGCCCGGGATCGTCCGGGAAGGCCCACCGGATCGGATGGCTGACCGAGAAGACGAACCGGCCGCCGGGCCGCAGCACGCGCCGGACCTCGGTGAGCACGGCGAGCGGATCGGCGACGAACGGCAGGGCGCCGTAGGCCGAGCAGGCCAGGTCGAACGCGCCGGAGGCGAAGGGCAGCACCTCGGCGTCGGCTTGCACGACCGGCACGTGCAGCCCGGTCTCCAGGTCGAGCCGCTGGGAGTGGCGGAGCTGGCGGTGGGAGATGTCGAAGGCGGCGACCCGGGCGCCCTGGCCGGCCAGCCAGCGGGCGCACTGGGCGGCGCCGCAGCCGAGCTCCAGGACGGCCCGGCCCGAGACCGGGCCGAGGAGCTGGGCGGCGGCCTCGTCGAGGCCCTCGGGACCCCAGACGAAGCGGGCGTCGCCGAGGAAGGAGCCGTGTTCGAGCTGGTAGTCGTCGGCGTTGCCGTCCCACCAGTGCCGGTTGGCCGCGCTGGACGCGCCCGAGCCGGGCGCGTCCGGGGTGGAGCCGCGCACCTAGCGCATCTTGGGGCCGCGCGGCATCCGCGTGCCCTTGGGCATCGGGCCCTTGGGCATGGGGAGGTTCTTCGGCAGCGAGCGCAGCCGGTCCTTGACCTCGTTGACCGCGGGCTTCTTGAGGTTGCGCGGCAGCTTCATGATCTGCCGCTGCAGCTTGGCGATGGGCACCTGGCCCTCGTCGTCACCGCACTGGATGTCGTAGATCTCCACGCCGAGCACGACGCGCGCCACGCGCTTCTTCTCGGCGGCCAGCATCTTGCCGACGCGGTTCTTCGGGCCCTCGGAGACGAGGATGACGCCCGGGAAGCCGACGACCATGTGGATGAGGTCCTGGTCGCGGTTGACCGCGATGGCCGGGGTGACCTGCCAGTTGCCGCGCATGCCCTGCAGCACGGCCGCCGCGGCGCCGGTCTGGCCGTGGAGGATGGAGTATTGCGCCTTCTGGGCCAGTTGCCCGAAGACGATGAGGCCGACCAGCACGGCCAGCATGAGGCCGAGGAAGACGGCATACCAGACGAAGCCCAGCAGCACACCCACCACGACGACCACCGCCAGGGTGGCCACCGCCGAAAGGAAGACGATGGGCATGCCCTTGGGGTTGGCCTGCTGGATGATCTGCGCGATCATGCGGAGCTGCTTGATGCGCCCCGGCTTCTCGTCGGACGTCGCCATGTTGTCCAGGATATCGAGAAAGCGGGCCCACTCCTGCATCGGAGTGGACCCGCTTTGTGGCAGTAAATCCTGCTAGACGGTGAGGGAGGCGGTCAGGGGGCGGTCGGCGTAGCTACGCCCGGCGGTCACGGTGTACTCGCCGGGAACGGCCCGCCACGCGGAGCCGTCCCACTCCTGCACCGCCCGCTCGGGCAGGAAGACCGTCGTCACCACGCTCTCCCCGGGCCCGGCCTCGACCACGTCGAATCCGGCCAGCCTGGGGTCGCCGCCGGGCGCGGCGAGGTAGACCTGGACCACCTCGCGGCCTCGGCGCGAGCCGGTGTTGGTCACCGAGACCGTGACGGAACCGTTGCCCGCGTCGATCGCGTCGTAGGACCACGACGTGTAGCCGAGGCCGTGCCCGAACCAGAAGGCGGGCGGCACGGCGTGCCGGGCCCAGGCGCGGTAGCCGATGTACTCGCCCTCCTCGTACGGCACCGCCCCGTCGACCGGCGTGACGTCCACGACCGGGCAGTCGGCCAGCCGTACCGGCCACGTCGTGGGCAGCCGCCCGCCGGGCTCGGCCTCGCCGTACAGCACGTCGGCCAGGGCCCCGCCGGCCTCCTGACCGGGGAACCAGGTGAGCAGGACGGCGGCGACCTCGTCCAGCCACGGCATCTCGACCGGCGAGCCGGCGTTGACGACGACGACCGTGCGCGGGTTGGCGCGGGCGACGGCGGAGATGAGCTCGTCCTGGCGGCCGGGCAGAGCCAGGCTCTTGCGGTCGAAGCCCTCGCTCTCCACCTCCAGAGTGGTGGAGGCGACCACGACGGCCACGTCGCTGGCGGCGGCGAGCTCGGCGGCCTCGGCCAGCAGCTCGTCCTCGCCGAGCGTGGGGTTGGCGTGCCCGAGCACGAACATGATCAGGACCATGCCGTTGAAGCTGGCCACCGAGTGCTGGCGCAGGGTGACCTCGACGCGCTGTCCCTCGGCGAGGGTGACCGGGAAGCGCTTCTCGGGCGCGTGCAGGAAGGCCACGGCCGGGTCGTCGCCGGCGGGTGCGATGGTGTCGTCGAAGACGGTCGTGCCGTCGACGGTCAGCGTGAAGCGGCCGACGCCGGAGATGGCGAACTGGTGCTCGCCGGCCACCTCGGCGGTGCAGGTGGCGCGGATCTCGACCGCGGCCAGCCGCTCCACGTCCACGTCGGCGGGGGCCTGGCCGACCCAGCGGGCCTCGGAGTTGGGCAGCTCGTGCTCGGCGAGCAGCTCGCCACTGGCGTCGAGGAAGAGCGCACGGGCGGGCTCGGCGATCGGGGCCAGCTTGAGCCGCGGGTCGGTGCCCAGCGCGTAGCGCACCTCGGCTCCGCCGTACTCGCGCAGCCCGTCGAGCGGGGAGACGACGCGGTCGGGGAAGACCTGCGCGCTGCCGCCGCCCATGATCCGGGCCTCGGCGGCGGCCGAGCCGATGAGCGCCAGCGTGCGCACGCCGGTCAGCGGGAGCAGGTCGCCGGAGTTCTTGAGCAGGGTGAAGGAACGGGCCGCGACCTCGCGGGCCAGGGCGATGCCGTCGATCTCCGCCTGCTCGGCGCGCTCGGCACCGCCCAGGGCGCCGGTGCGGTGGGCCAGGCGCAGGATCCGGCGGACCTTGTCGTCCACGGCCGACTCGGGCACGCGGCCCTCGCGGACGGCCGCCTCCAGCTTCTCGCCCCAGGGGCCGTGCGGGCCGGGCATCGCCACGTCGGTGCCGCCGAGCGCGGTCGCCTCGGTGCTGCGCACCGCGGTCCAGTCGGACACGACGCAGCCGTCGAAGCCCCACTCGTCCTTGAGCACGCCGTTGACCAGGTCGGAGTGCTCGGTCATGGTCGTGCCGTTGACCGAGTTGTAGGCCGACATCAGACCCCACGCGCCGGCCCGCACGACCCGCTCGAACGGCCGCAGGTAGACCTCGCGCAGCACCTTGTCGGTCACCTTCACGTTCACCGTGAAGCGGTCGGTCTCGAAGTCGTTGGCCACGAAGTGCTTGGGGGTGGTGGCGACGCCGCCGTCCTGCACGCCCTCGACGTAGGCCGCGCCGATCTCGCCGGTCAGGTGCACGTCCTCGGAGTAGCACTCGAAGTGGCGCCCGCCGAGCGGGCTGCGGTGCAGGTTGATCGTCGGCGCCAGCAGCACGTGCACGCCCTTGCGGCGCGCCTCCTGGGCCAGCAGCCGGCCGACCTGCCGGACCAGGTTGAGGTCCCACGTGGCGGCCAGCGCGGTCGGGGAGGGCAGCGCGATCGACGGGTCGGCCGAGCTCCACTGCTCGCCGCGCACGCCGATCGGGCCGTCGCTCATGACCAGGCGGTCCAGGCCGATCTCGGGGAGGGGGGTGAGCGACCACATGTCCGCGCCGGTGAGCAGGCGGATCTTGGTCGGCAGGTCCAGCTTGTTGATCAATGCGTCGAAGTCCACGTCGGTAGTGTTACCCAACTAACCGACTGCTCGATAGGTTTGAGACCATTGCGTTACCTTTGCCGGTTCGTGGGGAAACGCGAAGGGGCCGCACCGATGACGGTGCGGCCCCTTCGACGGGACGACGGGTCAGGCGCTCTGCCGGGCCTCGATGGCCTGCTGGTAGAGCCGTCCGGCGCGGTAGGACGACCGGACCAGCGGCCCGGACAGCACGCCGGCGAAACCGATCGCCTCGGCCTCGGCCTGGAGCTCCACGAACTCCTCCGGCTTGACCCAGCGCTCCACCGGGTGGTGGCGCGGGGTGGGACGGAGGTACTGCGTGATCGTGAGCAGGTCGGTGCCGGCGCCGTGCAGGTCGCGCATGGCCTCGACGACCTCCTCGCGCGTCTCGCCCATGCCCAGGATCAGGTTGGACTTGGTGACCAGGCCGGCCGCGCGGGCCTTGGTGATCACCTCGAGGGAGCGCTCGTAGCGGAAGGCGGGCCGGATCCGCTTGAAGATGCGCGGCACCGTCTCGATGTTGTGCGCGAACACCTCGGGCTTGCTGGAGAAGACCTCCTCCAGCTGCTCGTCGATGTTGTTGAAGTCGGGCACCAGCAGCTCGACGCCGCAGCCGGGCAGCAGCGTGTGGATCTGCCGGGCGGTCTCGGCGTAGAGCCAGGCGCCGCCGTCGGGCAGGTCGTCGCGGGCGACGCCGGTCACCGTGGCGTAACGCAGGCCCATCTGCTGGACCGACTCGGCCACGCGCCGCGGCTCGTCCTTGTCGTACTCCTTGGGCTTGCCCGTGTCGATCTGGCAGAAGTCGCACCGGCGCGTGCACTGGTCGCCACCGATGAGGAAGGTCGCCTCGCGGTCTTCCCAGCACTCGTAGATATTGGGACAGCCCGCCTCTTCACAGACCGTGTGCAGGCCCTCGCGGCGCACCAGAGACTTCAGCTCGGTGTACTCGGGACCCGTCTTCAGCTTGGTCTTGATCCACGGGGGCTTGCGCTCGATTGGGGTCTGGGCGTTTCGCACCTCCAGGCGGAGGAGCTTGCGCCCGTCAGGAGCAACGGTCACTGTTCCAGCTTACGTCCATCGCGGGATCCGGCCGCACCGGCCCGGTCACATCCGCCGCAGGTCCTCTTCGTGCAGGTCGTACGGCTCGCGCCGCAACATCTCGGCCAGCCGCTTCTCGGCGATCGGCAGGACCTCCTCCACCACGATCCGCCGCCCGGTCTCGGCGCTGAGGCTGGAGACCCCGGCACCCGCGATGCCGCACGGGTCGATCCGGTTGAACCAGCGCGGGTCGTTGGCGCAGTTGAGCGACAGCCCGTGCATCGACACGCCCTGCGCCACCCGGACGCCGACCGCGCCGAGCTGCCGGTCGGGCAGGCCGAGCGCGGCGTCGCCGATCGCCCACACGCCGCCGCGGCCCAGGATGCGCCGGGCGGTCACCCCGAAGTCGGCGCAGATCTGGATCATCGCCTCTTCGAGCCGGCCCACGTACTCGGTCACGTCGGCCACCCGCATGATCGGGTAGGCGACGAGCTGCCCGGGCCCGTGCCAGGTGATGCGCCCGCCGCGATCGACGTCGATGACGGGCGTGCCGTCGGCGGGCCGCTCGTGCGCGGCGGTGCGCCGGCCCGCGGTGTAGACCGGCGCGTGCTCCAGCATCAGGACGGTGTCGGTGACGGCGTCGGCCACCCGCTGGGCGTGCACACTCCGCTGCAAGGTCCAGGCCTGTTCATAGGGGACGTCTACCCCAAGGCGGACAAGCGCGAGACGGGAGGGATTCGTGCGCACATAGGCAAGGGTATGTCAGGCGGTCAGCAGCCGAGGCTCGATCCGGAACTCCTTGTCCCTTTCAATCTTGTATGCGAAGCCTGCCGGGTCCACCGTGACCGCCTGGATGAACTCGGTGCCGACGTAGTGCAGCCCCACGCCCTCGTCGGCCGCGTACCCCTCGGGCAGCTCGCCGCTGGCCACCGAGGCCTGCAGCAGCTCGCGCCGCTGCGGGTCGGAGTTGTAGTGCACCCCGCACGAGTACGGCAGCAGTCCCAGCCCCTCGGCCCACACCCGCAGCGTCGGCCCGAAGGAGTCGGTGTTGCCGCCCACGTGCCAGCACAGCGCGCCCGCGCTCTGCCCGGACAGCACCACGCCCGCCTTCCAGGCCTCGGCGAAGGCCTCGTCGAGACCGTGCAGCCGCCACAGCGCGGCGAGGTTGGCGACGCTGCCGCCGCTGACGTAGATCATGTCCTGCTCGAGGATCCAGGCGCGCGGGTCCTCGACGTTCGGCATCGGGAAGACGGTCAGGTGGCTGACCTCGACGTCCCAGCCCGCGAAGGCGCCGTACATCTTCAGCAGCCAGTCGCTGTCGTCGCCGGTGGCGGTGGCCAGCAGGCCGAGCTTCGGCCGGTCCTGGCCGGTCAGATCGAGCGCGTAGCGCAGCAGGGGACTGGCCTCGATGAATCCGTGCCGCTCGGTGGCGCGGAACGATCCGCCGCCGATCGCGAGAATGTGAGACTGGCCGCTGCTCATGGTTGGAACTCCCACGTGGTTGTGCTGGTCGAACAAGCCCGCACCCTACCCCTTCGCCTCGCCAGGGCGCTTGGTTAGAGTACGGCGGCCAGTGCCCCATCGAGGCGGGTATGGCGGAACGCGTAGCCGCTGTCCTCCAGCTTTTTCGGCCGCGCGCGGTGGCTGGACAGCAGCGCCTCGCGCGCGAAGTCGCCCAGCGCCAGGCCCAGCGCGAGCCTCGGCACCGGGATCGGCATCATCGGCCGGCGCAGCGCGGCGGTCAGTTCGCGGGTGAAGTCGCGGTTGCGCACCGGGTCCGGGCCGACCACGTTGACCGGGCCGGAAACCTCGCGGGTGCGCAGCACGTGCTGGACCGCGCCGACCCAGTCGTCGATCGCGATCCACGGCCAGAACTGCCGGCCCGAGCCCAGCGGCGCGCCCAGGCCGAGCTTGAAGATCGGCAGCATCGGGCCGAGCGCGCCGCCGTCGCGGCTCAGCACCAGGCCGGTGCGGAGCTGCACGGAGCGGGCGGGCACCTTGCGGGCCTCCTGCTCCCAGCGCTCGCACAGCTCGGCGAGGAAGCCCGTGCCGCGCGGCGTGCTCTCGTCGATCACGGCCTCGCCGGTGTCGCCGTAGAAGTCGATGCCGGAGGCCGAGACCAGCGTCTCGGGCGGGGTGGCCGTCCGGCGGACGGCCTCGGTGAGCAGGCGGGTGGAGTCGATGCGGCTGCGCACGATCTCGCGCTTGACCGCGGCGCTCCAGCGGCGGCCGATCGGGGCGCCGGCGAGGTGCACCACGGCCTGCGCGCCGTCCAGCAGGCCGGGCGCGGGCTCCTTGGCCGTCGGGTCCCAGGTGCGCTCGCCGGGGTCGCGTGGTGCTCGCCGTACCAGCCGGACGACCTCGTGACCCTCCTCGGTCAGCGCGCGGACCAGCGCGGTGCCGAGCAGGCCGGACGCTCCCGTGACCACGATCACCATGCGTCCAGCCTATGCCGGGTCCTACTCGATCACGAGGGTGACCGGGATGTTGCCGCGCGTCGCGTTGGAGTACGGGCAGACGTGGTGGGTCGCCTCGACCAGCGCCTCGCCCTGCTCGCGGTCCACGTGGTCGGGCAGTTCCACGCGCAGCGTGACGTCCAGGGTGAAGCCGCCGTCGCCGTTGGGGCCCAGGCCGACCTCGGCGGTCACCGAGGCGTCGGCGGCGTCCACCTTCATCCGCTTGGCGACGAGCTGGAGCGCGCTGCTGAAACAGGCGGCGTAGCCGACGGCGAACAGTTGCTCGGGGTTGGTGCCGGCGCCGCTGCCGCCCAGCTCCTTCGGCGGGGCGAGGGTGACGTCGAGCTTGCCGTCGCTGGTGACGCCGCGGCCTTCGCGGCCGTTGGCGGTGGCGATCGCGGTGTAGAGCGCGCTCATGCTGGACTCCTTCTGTACAGACAGGTCTGTCTGGCTCGAATCCACAGTAGACAGATCTGTCTGGTATCGTCAAGTCATGGCCCGCCAGGAAAGCCCCGCCCGCCACCGGATCATGGCGACCGCCTCCGCGCTCTTCTACGCCGAAGGCATCCACGCGGTGGGCATCGACCGCATCATCGCCGAGGCCGGCGTGGCCAAGGCGACCTTCTACCACCACTTCCCCAGCAAGGACGAGCTGGTCAGGGCCTACATCGAGGACCAGGGCCGGCTCCAGCGGGCCGCCATCGCCGGGGTGCCCGGCGACGGGCCGCGCGAGCGGCTGCTGGCCCTGTACGACGCCCTGGGCGAGTGGAGCCGCCAGCCCGGCTTTCGCGGCTGCATGTTCATCAACGCCGCCGCCGAGTACCCCGACCCGGCCCACCCGGTACGGCAGGCCGTGGCCGCGCAGCGGGCGTGGTTCCGCTCGACCGTGCGCGACCTGGTCGCGGCGGCGGGACACCCGGAGGCGGAGCGGATCGCCTCGATCCTCGTGCTGCTGCGCGACGGCCTGGCCGTGGGCGCCGACCTGGACGACCCCGAGGTGCTCAAGGGGGTCGTCCGCGAGGCGGTCCTACGCGCGCTGGGCGAGCACGTCCAGATCTGACCTCGCTCAGCCGAGCACGAGGTAGGCGAAGCCCATCAGGTCGCGGTGGCCGCGCAGCCAGTACCGCCGGTTGTCGTCCAGCTTGGCCCGGGTGGCCTCGGCCTCGGGGTGCCCGGGGTTGTCCAGCAGCCACGCCTCGACCTCGGCGGCGAAGCCCGACTCGAACTCCTCCCACTCCACCCGGGTGGCGGTCCCGATGTCCAGCGGCCGGAACCCGGCGGCGACCGCCCGGTCCACCAGCGTGGGCAGGTCCACGCAGTCGTCGGCCGAGGTGCCCGGCCACATCTGCGCCAGCCGCTCCTCGCTCGGCGGCCGCTCCCAGAACTCCGCCCCGAACACCAGCCGACCGCCGGGCGCCAGCCGCTGCCGGATCTCCTTGAGCGCCTCGTCGATGGTGCCGTAGGCGTGGTAGGCCCCGATGTTGAGCACCAGGTCGGCCGTGCCGCCGAACCCCTCGGCGCTCTCCTCCTTCAGCTCCACCCGGCCGTCCAGGCCGCGCGCCTTCGCGTTCGCCCGCCCGCGCGCGACGGCCTCCGGCCGCAGATCGAACCCGGTCCCGTGCGCTTCCGGCACGGCCTCCAGCAGCCGCAGCAGCAACTCGCCCCAGCCACACCCCAGATCCACCACGGTGGCCGGCTTCCGCGCGGCCAGGAGGGCGACCAGCCGGTCGGCACGGGCTTGGGAGAGCGGGGCGTTGAAGTCGAGCATGGCCCCGGTGAACTGTGGCATCGAGTCGGTCATGGTCGGCCACCCTAGAAGGGTTGTGTCCCCCGGGCGAACCGTTTTCGCCCGGTTGCGAAAATCGCCGGTAACGATCGGGCCGCCCGGAGCACTCCCTAGTGTCAATCCGAAACCGGGACATGAGGAGTTGAGGCGGTGACGCACGATCGACAGCGGTTCACCACCCTGTACGACCGGCACCGGCAACAGGTCTGGGCCTACGTGGTCAGCCGGGCGGGGCGGCAGGTGGCGGACGAGGTGGTCAGCGAGACGTTCGCCATCGCCTGGCGCAAGTTCCGCGACCTGCCCGCCGACGCCCTGCCGTACCTGCTGGGGATCGCCAGGAACGTCCTGCGCGAGAACATCAGGGAGGAGGCCCGCCGCGAGGGCTTCCGCCGCGAGCTGCGCGAATGGGTCGCCGGCGACGTCGGAGAGCAGGTCGCCGAGCGGCTCGCGCTCCTGAAGGCCCTGGAGGGCCTCACCCAGGACGAGCGTGACCTGCTCCTGCTGGTCGCCTGGGAGGGGCTCACGCCGCGCGAGGCGGCCAAGGTGGTCGGCTGCTCGGCGCCCACCTTCCGCGTCCGGCTGCACCGGGCGCGCAAACGCCTCCAGCAGGAGCTGGACCGCCCCGCCCCTACTGCCGTGTCCCGGTTCGACCTGTCCAGGGAGCCCTCATGAACCCGATCGACGACCTGCGCGCCGCCCGGCCGGCCCACCTGGCCGCCTCCACGCCGGACGAGCGCACCCGCGAGACCGAACTCGCCCACGCCTTCGCCCAGGGCGAGCCCGCGGAGCCGCGCCGCGCCCCGGCGCGTGGCCGCCGGGGCTGGGCGCTCGGCCTGGCCGTCGCCGCCGCCGCGGCGACCGCCGTGGTCGTGACCGGCGGCCTGCCCGGCGGTACGGCCCCGCAGCCCGTGCCGACCGCGGCCTCCGGCGGCACGGCGACCCCGTCCGGCCCGCCGGCTCCGGTCGAGCTGTCGGCCAGGGACGTCCTCCTGGTCGCCGCCACCTCGGCGGAGAAGCAGCCGCCCGCCTCGGGGACCTACTGGCACACCGAGTTCCTCCAGCGCACCCTCTACCGCGCCTCAGCGGGCTACCTGGTGGCCGAGGAGACCCGGATCCGCACGTGGGTCTCCGCCCGCGGCCACTGGAACGTCACCCAGCCTCTGGGCGTCCAGCCCGCCTCCGAGGCCGACCGGGCCAAGTGGCAGGAGGCGGGCGCGCCCGCCGAGATCGAGGTCGCGGTGCCGGGCAAGGGCACGATCACCCTCTCCACCGCGCCCGGCAAGCCGTCGCCCGGGCACGCCGCGGGCGAGGAGATCTTCTGGCTCGGCCGCAACGTCACCATGGCCGACCTGCGCGCCCTGCCGGACGACCCGGACGGGCTGAAGAAGTGGCTCCTGCGCTACTACGCCGGGCACGACACCGAGTCCGACCGGCCCATGGGACAGGACGCGTGGCTCTTCCAGACCACCGCCGGGTTGATCACCGACATGCCGGTCAGCGCCCGGGTCCGGGCCGCCGCCTTCCGGATGCTGGCCGCGCTGCCCTCGGTCACCGCCACCGGCCAGGTCACCGACGCCCGGGGCCGGGCCGGTACGGCTGTCGCCATCGAGACCGACTCGATCGCCCGGACGGGGGAGCGGGGCGTGCTCCAGGACCGGCTGATCATCGACGAGGCGGCCGGGGCCGCGCTGGCCCGGGAGAGCGTGGTGGTCACGCCGGGCGGGCTGCAGAAGGACTTCGAGGCGGGGGCGGTCTGGAACTCCGTCACCCAGATCCAGCGCGGCTGGACCGACACCCGCGACTCCTGACCCCCGGCCCGGCGTCGCGGCGGGTGCGCGGCGCGGCCGGTGACCGTATCCCTGGAAGGCCGCCCGCCGGTTACGGCGGGCGGCCTTTCGTCTGCCTGCCGTACGAGAGAAGAAGGACGGCGCGGCACGCGGCGGCCGGAAAAGAGGAACCCCGGCCGGGAAGCCCCGGCCGGGGTTCGGTTACCGCCTACCGCGTAGCTCAGGCGAGCCCGAGCTGAGCCTCGAAGCGGCCCTCCTCCAGGCGCTTCTTGACCGTGGTCAGGAAGCGCGCGGCGTCGGCGCCGTCCACGAGACGGTGGTCGTAGGTGAGCGCGAGGTAGACCATCGACCGCACGGCGATGACCTCGCCCTCGGGGGTGTCGACGACGACCGGGCGCTTGACGACGGACCCGGTGCCGAGCATGCCGACCTGCGGCTTGTTCAGGATCGGGGTGTCGAACAGGGCGCCGCGGCTGCCGGTGTTGGTCAGCGTGAAGGTGCCGCCGGCCAGGTCGTCCGGGCTGATCTTGTTGGTGCGGGTCCGGTCGGCGACGTCCGCGATCTTGCGGGCGAGGCCGGCGATGTTGAGGTCGCCCGCGCCCTTGACGACCGGCACGATGAGGCCCTTGTCGGTGTCGACCGCGATGCCGAGGTTCTCGACGTCGTGGTAGGTCACCTCGCTGGTCTCGTCGTTGATGACCGCGTTGAGCTTGGGGTGCTGCTTGAGCGCCTCGACGGCGGCCATGGCGAAGAAGGGCAGGAAGGAGAGCTTGACGCCCTCACGACGCTGGAACTCGGCCTTGGCCTGGTCACGCAGCCGGGAGATCTTGGTGACGTCGACCTCGACGACCGTGGTGAGCTGCGCGGCGGTCTGGAGCGACTCGACCATGCGCTTGGCGATGGTCTGCCGCAGGCGCGACATCTTCTCCGTGCGGCCACGCAGGGTGGTGTCGACGGCGACGGGCTCGGGAGCGGCGGCCGGAGCCTGGGCCGCGGGGGCCTGGGCGGCCGGAGCCGGAGCCTGGGCGGCGGGCGCCTGGGCGGCCGGGGCCTCCTGAGCCGGGGCGGGGGCCTGCTCGCGCTGGGCCTTGGCCGCCTCCAGGACGTCCTGCTTGCGGATACGGCCGCCGACACCGGTGCCGGTCAGGGTGTTGAGGTCCACGCCGTGCTCGCTGGCGAGCTTGCGCACCAGCGGCGTGACGTAGGGGCTCTCACCGGAGGAGGGCAGCGGGGCGGGCTCGGTCGACTGCGCCTGCGTCTGCTGAGCCTGCGGGGCCGGCGCCTGCTGGGCCGGAGCGGACTGCTGCGGCGCGGCCGGAGCCTGCTGCGCGGGCTGGGCGGCCTGCGGCGCGGGCGCCTGGGCCGGCTCGGGCTGCGCGGGCGCGGGCTGCGGGATCGAGGAGGCGGGCTGCTCGGGCTGCGGAGCGGGCTCCGGCTCGGGCTCCGGCTCCGGCTGGGCGGCCGGGGCCTCCTGCGCGGCGGGCGCGCCGGCCTGGCCGTTCTCGTCGATGATGGCCAGCTCCGCGCCGACCTCGACGGTCTCGTCCTCAGCCACGACGATCTTGGTGATCACGCCGGCGGCCGGAGACGGGATCTCGGTGTCGACCTTGTCGGTCGACACTTCGAGGAGCGGCTCGTCAGCCTCGACGCGCTCGCCCTCCTTCTTCAGCCAACGGGTAACGGTGCCCTCGGTCACGCTCTCGCCGAGCTGGGGCATCTGTACGGAGACCGGCATCGTTTCTTCTCTCGCTCTTTCGAGGGCCTGTTAGTTGTGTACGTGCAGGGGCTTGCCCGCGAGAGCCAGCATGGCCTCGCCGACAGCCTCCGACTGGGTCGGGTGGGCGTGGATGAGCTGGGCGACCTCCGCGGGGAGCGCCTCCCAGTTGTAGATCAGCTGTCCCTCGGTGACGAGCTCGCCGATGCGGCGGCCCACCATGTGGACGCCGACGACGGGCCCGTCCTTCTGGGCGATGACCTTGACGGCGCCACCCGTCCCGAGAATCTGGCTCTTGGGGTTGCCGGCCAGGTCGTAGACCTGCTCGACGATCTCGATGCCGCGCTCGGCCGCCTGCGCCGAGGTCAGGCCCACGGAGGCCACCTCGGGGTCGGAGTAGGTGATGCGCGGCACGCCCGCGTAGTCGATGGGCGGCGGGTTGAGCCCGGCGATGTGCTCGGCGACCAGGATGCCCTCGGCGAACCCGGCATGGGCGAGCTGCAGCGTCGGGATCAGGTCGCCGATGGCGTAGACGCCCGGCACCGAGGTGCGGCAGAACTCGTCGACGACGACCGAGCCGCGCTCGACCGTGACGCCCTGCTCCTCGAAGCCCAGCCCGGCGCTGACCGAGCCGCGGCCGACCGCCACGAGCAGCAGGTCGGCCTCCAGCGTCTTGCCGTTGGCCAGCGAGACGACGACGCCGGTGTCGGTGGTCTTGACGCCCTCGAAGAAGACGCCGAGCTCGTACTTGATGCCGCGCCGGCGGAAGGCCCGCTCCAGCAGCTTGGAGCTGGACTCCTCCTCGGTCGGCAGCAGGTGCGGCAGGGCCTCGACGATGGTGACCTCGGCGCCGAACGACTTATAGACGCTGGCCAGCTCGACGCCGATGACGCCGCCGCCGAGCACGACCACCGAGCTGGGCAGGCGGTCCATCTTCAGGACGTGCTCGCTCGTGATGATCTTCTCGCCGTCGATCTCCAGGCCCGGCAGCGACCTCGGGGCGCTGCCGGTGGCCAGGACGACGTTCGCGCCCTCGACGACCTCGTCGCCGACCTGGACGCGGTTGGGGCCGACCAGGCGGCCCTCACCCTCGATGACGGTCACCCCGGCGGACTTGAGCAGCCCCTGGACGCCCTTCCAGGCGCGCGTGATGATCTTGTCTTTGAACTCGTGCACCTTGGGCAGGTCGATGCCCTCGAAGCGAGCCTTCACACCGTACGCCGCGGCGTCACGGGCCTCGTCGGCCACTTCGGCGGAGTGCAGGAGCGCCTTGGTGGGAATGCAGCCGCGGTGCAGGCAGGTGCCGCCGATCTTGTCCTTCTCGATCAGCGCGACGGACTTGCCCAGCTCGGCCGCGCGCAGCGCGCAGGCGTAGCCGCCGCTACCGCCACCCAGGACGACGATGTCATAGGCCACGGGGTTGCTCCTTGTCCGGTTTCAATGCCGTCATCTTTTCACTTGCCGGCGCTGGATGCGTGCCGCTCGGCCAGTCCGATCAGCGTGCGGACGTAGGCTCCCGTGCCGCCCTTGGGGGTGTAGCCGTGCGGCTCGCCCTTGTTGAAGGCCGGGCCGGCCATGTCGATGTGCGCCCACTTGACGCCCGCGGGCACGAACTCCCGCAGGAAGATGCCCGCCGTGAGCATGCCGCCCCAGCGCTCGGGGTGCAGGTTGGCGATGTCGGCGGTCGGCGAGTCGAGGCCCTTGCGCAGCTCCTCGGGCAGGGGCATGCCCCACGCGCCCTCGCCGGCGGCGTCGGCCGCGGCCACGACGGCCTCGCGCACCTCGTCGTCGTTGGACATGACGCCGGCCGTACGCCAGCCCAGGGCGACGATCTGCGCGCCGGTCAGGGTGGCGACGTCGACGATCAGGTCGGGGTCGTCCTCGGCGGCGCGGGCGATGCCGTCCATGAGGACCAGGCGGCCCTCGGCGTCGGTGTCGAGCACCTCGACGGTCTTGCCGCTGTAGCTGTGCAGGACGTCGGAGGGACGCTGCGCCGTACCGGAGGGCATGTTCTCGGCCAGGCAGAGGTAGCCGATCGCGTTGACCTTCAGGCCGAGCTTGGCGATGCCGATCAGCGCGCCGAGCACCGCGCCCGCGCCGCCCATGTCGGACTTCATCCAGTCCATCGCCGCCGACGGCTTGATGGACAGGCCGCCCGAGTCGAAGGTGATGCCCTTGCCCACGTAGGCCAGCGTCTTGGCGGCCTCGGGGTGGGTGTAGGACAGGCGGACCAGCCGCGGCGGGCGCGAGGAGCCCTGGCCGACGCCCAGGATGCCGCCGTAACCGGCCTCCTTGAGCTGCTTCTCGTCCAGCACCTCGACCTTGATGCCCGCCTCGGCGCCGCGCTCCTCGGCGATCTCGGCGAACTTGCCCGGCCACAGGTCGGACGGCGGGGTGTTGACCAGGTCACGGACCAGGGCGACCGACTCGGCCAGCACCGAGGCGCGCTCCCCGGCCTCGGACCCGGCGGCGGACAGCACCTCGATCGTCTCGACGGCCTGCTGCTTGTCGGCGCGGTAGCGGTCGAAGGTGTAGGCGCCCAGGAGCGCGCCGAGCGCGACCGCCTCGGCCTCCTCGGCGCTGCCCGCGGGCAGCGCCAGCGCGGCCCGCTTGGTGTCCTTCAGCGAGCGTACGGCGGAGCCGGCCGCGCGGCGCAGGCCCTCCACGCTGGTCTCCTCGCCGAGGCCGACGGCGACCAGGAGCGGGGCGGTGACGGCGCCGAACGTGGGCACCTTGGCGAGTTCCCCGGCCTTGCCGTGGAAGCCGAGCTGGGCCAGCGTGGCGCCGAGCTTGCCGCCGAAGGCCGCGTCGAGACCGTCGAGCCCCTCGACGCCCGCCGCGACGGCGGGACCGGCCGCGCCGGAGTGGAATCCGACGATCAGAGCGTCGGTGTCATATGAGACAGGGTCTGCTGAGTTCAGCCGCACAGTGGTCACGTAAACCGATGCTATCCAGGGTTTGTCCCTACGCATAACAGAGGGTCATCCCATCTTTTGCCTGATCCAGCATAGAGGATCATCCCACCAATTGACCCCGCTCTCAGAGGCGTCTCCTGCCTCGGCGGTCGCGGTTGGCACGCCGCACAGCCTTGTCTCCTGGTGCCCCCGCGCGCGCCCGCCGTCGAGCGGGG
>NZ_JBFAKP010000019.1:0-178912 GCF_040655795.1 Nonomuraea sp. NPDC050310 | reverse complement strand
GCCGGCCGGGACCAGCGCCTCGTAGGCGGCCCGGAGCAGCGCGGCGCCGGTGTCGACGTCGTCGAAGTCGAAGAAGTCGACGCTCATCGGGTGGGGCCTGGACCAGCTCGGCCGCGGCGGCGTCGCCGGAGTCGCACACCAGCAGAAGCCCACCCAGGTGGGCGACCAGCCCGTTGCCGGGAAGCGGTCGCACCACCATCCCGAAGCCCTGGTCGGTCACTGAACTCTCCTCCCCGGAACAGCAACAGCCGCCCGCGAACTCATAGCCTTACGCATACCCAGCCCATGCCTGGCGCTCGCGCGATCGCGGTCTCGATTCGGTGAATCCGCTGGACCGCGACAACCCTATCCGCAAGGGTCAACGACCCGGAAGTGGGCTGATCACTTCAGACCCCGCTGAACACCCGGTTCACGTCGGCCGTGGCCAGCACGCCGAAGATCTCCCCGCCGCGCTCGACGAGGAGGTACTCGGCCGAGGGCGCCTGACGCATCGCCTCGATCAGCTCCTCGCCGGTCAGGTCCGCGGCCAGCACCATGGCCGGCTCCAGCGTGCGCGACAGCGACGCGGCGGTCAGCCAGGGCCGGCGCTGCTCGGGAGTGGCCTGGACGGCGGCCTCGTTGAGGATCGCGGTGGGCCGGCCGTCGTAGTCGGTGACCACGACCGCTCCGGCCTGGCTCTCCGCCGCCTTGCGCAGCGCCTCCGACAGCGGCACGTCCGGGGTGACCGGTACGGCACGGCGGGCCAGCTCGCGGGCGTTGATCCGCGGGATGCGCGCCCGCACCTTGGCGAAGCGCAGCGACTGGCCCGCGCCCATCCAGATGAACGAGCCGAGCAGCAGGGACCACACCACCTGCCACTGGTCGAGCGGCTGGCCGCTCATCATCGACAGCAGGAACGGCGACAGGATCAGCAGGACCGCCAGGACGCGCCCCACCCACGCGGCGACGATGGTGCCGGTGCCCATGTCGCCGCTCAGCTTCCAGACGCCCGCCCTCAGCATCCGGCCGCCGTCCAGCGGCAGGCCGGGCAGCAGGTTGAACACGCCGACGATGAGGTTGGCGAACCACAGTTGCAGGACCAGCACCTGCGCGACGCCCGGCCCCTCGATCAGCAGCAGGTCCGCCGCCAGCCCCAGCCCGGCCAGGCCCAGCGACAGCACCGGGCCCGCGGCGGCGATCAGGAACTCCCGGCCGGGCCGCTTCGGCTCCGTCTCGATCTCGGACACGCCGCCGAGCAGGTACAGCACGATCCGCCGCACCCGCAGCCCGTACATCTTGGCCACCACGCTGTGCGCCAGCTCGTGCAGCAGCACCGACAGGTACAGCAGCACGGCGAACGCGAACGCCACCGCGTAGGAGGCCGCCGGGGCGAACCCGGGCAGGTGCTCGCGGAACACCGGGGCGAACATCCACGTGATCACCGCCGCGACGATGAACCAGGTCCAGGAGACGTACACGGGGATGCCGAACGGCCTGCCCATGGGGATGCCGGAGTTCTCCTGGCGTGGCTCCTGCTCGCTCACCGGTTGTCACCAACTCCTCGACGCATCTCGTGTCCCGCTGCCCCGATGCTACGCGCCCCAACCCTCCCCCAGCCCCTCACCCAGCCAGGAGACGGCAATCCCGGCAGCGGGGAGGGGGAAGAACACCGGTCCGGTGCCCCGGCGCCCCGGGACTGGGGCCGGGGATCCGGGGACCGGGGCCGGGAGACCCGGGCTGAGGACGGAAACCGCGAACCGGGGCAGAGGACGGAGAATTGGCGCTGAGGCCGGAGGAACTGAGGCCCCGGGACTGGAGGCTGGAGACTCGGGGAGCGGGACTCGCGGGCTCAGGAGGCGGAGGCTCGGGGGGCGGGGGCCTCGGGGAGCGGGGGCCTCGGGGAGCGGGGGCCTCGGGGAGCGGGGGCCTCGGGGAGCGGGGGCCTCGGGGAGCGGGGGCTCGGACGGCGGGGCTCGGACGGCGGGGCTCAGGGAGCGGGGGCTCGGAGGGCGGGGACGAGGACGGGGCCGGGCCACCACCCACCCCCCTTCCACCAATGCGGCGAGAACCCGTACGCCGGGTGATGATCCTGTCCGACCCCCACCCCGGTACGGCGACCAAACCCCAAGCACCCGAGCCAGGTTGTCACCCCCATCACCTACAGTGCGGTGCATGACGTTGACATCGCCCGCCGAGCCAGGGCCCGTGATCACCGGAGTCCTCTCCCCGTCGCGAGCGGGCGACTTCATGACCTGCCCCCTGCTGTACCGCTTCCGCGTCATCGACCAGCTCCCCGAGAAACCCTCCCAGGCAGCGGTCCGAGGCACCCTGGTCCACGCGGTCCTGGAGCGCCTCTACGACCTCCCGGCCCCCTCCCGCTCGGTCACCGCAGCCCTGGAGCTGCTGGAGCCCCAATGGGCCCGCCTGCTCGGCGAGGACCCGGCCTTCGCCGCGATGTTCGCCGGCCCCGAGGAGGAGGCGGCCTGGCTGGCCCAGGCGCGCGAGATGCTGCAGCGGTACTTCACCCTGGAGGACCCCACCCGCCTGGAGCCCGCCGAACGCGAGCTCTACGTGGAGGCCGTGCTCGACAGCGGCCTCATGTTGCGCGGGTACGTCGACCGGCTCGACGTCGCGCCCACCGGCGAGGTGCGGGTGGTCGACTACAAGACCGGCAGCGCCCCGGGGCCCGACTTCGAGGCCAAGGCGCTGTTTCAGATGAAGTTCTACGCCCTGGTGCTGTGGCGGCTGCACGGGACGGTGCCCCGGCTGCTCCAGCTCGTCTACCTCGGCGGACGGGGCGAGGTGTTGCGGTACGCCCCGGACGAGGCCGACCTGCGCGCCACCGAGCGCAAGGTCCAGGCGTTGTGGACCGCCATCGAGCGGGCGCTGGAGTCGGGCGAGTGGCGGGCGCGGCCGTCCCGGTTGTGCGACTGGTGTGACCATCAGGCGCTTTGCCCGGAGTTCGGGGGGACGCCGCCGCCCGTCCCGGACCGCCAGCCCGGCGACCGCATCCGCAGCCACCGCCGCTCCGCCACCGACGAACTCTGACCCACCTCCCCCACCCGTCCGGCCGGCCCGGCCGTGGTCGCCGCACAGGATCACCACCCGCCGCCGGGCTACAGACCGCATTGGTTGGGTGAGCCGCGGAGGTGGGGCCGCCCGCGTGCGGCTCCCCGCCTGAGCTGCCCGAAGGGCTCCCGCTCCATCTGTTGCTGCCCTCTGCCTTGCCCCCTTGTTCCGCCCCGGCTCTGGTCCCCTGTCTGTGCGCCGTCCTCCGTCTCTGCGCTGGCCCGTCGTGGCCTCGCCCCGTCCCGGCCGCCTAGCTCGCCCCCGGCCGCCCCGGACGGGGACACCTGGCCGCCGCAAAGGATCATCACCCTCCGTCGGGCTACAGACCGCATTGGTTGGGTGGGCTGCGGGGGTGGGGCCGCCTGTCCCGGTCCCCTTCCCCCGGTCCCCTTCCCTCGGCCCCTTCCCCCGGTCCCTTCCCCCGGTCCCCCTCCCCGGATCCGGCCGCTCCCCGGACCGGTTCCCCTGGTCCCCGCTCCCCGGCCCTCTGTCCCCGCTCCCGGTCCCCGCTCCTCCCGGTCGCTGGTCCCCAGGACCCTGCTCCCCCGGGCCTCCGTCCCCCCGTCTCCGGGCCTCGTCTTCCTGGGTCACCTTCCCGAAGGCCCCCGCCGCCCCCTCTTTGGGTCGCCCTCCCCCGTACATGTGGGGAGATGGGGTGGTCTGGAGGGGGATGGGGGGTTCCTCCCCTGGGAGGAGGAAGGGGTCGTTCACCTGCGGTTACAGTAAGCCCGTGCACAACCGCCGAGCCCTGCTCATCGACTCGGCCCTGGCGATCGGCCTGGCCGTGGTTTCCGTCTCGCTGTTCGTCCTCGTGGACTCGGGCGAGCTGGCGGGCTCGGCCGCCGGTGACCTGCTACGGCCGGTGCGGGAGCCGGATGGCGGGGCGGCGGTGCTGGTGGGGCTGGCGTGCCTGCCGGTGGCGGTACGGCGGCGCTGGCCGCTGGCGGCGTTGTGCGCGAGCCTGCTCCCGGACGTGGTGCTGGTGATCACCGGTTACGGGTTCTCCAGCGTCGCCCATCTGGTCCTGCTGTACTCGGTGGCCGCCTACCGGGGGCTGGCGGTGGCGCTGGGCGGGTTGCTGGTGTCGCTGCTGGCGTACGCGCTGGCGGTGGTGTCGGCCGAGGAGCTGCCGGTGACGGTGGCGGTGCACGTGCTGCAGGTGGCGATCCTGGCCGGGGTGTGGGGCATGGGCCGCGGATTGCGGCTGCGCCGGGCCTACCTGGAGGAGCTGAAGGACCGCGCAAGCCGTCTGGAGCGCGCCAGGGAGGCCGACGCCCGGGCGGCCAAGGCCGAGGAGCGCTCGCGGATCGCCCGGGAGCTGCACGACGTGGTGGCCCATCACGTGAGCGTGATGACGGTCCAGGCGGCGGCGGCCCGGCGGGTGCTGACGGAGGATCCGGAGCAGGCCCGCGAGGCGCTGTCGGCGATCGAGAGCACGGGCCGGGTGGCGATGCGCGAGATGCGGGACCTGGTCGGGGTGCTGCGCAGCCCGGCCGAGCGGGGGCCGCAGCCGGGGATGGAGTCGCTGCCGATGCTGGTCGAGCAGATGCGGGAGGCGGGGCTGGCCACCGATCTGGTGGTCGAGGGCGAGGCCGCCCCGTTGCCCGCGGGGGTGGATCTGGCCGCCTACCGGCTGATCCAGGAGGGGCTGACCAACAGCCTGCGGCACGCGGGGACGGCGGCCAGGGCGGTGGTGACCGTACGGCACCGGCCGGGTGAGCTGGACGTGGAGGTCCTGGACGACGGCCAGGGCGCGGCGACGGCGGGATCGCCGGAGCGCGGCGGCCCGGGCGACCGGAGCGCCGGTGAACGTGGCCCGGGTGAGGCGGGCAGGGGCGAGCGCGGGCGGGGTCACGGCTTGGTCGGCATTCGCGAGCGGGTGGCCATCTATGGTGGAATCCTGAAGGTCGGGCCGCGACCGGGCGGTGGTTTCGAGATCCAGGCGAGGTTCCCGCTGTCATGACGATCAGAGTGCTGCTGGTGGACGACCAGCCGCTGCTGCGCACCGGGTTCCGGCTGATCCTGGAGGCCGAGACGGACATCACCGTGGTCGGTCAGGCGGGCGACGGCAAGTCGGCCATGGAGCAGACGCGGGCCCTGCTGCCGGACGTGGTGCTGATGGACATCCGGATGCCCGGCATCGACGGCATCGAGGCCACCCGGCGGATCGTGCGCGACGGCGCGGCCGGGGCGCACGTGCCCAAGGTGCTCGTGCTGACCACCTTCGACCTCGACGAGTACATCGTGGAGGCGCTCCGCGCGGGCGCCTCGGGCTTCCTGCTGAAGGACGTCCCGCCGGACGAGCTGGTGCAGGCGATCCGGGTGGTGGCCGACGGGGACGCGATCGTGGCGCCGAGCGTGACGCGGCGGCTGCTCGACCGGTTCGCGGCCAAGCTGCCGCCGGCGTCCGAGCAGTCGACCCCGGCCCGGCTCGACCGGCTGACCGAGCGGGAGCTGGAGGTGCTGCGGCTGATCGCGCGGGGCATGTCCAACGCGGAGATCGCGGCCAAGCTGGTGGTCAGCGAGACGACGGTCAAGACGCACGTGGGCAACGTGCTGACCAAGCTGGGGCTGCGTGACCGGGTGCAGGCCGTGGTGCTGGCCTACGAGACCGGGCTGATCACTCCCGGGGCGCTCTCCTAGCCCGTCAGGGGGCGTAACGGGCGCGGGGGCGCGGGCGAAGAGGTGAGTGTCCCGGCGCCGCCGTCCTGGGAGTGCCCCTGTGAACTCTGTAGCCGTGTGGGCGCCCCGCCTGGCCGAGCGCCTGGCTCCCGGCGAGGTGGCGCTGGCCGCCCAGGTCGGCCTGGCCTACGTGCGGGGCGGTCCGGAACGTGAGGCGCTGTTCAGCGCGGAGGGCGGCGAGCCGGGCGGGTTCGGCCAGGGCCTGTCGCCCGCGGAGCTGCCGATCCTGCTGGACGGCCTGCGCGCCGCGGCGGAGCTCCTGCACGACCTGCTGTCGGACGGGCTGATCGGCAACACCCTGGCCGTGTACTCGCTGATCGACTCGCGCCGCCGGGATCGCCGGGCGGCGGCCGCCGGCCAGAGCGGCCGGCCGGACTTCGTGGCGCCGGGCGGCGGCGAGGGCGAGCTGCTGCAGGACGCGATCGACGTGATGACCGCCCGCTTCCGCGTCCACGGCTGGTCGCCCGAGCAGGCGAGCGAGAAGGCGTACGCCCAGGTCGGCCTGCTGCTGGACGCCGAGCTGGCGGAGGCTCGCCGGCTGGTGGCGGACCTGGCCGCCAGCGAACCGGCCGGCTCCTCCCCGGCCCGCCGCCGGCCGGGCTGGATGTCGCCTCCGTGGTTGTGGCTGTACCTGGCGGGCTATCTGGTGGTCGGGCTGCCGGAGCTGGTGGCCGAGTGGGTGCGGCGCTTCGGCGAGTACGCCGCGCTGGCCCAGCCGGCATCGGCGTTGCTGCTGCTGGGCAGCGTCAGCGCGCTGCTGCCGGCGCTGTTCCTGCTGGCGGGGGTGGTGAGCCTGCTGTTTCCGGCGGCTCGCGGACGCTACGCCGAGCGCGGCCGGCGTGGCCGGGGCGGGCTCGTCGTCTCCGACGACCCGGTGGTGCGCGAGGTCGAGGCGTACGTGGCCGAGCTGGCGCCGGGGGTGGGCGTGCGGGTGGGAATCCGCAACGACCGGCTCGCGCGGATCTACCCGACCGGCTGGCGCTCGGCACGCGTGGCGGTCTTCCCGCCGCTGCTGCGGATGTGGCAGGAGGATCGCGAGGCGGCCTGCGCGGTGCTGCTGCACGAGGTCGCGCACGTCCGCCAGCGCGACCACCTGATCGTCGGGCTGGCCAGCCCGTTCACCCGGATGGTCGGGGTGGCCGGGCCGGTGCTGGCGGTGGCGGTGCTGTTGCCGCTGGCGGTCTACGTGGCCACCGGGAGCGCCGTCTTCGGCGCCGAGCTGGGCGCCGAAGTGCTGCTGCAGGTGTCGAACGTGGTGCGGGTGCTGGTGCTGCCGGTGGCGGCGTTGTGGCTGGCGGAGCTGTCGGCCGACCGGCTGGCGGTGCGCGAGCTCGGGCCGGAGCCGCTGCTGCGCGCGCTGGCCTCGCCGCAGCGCAGGTCCTGGCTGACCCATCCGCCCGCGTCGCTCAGGCGCGCGGTCGTGCGGCGCCGCCGTACCGGAAACGTGCTGGTGTTGCTCGCCTTCCCGCTGGCGTGGGCGCTGCGGCTGGCGCTGGCGGCGCTGGTCGCGCTGCCCGCCTACCTGCTGATCGGCGAGGAGCCGTGGGGCAGCGTCGCGGCGCGGGTGCGCGAGGCGCTGGTGGACGGCCGGGTGCAGCTCGCCGCCATGATCGTGCTGCTGCTGGCCTGGCCGTTCGTCACCGGGCTGCGCGGGCGCCGGGCGCCGCTGACCGCCTACTTCGCCGCCGCCCTGCTGCCGGCGCTGCTGTACGGCATGGCGCTCGGTTCCGACGTGCGCTGGCACGGCCGGAGCCTGCCGGTGAGCGCCCGGACCGTCGAGGTGAGCTCGGTCCAGGTCATGGAGGGCAGGCCCGAGTGGGCCGCCGCGGCGAGGCAGCGGCTCGGCACGGCCCGCTGGCGGTTCGAACACGACGGCGGCTTCACCTTCGCCCCCGCGCTGACCAGGACCGACCTCTATCCGCTGCGCGGCACCTGGACGCGCCGGGGCGACCTGGTCCAGTTGTCGGCGAGCGCCGAGACCGGCCAGGACGCCACGAAGGCGTCGGCCGGCCTGCTCGGCGCGCTCGACCTCACCAAGTCGCCCCCGGTGCTGTCGCTGGTGTGGAGCTCCGCCAGCGGCATCACGCCAGGCTCGGCCTACCGGGCCTGGCTGGTGATCCGCTTCGGGCCCTGAGCCGTCAGCCGCCCGTGGGCGCGTTCTCCGGGAAGTGGCAGGCGACCTGCTGGCCCCCGGCGTGCGTGACCAGCGCGGGCTCCTCGGTCTTGCAGATCTCCTGGGCCTTCCAGCAGCGGGTGTGGAAGCGGCAGGCGGGCGGCGGGTTGAGCGGGGAGGGCACGTCGCCGGTGAGGCGGATGCGCTCGCGCTCGGTGCGGGCCTTGGGGTCGGGGATGGGCACCGCCGACAGCAGGGCGTTGGTGTAGGGGTGCATCGGGGTGCTGTAGAGCGTCTTGCGGTCGGCCAGCTCGACGATCTTCCCGAGGTACATGACCGCGACCCGGTCGCTGATGTGCCGCACGACCGACAGGTCGTGCGCGATGACGACGTAGGTCAGGTCGAGCTCGCCCTGCAGGTCCTCCAGCAGGTTGACCACCTGGGCCTGGATGGAGACGTCGAGGGCGGAGACCGGTTCGTCGGCGATGATCAGCTTGGGCCGCAGGGCCAGCGTGCGGGCGATGCCGATGCGCTGGCGCTGGCCGCCGGAGAACTCGTGCGGGTAGCGGTTGTAGTGCTCGGGGTTGAGCCCGACCAGTTCGAGCAGGTCCTGGACGGCCTTCTTGACGCCGTTCTCGGTCTTGACGCCCTGGATGCGGTACGGGGCGCCGACGATGGTGCCGACCGTGTGCCGGGGGTTGAGCGAGGAGTACGGGTCCTGGAAGATCATCTGCATGTCGCGGCGGAGCGGCCGCATGCGGCCCTGCGACAGGTGCGTGATGTCGACGCCCTCGAAGGTGATCGTGCCACCGGTGGGTTCGAGCAGCCGGGTGAGCAGCCGCCCGGTGGTGGACTTGCCGCAGCCGGACTCGCCCACCAGGCCGAGCGTCTCGCCCTTGAAGACCTCGAAGCTGACCCCGTCGACCGCCTTCACGGCGCCGACCTGCCGCTGGAACAGGCCCTTGGTCACCGGGAAGTGCTTTTGCAGGTCGCGTGCCGCCAGCAGCGGTTCACGTGCGGTCACTGTGTCTCCAGGAAGGGCTTGATCTCGGTCTCCCACAGGGCGCGCCGCTCGTCCCGGGGCAGGTGGCACCGGACGAGGTGGCCGGGCTCGGCCTGGTTCAGCTCGGGCACCTCGGCGGCGGCCCGGCCGTCGGTGCGGTCGGCGTAGGGGCAGCGCGGGTGGAAGGAGCAGCCGCTCGGCACGTTGATCAGCGAGGGCGGGGAGCCCTTGATCGGCAGGAGCCGTTCGGTCGGCTCCCGGTCCAGGCGGGGCATGGAGCCGAGCAGGCCCCAGGTGTAGGGGTGCTCGGGGCGGTAGAAGACGTCTTCGGCGGAGCCGTACTCGATGCACTTGCCGCCGTACATCACCAGGATGTCGTCGGAGAGCTCGGCGACCACGCCCAGGTCGTGGGTGATGACGATGAGCGCGGAGTTGAACTCGCGCTGCAGGTCGCGCATCAGGTCGAGGATCTGGGCCTGGACGGTGACGTCGAGCGCCGTGGTGGGCTCGTCGGCGATGAGCAGCTCGGGGTCGCACGACAGCGCCATGGCGATCATGGCGCGCTGGCGCATGCCGCCGGAGAACTCGTGCGGGTAGCTGTCGACGCGGCTGGCGGGTTCGGGGATGCCGACCCGGCCGAGCAGGTCGATGGCGTGCTTGCGGGCCACCTTCTTGCTGACCGGGTTGTGGATCCGGTACGCCTCGATGATCTGGTTGCCGACGGTGTAGTACGGGTGCATCGACGACAGCGGATCCTGGAAGATCATCGCCATCTTCTTGCCGCGCAGCCGCCGCACGTGCTCGGGGGTGGCCGAGACGAGTTCCTCGCCGTCGAGCCAGATCTCGCCGGAGATCTTGGCCCGGCCGCCCTTGTGCAGGCCGAGGATGCCCAGGCTGGTCACGCTCTTGCCGGAGCCGGACTCGCCGACGATGCCGAGGGTCCGGCCGCGCTCCAGCCGGAAGGACAGGCCGTCGACCGACTTGACCAGGCCGTCGTCGGTCGGGAAGTGGATCTTCAGGTCGCGCAGTTCCAGGAAGGCGGGCGGGCCTTCCGCGAGGTCCACCAGGACCTGCTCAGGGGCGGTCATCCCAGCCTCACCCTCGGGTCGACGAGTCCGTAGATCAGGTCCACGACCAGGTTGGCGAAGACGATGAAGGAGGCGGCGACCATCGTCACGCCCATGATCCGCGGCAGGTCGTTGGTCTGGATGGATTCGATGGCGAACTGGCCGATGCCCTTGAGCGAGAAGGTCGACTCGGTGAGCACGGCGCCGCCGAGCAGCAGGCCGAGGTCGAGACCGAAGATCGTGACGATCGGGGTCAGCGCGGCGCGCAGGCCGTGCTTGGCGATGACCTTCGACTCGCGCAGGCCCTTGGCGCGGGCGGTGCGGATGTAGTCCTCGCTCATCGTCTCGAGCATGCCGGCCCGGGTGAGCCGGGCGTAGGCGGCCGCGGTGAGGAAGGCCAGCGTGATCCAGGGCAGGATCAGGTTGTAGGCCCACATCAGCGGATCTTGGGTGATCGGGGTGTAACTGCCGCCCGGGGCGGTGAGCTTCCAGGCGTAGCTGAAGACGACCAGCGACATCATGCCGGTGAAGAAGACCGGCAGCGAGACGCCGGCCAGCGCGACGGTCATCGCAGCGCGGTCGAAGATGGTGCCCTTCTTCAGGGCCGACAGCACGCCGATGGCCACGCCGACGACCAGCCAGATGATGCCGGCGCCGATGGCCAGCGACAGGGTGACCGGCAACCGGCTGAGGATGTCGTCCCAGACGGGCGAGTTCTTCAGGAAGGAGTAGCCGAAACACGGCGCCGGGCAGGTTTCGATCGAGGTGCCGGTGTCGAAGGTGTCCCCGACGAAGACGGCCTTGATCCAGCGCCAGTACTGCAGCGGGATCGGGTCGTAGAAGCCGAGCTTCTGGGCCAGTGCCACCATCATCTCCTGATTGGCGGACTTGCCGAGATAGCGGCTGGCGAAGTCCGTGGGCGTCGCGCCTGCGGCGCGCGGCACCAGGAAGAAGATCGAGAAGGTGACCATGCTCACCACGATGAGCATGAGCAGGGCGCCGAACAGGCGCCGGATGAGGTAGGTGACCACTGCTCCCCCGGTTCCGGTGGCCGGGCCCCGCGGGGCCCGGCCACCATCACCTCGGTCGTGCCGGATGGACGGTTACTGCTGCACACCCATGTTCAGGTAGTCGTACATGTCCCAGGCGCCGCTCACGAAGACGTTCGTGACGCCCTTGCCGCGCATCGGCAGGCCCTTGGAGTAGACGCCCGGAAGGACGTAGGCCCGCTCCATGACGATCTGGTCGATCTTCGCCCAGTACTCGGCGACCTTGTTGGCGTCGGTCTCACCGAGCGACTGGTCGATGAGGCCGTCGATCTCCTTGTCCTTGATGGACAGGTTGTAGTTGCCGCCCGACTCGCGGATGGTGCGGCTGTCCACGATCTGCGACATGAAGCCGAAGCCGGTGTTCCAGTCGGCGCCCCAGCCGTTGACGGCCAGGCCGATGCCGTTCTTCTTCACGAAGTCGGGCTTGCCGGCGTAGAGGCGGAAGTAGTCGCCGGTCGGGTAACCCTTCGGGTTGACCTTGATGCCGACCTTGGCCAGCGCCTGCTGGATGGCTTCGGCGGTGGCCTTCTCCTTCGGCCGGTCGGCGCGGTAGGAGATGTTGGTCTCGAAGCCCTCGGGCTTGCCGCAGGCGGCCAGGGCGGCCTTGGCCTTCTCGACGTCGCCGCTGCCGCTGGTCGGGTAGAGCTCGATCTTCTTCCAGCCGGCCAGGCCCGGAGGCATGAGGCTGGTCGCGATCTCGCCGCCGATGGCGCCGCCGTAGGCGTTCTGCAGGGCGTCGCGGTCGGCCGCGAAGAGCACGGCCTTGCGGCACTCGACGTTGTCGAACGGCGGGACGTCGGGGATGATCGAGGTGTACCAGGTCCGGGTGGCCGTCGGGTTGTCGGTCCGGGCCTTGAGCGCCTCGTCGCCGGCCACGCGGCCGAGCGCGGCGGGCTGCAGGCCGGTGCCGGCCACGTCCACGTGCAGGTCGCCCGAGATCAGGCGGTTGTCGAGGTCGTCGGCGTTGACGCCGAGCGAGATCTCGTACCGGTCCGGGAGGGCCTTGCGGATCGGGTCGGTGGCCTGGTCCCAGTTCGGGTTGCGGACCAGCACGTACTGCTTGCCGGCCTCGACGGTCTCGAACATGTAGGGGCCGGACGCGATCGGGTGCTCGCGGTACTTGGCGCCGGTGTCCTTGGCCTGCGGGACCGGGGCGGTCGCGGGCAGGGCCGCGAAGTAGTCGAAGCCGCCGAACGCCTTCTTCAGGTGGAAGATGATCGTCTGGTCGTCGGGGGTCTCGATCGCCTGGTCGGTCTTCACGTCCGGCGTCTTGTAGACGCTCTTGAAGTCCTTCGGCAGGTCGAGGAAGTCGTTGAAGTAGGTCGGGCCGTTCACCAGGACGGTCTTGTCCAGGGAGCGGAGCACCGCGTACTTGACGTCCTTCGACGTGATCGGCGTGCCGTCCTCGAACTTCAGGCCGGCGCGCAGCTTGTAGGTCCAGGTCTTGGCGTCGTCCGACGGGACGCCTAATGCCTCGGCGAGGTCGGGCACGAGCTCCTGGCCCTGCTTGCCGGGGGCCGGCTTGTAGGTGACCAGCGGCCGCGCGTAGATGCGGCTGAGGTTCCAGGACATGCCGTAGTAGGTGTCTCCGGGGTCGATGGAGTCCCAGTCCTCGGAGACGGCCATCTTCAGCGTCCCGCCCTTGGCGTCGGACGGGTTGAAGACGTTGTCGATGCCGGCGTTGAACTTGTCCTCCGCCGCCGCCGCGGGCTGCGAGGCCCCGCCGGGGCTGCCGGTGGCGCCGGGCGAGCTCTCCGTGCCGGTCGAGCCGCCGCCGCAGGCGGCCAGGGCGAGCGCGAGCGTGGTGCCCGCGGCCGCCAGTGCCACTTGTGATCTTCTCATCATTCCTACTTGCACCCCTTGGTGGTGGTGGACAACGAAAGTTGTCGGTCAGCGTGAGGACTTCGGGTCCAAGGCGTCGCGCAGCCCGTCGCCGAAGAGGTTGAACGCCAGCACGGTGATGAAGATCGCCATGCCGGGGAAGAACATGAAGTGCCACATGTTGTACCGGCGCACCGCGTCGGCGAGCATGCCGCCCCAGGTGGCGGTCGGCGCCTGGACGCCCACGCCCAGGAACGACAGCGCCGCCTCGAACAGCACGTTGGTGGGGATGAGCAGCGTGGCGTAGATCAGGATCGGCGCGATCAGGTTGGGCAGGATCTCGCGGAACAGGATGTACGGCCCGCGTGCCCCGAGGCTGCGCGCGGCGTCCACGAACTCCCGCTCACGCAGCGACAGGGTCTGCCCTCGGATGATCCGGGCGATGTACGGCCAGCTGAAGAAGCCGATCACGAAGATCAGCAGCCCGATGCGCAGCGTGTCGCCCTGGATCTTCAGCTCCTGCTCGAACTGGCCCAGCACGCCGACCAGGGCGATGGCGAAGACCAGGAGGGGGAAGGCGAGGAAGACGTCCATGATGCGGCTGATGACGGTGTCGACCCAGCCGCCGAAGTAGCCGGCGATGACGCCCATCACGGTGCCGATGATCACCGAGAGCACGGTGGCGAAGAAGGCGATGAGGAGCGAGATGCGCGAGCCGTACAGGACCCGGCTGAAGATGTCGCGCCCGTTGCCGGGCTCCACGCCGAACAGGAACTCCGAGCTGATCCCGGTCCCGCCGATGGGGAGGGTGAACGGGTCGAGCTGGTCCTTGTGGAACTCGTTGGGCGGGTGACCGAACCAGCTCACGATCAGCGGCGCGAACAGCGCGATGAGGATGAGCAGGACGATCACGATGCCGCCGGCGATGGCGACCTTGTCGCGCTTGAGGCGCATCCAGGCGATCTGACCGAGCGAGCGGCCCTGGATGGCTTTGGCGCTGGATAACTGGGCCACCGCCTCCGGCGTGGCCTCCGTCGCCGAGCCGGGGACGTCGAGCGGCGCGGACATCAGACCCCCACCAGGGGGGCGGATACCGCGGCCGTTCCGATGAAGACCGGCTCACTGCGTTCGGTCATGCTTCCTCCTTCGCATGACCAAGGCGCTGCGCAGCCTTCACTGCCAAAAGCGTGTCGCAGCCCCTGGATCTCAGACGGCTTGAGCCCGTCCGAGCGCCTCCGGGTCAGGGGCGCCCGTTCGCGCGGGGACCGCGGTGGCTAGGTCCCACGACGGAGGATGTATTGCGGGCAATTGTGCTGGCTAGTCCCTTGAGGGGGTCTGTGGCTCAACTGTGATCGGTGCGAAACGGGTTCGTGTTGATCTTGACGAGTTTGTCCGTGAGGGGTTCCGGTTAGGTCCCGGAACCGTGACATTAATTGATGCCGTGCTTTTTGAGGATGTCCTCGATGTCGGAGAAATCCTCGTCGCCGGCCGGCTTGCGGCGGGCCGGAGCGGCGGCTTTCGGTGCGGCCGGAACGGCCTGCGGGGCCGTCGGGGCGGCAGCGACAGCCGTACCCTTCTGCTCGGCTTTGACCGATTTGTCGGCCTTCTTCGGCCTGCCCTCCGTCTTGGCGAGCTTGCGGCCCCGCAGCACGCCGGTGACCACGAACAGCACCGCCGAGACCGCGGCCAGGATCACGCCCGCCCACACCATCGGGTTGAGCACCAGGCCCGTCACGAACCCCACGATCGACGAGCCGATGTTCCACAGCACGCCGAGCGCCCCGGTCAGCAGGGCCGCGATCGGCAGCAGCGACCAGGCCGCCAGCCGGAGCGCCGGCAGCAGGCCCCGGCGCCGCCAGGCGAGGTAGGTGAACACTCCCCCGGCCGCCGTCAGGCCGATGCACAGCGCCGGCCAGAAACTGGAATCGATCGGCATCTCGCCCCGCCCCTTCGTCTGTGGCTTTGTCCCCATCCTGGCACGCCCGCGCCGGGCCGGCGGTCCTCCGCAAGGAGGGTCCTGCCCTGAGGCGCCCTCGGGGGCATACCGGATGCGCCACCCCCGATACGGCGAAGCGCCCCGCCGTACGGGAAGGGCTTCTTCCACAGTACGGCGGAGCGCCGGGGAGTGAGCGGGCGGCGGCCGGCCGGTCAGACGGGCAGGCCGACCTCGGTCGCGGTCGGGTCGTGCGAGCTGGCCGCGGCCTGGATGCGGCCGGAGACGATCTCCTCCGACCAGTGGCAGGCCACCTTGCGCCCCGGCCGGATCTCCCGCAGCGCCGGCACCTCGTCGGCGCAGCGGGTGGTCTGCCGGAAGGGGCAGCGGGTGTGGAAGCGGCAGCCGGGCGGGATGTTGGCCGGCGAGGGCAGGTCCCCGGTGAGCAGGATGCGCTCACGCCGCTCCTCGACCTCGGGGTCGGGGATCGGGATCGCCGACATCAGCGCGATCGTGTACGGGTGCAGCGGCTCGGCGTACAGCTCGTCGGAGGAGGACTCCTCGACGATCGCGCCGAGGTACATGACCCCGATCGTGTCGCTGACGTGCCGCACCACCGCCAGGTCGTGCGCGACGACCACGTAGGTGAGGCCGAGCTGCTCCTGCAGGTCCTCCAGCAGGTTGACGATCTGCGCCTGGATCGACACGTCCAGCGCGGAGACCGGCTCGTCCGCGATGATCATCTCCGGGTTGAGCGCGATCGCGCGGGCGATGCCCACCCGCTGGCGCTGGCCGCCGGAGAACTCGTGCGGGTAGCGCCCGGCGGCGTTGGCCGGCAGGCCGACCACGTCGAGCAGTTCCCGCACGCGCGCGCCGTGATCGCCCTTGAAGGCGTGCGTGCGCAGCGGCTCGGTCAGGATCGACTCCACGCTCTGGCGCGGGTCCAGGGACGCCAGGGGGTCCTGGAAGACCATCTGGAGCCGGCGCCGCAGCAGCCGCAGCGGCTCGGGCCGCAGCGAGCGCATCTCGACGCCGTCGAAGGTGACCGTGCCGTCGGTGGGCTCGACCAGCCGGAGCATCGCCCGGCCGAGCGTCGACTTGCCGCAGCCGGACTCGCCGACCAGGCCGTAGGTCTTGCCCCTGCGGATGTCGAGGTCCACCCCGTCGACCGCCCGGACGTGCCCGACGACCTTGTCGACGAACACCCCCTTCTTGATCGGGAAGTGCACCTTGAGCCCGCGCACGGACATCAGCACGTCGTCGTTGGTCTGCTCAGTCATTCGATCCCCCGAGCGGGTTGTAGCAGCGCAGCTCGTGCTCCGGCCGCAGGCGGTCGGGCCCGAGCGCGGGCGGCGTGCCGACGCACTCCTCCACCCGGTTGCGGCAGCGCGGTGCGAAGGCGCAGCCCTCGGCCCAGGCCAGCATGTCGCGCGGCGAGCCCTGGATGGGTTCCAGGCGCTCCCCCCGGGGCTGGTCGAGGCGCGGGATGGAGGCGAGCAGGCCGCCGGTGTACGGGTGGCGGGGGTGGCCGAACAGCTCGCGCCGCCCGGCCCGCTCCACGATCCGCCCGGAGTACATGACGTGGACGCTGTCGCACATGCCCGCGACCACGCCCAGGTCGTGCGTGATCATGATGAGCGCGGTGCCGGACTCGCGCACGAGCTCCTTGAGCAGCTCCAGGATCTGCGCCTGGATGGTCACGTCGAGCGCCGTGGTGGGCTCGTCGGCGATCAGCAGCCGGGGCTTGGCCGCCAGCGCCATCGCGATGAGGGCGCGCTGGCGCATGCCGCCGGACAACTGGTGCGGGTACTCCTTCAGCCGCCGCGCCGGGTCGGGGATGCCGACCCTGGCCAGCAGGTCGGCCGCCTCCTTGCGGGCGGCGTCGCCGCTGAGCCCGCGATGGCGCACCAGCACCTCGGTGACCTGCGTGCCGATGGGGATCACCGGGTTGAGCGAGGTCATCGGGTCCTGGAAGACCATGGCCAGGTCGCGGCCGCGCATGCGGCGCAGCTTGTCCTGGGGCAGGCCGATCAGTTCGGTGCCGTCGAAGGAGATGCTGCCGCCGAGCCGTACGCCCCGCTTGGGGAGCAGGCCCATGATGGCCAGCGAGGTCACCGACTTGCCGCAGCCGGACTCGCCGACCAGGCCGACGGTCTCGCCGGGCGCGACGGAGAAGCTGACCTTGTCGACCGCGCGCACGT
Source organism: Nonomuraea sp. NPDC050310 (assembly GCF_040655795.1). Classification (NCBI taxonomy): domain Bacteria; kingdom Bacillati; phylum Actinomycetota; class Actinomycetes; order Streptosporangiales; family Streptosporangiaceae; genus Nonomuraea; species Nonomuraea sp. NPDC050310. Next base: position 161,995 of record NZ_JBFAKP010000019.1, on the reverse strand, counting down.
CCCGGCGGCCCCGACGGCTGAAGACGATCTCCAGATCGTTGACGTCGAGCAGGTTGTTCACGTTCACCGCCGGTACTTCGGGTCGAGGGCCTCGCGCAGCGCTTCGCCGAGCAGCGTGAAGCCGAGCGCGGCCAGGACGATCGCCACGCCGGGCGCGATGACCAGTTGCGGGGCGTTGGCCAGGTGGCGCTGCGACTCGGCGAGCATGCGGCCCCACTCCGGGATGGAGGGGTCCTCGCCGGACAGCCCGAGGAAGGCCAGGCCGGCCGCCTCGATGATGGCAGTGGCCAGCGTCAGGGTCCCCTGCACGATCACCGGGGTGAGCGAGTTGGGGAAGACGTGCCCGAGGATGATCCGGCTGCGCTTGACGCCCAGGGACTTGGCGGCCAGCGCGTAGTCGGCCTCGCGCTGGGCCAGCATCTGGCCACGCAGCAGCCGGGCGAAGACCGGGATGTTGACGACGCCGATGGCGATCATCACGGCGGTCATGCCCTGCCCCAGCATGGCGGCGATGCCGATGGCGAACAGCAGGCCGGGGATGGCGAGCATCATGTCGACCAGGCGCATCACGGTGGAGTCCACCCAGCCGCCCAGCCCGCCGGCCAGCAGGCCCAGGATGATGCCGCCGGCCATGCCGAACAGCAGCGAGACCACGCCGACCAGCAGCGACTGCCGGGCCCCCAGGATGATCCTGGACAGCAGGTCGCGGCCGTTGTCGTCCAGGCCCAGCCAGTGCTCCGCGCTCGGGCCCGGCACGTGGCCGGGGCCCTCGATCTGGGACAGGTCGGGGGCCATGGCGGTGTACGGGGCCAGCCAGTCGGCGAAGATCGCCACGAAGACGAACAACGCGATGAGGACGGCCCCGATGATCGCGGCGGGGTTGCGCGACAGCCGCTTGACGGCCTCGCGCCACAGGCCGCCGCCCTGCTCCTCGGCCACCGTGATGGCGGCCTCTGCGGCTCCAAGGCTCATTTGACCCTCACCCTCGGATCAATCAGGCCGTAGGCCACGTCCACCACCAGGTTGATCAGCACGAAGAGGGTGGCGATCACCAGGATGAACCCCTGGATGCTGGGATAGTCGCGGGTGGGAATGGCGTCGGCGACGAACTTGCCCACGCCGGGGAAGGCGAAGACGGTCTCGGTCAGGATCGCTCCCGACATGAGCAGGCCGAACTGCAGGCCGACCACGGTGGTCACCGGCAGCAGCGCGTTGCGCAGCACGTGCCGGCGGGTCACCACCCCGGCGGTGAGGCCCTTGGACTCGGCCGTGCGCACGTAGTCCTCGTTGAGCACGTCCAGCACGGCGGCGCGCGTGATGCGCGCGATGATCGCCAGCGGGATCGTGGCCAGCGCGACGGCCGGCAGGACCAGGTGCAGGATCGCGTCCCAGAAGGCGGCCATGTTCCCGGTGACCAGGCCGTCCAGGACGTAGAAACCGGTGGGGTGCTCGACGTTCAGCATCCGCGCCTCTTGCCGGCCGGTGTTGGGGAACCAGCCCAGCTTGACGGCGAAGACGTACTTCAGCATGTACGCGAGGAAGAACACCGGAATGGTGATGCCGACCAGCGAGCCGGTGATGGTGGCCGAGTCGAGCCACGTCCCGCCGCGCCGGGCCGCGAAGTAGCCCAGGGGGACGCCGACGACCACGGCCAGCAGCAGCGCCGTGACGCCGAGCTCGAAGGTGGCGGGGAAGCGCCGGATCATCTCGTCGAGGACCGGCTGATTGGTCTGGACAGAAGTGCCGAAGTCGAACTGCACGATCTTGCCCAGGAACCTGAAGTACTGGACGTAGATCGGCTCATCCAGGCCCATCTGCCGGTTGATGAGATCGATCTGCGCCTGGGTGGCGCGCTCGCCCAGAAGCGCCTGTGCAGGCGATCCGGGCAGCGCGCGCACCCATGCGAAGAGTGCTATCGACAGCCCCAGGAGCACGGGAACGAGCACCAGGAGCCGCCGGACGATGAACCGGAGCATCAGCCTCGGGACACCAGGGAGAAGTTCTCGTTGCTCAGCGGGTCGGTGAGGAAGCCCTTGATGTCCTTGCCGAGGCCGACGAACGACTTGTTGTGCACGTACGGCAGGCCGGGCAGGAAGTCCATGATGAGCTTGTTGGCTTCCTGGTACAGGGCGGTCCGCTTGGCGGGGTCCGTCTCGCGCTCGGCCTCGTCGAGCTTGCCGAAGATCTCCTTGTTGTCGAAGCTCCAGCGCTTCTGCGGGGCCTGGAAGAAGGTCCCGACGAAGTTGTCGGCGTCGGCGAAGTCGGCGTTCCAGCCGATCATGAAGATCATGGCCTTGCCGTTGTCGACGGCGTCGATGTACTCGGGGGTCCACCGCGCCGACTTGACGACGACCTTGAAGCCGGCGGCCTCGAGGTCGGCCTTGAAGGCCTCGAAGTTGGCCTTGGGGTCGGGCATGTACGGGCGGGTGACGCCGGTCGGGTACCAGAGCTCGACCGTCGGGTTGGCCACGCCGGACTCGGCGATGAGCTGCTTGGCCTTGTTCACGTCGTACGGGTAGGTCGTGACCTGCTCGTTGTAGCCGGCCAGCTCCGGCGGCATGAACTGGGTCGCCACGGTGGAGCCGGGCGGGTACTTCGCCTTGACCAGGGCCTCACGGTTGATCGCGTGGGCGATGGCCTGGCGGATCTTGGGGTTGTCCATCGGCGCGAGCTTCTGGTTGAAGCCGATGTAGCCCACGTTGAGCGCCGGGCGCTCCTGGATGGTGTAGCCGGCGCCCTTCAGCGTCTCGACGTCGGCGGGCTCGACCTGGTCGAAGCCGTCGATCTCGCCGCTCTCCAGAGCCTGGCGGCGGGCGGGGGCGTCGGAGATGGCGCGGAAGATCAGCGACTTGATCTTGGCCTTCTCGCCGTGGTAGCCGTCGAAGGCCTCCAGGGTGAGCTTGTCACCGCGGGCCCAGGAGACGAACTTGTAGGGGCCGGTGCCGACCGGGGCCTCGGTGGCGAACTTGCCGGTGAACTCCGGCGCGTCGCCCTTCATCTCGACCGCGTCGCCGCTCTTCTGGATCGCGGCGGGGCTGACCATCGAGAACGACGGCAGGCTCAGCGCGGAGATGAAGCTGGCCGACGGCGAGGCGAGGCTGATGACGATCTTGTCGGCGCCCTCGGTCTTGCAGCCCTTGTAGGAGCTGGGCGTCATCTCCGGGTCTTCGTTCTTCGCGAAGCCGCCGAAGACGGTCTGCCAGTAGTAGCTGACCGCGGGGTTCTGCTGGGCGCCCTTGAAGTTGAACCAGCGCTCGAAGTTCCAGCAGGCGGCCTCGGCGTTGAAGTCGGTGCCGTCGTGGAACTTCACGCCCTGCTTGAGGGTGAAGGTCCAGTTGGTGGCGTCGGTGGACTCCCACTTGGTGGCCAGCGCCGGGACCACGTCGGTGGCGCCGGGCTTGGTGCCGACCAGACCCTCGAAGATCTGGCGGACGACCCGGAGCGACTCGCCGTCGCTGACGTACGCGCCGTCCAGGGCCTTGGGCTCAGCCGACAGTGCCCAGACGAAGGCCTTGTCCCCGCCGCCCCCTGCGGAGGGCTGCGTGCTCTCGCCCGGCTGGTTGCCCGTCCCCCCGCCACCGCCACAGGCGGCCGCCGCCAGCAGCAGAGCGCCGCCGGCCACGACCGCGGACAGTCGCTTTCGTGCTTCCATATTCCACCTCAGTAAGTTCCGTCCTGCCAAGGACGGACCCGGTCATAGGTCTTCGGAGTATGGTCTCTGGCGGGGTTGTGTCAGGAAAAGCCCTAGTCACGACCTGTGTCGCAATCGTGATTGGGTCATGACCCGGTGGACACAAGGTCACGAAGTTGAGACACGTTGGTCTCAGTCAATGAGACCAGAACGAGACGTCCTGGCGCGGGCTCGATCGGCAGCAGGCTCGGCACCGCCACGACGGCGCACCCGGCCGCCGTTCCGGCCGCCACCCCGTTCGGCGAGTCCTCCAGGACCACGCAGCGGGTCGGCTCCACGCCCAGCCGCTGCGCCGCGGTCAGGTAGGGCTCGGGGTCGGGCTTGGTGTGCGTCACGTCGTCGGCGGTCACGATGGTGTCGAACCGCTCGCGGCCCACGAAGGTCAGCACCGCGTCGGCGATCTCCTTCAGCGAGGAGGTCACCAGCGCCACGGGCACCCCCTCGGCGCGCAGCGCGTCGAGCAGCTCCAGCGCGCCGGGCATCATCGTCACGCCCTCGCGCAGCCGGGAGATCATGCCCTGGATCATCCACTCACGCAGCGTCTCGGGGGCGACGTCGGAGCCGGAGACGGCCAGCATGTAGGCCACCGTGCGCTCCATCGAGCCGCCCACCAGGTGGGTCTGGTGCTCCGGCGTCCACTCGCCGCCGAGCTTGGCCATGACCTTGGTCTCCACCTCCAGCCACAGCTTCTCGGTGTCGACCAGAAGGCCGTCCATGTCGAAGAAGACCGCTTCCATGCATTCTCCCTGCTCTCGATCGGGCAAGTGTCAACGATGCCAGGCGGCCCGCGCATTCCTGCGCGCCGGGGTAGACGGGCCTTTGCCCAGCTCCTGACCCCGGGCATCCCGGAGGAGCGGGGCTCGGCCCGCCTGCCGTACCGATCGGGGAGGTCGGTTCAGACGTTGAAGTACTTCGCCTCCGGGTGGTGGGCGACCAGGGCGGAGGTGGCCTGCTCGGGGTGGAGCTGGAACTCCTCCGACAGGCTCACCCCGATGCGCTCGGGCCGCAGCAGTTCGAAGAGCTGCTGCTGGTCCTCCAGGTTGGGGCAGGCCGGGTAGCCGAAGGAGTAGCGGCAGCCCTGGATGTTGACCTTGAGCATGTCGTCCAGCGACTCACCGCCGCCGATGCCGAGCTCGGCCCGGACGCGGGCGTGCCAGTACTCCGCCAGCGCCTCGGTGAGCTGCACCGACAGGCCGTGCAGCTCCAGGTAGTCGCGGTAGGCGTCCTTGGCGAACAGCTCGGCCGTCGCCTCGGAGATGCGCCCGCCCATGGTCGCCACCTGGAAGGCCACGACGTCGGTCTGGCCCGACTCGCGCGAGCGGAAGAAGTCCGACAGGCACAGGTGCCGGTCGCGCCGCTGGCGCGGGAAGGTGAAGCGGGTGCGCTCGTCGCCGGCGTCGTCGAGGATGATCAGCGAGTCGCCGTCGCTGACGCACGGGAAGTAGCCGTAGACGACCGCCGCCTCCAGCAGGCCCTCGGTCTGGATCCGCTCCAGCCACATGCGCAGCCGCGGCCGGCCCTCGGTCTCGACGAGCTCGTCGTAGCCGGGCCCGTCGCCGCCGCGGGTCGGCTTGAGCCCCCACTGGCCCAGGAACAGCGCCCGCTCGTCCAGGAAGGAGGCGTAGTCGTTGAGCGAGATGCCCTTGACGATGCGGTCGCCGAGGAACGGCGCGACCGGCAGCGGGTTGTCGGCGGCCACGTCGGAGCGGGCGGGCAGCTCCTCGACCGCGGTGCGCTGGAGCACCGCGCCGGTCTTGACGCGGCGCTCGCGCAGCGCGGGCAGCGGGGCGCCCTCGCGCTTGTGCGCCATGAAGGCGTCCATCAGGCGCAGGCCCTCGAAGGCGTCGCGGGCGTAGCGGACCTGGCCCTCGAACATGCCCGCCAGGTCCTGCTCGACGTAGGCGCGGGTCAGCGCCGCGCCGCCGAGCAGCACCGGGAAGCGGGTGGAGATGCCCCGGGAGTTCATCTCCTCGAGGTTCTCCTTCATGATCACGGTCGACTTGACCAGCAGGCCGGACATGCCGATCACGTCGGCCCGCTTGTCCTCGGCCGCCTCCAGGATGGCGCTCACCGGCTGCTTGATGCCGAGGTTGACCACCTCGTAGCCGTTGTTGGACAGGATGATGTCGACCAGGTTCTTGCCGATGTCGTGCACGTCGCCCTTGACCGTGGCCAGCACGATCCGGCCCTTGGTCTCGCCCTCGACCCGCTCCATGTGCGGTTCCAGGTGGGCCACCGCGGTCTTCATCACCTCGGCCGACTGCAGCACGAAGGGAAGCTGCATCTGGCCGGAGCCGAACAGCTCGCCGACCGTCTTCATGCCGTCGAGCAGCACGTCGTTGATGATCTCCAGGGCGGGCCGCTGGGTCAGCGCGTCCTCGAGGTCGGCCTCCAGGCCCTTCTTCTCGCCGTCGATGATGCGGCGCTTGAGCCGCTCCCACAGCGGCAGCGCGGCCAGCTCCTCGGCCTTGCCCTGGCGCATCGCGGCCGCGTCGACGCCCTCGAACAGGTCCATGAAGCGCTGCAGCGGGTCGTAGCCCTCGCGGCGGCGGTCGTAGACCATGTCGAGCGCGACCTGGCGCTGCTCGTCGGGGATGCGCGCCATCGGCAGGATCTTGGAGGCGTGCACGATCGCCGAGTCGAGCCCGGCGTTGACGCACTCGTTGAGGAAGACCGAGTTGAGCACGATGCGCGCGGCCGGGTTGAGGCCGAAGGAGATGTTGGACAGGCCCAGCGTGGTCTGCACCGTCGGGTAGCGCCGCTTGAGCTCGCGGATGGCCTCGATGGTCTCCAGGCCGTCGCGCCTGGTCTCCTCCTGGCCGGTGGCGATCGGGAAGGTCAGGCAGTCGACGATGATGTCCTCGACGCGCATCCCCCAGTTGGCGGTGAGGTCGTCGATCAGCCGGGAGGCCACGCGCACCTTCCACTCGGCGGTGCGGGCCTGCCCCTCCTCGTCGATGGTCAGCGCCACCACGGCCGCGCCGTGCTCGCTCACCAGCCGCATGATCTTCTGGAAGCGGGAGTCGGGGCCGGCGCCGTCCTCGTAGTTGACCGAGTTGACCGCCGCCCGGCCGCCGAGCATCTCCAGGCCGGCCTGCAGCACCGCCGGCTCGGTCGAGTCGAGCATGATCGGCAGCGTGGAGGCGGTGGCGAAGCGGAAGGCCAGCTCCTTCATGTCGGCCACGCCGTCGCGGCCCACGTAGTCGACGCACAGGTCGAGCAGGTGGGCGCCGTCGCGGGCCTGGTCGCGGGCCATCTCGACGCAGTCGTCCCAGCGGCCGGCCAGCATCGCCTCGCGGAAGGCCTTGGAGCCGTTGGTGTTGCAGCGCTCGCCGATGGCCAGGTAGGAGGTGTCCTGCCGGAAGGGGACCGACTGGTAGAGCGAGGAGACGCCCGGCTCGGGCTGCGGCTTGCGCGCGGCCGGGGCCTTGCCCGGGCGGACCTCCTCCTGCTCCGGCGCGGGGGCCGCGGCGCCGACGCCGACGCGCTCCACCACGTGGCGCAGGTGCTCGGGGGTGGTGCCGCAGCAGCCGCCCACCAGCGTCAGGCCGTAGTCGCGGGTGAAGGCCTCGTGCGCGTCGGCCAGCTCGGCCGGGCTCAGCGGGTAGTAGGCCCCGTCGGCGGTCAGCACCGGCAGGCCCGCGTTCGGCATGCACGACAGCTTCAGGCGCGAGTGGCGGGCCAGGTGGCGCAGGTGCTCGCTCATCTCGGCCGGGCCGGTGGCGCAGTTGAGGCCGACGATGTCGACGCCCAGCGGCTCGATCGCGGTCAGCGCCGCGCCGATCTCGGAGCCCAGCAGCATCGCGCCGTTGGTCTCGATCGTCACCTGCGCGATGATCGGCACGTCGCGCCCGGCGGCCGAGATCGCCCGCTTCGCGCCGACGACCGCCGCCTTCACCTGCAGCAGGTCCTGGCTGGTCTCGATGATCAGCGCGTCCGCGCCGCCGGCGATCAGGCCCGCCGCGTTGTCGCGGTAGGCGTCGCGCAGCGTCTTGTACGGCAGGTGCCCCAGCGTGGGCAGCTTGGTGCCCGGGCCCATCGAGCCCAGCACGAACCGCGGGTGCTCCGGCGTGGACCAGCGGTCGGCCGCCTGCCGGGCCAGGCGCGCGCCGGCCTCGGAGTACTCGTACACGCGCTCGGAGATGTCGTACTCGCCGAGCGCCGACAGGTTGGCGCCGAAGGTGTTGGTCTCCACGCAGTCCACCCCGACCGCGAAGTACGCCTCGTGCACCCCGGCGACGATGTCCGGCCGGGTGACGTTGAGCACCTCGTTGCAGCCCTCGTGCCCCTCGAAGTCGTCGAGGGTGGGGTCCTGGGCCTGCAGCATCGTCCCCATCGCCCCGTCGGCGACGACCACGCGCTGGGACAGGACTTCACGGAAGGACGGGGAGCTGTTCATGCCCCCAAGCTTAGCGACCCCGGCCGTCCCGCCTGGCGCGCGATCACGGGGTGAGACACGCGTTTCCGTCTTCGCCGACGGCTCCGGTTTCCGTCTTGTGTACGGCTACCGCCCGTTGTGTACGGCTACCGCCCCTGAAGCCCGCTACGGGCGCCCACCTGGCCGATCAAGGCCGACGTCACTACCCCCGCCGGGCGCCCCCGACACCCGGCCCCTCCGGCGGCCCCCTTCGGCCGGGGCCCCTGAGACGGCGGGGACAGGAGGGAAAGCCCAGGAAAACACCCACGCGAACCCCGGTGCGCACGGGAACCCCGTGGGCGGCGGTGCGCTGGAAGCGTAAGGCCCCCGGAGTCGTGACGCGGCCCCCTCCTCACGGCATAGGCTTAGGCCACACCAGCGAGAGGAGGGCGCGCGTGATCGAGCTCGAAGGGCTCCCCGAGCTCGTCGACCCGGTGCTGATCGCCGCGTTCGAGGGGTGGAACGACGCGGGCGAGGCGTCGAGCGGCGTCATCGCCCACCTCGAGAACACCTGGCAGGCCCGGCCGCTGGCCGCCCTCGACCCTGAGGACTACTACGACTTCCAGGTCACCCGGCCCATCGTCGAGCTGAGCGAGGGCCTGCAGCGCTCGATCGTCTGGCCGACGACGCGGCTGTCGCACGCCCGCCCGCCGGGTGCCGAGCGCGACGTCGTCCTGCTGCGCGGCATCGAGCCGAACATGCGCTGGCGTTCCTTCTGCGAGGAGATCGTCGAGGTCTGCCGCGAGCTCGGCATCGAGCTGGCCGTGATGCTGGGCGCGCTGCTCAACGACTCCCCGCACACCCGGCCCGTGCCGATCATCGGCGCCGCCTCCGACGAGGGTCTGGCGCGCTCGCTCAACCTGGAGCTCAGCCGCTACGAGGGCCCGACCGGCATCGTCGGCGTCCTGCAGCACGCGCTCGGCGCGGCCGGGCTGCAGTCGGTGTCGCTGTGGGCCTCCGTGCCGCACTACGTGGCCCAGCCGCCCAACCCCAAGGCCACCCTCGCCCTGCTGCGCCGGGTGGAGGACCTGCTCGACATCCCGATGCCGGTGGGCGACCTCGAAGAGGAGTCACGCGCCTGGGAGCACGGCGTGGACGAACTCGCCTCGCAGGACACCGAGGTGGCGGAGTACGTCAAGGAGCTCGAGGAGCGCAAGGACGCCGCCGACCTGCCCGAGGCCAGTGGCGACGCGATCGCGGCCGAGTTCGAGCGTTACCTCCGCCGTCGCAACGGCAACACTGACAGCTAATTTTCAGCCTTTTCGCACTGGTTTCGCGCAACAATCGTTATCCGCGCTCTTTACGGCGGATCGCACCAGGCTGGCACTCCAACCGGCAACAATTTGATGACAAGGGGAAACGCGGTCGATAAACACCGCCGAATCCCGCCAGCGCCACGTCGAACCTGTCCATGTGACTGCGCACGTTAGGCCAACCATGGCGACTTCCCATGTAGATCCGCACCAAAGAAGTCAGGACACCAGGCTGCGCGTTCTGAAGATGGCTCTTTCGCTGCGCGAGAATCGCACCGGCGGACCCGTGGACCACTTCCTCGCCCTGCTCCAGGACCGTCTCCCGCTCTGGCTCCGCATCCTGCACAACCTCACGCCCGGTCAGGGCGAGGTCCAGGACAACCTCCGCTTCGCCGCCCGGGCCGGGATCGACTACTACGTCGAGGTCCAGTCGGCGGCGTTGCCCGCCTTCATCGAGCCGTCGGTGACCGTCCGCTACCGCGAGGCCGTCCGCGACAGCGAGCTCGGGCCGATGGCGGAGATCGTGCCGCTCTCGGTGTACTTGGAGGCCGAGCAGCGCCGTGGCCGCGTCGACGCCTCCGTCGACCCCACCGGCAGCGCCCGGCTGCTCCTGGCGGGGTGCTTCCAGCACGCCTACTATGAGATGTTCATGGGAGCGGACGCCGGGCACTCCCGGGACGCGGCCGCCGCGGAGATCGTCCGCGCACTCCGCCTCGAACCCGCCTCCGGCTGACCGGACGCCACCCGGTTCCCGCCCGTCCGGATTCTCGGGCCGCCTTCGGAGGCGGCTCGCCGGCCTGCGGGCTCGTCTGTCGGGAGGTGCTGACTCGTGACCCCATCCGCGCAAGGCCCCGCGGCCAGGGCCGTGCACCGGTTCGTGCCGGTGGTGCTGCCGTTGGGGGTGCTCGCGGTGGCGGGTGGCGGGCTGCCGTCCTTCGAGCCGCGCACCTATCTGGCGGTCGCCGCGGCCGGCACGGTGGTGGCCGTCCTGGCCCTCCGCCCCCGGCCCGCCGCTCCCCCGGCGCCCGCCACCCCGCCCAGCAGGTGGTGGCCGTGGGCGGGGCCGGCCGCCGTGTTCGGGGTGCTGGAGTTCTGGGCGCTGCTGTTCCCGGCCCCGGACCGGCCGACGTTCAGTGACCTGCTGGATCCGCTGCTGGCCGACCCGGTGGGCCGGGCGGTGGGGTGGTTCGCGTGGCTGCTGACCGGGTGGTGGCTGGTGCGACGGCGATGATGATGGCCGTGGCCTTCGCCGCCGTCCTGGTGGCCGCCGCCGTCCTCGACGTGACGGCCAGGCGGCGGCCGGAGTCGAGGCTGCCGACGCTGGGCAGGTGCCTGGCGGTGGTGCTGCGTCATCCGGCGGGGCGGGTGGCGGTGGTCCTGGCGTGGTGCTGGATGGGCTGGCACTTCCTGGCCCGCTGAACCGCCTCGTCGTAGCGCAGCCAGCCGAGCTCGGCCACCTCCTCGCCCAGCGGCGCGCTGACCAGGGGTGCCCCGGCGGCCCGGAGGCGGTCGTGGAAGAAACCGGGAGCCAGCAGGTAGGAGGCGATCGCGGTGTCCGGCCCGATGGCCGCGGCCAGGGGCGGGGTGCCCTCCGCCGTGAAGTCGGCGTCCCCGGCGTAGGCCGCGGTGACCGGCCGCGCCAGCCGTACGGCGAGCAACCGCGCGGCGGCCCGCACCTCGGCGCGGGCGGCCGGATCGCTGGAACCCGCCGCACCCAGGACCACCCGGTGCCGCGGCGTGAGCCCGGCCTCGTCCAGCCGGCGGGCCAGGGCGTGGGCCAGGAGCGGGTGCGGGCCGAGATACCGGGCCGGCAGCACGTCCGGGACGTGGCCGGAGGCGGGCCGGCGGGTGAGGGTTTCGGGGAGGTCCACGTGGACGTGGTAGCCCCCCGCCAGCAGGAGCGGCACGACGACGGCCGGGCCGGTGAGGGTCGCGAGCACGGAGCCGAGGGACGGGCGGCTGATCTCCAGGTAGGCGAGCGTCACCCGGTGGCCCGGACGGCGGGCGCGCATGACGTGGGCCAGGTGTTCCAGGGTCCGCTCGCCGGCCCGGCTGCGCGTCCCGTGGGCGGCCAGGACGAGCGCGGGCTCGGCGGAAGACAGCGGACCCGCGAGGGAGGGGGCGGTCATGGGGTGGGGCGGTCGCAGGCGAGGCGGTAGCCGCGCTTGACGACGGTCTCGATGACGTCGCGGGCGCCCAGGGCGCGGCGCAGGCGCGTGACGGCCATCTCGACGGCGTGTTCGGCCGAGTCGCGGCTCTGGCTGCCGGGCAGTACGGCACGCAGGTCGCCACGGTGGACGACATGGCCGGGCTTGTCGGCCAGGCGTTTGAGGACCGACATGGGCGCGGGCGGCAGCGGACGCAGGTCGCCGTCGACGACGACCGCGTGACCACGGATCTCCAGTGCGTGTCCGCCGGCGACCAGGCGGGTGACGCCGTGTTCGGGCAGGTGCCGGGCGAGGGTACGGGCCAGCGCGCCGAGCCGGGCCCGCTCGGGCTGGACGACGGGGACGCCCCGCGCGAGCAGGGGCTGGGCGGTGACCGGCCCGACGCACGCGGCCACGACGCCATCGGCGAAGGCGGCCAGCAGGTGCTCCTCCTGGCCTGCGGCACGGGCGGCGGCGAGCATGGCGTGGACGGCGGGCGCGCTGGTGAAGGCGACGGCGTCCACGGTGCCCGCGACGGTCTGGGTGATCAGTCGCCGCAGCGGCGAGGGGTCGCGGTAGGGCAGCCACCGGTAGACCGGCACCTCGATCACCTCGGCCCCCGCCCCCCGCAGCGCGGCCACGAACTCGGTGAGCGGCTCGCCGTGCAACTGGACGGCGATGCGGCGGCCGGTGAGGTCCTGGGCCAGCAGGTGCGCCTTGACCTCCTCGCACGATTCGGTGGCCGCGGTCCAGTGGTCGCTGAGCCCGGCCGCCCGGACCGCGCCCCGCGCCTTGGGGCCCCGGGTGAGCAGCCGGGCGGCGCCGAGCTGGGCGGCCAGCTCGGCGGACAGGCCCCAGCCCTCGGCCGCCGCCGTCCAGCCGCGGAAGCCCACGCCCGTGGTGATCACGACGTCGTCCAGCCGGCCGGCCAGCACGTCCCGGGTGGCGGCGAGCAGTTCGGCGTCCTCGGGCAGCGGGACCAGCCGGATGGCGGGGGCGCTCACCACGCGCGCGCCGCGCCGTTCCAGCAGCGCGCCGAACTCCTCGCGCCGCCTGGTCGCCGTGACGCCGATGGTGAAGCCGGCCAGCGCGTCGGGCGCGGTCTCCGGGGTGGGCGGGAGCTCCGCGGGCAGGGCGCTCATGGAGGTCTCCTTTCGGTTCTGGGTGGTACGGCAGGCCCGCGTCGTGCGCAGGACGGGGTTCGCGGGCGGGACGGGGTGAACGGCGCGAGGGGGCTACACGGCGACCTCCACCACGCCGTGGCGGGCGCGGACCCGGTAGGTGGCGACCGTGACCGCCGGGTCGTCGAGGCAGGCGCCGGTCCGCAGCGAGAAGACCTGCTTGTGCATGGGCGAGGCGACGGTCGGCTCGCCGCCGCGGCTGCCGACGATGCCGCGCGACAGCACGTGCGCGCCGCTGAAGGGGTCGAGGTTGTCGAGGGCGTGCAGGTGCCCGGTGTGGTCGCGGAAGAGGGCCACCTGCCGCCCGCCGACCAGCGCGCAGGCGCCTCGCTCCGGCAGCAGGTCGGCCACCCGGCAGACCGGGGTCCAGGTCAGGGTGGCGGACGGGCTCGGGTTCATCGGGACGACACCTCCAGGGGGATCAGGACCGGCTTGATCTGCTCGCGTTCGGTCTCGAAGGCGATCGACGGGTCGGGCACGCCGGGCGCGTTGACGAAGCTGGTGAAACGCCGGAGCTTGTCCGGATCGTCGAGCACCGCCCGCCATTCATCGAAATATCCGGCGACGTGGCGCTCCATCCGCGCCTCCAGCTCCGCACAGATCCCCAGCGAGTCCTCCACCACGACCTGCCGCAGGTACTCCAGCCCGCCCTCCAGCGACTCCAGCCACGCCGAGGTCCGCTGCAGCCGGTCGGCGGTGGCGATGTAGAACATCAGGAACCGGTCGATCACCCGCACCAGCTCCTCGGTGGACACGTCGGCCACCAGCAGGTCGGCGTGCCGGGGCCGGAAGCCGCCGTTGCCGCCGACGTACAGGTTCCAGCCCTGCTCGGTGGCGATGATCCCGAAGTCCTTGCCGCGCGCCTCGGCGCACTCCCGGGCGCACCCGGAGACGGCCGACTTGAGCTTGTGCGGGGCGCGCAGCCCGCGGTAGCGCAGTTCGAGGGCGATGGCGAGCCCGACGGAGTCCTGCACGCCGTACCGGCACCAGGTGGAGCCGACGCACGACTTGACCGTCCGCAGCGACTTGCCGTACGCGTGCCCGGACTCGAACCCGGCCTCGACCAGGCGCTTCCAGATCAGTGGCAACTGCTCGACCCGGGCCCCGAACAGGTCGATCCGCTGGCCGCCGGTGATCTTCGTGTAGAGCCCGAAGTCGCGGGCCACCTCGCCGATGACGATGAGCCGCTCGGGCGTCAGCTCGCCGCCCGGGATGCGGGGCACCACGGAGTAGGTGCCGTTCTTCTGGATGTTGGCGAGGAAGTGGTCGTTGGTGTCCTGCAGCGCCGCGAGCTCGCCGGACAGCACGTGCTCGCCGCGCAGCGAGGCCAGGATGGAGGCGACCACCGGCTTGCAGATGTCGCACCCGCGCCCGCGCCCGTGCGCCGAGACCAGCTCGGAGAAGGTGGCGATACCCCGCACCCGCACGATGTCGAACAGCTCGGCCCGGCTGTGCGCGAAGTGCTCGCACAGCGCCTTGCCGACCTCGACGCCGGAGCGCTCCAGAAGCTGCCTGAGCATCGGCACGCACGACCCGCAGGTGGCCCCGGCCCGGGTGCAGGCCTTGATCCCGGCCACCTCGGTCAGGCCGCGCTCGGCGATCGCCGAGCGGATCGTCCCGGCGCTGACGTTGTTGCACGAGCAGACCGACGCCTCGTCCGGCAGGTCCAGCGCCACCCCCGAACCGGCGAAGAGCAGGTCGGAGGGGGCGGCGGGCAGCGCCTTGCCGACGAAGCCCTTCAGCGCGGTGTACGGGGAGGCGTCGCCCACGCAGATGCCGCCGAGCAGCGTGGCCGCGTCGTCGCTGACGAACAGCCGCTTGTAGATTCCGGCCACCGGGTCCATGTAGACCACGTCCAGGGCCCCGGTCATCGCCCCGAACTGGGCGACCTCGACGCCGAGCAGCTTGAGCTTGGTCGAGGTCTCCGCCCCGCCGAACTCCGCGCCGCCGCTCATGATCCGGTCGGCGGCCACCTCGGCCATGGTGAAGCAGGGCCCCACCAGGCCGTAGACCGTGCCGCCGACCAGCGCGCACTCGCCGATGGCGTAGATCGCCGGGTCGCTGGTGCGCATCCCGGCGTCGGTCACGATGCCGCCGCGCTCGCCGACCTCCAGCCCGCAGCCGCGTGCCAGCTCGTCGCGCGGCCGTACCCCGGCGGAGAAGACCACCACGTCGGCGGCCAGTTCGCGGCCCCCGGCCAGCACGACCCTGCCCGGTTCGATGCGCTCCAGCATCTCGCCCGCGTGCACGGCCAGGCCCAGGGCCTCGATGTGCGCCTTGAGCACCGCGCCGCCGCCCTCGTCCACCTGGCGCGGCATCAGCCGGGGCGCGACCTCGACGATCGAGGTCTCCAGCCCGAGGCCGCGCAGCGCGTCGGCGGCCTCCAGCCCGAGCAGCCCGCCGCCGACCACCACGCCGGTCCTGGCCCCCCGCGCGGCGGCGCGGATGGCCTCCAGGTCGTCGATGGTGCGGTAGACGAAGGCCAGCCCGGCGCCGGGGACCGGCGGCACGAACGGCGCAGACCCGGTCGCCAGCACCAGCACGTCGTACGGCTCCCGCCGCCCGTCCTCGACGAGCACCGCCCTGGCCTCCCGGTCGACGGAGACCACGCGCGCCCCCAGCCGCGTGGTGACCCCCTCGGGCACCGGGTAGGCCAGGTCGGCCCCCTCGGTGAGGTGGGTGGTCAGCGCCACCCGGTCGTAGGCGGGCCGGGACTCCTCCCCCAGCACCACGATCTCGCCGCCGAAGCGGCGCTCGCGCAGCGTCTCCACCAGCCGCTGCGCGGCCGGGCCGTACCCGGCCACCACCAAGCGCGTCACGCGGTCGCCCCTTCCTGCTCGCACAGCCATCCGACGATTCCCTCCACCGCTTCGCGGCAGGTGCCGCAGCCGGTCGTGGCACGGGTGGCGGCGGCCACCGCGGCCACGTCGCGCGCCCCGGCCTCCCAGCACGAGCGGATCTGTCCCTTGGTGACGTTGTTGCAGTGGCACACCTTGGCCGAGTCCGGCATGCGCGTCGGGCTCGGCGCGCTGGGAGCGCTCCCGGCCAGGCCGGGGAACAGCAGCCCGGCGCGGTCGCCGGGCAGCGGGCCGCCCCGGTCGAACAGGTGGGTGAGGGTGCCCACGGCGTCGCTCTCGCCCAGCACGATCGCGCCGACCAGGCGGCCCTCCCTGATCACGAGCTTGCGGTAGGTGCCGCGGGCGCGGTGGCTGAAGCGCACCACCTCGGCGTGCTCCTCGGTGAGCTGCGTCTCGCCCATCGCGGCCAGCTCCACGCTGCGGGCCTTGAGCCGGGTGACCAGCCGCGAGCCGCGGTACAGCGCCTTGCCGCCGGTGATCACCTCGGCGGCGGCCGCGGCCTGCTCCCAGGCGGGCGCGACCAGGCCGTAGACGTGGCCGTCGTGCTCGGCGCACTCGCCGACGGCGAAGACGCTCGGGTCGTCGGTGCGCAGCTCGTCGTCGACGACGATGCCGCGCCGCACCTCCAGCCCGGCGGCCTCGGCCAGGCCGGTGAGCGGGCGCACCCCGCAGGCCAGGACGACCAGCTCGCCGGGCACGTGCTCGCCGCCGGCCAGCCGTACGCCGTCTTCGAGGACCTCGGCCACGTGCACGCCGGTGCGGATCTCCACGCCGAGGCCGGCCAGGGTCTCGCCGAGCACCAGCCCGGCCTCGGCGTCGAGCTGGCGTTCCATCAGGTGCCCGGCCAGGTGCAGCAGGGTCACCGGCAGGCCGCGCCCGGCCAGCCCGCGGGCGGCCTCGATGCCCAGCAGCCCGCCGCCGACCACGACCGCGCGGGCGGCCGAGCCGGCTTCGGCGAGGATGCGCCGGCAGTCGTCGAGGGTGCGGAAGGCGATCGCCCGCTCGACGCCGGGGATGGGCGGCACCAGCGGCTCGCTGCCGGTCGCCAGCACCAGCACGTCGTACGGCTCGCGCCGCCCGTCCTCGGTGACGACGGCGCGGGTCTCGCGGTCGATGGCGGTGACGCGGGTGCCGAGCACGGCCCGCACGTCGTGCTCGCCGTACCAGGAGGGGTCGAGCAGGCGCACCTGCTCGGGCCCGTGGCTGCCGGCCAGCACCTCCGACAGCAGCACGCGGTTGTAGGGCTGCCAGGCCTCGGCCCCGAAGACGGTCACCCGCAGGTCCGCCGAGCGGGCGCGCACCTCGCTGACCAGCCGGGCCCCGGCCATGCCGTTGCCCACGACGACGAGTCTCATGCCACACGCTCCAGTCGGACGGCGCAGACCTTGAACTCCGGCATGCGCGAGAGCGGGTCGAGCACGGGGTTGGTGAGACGGTTGGCGCCCTCCCAGTGGAAGGGCATGAAGACGGTGTCGGGCCGCACCGCGTCGGTGACGCGGGCCACGCCGCGCGCCGCGCCCCGGCGGCTGGTCACCTCGACCAGGTCGCCCGCGCCGATCTCGAGCTGGGCGGCCAGGTCGGGGTGGATCTCGACGAAGGGTTCAGGGGCGGCCTCGATGAGGGCGGCGATCCGGCGGGTCTGGGCGCCGCTCTGGTAGTGCGCCAGGAGCCGGCCGGTGGTCAGGTAGACGGGGTAGTCGGCACAGGTCTCCTCGGCGGGCGGCCGGTGCTCGACCGGGACGAGGCGGGCACGGCCGTCGGGGGTCGGGAACCGGTCGAGGAAGACGCGCGGGGTGCCGGGGTGCTCCGGCGCGGGGCACGGCCAGAACAGGCCGGTTTCGGCGGCCAGCCGCTCGTGGCTGATCCCGGCGTAGTCGGCCGGGCCGCCCGCGCTGGCGCGGCGCAGCTCGTCGAAGACCTCGGCGGGCTCGGCGGCGAAGTCGTGGCCGAGCCGTCCGGCCAGCTCCCGCAGGACCTCCAGGTCGGAGCGGACCCCGGCGGGCGGGTCGACCGCCCGGCGGCGCAGCAGGACGCGTCCCTCCAGATTGGTCATGGTGCCGCTCTCCTCGGCCCACTGGGTGGTGGGCAGCACCACGTGCGCCAGGGCGGCGGTCTCCGAGGGCACGAAGTCGGCGACGACCAGCAGGTCGAGCGCCTTGAGCCGTTCGGTGATCCGCAGCGAGGCGGGGGCGGACACGACCGGGTTGGAGCCGAACAGCAGCAGCGCTCGCGGCCCGTCCGGGGTGCCGAGCGCCTCCAGCAGCTCGTAGGCGCTGCGGCCGGGCCCGGGCAGGCTGGCGGGGTCCACGCCCCAGACCCCGGCGACGTGCGCGCGGGCGGCCGGGTCGTCGATACGGCGGTAGCCGGGGAGCTGGTCGGCCTTCTGCCCGTGCTCGCGCCCGCCCTGGCCGTTGCCCTGGCCGGTGAGGCAGCCGTAGCCGGAGCCGGGGCGGCCGGGCAGGCCGAGCGCGAGGGCGAGGTTGATGAAGGCGGTGACCGTGTCGGTGCCCTTGGCGTGCTGCTCGGCGCCGCGCCCGGTGAGCACGACGGCCCGGTCGGCGCGGCCGAGCGCGTGCGCGGCCTGGCGCATGCGGGCCACCGGGACCCCGGTGACGCGCTCGACGCGCTCGGGCCACCAGGCGGCCAGCGAGGTGCGCACGGCCTCGAAGCCGGTGGTGCGCGCGGCGAGGTAGGCCTCGTCGGCCAGCCCCTCGGCCAGCACCAGGTGGAGCAGCCCGAGCGCGAGGGCGAGATCGGTGCCGGGCAGCGGGCGCAGGTGCAGCCAGGCCAGCTTGGCGGTGGCCGAGCGGCGCGGGTCGATGACGATCAGGCGCGGCCCGGTCAGGTGCCGCACCAGCGGCGGCATCGTCTCGGCCACGTTCGCGCCGGCCAGCAGCACGACGTCGGCCTCGGCCAGGTCGGTCACCGGGAACGGCAGCCCGCGGTCGAGCCCGAAGGCCCGCTTGGCCGCGGCCGCCGCCGAGGACATGCAGAAGCGGCCGTTGTAGTCGATCTGGCTCGTGCCCAGCGCGACCCGGGCGAACTTGCCCAGCGTGTAGGCCTTCTCGTTGGTGAGGCCGCCGCCGCCGAAGACCGCCACCGAGTCGGGTCCGTGCTCGGCCCGCAGCGCGCGCAGCCGCCCGGCCACGTGGTCGAGCGCCGCCGTCCAGGAGGCCGGCTCGCCGTGCAGCAGCGGGGCGGTCAGCCGGTCGGGATGGGCGAGCAGGTCGGCCGCGGTCCAGCCCTTCTGGCACAGCGCGCCGCCCGCGTTGGCGGGCACGTCCCGGCGCGGCGCGACCGTCGCGGGCGAGCCCGGCGTCACCGTCATGCCGCACTGGAGTGCGCAGTAAGGGCAGTGCGTCTTCACGGGCTTGATGGTGCTCAGCGGTGATTTCACACCGAGGTCCCTTCTGTTACCAACGTGCTAACGGCCGTTCACACGCGGGCGTGAGCGAGCCGCGCGGCGCCGACCGGCCGGGCGTAGCACCACCACGTGGTGGCGAAACAGGCGGCGTAGAACAGGCCGAAGGCCAGGAAGGCGGCGGCCGGGCTGCCGCCGGCGGCGAAGGACATGCCGAAGGCGCGGTTGATG
Source organism: Nonomuraea sp. NPDC050310 (assembly GCF_040655795.1). Taxonomy (NCBI): domain Bacteria; kingdom Bacillati; phylum Actinomycetota; class Actinomycetes; order Streptosporangiales; family Streptosporangiaceae; genus Nonomuraea; species Nonomuraea sp. NPDC050310. The sequence goes on along the minus strand of NZ_JBFAKP010000019.1, from coordinate 142,856 downwards.
AGGAAGCCGCCGAACGCCCCGACCGCGGAGATGATGCCGACCGCGGCGGCGGCCTGGCGCCTGCCGTACTCGGGGCTGCGGCCGGAGGCGGCGGCCAGCGCGCCGAAGATGGCCGGGACCATCCGGTAGGTGGAGCCGTTGCCCAGGCCCGCGGTGACGAACAACGCCTGGAAGGCCAGCGCGAACAGCCAGAAGTCGCCCGAGCCCACGGCGAGCCACACCAGCGCCACTCCCCCGGCCATGGCGGCGAAGTTCCACAACGTGACCCGGGCTCCGCCGAGCCGGTCGGCCAGCCAGCCCCCGGCCGGGCGCACCAGCGAGCCGAGCAGCGGGCCGAGGAAGGCCACCGTCTGCCAGGCCGAGCCCGGGAACAGGCTCTTGGCCAGCAGCGGGAAGGCGGTGGAGTACCCGATGAAGGAGCCGAAGGTGCCGATGTAGAGGAAGGACATGAGCCACGTCTGGCCGTTGCCGGCCACCGCGAGCTGCTCGCGCGGCGAGGCCTTGGCGGTGGCCAGGTTGTCCATGAACAGCCAGGCGCAGCCGGCGGCCACCACGATGAACGGCACCCAGAACCAGCCCGCCGCCGCGAGGCCGAAGGCCCCGATGACCAGCGGCACCACGAGCTGCACCGAGCTGACCCCGATGTTGCCGCCGGCCGCGTTCAGCCCGAGCGCGGCCCCCTGGCGCGACTGCGGGTAGAAGTGCGTGATGTTGGCCATGCTGGAGGCGAAGTTGCCGCCGCCGAACCCGGCGGTGGCCGCGATGAGCAGGAAGACCCAGTACGGCGTGTCCGGCGAGCCCACCGCCCAGCCCAGCGCCAGCGCCGGGATGAGCAGCAGCAGCGCGCTGAACACGGTGTAGTCGCGCCCGCCGAAGCGGGCCGGCCCGAAGGTGTACGGCAGGCGCAGCGCCGAGCCCACCAGGTTCGGCAGCGCCACCAGCCAGAAGAGCTGGTCGGTGCTGAAGTCGTAGGCGCCGAGCTGGGCCGCCACCACGCTCCACACCGTCCAAACGGTGAAGCCCAGATGTTCGGCCAGGATGGAGAAGACCAGGTTCCGCCGGGCGACACGCCGCCCCGTGGCTCGCCAGAAGGCCGGGTCGTCCGGCCGCCAGTCTGAGATCATGATCCGGAGGCTAGGAAAGTGCGGTTACGCACTTGGCCACGGAGCGGCTGTGCGGCGGTTACTTCCCGGTCACCCGGGCAACATGCCGGTAACACCCGGACACGGTTGACTCGGCGGCATGCGGGGAATCCTGGCTCTGACGTCGCGACGCATCGGGGAGTTCCGCGTGCCTATCTGCGCCTACGATGATCCGGCCCTCCGGGTCGCAGCAGAACCGGTGACCGCCTTCGACAAGGAGCTGCGGCAACTCGTCAAGTCCCTCACCCTGACCATGCGCTCGGCCGCCGGCGGCGCCGGGCTGGCCGCGCCGCAGATCGGCGTCCCGCTGCGGGTGCTGGTCTTCGACTACGACGGGCGGGCCGGGCACCTGGTCAACCCGCGTTTGGAGCTGTCCGGCCGCAAGGTGATCGCCGACGAGGCGTGCCTGTCCGCGCCGGGGCGGTGGCGGCCGCTGGAGCGTTCCTTCGCGGTGACCGCCCGCGGCCGCGACATGTACGGCAAGCCGCTGACGGTCCGGGCGATCGGCATGCTGGCCAGGATCCTCCAGCACGAGGTCGACCACCTCGACGGGGTGCTGATCCCGCTGTAGCGGGTCAGGCGGCCCGGGGGGCGTAGCGCGCCGCGCGGCGTTCGCCGGGTTCCAGACCGCCCCAGACGCCGTGCTGCTGGCGGGTCTCCACCGCGTACTCCAGGCACGGGCGCCGCACCGGGCACCGGCCACAGACCGCCTTGGCGTGCGCGATCTGGGACCGGCTGGGCCCGAGCGGGGAGATGGGGAAGAACAGGTCCGGGTCCTGGTCCAGGCAGGCGGCCCGGTGGGACCAGTCGTACGCGTGGGTCATGAGGTCTCCATGCCTCCGAGGTCGGAGTTCCGTCCCCGGAGGGACAGATCGGAAAAACCCGCGCCTACCCCCGCGTTCCGCCCTCACACCTCACCAGCGGCTCCAGCTCGCGATCTGCGCCGGGTGCAACGCGCCGCCCGCGATCAGATGGTTGAGCGTGTCCACCGGTTCCATCTCCATGATCCGCTGCACCGCCTCCGGCAGGCTCGCGGCCAGCTCGTCGGCCTCGGCGAACTCCGAGGGCCGCGTCGCCGGCGTGGGCACCATGATCGCCCGCGCGCCGGCCGCCCGCGCGGCCTTCATGTCGCTGCCGATGTCGCCCACCATGACGCAGTCGAGCGGGCTGATGTCCATGATCGCCGCCGCCCGGATGATCAGGCCCGGCCGCGGCTTGCGGCACGAGCAGGCGTCCATGTCGTCGTGCACGCAGATCGCCCAGGCGTCGAACGGGCCGAGCAACTCCTCCACCCGCTCGTTCACCTGGTGCAACTGGTCGGGCGAGATCAGGCCGCGGGCCACGCCCGACTGGTTGGTCACCACGCCCACCAGCACGCCCGCGTCACGCAGCCTGCGCAACGCGGCCTGGGCGCCCGGCATGGGCCGGACCAGGGAAGGATCGCGGTTGTAGGGCACGTCGTGGATCAACGTTCCGTCACGGTCGAAAAGGACGGCTGCGGGACGGCGGGACTTGGACACTCGGCACCTCCTGGAAGTGTCCGGGAGCTACCCGGCGGCACGCCCGGCAAACGACCCGTGCCTGGCGGAGGGCCGGTGAGGTTTGACCGTCGCTCCCACAGGTAGCCGTTACCGCGACAGCGCGGGTACGAAAGGCGGTCCTGAAGCCACCCGAGCCGACCACCGCCGACCCCGGTCCGAAGGCCGGGCCGACCCGCGACCTGGTGCGCACGGCACATCCGGCCCCGTCCTCTCGCGGGAGCCGCACGACAGAACCTCGCACCCGGCCACGCCCCCGGCGAGGGGCCGCGGCCGGGCGATGGCTCACGCCGCCGGGCGGCCGCGAACACCCGGCGGCGGGCCCGTCCATGCCTGACCTCGGCGGGCGCCGAGCAGGCCGTCCAGGCCACAGGGAGCTGACGCCATGAAGGTAGATCTCATCTCGGAACACGCCGACCCGCTGGCCGCCCTCGGCGGCGTGGACGCCGGCGGGCAGAACGTCTACGTCTCCTGCCTGGCCGCCGCGCTGGCCGCTCGCGGGCACGACGTCGTGGTCCACACCCGGCGCACCGCGCTGGGCCAGAGGGCCGTCACGCTGCCGACCGGCGTGTGGGTGGAGTACGTGCCCGCCGGGCCGCCGCTGCCCATCCCGAAGGACGACCTGCCGCCCTACATGGCGCAGTTCGCCGGGCACCTGGCCCGCGGCTGGCGGCGGCGCCGGCCCGACGTGGTGCACGCGCACTTCTGGATGAGCGGGCTGGCCGCGCTGGAGGCCGCCCGGGGCAGCATCCCGGTCGTCCAGACCTACCACGCGCTCGGCACGGTCAAGCGCCGCTGGCAGGGCGCGGCCGACACCAGCCCACGGGTCCGGCTGGCCGCCGAGGCCCGGCTCGGCAGGCAGGCCGACGCGGTGCTGGCGACCTGCACCGACGAGGTCGCCGAGCTGCGGGCGATGGGCGTGCCGGCCGAGCGGATCTCGATCGTGCCGTGCGGCGTCGATCTCCAGACCTTCTGCCCCGAGCCGGGCGGGCGGCCCGTGCCCGGCCGCATCCTCAGCATCGGCCGTCTCGTGCCGCGCAAGGGCGTGGAAACCGTCGTGCGCGCCCTGGCCGAGCTGCCCGAAGCGCACCTGGTGGTCGCGGGGGGCTCGGCCGACGACAAGGAGGCCCGGCGGCTGGCGGAGCTGGCGCTGACCCTCGGCGTGGCCGGGCGGGTGCGGGTGCTCGGCAGCGTGCCGCGCCACCAGGTGCCCGCGCTGATGCGCTCGGCGCAGGTGGTCGCCAGCGTGCCGTGGTACGAGCCGTTCGGGCTCGTGCCGGTCGAGGCGATGGCCTGCGGCGTGCCGGTGATCGCCTCCGCGGTGGGCGGGCACCTGGACACCGTCGCAGGAGCGGGCCTGCTGGTCCCGCCGCGCGAGCCGCTGGCGCTGGCCACCGCGCTGCGGCGGGTGCTCGAGGCCCCGGAGCTGCGCTTCAGGCTCGGCCGCGCCGGCGCCCGCCGGGCCCAGGAACGGTACGGCTGGCCGCGCGTGGCCGAGCAGGTGGAACAGGTCTACCGGCAACTGGCCCGCGGCTCGGCGACCGAGCTGCTGGCCTCCGGCAGCTGAGACGGGCGTGGCCGCCGAGCCCGGAAGGGGCCGGCGGCCACGGACGCCCTCAGCGGGCGCGGTGTCTCAGGGACTCAGTCGGACGTCAGCACGTCCAGCAGGTCGCCCACGGTGGCGTCGGGCACCGCGCGGGTGACCTCGGCCAGCGAGACGATGCCCACCAGGGTGTGGCCGTCGATGACGGGCAGGCGGCGGACCTTGTGCCGGGCCATCGTCCGCAGGATCTCCCGCGTGTCGTGGTCGGCTCCGATCGTGACCGCCTCGCCCTGGGCCAGCTCGCCGGCCAGGCACGACTTCGGGTCCTTGCCCTTGGCCAGGACCTTCACCACGATGTCGCGGTCGGTGAGCATGCCCTTGAGCTTGTTGTCCGGGCCGCAGATGGGCAGTGACCCGACATCGAGCCTCGCCATCTTGTCGGCCGCGTCGAGAACCGTCTCGTCGGCGCTGACGCAGGTGCAGTCCGGGGTCATGATGTCACGGGCAGTCGGCATGGTCTCTCCTTTCGACTCATGACCCGACTGCCCACGAATCAGAGCTTCACTCCGAGAAGGGTGTCGGCGACCTTGGCCGCGAGGTCGGTCGGCTGCTCGCCCTCGCCGTCCAGGGCCTTCCGCGCCCAGTCGTCGAAGGCGGCCACGGCGCCCGGCGCGTCGAGGTCGTCGGCCAGGCGCTGCCGTACGGTGGCCAGCAGTTCCTCGGCGTGCGGGCCGCGGCCGGAGGCGACGGCGCGGCGCCAGAGGTCGAGCCGGGCCTCGGCGTCGGCGAGCTGGTCGGGGGTGTACTCCCAGTCGGCGCGGTAGTGGTGGGCCAGCAGCACGAGGCGGACGGCCATCGGGTCGTGCTCGGCGCGCAGCCGGGAGACGAAGACCAGGTTGCCCTTGGACTTCGACATCTTCTCGCCGTCGAGGGCGACCATGCCGGCGTGGGTGTAGAAGCGGGCGAAGGGCCACTCGCCGGTGGCGGCGTGCCCCTCGGAGGCGCCGCACTCGTGGTGCGGGTAGATCAGGTCGGAGCCGCCGCCGGCCACGTCGAAGCCCGCGCCGAGGTGGTCCAGGGCGATCGCGGTGCACTCGATGTGCCAGCCGGGCCGGCCGCGGCCGAGGCTGCTGTCCCAGGCCGGCTCGCCCGGGCGCTCGGCCCGCCACAGCAGCCAGTCGAGCGGGTCACGCTTGCCCGGCCGGTCGGGGTCGCCGCCGCGCTCGGCCGACAGGGCGAGCATCTCGGCCTCGGAGTAGCCGGAGACCTCGCCGAACTTGGGCGCGTCCGCGCGGCTGAAATAGACGTCGCCGTCGAGGTCGTAGGTGAGCGGCCGCAGCCGCTCCACCAGCGCCGCCACCCGGTCGATGACCTCCGTCACGCCGACGTACTCCTGCGGCGGGATCATCCGCAGGGCGGTCATGTCGGTGCGGAACAGTTCGATCTCACGCTCGGCCAGCGCCCGCCAGTCCTGGCCGGTCTGCTCGGCACGTTCCAGCAACGGGTCGTCCACGTCGGTGGCGTTCTGGGTGTAGTGCACCTCGTGCCCGTTGTCCCGCCACACCCGGCCGACCAGGTCGAAGGCCAGGTAGGTGTTGGCGTGGCCCAGGTGGGTGGCGTCATAGGGGGTGATGCCGCAGACGTACATCCGCGCGGTGGGCCCCGGGTCGGTCTGCCGGACCCGCCGGGCGGCGGTGTCGTAGAGCCGGAGCGGAACACTCTCGCCGGGAAGCCGAGTGATGTCAGGAGCGGACCACGATCTCATGGTCTGAGCCTATCTGCCGGAACTCGTAGCTCTGCGGGGTGACCAGGGTGATCGACAGGGAGGCGTAGACCCGCCCGTCGGGCAGTTCGTAGTGCAGCAGGAGCGCGCTGGGGTCGGCCGCGGGCTCGTCGCCGACCACCGACCACCAGTCGCTCGTGGCGCGGAAGCGGTCGAGGTGCGCGGTGACGCGCGGGCCCTCCATGCCGTCGTTGACGATCATGACCGTCTCGTCCGGCAGGAGCGTCTCGGTGAGGTGCTCGCCGTCCCAGCTCCACAGCCGGCCGCCGGCGCGGTCGGTGTAGACGAGGTGGAAGGGGTCGTACCTGGTCAGGTCCACCTCGGGCAGGCCGCCCACGGTCACCGCGCGCAGCGGCAGGTCGCCGCGGGAGACGCGGTCGGTCTCGGGGGCGAGGGTGCCACGGCCGTTGAGGAGGGCGGCCACCCGCCCGCTCTCGCGGTGGACGGCCAGCCACGTGCCGCCCGCCTTGAGGTCACGGCCGCCGACGACGCCGGGGTAGTCGTCGGGCCAGTGTTCGCCGGGCCCTTCCCAGGGACGGTCGGCCAGCTCGTCCCTGATGCCCATCAGGGCGCCCGGCCGTACGATCACGGTGCACATCAGATCGGCGGCCAGGGGACGGCCGGCCAGTCCTTGGACGGCGAGGGGTGCAGGCCGGTGTCGAGCAGCCGCCGGACCCGGCGCCAGGTGGCCTCGACCTCGGCCAGGGTGAGCAGCTCGCGCAACCGGCGGCCGAGCGTGCCGGACTCCAGGTCGCGCTCCAGGCCGGCCAGCACGCCGACGGCCTCGCGGCTGAGCGGCCGGCCGCGCCACTGCCACAGCACGGTGCGGAGCTTGTCCTCCTCGGCGAAGCAGACCCCGTGGTCGACGCCGTAGACGTGCCCGCTGGGCAGGGGCAGCAGGTGGCCGCCCTTGCGGTCGGCGTTGTTGACCACCGCGTCGAAGACGGCCATCCGGCGCAGGGCCGGGTTGCGGCTGCGGACCAGCGCGATCAGGTCGGGCTCCTGCCCGGCGTGGTCGTGGCTGTCGATCCAGAGCTGGCACATCCCGGGGCCGAAGGGGCCCTCGCGGTAGACGGTGGGCGGCACGATGCGCCAGCCCGTGGCACGGGAGACCTCGAAGGCGGCCACCTCGCGGGCGGCGAGGGTGCCGTCGGGGAAGTCCCACAGCGGCCGCTCGCCGCGCACCGGCTTGTAGACGCACGCGGCGGTGACGCCGCCGAGGGTGATGGAGCAGTAGAGGGTCATGTTGGTCGCCTCGACGAGGCGGCCGACCACCTCCATGCGGCCTTCGGCGAGCAGCCGCAGCGCCTCCTTCTCGGTCTGCCCCGCCGGAGGGGGGCTGAGCACGGGCTCACTCTCCGGCACGGTGCTCATGAAGCCACCTCACCCCCGCGGTAGCCGTTGAGGCGGACGCAGACGTGGCCCTCGGGGTCGAGCGGCTGGGTGCACAGCGGGCAGGGCGGGCGACCGGCGGCGACGAGCTGCAGGGCGCGGCGGGTGAAGGCGCGGGCGACGCCGGCGCTGATCCGCACGCGCAGCATCGCCGGGTCGTCGACCTCGACGGGCTCGTCGCCGAGGTACTCCTCGGCCTCGATGACCACGCGGGCCGTGTCCTCGTCCCATTGCAGCGCCATCGTGCCGACCCGGAAGTCCTCTTCGATGGGCAGGTCGAGCGGCCCGTCGTCGGTGAGGTCGGCGGGTGCCAGGGCGGGGATCTGGGCCGTGCCGCCGGACTGGCGCAGCACCTCGTCGAGCAGCTCGTCGAGCCTGCCCGCGAGTGCGGCCACCTGCAGCTTCTCCAGCGCTACCGTCGTCAGTCTGCCCTCTCCTTTGGCCTGCAGGAAGAAAGCCCGCGAACCCGGCTGCCCCACGGCACCGGCCACGAACCTCTCAGGTGGGTCGTAGTCGAAGACCGGCATAGCCTGACCTTACGTGGTTCCCGATCCGCCGCCGACGGCGGCATCGCTCCCGGTGAGGTTTTCTCCCCCGTCTTTCTCTCCCGAACCCTCTGGCAGCGTCAATTCCCCCATATCGTTAAGTTTGACCACAAAGGGGCGCAAGGGGGTGTAGCGAATCACCGTCAAAGCGGCCGGATCCGCACCGATTCGCTGAAATCCATCCAAGTGCAGGCCGAGGGCGTCCGCCACGATCGCCTTGATGACGTCGCCGTGCGTGCAGACCAGGTAGACAGCCTTCTCCCCGAGACGATCATTCCACTCCCGGACCGCTTTGACAGCGCGCGCCTGCATGTCCGCGATGGCCTCGCCGCCGGGGAAGGTGACCGCGCTCGGGTGGGCCTGGACCACCCGCCACAGCGGCTCCTCGGCCAGCTCCCTGAGCTCCCGCCCGGTCCACTCGCCGTAACCGCACTCGCCGAAGCGCTCGTCGGTCTGGATCTCCAGATCCCGCCCCCGCGCGACCGCCTCGGCGGTCTCCCGGCAGCGCTCCAGCGGGCTGGAGACGATCGCGTCCAGCCGGGTCCCGGCCAGCCGCCCGCCGAGCGCCTCGGCCTGCGCCCGGCCGCGCTCGTTCAGGTGGACGCCGGGGGTCCAGCCGGCGAGGACGGGACCGGTCAGCGGGGTCAGGCCATGGCGGGCCAGCAGCAAAGTCGTCACACGGCAAAGTATGGCCAGCCCCGGAGGTGGTTGGCGTAATCTAGCCGGATCATGGAACAGCGTTATGTGGGCCGGAGCGGCCTGTCGGTCTCCCGACTCGGCCTGGGGACGATGACCTGGGGGCTCGACACCGACCCCGAGGACGCCGCGGCCCAGCTCCGCACCTTCGTGGAGGCCGGCGGCAACCTCGTCGACACCGCCGACGTCTACACCTCCGGCGACTCCGAGCGGCTGCTGGGGCGGCTGCTGCGCGAGTCGGTGCGGCGCGAGGACGTGGTCCTGTCCACCAAGGCCGTGGTGACCCCGCTCGGCCCCCGCCCGCGTGACGCCTCGCGACGCCATCTCATCGCCGCCATCGACGCCTCGCTCTCGCGGCTCGGCGTCGACTACGTGGACCTGTGGCAGCTCCACGCCTTCGACGACGAGGTGCCGCTGGAGGAGACGCTGGCCGCGCTGGACGCCATCGTCAGCTCCGGGCGCGCGGTCTACGCCGGCGTGTGCGGCTACAGCGGCTGGCAGCTCGCCGCCGCGGCGACCGCCCAGCGCGTGGTGCCCGGCCGCATCCCGCTCGTCTCGGCCCAGGCCGAGTACTCGCTGCTGGCCCGGGAGGCCGAGCGCGAGCTGCTGCCGGCCGCCGCGCACGTGGGCGCGGGCGTGCTGGCCTCCTCGCCGCTCGGGCGCGGGGTGCTGACCGGCAAGTACCGCACGGGCATCCCGGCCGACTCGCGCGCCGCGGCGCCGCACTTCGCCGAGTACGTCCGCCCTTATCTGGACGAGCGCTGCCGCCGGGTGGTCGAGTCGGTGATGACCGCCGCCGACGGGCTGGGGCGCACGCCGCTGGCCGTGGCGCTGTCGTGGGTGCGCGACCAGGACGGCGTCTCCTCGGCGATCGTCGGGGCCCGCACCGCCACCCAGCTCAAGGCCATCCTCCAGGCGGAGGACCTGGTCCTGCCGAGGGAGATCCGGGAGGCGCTGGACGACGTCTCGTCCTGCTGACCCGATAGAACGAGAGTCCGACTCGCGTATCACTAGTCGATACCGAACCGCAACTTTCCGCGGGCAACGCGGGGCCGATCCGCGAGGATTCCCCCACGGAGAGTGTTTGGGGGGAGACAGATGCGACGCACCGCCGGGGTCCTGGCGTTCGCCATCGCCACGATCACGCTGGGCGCCGCTCCGGCCGCCGCGACCGCACCCTACCCGGCGCTGGGAAACACCCTGGGAGGCGCGCTGCTCGCCGACTGCGAGCAGGGCGGCGGCCTGCTGTCCGGCGTCACCGGCGGGCTGTGCGAGCTGGTGGACGGGGTGACCGACACGGTCGACTCGCTGACCGGCGACCAGCTCGGCCCGGTCACCGACGGCCTCGACGACACCGTGGGCGGCGTCACCAACCCGCTCGGCGAGGTGCTCCCCACCCCGCAGACCCCCGAGCCGACCCCGCCGCCCAAACCCGGCGACCAGTCCGAGCCCGCCGACACCGCCGACGCCGGCAAGCCGGGCGGGGGCGAGGGACTGCTGCCCAGCGTGCTCGACGAGGTCTGCCTGCCGGTGCTGGCCTGCAAGGGGCAGGGCGTGCTCGACGGGCTCACCCCGCCGCCGCCCAAGCCCGGTCTCACCACTCCCCCGCCGAAGCCGCGGCCCGAGCCGAAGCCCTCCGAGAAGGCGGACGAGGACGAGCAGGCGGTGCTGCCCACGACGGTGCCCGTGCCTCCGGACAGCCGGCCGTACCTGCTCAACAGCACCGAGCACGACCTCGGCGACGAGCCGGCCGCCGACCCCGACCGGGCCGGGCTCGGACTGCTGTGGCCGGGGCCGCTCACCGAGCGGCTGCGGGTACGGCTCAGCGACCAGCAGGTGGTACGGCCCAGCGACACCGACGGCGACGTGCTGGGCACGGCGCTCACCGCGACGCTGCTGGCCTCGGCCGTGCTGGCCACCCGCATCGTGCACAAGCGGCGGCGCAAGGCCGAGGAGAGCGCGTCCATCCCGTTCGAGCCGATGCGCGTCGGCGGCCGGCACCGCCTGGCCTGAGCGGCCCGGGTGCGAACAGGACGGTTCTCGAGCGGTGCGGTCAGACGCCCATGGCGTGGACGCCGCCGTCCACGTGGACGATCTCGCCCGTGGTGGCCGGGAACCAGTCCGACAGCAACGCCACGACCGCCTTGGCGGCGGGCGCGGTGTCGGCGAGGTCCCAGCCCAGCGGCGCCTTCTCCGGCCAGCTCTCCTCGAACTCCTTGAAGCCCGGGATCGACTTGGCCGCCATCGTGCGCAGCGGCCCGGCCGAGACCAGGTTGACGCGGATGCCGTGCTTGCCGAGGTCGCGGGCGAGGTAGCGGTTGGCCGACTCCAGGCCCGCCTTGGCCACGCCCATCCAGTCGTAGACCGGCCAGGCCTTGGTGGCGTCGAAGTCGAGGCCGACGACCGAGCTACCGGCCTTCATCAGCGGCAGGCAGGCCACCGCCAGCGACTTGTAGGAGAAGGTCGAGGCGTGCAGCGCGGTGGCCACGTCCTCCCAGCTCGTGTTGAGGAAGTTGCCGCCGAGGGCGGTCTGCGGCGCGAAGCCGATGGCGTGGACCACGCCGTCGAGGCCGTCGAGGTGCTCGCCCACCCGGTCGGCGAGGGTGCCGAGCTGGTCGGGGGAGGTCACGTCGAGCTCCAGCACCGGCGGCGGCTCGGGGAGCCGCTTGGCGATGCGCTCGACCAGGCTGAGCCTGCCGTACCCGGTCAGGACGACCTGAGCGCCCTGCTCCTGGGCGATCTTGGCCACTTGGAAGGCGATGGAGGCGTCGGTGAGGACGCCGGTGACGAGCAGGCGCTTGCCGTCGAGGATGCCCATGGTCAGTGCCCCATTCCCAGTCCGCCGTCGACGGGGATCACGGCCCCGGTGATGTAGGAGGCGTCGTCGCTCGCCAGGAAGCGCACGACGCGCGCGATCTCCGCCGATTCGGCCTGGCGGCCCAGCGGGATGTTCTTGATGATCGCCTCGCCGTCGAGCTCGGCGGTCATGTCGGTCTTGACGAAGCCGGGGGCCACCACGTTGACGGTGATGCCCCGCGAGCCGTACTCCCTGGCCAGGGAGCGGCCGAAGCCGACCAGGCCGGCCTTGGAGGCGGCGTAGTTGGCCTGCCCCGCCTGGCCGGACAGGCCCACGACGGAGGAGATGAGGATGATGCGGCCGCGCTTGAGCTTCATCATCGGGCGGATCGCGCGCTTGGCCACCCGGAAGGCGCCGGTGAGGTTGGCGTCGATCACCTCGGTGAAGGTCTCCTCCTTCATCATCGCCAGGAGCGTGTCCTTGGTGATGCCGGCGTTGGAGACGAGCACCTCGACGGGGCCCTGCTCGGCCTCGACCTTCGCGAAGGCGGCGTCGACGTCCTCGGCGCTGGTCACGTCGCAGCGGACGCCGAACAGGCCCTCGGGGGGCTCGCCCGATCGGTAGGTGACCGCGACGGCGTCGCCGCCCGCGGCCAGTTCTCTGGCGATCGCGAGGCCGATGCCGCGATTGCCGCCGGTGACGAGTACAGAGCGTGCCATAGGACCTGACGCTATCCCCTACCCGCGGGTATCCCCTTGTCCGGCCCGTACAAGATCGTAGGGCTAGGATCGTTGACATGCGCCAGATCGACGACGACTTCCGAGCTCTGCCGCTCGCCCGCCTGGCCGACGCCGCGCTGCAGCGGGCGCGTGAGCTGGGCGCCGAGCACGCGGACTTCCGGCTGGAGCGGGTGCGAGCCGAGTCCCTCAGCCTGTACGACGCCCGGCTCGAAGGCGCGATGGACGCCGACGACCTGGGCCTGGCGGTCCGGGTGGTGAAGGACGGCACCTGGGGCTTCGCCTCGGGCGTCGAGCTCACCCCCGAGGCGGCGGTCCGGGTGGCCGAGCAGGCGGTCCGGGTGGCCGAGGTGAGCGCGCCGATCAACCGCGAGCGGATCGAGCTGGCCGCCGAGCCGGTCTACCGCGACGTGGTCTGGGTCTCGCCCTACGAGGTGGACCCGTTCGAGGTGCCGCAGAGCGAGAAGGTCGCGCTGCTGGCCGAGTGGTCGGCGGGGCTGCTCAAGGGGCTCGACCACGCCAGCGCCCGGCTGCTGCAGGTCAAGGAGCAGAAGTTCTACGCCGACAGCGCGGGCACCAGCACGCTGCAGCAACGGGTGCGGGTGCATCCGGAGCTGACCGGCGTGAAGATCGGCGAGACCGGCTTCGAGGACATGTCGACGATCGCCCCGCCGGTCGGCCGGGGGTACGAGTACCTCACCGGCGCCCACTGGGACTGGGCCGGCGAGCTGGGCCGGCTGCCCGAGCTGCTGGCCGAGAAGCTGGCCGCGCCGAGCGTCGAGGCCGGGCCGCACGACCTGGTCATCGACCCCTCGAACCTGTGGCTGACCATCCACGAGTCGATCGGCCACGCCACCGAGCTCGACCGCGCCCTCGGCTACGAGGCCGCCTACGCCGGCACCTCGTTCGCCACCTTCGACCAGCTCGGCTCGCTGGTGTACGGCTCGCCGGTGATGAACGTGACCGGCGACCGCACCGTCGAGCACGGCCTGGCGACGATCGGCTACGACGACGAGGGGGTCGAGGCGCAGAGCTTCGACCTGATCCGCGACGGCATCCTGGTCGGCTACCAGCTCGACCGGCGGATGGCGCTGATGCAGGGCCTCGGCCGCTCCAACGGCTGCTCCTTCGCCGACTCGCCCGGCCACATGCCGATGCAGCGCATGGCCAACGTGTCGCTCCAGCCCGCGCCCGGCGGCCCCTCGACCGAGGAGCTCATCGGCCGCGTCGAGCACGGCCTCTACCTGGTCGGCGACAAGAGCTGGTCGATCGACATGCAGCGCTACAACTTCCAGTTCACCGCCCAGCGCGCCTACCGCATCGTCGACGGGCAGCTCGCCGGGCAGGTGCGCGACTTCGCCTACACCGCGACCACGACCGACTTCTGGGGGGCCATGGAGGCGGTGGGCGGGCCGCAGACCTACGTGCTCGGCGGCGCGTTCAACTGCGGCAAGGGCCAGCCCGGCCAGGTCGCGCCGGTCAGCCACGGCTGCCCCTCGGCGTTGTTCCGCGGCGTGCGGATCCTCAACACGGTGCAGGAGGGTGGCAAGTGATGGGCATGCAGGGCATGGTCGACAAGGCTCTGGAGTTGTCGCGGGCCGACGACTGCGTGGTCATCGCCGAGCACTCCTCCACGGCCAACCTGCGGTTCGCGGGCAACACGCTGACGACCAACGGCATGGCCGAGTCGACGCGGGTCACGGTGATCTCGGTGGTGGGCGGCGCGACCGGGGTGGTGTCCCGCTCCGCCGTACTGCCTGAGCAGTTGGAGGACCTGGTCGCGGCGGCCGACCGGGCGGCGCGCGAGGCGCAGCCGGCCGAGGACGCGCGGCCGCTGGTGTCCGGGCTGCCGGAGAGCCCGGGCTGGGCGCAGCCGCTCGCGCCGACCGACATCGGGGTCTTCGACCGGTTCGCCGCCGACCTCGGGCGCGCCTTCACCGCCGCCGAGGGCGCCGGCCGCCGGTTGTACGGCTTCGCCGAGCACTCGCTGACCTCGACCTTCCTCGGCACCTCCAGCGGCCTGCGGCTGCGTCACGACCAGCCCGGCGGGCGGCTGGAGCTCAACGGCAAGTCGGCCGACCTCAAGCGCTCGGCCTGGACCGGCGTCTACACCCGCGACTTCACCGACGTCGAGGTGGGCGCGCTGGAGGAGAGCCTGGCGACGCGGCTGGAGTGGGCCCGCACCCGGGTCGAGCTGCCGGCGGGCCGCTACGAGACCATCCTGCCGCCGAGCGCGGTCGCCGACCTGATGATCTACCTCTACTGGTCGGCCGGGGCGCGCGACGCCCTCGACGGGCAGAGCGTGTTCGCCAAGCCCGGCGGCGGCACGCGCGTCGGCGACCGGCTCTCGTCGCTGCCGGTGCGGCTCTACAGCGACCCGGCCGAGCCGGCGCTCGACTGCGCGCCGTTCGCCGTGGTGCACGCCTCCGGGCGGGATTCGTCGGTCTTCGACAACGGCCTGCCGACCCCGGCGGTGGACTGGATCTCCGGCGGCAGCCTCTCGGCGCTCCGGCAGACCCGCTACTCCGCCGAGCTCAGCGGCCTGCCCGCGACGCTGCCGGTGGACAACCTGATCATGACCGGCCCCGAGGGCGGGCGTTCGGTCGAGGAGATGGTGGCCGCCACCGAGCGCGGGCTGCTGCTGACCTGCCTGTGGTACATCCGCGCGGTAGACCCGCAGACCCTCCTGCTGACCGGGCTCACCCGCGACGGCGTCTACCTCGTCGAGGACGGGCAGGTCGTGGGCGAGGTCACCAACTACCGGTTCAACGAGAGCCCGGTGGACCTGCTCGGCCGGGTGACCGAGGTCGGGGCCAGCGAGCTGACCCTGCCCCGGGAGTGGAACGACTACTTCACCCGCACCCGGATGCCCGCGCTGCGGGTGCCCGACTTCAACATGTCGACGGTCAGCCAGGCGAGCTGAGCCGGAAGGTGTGCACCCGCTCCCAGCGCTTGGCGGTGACGAGGCGGGCGTCGAGCTTGGCCAGGTCGTAGACCACCGACCACCTCGTGTGGCCCTGGGCGACCTGGCTGAGCAGGTCCAGGCCGCCCGCCGGGCTCTCGGCCAGCGTGCGGTAGCGGGTGTCGCGCAGGCGGTCGGCGACGGTCGTGCCGGCCATCGTGATGTTGGTCAGCTTGTCGTCGTCGATCACGTTGAGCTTGCCGTCGCCGTACTCCACCACCACCGAGTCGCCCGAGCGATCGGCGATCAGGTAGTGCACCTGGATGCCGCTGCTGAAGTCGAGGTGGTAGCGGCCCATCAGCTCCACGGCCTCGCGCACGGTCGCGGCGCGGTCGAGGATCAGCCGGATGATGCGCGCGCTGGAGACCGTCGTACGGCCGGCCGGCTTCGGCAGGATCGCGGTGGGCGTCGTCGCCAGGCCGATCGCCAGGCCCTTCTCGTTCATCCCGTCGAACGGCACCAGCACCGCGTGCGCCAGCCGCCGGGCGTCGGCCTTCAGGTCGGCCGGGCCCTTGCGGTTGAGCACGTAGAAGGCGTCCACCAGCGAGATCGAGGCGTACCCGTCGGGCGGGTCGGCGTGCACCACCATCGCGGGGTTGGCGTGCCAGTCGAAGTTACGGCCGAACTCGGCGCCGCGCAGGAACAGCGAGCACGCCCAGCCGTCCTCGCGCTTGGCCAGCTCGGCCTCCGTCATCGGGGCGTCGGCCTCGTAGCCGCCGTGGTAGGTCATCTCGTACAGCGGCAGGTCGTCCACCTGGCGCAGGCTCGCGGCGGTGGCGGCTCGCTGCTCGGCGGTCTGGTGTAACAGGCTCTTCGGGGCGGCGGCCGTCGCCGACGCGGGCGCGCCTTGTCCGGGTGCGCTTGTGCCTGACGCGGCTGTTCCGGGCGCGGCTGTTCCGGACGCGCCCTTTCCGGGCGCGGCTTTCCCAGGCGCGGCGCCGGTGGCCGGCGCGCACGCCGCCGTCCCGAGCGCGACGGCGACGAGCAGGGCGGCGGTACGGCGGAGCCTCACCCCAGCAGTGTCGCGCCTGCCGCGGCGGCTGTCACGCCCCGGTTCCGTCGCCCTCCCCGCACCGACGGTCACGCGCCTGGTCCGGCTGCCTCGATCCGGTGGGCCTCTGTCAGGCGTCTTCGAGCCGGAAGCCGACCTTCATCCCGACCTGGAAGTGCGCGACCTCCCCCTGGTCGATGTGCCCCCGGATCTCGGTGACCTCGAACCAGTCGAGGTGCCTGAGGGTCTGCGAGGCCCGCCGGATACCGTTACGTATGGCCTGGTCGACGGAGTCTGACGAGGTGCCGACGATTTCGGTCACCCGGTAAGTTCGATCGGTCATATCGGCATGATCGCACGTGAGGCGTAGGGTGGAAGGCGTGAAGGGCTGGCACAGGAAACCGGTCGTCCATCAGGTGACCGACGCACGGCCGTCGCTCAGCACGGACATCGGGCGGCGGGAGAAGCGGTACCTCATCCAGATGGGGATCCGCACCCTCTGCCTGATCCTGGCGGTCGCACTGCCGGTGCCGTGGCCGTACCGGCTGCTGTTCATCGCGGCGGCGGTGTTTTTGCCATACATAGCGGTAATCGGTGCCAATGAGCGTGGCAAGGATCTTCCTCCGCCTAGCTTTGACACACCGGAGGCTAACCAAAGCGAGATACCACTCCATCGACGCGAGATCGGGTCGTGACTTAGTCTTGACGCATCCCACGGGTACTAGGTGTACGCTTTAGCCAAGCGCTCCGGTCCCCCGTCGGAGTGCTGGTGCCGGCGTTCCGGGCCCCCGTCGGAACGCCGATGAAGCGACGCCGGGTGGTTTGCCCCCGTAACCACCCGGCGTCGCCCTTTTCCAGAACCCCTTATGGACGGTCGGTCCGATAGGGCGGCTTTCCGAAATCGTTTACAGTCCCCGGCTGGATATTCACAGCTAATCCTCAGCTTGGGTTGACAAGTACTGATTTGTCGGGAGTCAGCCGTCGGTCAGGGTCTCGGTCGTCGCCCGCTCCCAATTGCGGGCCAGCGTCGTCAGTTTCGCCACCGCGTCTTCCGGCGCCGTCCCCGCCCCTTGTGCCAGGCCCAGCAGATAGGCCGTCAGCGGCGCCGCCGGCCTGGCCACGCCATGGGCCACTTCCTTGGTCAGGTCCAGGATCAGGTCCCGGTCCACCGCCGCCGGGTCCACGCCCAGTTCCTTGCAGACCAGCGCGGTCCACTCGGTCAACACGTTCATGCGTGCCTCCTCCAGATCGTCCATAGTGTCGCAGTCGAACCACGCCCGCCCCGGCAGCGCCACCCGCCGCGGCTTCAGGGGGCCGAGCAGCCCCCGCAGCGAGTCCCCCTCATACCGCGCCAGCGCTTCCCGCAGCAGGTTGGTGGGCCACACACTCGTCAACCACTGCTCCCGCCCACCCTCATCCACCAGCACCACCCCGCCACTGCTTTCAGCCTCACCGCCCCCGCCGAGGCCCAGGGCGCTGTCTCCCCCCCGGCTCGAGATCGTGTCCTCGCTGCGGCCCGCGCTGGGTCCCCGCCTCTGCCCCGGCCTCGCGCCCGCCCCCTCCGAGCCGGTCGCGCCACCGCCCACGCCGACCGCTGGGTCCACGCCCTCGCTCCCCGCCGCCGTCGCGATCGGTGGGACAGCCCCGGCCGCCGCGGCCCGGAGCGCGACCACGTGGTCGTGCAGCAGGAACGGCAGGTCGGCCGCCAGCACCACCACCTGCGGGGCCGTCACCTCCGCCAGCCCGGCCCGCAACGCCCGCACCGGCCCGCCCCCCGGCGGGTCCTCCCTGGTGAACACCACCCCGTCCAGATCTCGCGCGGGCCCGACCACCACCACCCGCCCGGCATCCGCAACCGCCGCAACCACCCGTTCCAGCAGGGATCTAGCCCCTACCGTCATCCCAGGCTTGTCCGCCCCGGACATCCGCCGAGCCGCTCCCCCGGCCAACACGACCGCGTCATAACCGATCACCCGCCCAGGCTACGCCGCCCCTCTCCCCACCACTCAGGGCCGAGCCTTCCTCAGAGCCAGGCTCGCCTAAGGTGCTCGGGATCTGGGGTGGGTGCTCGGCAATTACAGGTGGTGCTCGGGAGCTGGAGGTGGGTGCTCGGGAGCTGGACGTGGGTGCTCGGGAGCACAGTGGCGGCTCCGGACATTCGGCTGGGGTGTCTGTCGGATCGTGACGTCCGTCTGACCCGTAGCCAGGGTTCCCGCCAGCCCTCCCCGGCGGCCTCAGCGTCCCGGTTACCGCGCCACCCGGCACCACGGGCAGCCGCTCCGGCCGAAAGGGACGAGCGCCGGAACGGGGAGCGGCCACCCACTCCGGCGTACAACGGCCCAGCCGGGGGGCCGAGTCCGGCCGCCCCGGACAACCCAGGGGGTGGTCAGCCGCCGATGGCCGACATGGGACGGTTGGGCTGCAGGAAGCTGGGGTCGTCGATCCCGTGCCCGGCCCGCTTCCCCCGCACAGCCACGATCCACCGCTCGGCCAGTTCCTCGTCCGAGGCCCCACCGCGAAGGGCGGCCCGGAGGTCGGACTCCTCGGTGGCGAAGAGGCAGTTGCGCACCTGCCCGTCCGCGGTCAGCCGTACCCGGTCACAAGACCCGCAGAACGGCCGCGTGACCGACCCGATGACGCCCACCCGAGCAGGCCCCCCGTCCACCACGAACCGCTCGGCCGGAGCGCTCCCGCGCTCCTCAGCATCATCGGGGGCGAGGTCGAAAGAACCAGAGAGCAGGTCGAGGATCTCGTCGGCGGTCACCATGCTCGCCCGATCCCACCCGTGCTGGGCGTCCAGCGGCATCTGCTCGATGAAGCGAAGCTCATACCCCTGCTCCAGGCAGAACCGCAGCAACGGCACCGCCTCGCCCTCGTTGATCCCCCGCATGAGGACCGCGTTGACCTTCACCGGCCGCAGCCCGGCGGTGTGCGCCGCGGCGAGGCCGGCGATGACGTCGTCGAAGCGGTCGCGGTGGGTCAGGCGCTTGAAGTGGTCGCGGTCGAGGGTGTCGAGCGAGACGTTCACCCGGTCGAGCCCGGCGTCCTTCAGCGGGACCGCCAGGCGCGACAGCCCGATGCCGTTGGTGGTGAGCGAGATCTGCGGCCGGGGACGGAGCTCGGCGGTACGCCGGACGATGTCGACCAGCTCGCGCCGGATGAGCGGCTCGCCCCCGGTGTAGCGGACCTCGGTGATGCCCAGCATCTCCACGCCGATCCGCACGAGACGGACGATCTCGTCGGCGGTCAGCAGCTTGGCGTTGGGCAGCCAGTCGAGCCCTTCGGGTGGCATGCAGTACGTGCAGCGCAGATTGCACTTGTCGGTGAGAGACACCCGAAGATCCGTGCTCACCCGCCCGAACGTGTCCTTCAACAAGGGTGCCACCTCCCATCCCGTGAGTGGCTTCAGCCTACGGCCTGCCTCCGACAGGAAAACCGGAGGGATCTACCAAGCGGCGGTCACCCCTTGATCGAGACGGGTTGCCACAGCCCCGCTACCACGTCCACCAGGTCGTCCGGGCCCTCGTCGATCGGCCGGCCGGGTTAAGCCCGGCGCGGGCGCATCAGCCAGACGGCGGCGGCGATGGTGAGCACCCAGCCGATCACTTCGATGAGCAGGTGGTCCGTCGCGCTGGGGACGGACTGCAGCAGGTACACCCGGACGCTGTTGATCGCTCCGTGCGTCAGGACCGCGGGCCAGACGCTCCCCGACCGCCGGCGAAGGGCGAGCAGCAGCGGCGCCCAGGGCAGCATGCCGGCGAAGTAGATGACGATGTCCCAGAGCGGCCGGTCACCGATGACGGCGAGGACCGGCAGGTGCCAGACGATCCAGACCAGGCCGCTGACGAAGGCCAGCGGCCAGAACCCCCATGACGCGGCGCGCGTGGCCAGCCAGCCGCGCCAGCCGAACTCCTCTCCGATGGCGAAGACGGACTGCATGACGAAGACCGGAACGATCCATATGGTCGCCGCGAGGATCTGGTCGAGCGGGTTGAGCGGCCAGATCCCCGTCGCCAGGGCGATGGCGGTCTGGATCGCGGCGATCAGGGCGATGAGGCCGATGCCGATGCCGGCCCACTTGGGCGTGCCGCGCCACGTGGTGGCGAACGTCTCCCGGAACGTCCCCGGCCGTCGGGCGAGCCACATGATGATCGCCGCGAGCATCGGGGTCAGCTGCAGGATCGGCGTGATCAGGTTGTTGAGGTCCGGGGAGACGAGCCGGAAGACCATCGGAACGGACAGCGCGAAGCACAGCAGGACGGCGATCGCGAAGAACCACGTGACTTCGGCGACAGTGGATCTGGAAGAGCTGGGGCGCGTGCGGGACGCGGTCATGAGGATCTCGTTTCGTGCGGGCGCGAGGGTCTAGCTCGACGGGTGAACTGTGGTGCGGCCCGGAGCGGCCGTCCCGGACTCGGGAAGAGGCGTGACGACGCTGGGAGGCGGGAAACGCACAAGCTCGACGCTAGGACCGGCGGAGGCGGTCCTGCCTCACCCGAAGGGGTGAACCGGTACCGCCCGTCCGGATGGAATTCGTGGCGGGTGACGAGCCCCCGGCCCGTGTGCTCGCACGGCTGGAACCGGGCGGCCTCGATAAAATGAGTGGGATTTCCTTTCTGGTCAGGCCACACTGATCACCAACCAGAAGGAGAGACTTTCAAATGTCGCCCAACCAGCCCGCACCGAACCTGCTGTCGTGGGCCAGCGAGATCGACGAAGCCGCGATCATGCAGGCCGCACGTGCCGCCCGCCTGCCATTCGTTTCCGGTCACGTCGCTCTAATGCCAGACGCGCATGTCGGCATCGGTGCGACGGTGGGCTCGGTAATTCCGACCAAGAATGCCATCATCCCCGCCGCGGTCGGCGTGGATATCGGCTGCGGAATGGTCGCCACGGAAACGACGCTCACCGCCGCCGATCTGCCGGACACCTTGGCCGCGCTGATGCCGATGGTGGAGCGCCGCATTCCCGCCGGGGTGGGGAAGGGTCACAGCGATCCGTCGATGGACCGCGCTCTGGGCGAGCTCGGGCTGCCCCACACCGCCCTGGACGCCCGGCTCACCAAGAAGGTGTCCGACCAGTTCGGGACCCTCGGCTCCGGCAACCACTTCGTGGAGGTCTGCCTCGACGAGCGCGACCGGGTCTGGACCGTCCTGCACTCGGGCTCGCGCGGCATCGGCAACCAGCTCGCCACGATGCACATCGTGGGTGCGAAGAAGCTGATGAAGAAGCAGGAGATCGGCCTGGAGGACCCGGACCTGGCCTACCTCGTCCAGAACACTCCGGAGTTCACCGCGTACATCGAGGACATGCTGTGGTCGCAGCGCTACGCCATGGCCTCGCGGGCGCGGATGGACAAGGTCCTGATCAACGCGCTGTTCCACGTCGTCGGCACGGGCCGGCGCGTCCGCACGATCAACTGCCACCACAACTTCACCCAGCAGGAGACCCACTACGGCAAGTCGTTGTGGATCACCCGCAAGGGCGCGATCAAGGCCGACCACGGTGACGAGGGCGTCATTCCCGGGTCCATGGGGACCCAGTCGTACATCGTGCGTGGGCGGGGGAATCCGGAGTCGTACAACTCGTGCTCGCACGGGGCGGGGCGCCGGATGTCGCGGACCAAGGCGAAGAAGGAGCTTTCGGCGGCTTCGCTCACTCAGGCGATGCGCGGGCGTACGTGGAACGTTGACCGGGCCGCTGCTTTGGTGGACGAGCACCCTGAGGCGTACAAGTCCATTGATCAGGTGATGGCGGATCAGAAGGATCTGGTCGAGATTCAGCACACGCTTCGGCAGATCTTCAATTACAAGGGGTAGGCCGGTCGCCGGCGAGCTAGACCTTTGTTTCGCCTTTCATAAGTGGCCGATATCGAAACTGGGAAAGTCCCGGCGGGGGTCACTTGCTCTGGGCGGCCTGGTCGTAGTCGGCGCAGCGGCGGGTGCCGCCCTCGGGGACGGTCACCCGGATGGCATCCACGGGCACGCGGCGCTGGGCGGCGGTGGCGGCGGCGATCGTGCAGACGAGTTGGCCGGTGGCCAGGTGCGGCAGGCGGGTTGCCTGGGACACCTGGCCGCCGTTCACCGTGTAGGAGGTTTCGTCGACGCGGAGGGGGAGGTTGGCGGGCAGGTGGGTGTCGAGGGCGCGTTCGCGTTCCTTGTCGGTGGGGCCTGCTCTCAGGAGGTTCACGGCTTCTGCGGCGGTCAGGGGGCCGTCGGGGCGGCCTACGGGGACCAGGTGGTTGTCGCGGACGAAGTACAGGTGGCTGCCCTCGGTGAAGCCGCGGGCCGGTTCGCCGGCGTCGACCACGCCGGTGGGGGCGATGCCGCAGGCGGCCACGGTTAGCAGGAGGAGGGCGGCCGCCAATCCGCGCGCTCGTGGAAGCCTCAAAGGGCGGCGAGAAGAGGATCCCGACGCACGGGGGCCACGGGTGGGGAGGCGGCGGGTCACGGGCGGAGGCCCCCAAAGGTGGGACTCCCGAAACTGAGGGGTCACGGGTGGAGGCTCCCAAAGGTAAGACTCCCGAAGCTGAGGGGTCACGGGTGGGGACTCCCGAAGCTGAGGGGTCATGGGCGGGAGCTCCCCATGGTGGGAGGACCGGAGTGGGGGCTTCGGGGCAAGGTGAGGGTGAAGAGGGCGGTGGGGGTGGCGGTGAGGGTGCCGCCGTGCAGGAGGGCGTTCTCGCGGGCGATGGCGAGGCCCAGGCCGCTGCCGGCGGAGCGGGTGCGGGCGGTGTCGGCCTTGTAGAACCGCTCGAACACGTGCGGCAGGACGTCCGCCCCCAGGCCGGGCCCGTGGTCGGTCACCTCGACGAAGGCCAGCTCGTCCGTGGCGCGGACCCGGACGGTGACAGGCGGTGAGCCGTGCCGCAGGGCGTTGCCGACGAGGTTGGCGACGATGACGTCCAGCCGCCGCGGATCGACCGGTACCCGCAGCCCGGTGGGCAGGTCGGCGGTGACCTGGTCGGTCCATCCCCGCGACCGCAGGCAGCCGGCCACCGCCGCGCCGAGGTCCACGTCGTCGAGGTTGAGCACGGCCGCCCCGGCGTCGAAGCGGGAGATCTCCATGAGGTCGTCGACGAGCCGGCTGAGCCGGGCGATCTCGGCGGTGACCAGGCGGGCCGCCTCCCCCGCGCCGCCGTCGAGCCGCTCGGCCCCGGCCTGCAGCACCTCGGTGACCGCGGTGGCGGCGGCCAGCGGGGTCCGCAGTTCGTGGGAGACGTCGGCGACGAACCGCCGCGACCGGGCCTCCATCTCGCGCAGCTCGCCGACCGACCGTTCGAGCGCGGCGGCGGTCTCGTTGAAGCGTCCGGCCAGCCCGGCGAGCTCGTCGCCGCCGCGCACGGGCAGCCGCGTCTCCAGCCGCCCCTCGCCCAGTCGCCGCGCGGCGCGGTCCAGGTCGGCGACCGGCCGCAGGACGCCTCGCGCGGCCAGCAGGCCGGCCAGGACCGCGAGCAGGACCACCGGGAGCGCCGCCGCCTGCGCGGCACGGGCCACCGCGGCCTCGTCGGCGGCGGCCTGGGCCAGCGACTCCACCAGGTACACGGTGACGCCCGAGGGCGTGCCGCCGGCGCGGAGCATGACCCGGCTCCCGCCCACCAGGTACGGTACGCCGTCGCGCGCGACGCGCTGCCAGGCGAGCCGGGGCCGGTCGAGGAGGCGCTGCCGCAGCTCGGCGGTGATGCGCGCGTCGCTGGGCACGGCGCCGTCCCGGACCACGTACACCTTGCGGTCGCCCACTTCGAGGTCCTCGGCGAGCGAGGCCAGCTCGTCGTCGGTGGCCGGGAGCGCCACGTCGCGCGAGAGCAGCAGCACCCGGTGCCGGAAGTCGTCGAGCAGCCGGTCCTGGACGCCGCTGAGCAGGTTGCTGCGCGCCTTGTAGTAGGTCAGCCCGGCCGCCCCCACCGCGCTCAGCCCGCCCACCAGCACGAACGTGATCACCAGCCGGGCACGCAGCCCGCGAAGCCACCTCATACCGGCCCGAACCGGTAGCCGAAGCCGCGCACGGTCTGGATGTAGACCGGTTCGGCCGGGACCTGTTCGATCTTGGCGCGGAGGCGCTGCACGCAGGCGTCCACGAGCCGCGAGTCGCCGAGGTAGTCGTGCTCCCAGACCGCCTCCAGCAGGTGTTGCCGGCTGAAGACCTGGCCGGGGGCGGCCGACAGGTGCAGCAGCAGCTTCAGTTCCATCGGCGGCAGCGCGACCGGCCGGCCGGCCAGCCGTACGGTCAGGGAGGTCCGGTCCAGGGACAGCTCGCCGTACGTCTCGACCGGGGAGGGCTGGCTCTCGCCGCGGCGCAGCACCGCCCGGATGCGCGCCTCCAGCACCTGCGGGCGCACCGGTTTGACCACGTAGTCGTCGGCGCCCGCCTCCAGCCCGCCGACCACGTCGAAGTCGTCGCCGCGGGCGCTCAGCATGACGATCGAGGTCGCCGTGGTGGCCCGGATGCGCCGGCAGACCTCGAAGCCGTCGATGCCGGGGAGCATCAGGTCGAGCACCACCACGTCGGCGGCGAAGCGGGGCAGGAGCGCCAGACCGTCCTCGCCGGAGGCGGCCGACTCGACCTCGTGGTCCCTGCTCTTGAGGGCGAGCGTCAGCGCGTCCCTGACGGCGGGGTCGTCCTCGATCAGCAACACGCGAGCCATGCGTTCCAGTATCGGAGGCTTCGGCGGGCGGTTTGTCCGGTCTCGGAAGCTATTACACGTTCATGACATCGTGCTGACGGCCTGCTCATCGGGGTCGGCCAGGGTGAGGGGCACGTCAGCGATCCCCTTTGGAGGAACACGTGTTGATCACCAAGCGCCGGCTCGCCGGACTGGCCGCCCTGCCCTTCCTCGCGCTCGGTACGGCCTGCGGCGCGCAGAGCTTCGCGGCCACCGAGACGCCCGCCGCGTCGAGCGGCCAGGCCAAGCCGAGCTGGCACGAGACCGCGGTGAAGTTCGCCGGCTGCATGCGGGCCAACGGCGTCGACATCCCGGACCCGGTCAAGGGGCAGGACCTGGACACCAGCGCGGTCACCAAGGTCACCCAGGCCAAGCTCGACGCCGCGATGAAGGCGTGCAAGGAGTGGGACTCGGTCATCCTCGGCGGGTCAGAGCCGGCCACGCCCGAGGAGGAGGCCAAGTTCGCGGCGTGGGCTCGGTGCCTGCAGCAGGGCGGGGTGTGGCAGCCGGTCGGGTCCGAGGCCAAGCCTGAGGGGTTCCAGCAGGTCAAGCCGGGGTCGGCGGAGGAGCGGAAGGTCTTCGAGAGCTGCGCCTCGCTGGCGCCGCCCGCGCCGTACGAGCAGGGCTGACCGGCCGGGCCGCACCCCGGCGGGCCATCCCCCTCCGGCAGGAGGGGTGCCGGGGAGCGGCCCCAGGCCACCGCTTCGTGAGAACCGAGTGGACCCCGGGCGGTCTGGGCGGGGGCCTGACCGTGACGTCTGATCCCGGCTCGTGAAAGGCCGACGCAGGGCCTGACCGTGAGGTCTGATCCCGGCGGGTGGGGGGCCGGGGCGGCTGCGTAGAGTCGCCCCATGACGACCCGAGCCGAAACCTTCGCCGCCCTGCACCGCCCCGGAGACCCCCTCCTGCTGCCCAACGCCTGGGACGTGGGCTCGGCCGCGGCCATCGCCGCCGCCGGGGCCAGGGCCATCGCCACCACCAGCGCCGGGGTCGCGTGGTCCCTGGGCTTCGCGGACGGCGCCGACCTGGGCGCGGACCGCAACGCCGCCCTGGTCGAGCGGATCGCCGCCACGGTGGACGTGCCGGTCTCGGCGGACATCGAGGCGGGCTACGGCGCGGTCGCCGAGAGCGTCGCCGCCGTGGTGCGGGCGGGCGCGGTGGGCGTCAACCTGGAGGACCGGGTGGGCGCCGACCTGCTGCCCCCGGCCGAGCAGGCCGATCGGCTGCGCGCCGCGCGGGCCGCCGCCGACCGCCTGGGCGTGCCCGTCTGGATCAACGCCAGGACCGACGTGTACCTGGCCGGCAGCGGGCGGCTGGAGGAGGTGCTGGAGCGCGCCGAGGCCTACGCGGCGGCGGGGGCCTCCAGCCTGTTCGTGCCGGGCCTGATCGACCTGGAGGCGCTCAAGCGGCTCTCGGACGGGCCGCTGCCGGTCGCGGTGATGGCCTGGGCGGGCGCCCCGTCGGTCGCGGAGTTCGCCGCGGCCGGGGTGGTGCGGATCAGCCTGGGTTCGTCGATCGCGCAGGCGGCCTACGCGCTGGCCGCGCGGGCGACCACCGAGCTGCTGGAGAAGGGCGTCTACGACGCCACCGCGGACGGCCTGCCGTACGGCGAGCTGAACGCGTTGCTCGGCTGAGCGAGCACGGAATGCGCGAAGGAGCCCGGCCGCCGAGCGGCCGGGCTCCTTCGTCTTCGAGCGGGTACGGCTAGCGGTGCAGGACCTTGACCCAGTCGCTGGCCTCGTCGCCGTTGTAGTAGCGGCCACCCTCGTAGATGGCGCGGAAGGTGCCGGAGGTGTAGGCCGGGACCTTCAGGTGGAAGTAGCCGGAGCCGCCGGTGCGGACCTTGTCCACGAACTCCCAGCGGTGGGAGCCGTCGGGCTGGAAGAGGATGATGATCTTCCGGCCGCCGAGGCGGTTCCAGCCGTTGGCGCGCTCGCACCAGTCGGACTTGATGACCTGGACGACACCGTCGATGTAGCCGCCCTCGCAGTGGACCGAGAGCCGGCCGTCGAGGTGGAGGGTACGGCCGGCCCAGGCGGGCTCGGGGTTGACGTCGAAGCTCAGGCGGGTGTAGCCGCCGTCGTGGTCGTAGTCGAAGTCACCGTTGTGCCACCCGTTGTCGTAGTAGGGCGGGTTGGTGACGGCCGACGCGGGCGCGGCGGCGGTGGCCAGGACGGTGGCGCCCAGCGCCGCAGCGAGGGCGCCGGCAGCGAGACGTCGCATCATGATCTAGGAATTCCTCTCCCCGTGGGCAGCACGCTCCGGGACAAAGCGTGCCTACGGCAACGACGCTCCACGGTAAAGAAAGGTTTGAACAATTAAGATCACGATTCGATAACTCCACCACTCCGAAGGGATATTTATCCCATTTATCGGCTTAATGTCCTTTTTTCTGGCCGGCGATGTGCACCGCGGGACCCCAGCCGGGCGCGTAGTGCTTGTTGCCGGGGAAGCGGAGCTGCCACCATCCGCGGGCGCGGTTCGGGATCACCCGGGCGAAGCCGCCGTCACGTCCGGTCGTCGCGGTGCCGACCTTGGTCCAGACGACGCCGTTCGGCTTGCGGTGCATGATCTCGACCTTGGTGCCGGCGAAGGCCGCGTAGTCGCTGTAGCCGGCCGGGTCCACCCGGTCGAGCTCGCCGCTCAGCCGCACCGCCTTCTGGCCTCTGATCTTGCTCACGTGGGCCGAGGTCAGCCTGGTGGCGCGGCGGAGCTGGAAGGTGGTGTGCCGGGTGACCGTACTGCCGTCGGCGGCCTTCGCGGTGGCGGTCACCGTCCAGAGACCGGAGGGGTAGAAGCGGTTCAGGCCGCGGGCGGGCAGGAAGCGCCAGGTCTCCCAGCCGTCCGCGCTCGACGCCATGCGCTCCACCCGGCGCGGCTGTCCCGTCATAGGCGCCTCGACCTCGGGGCGTGGCCCGGCGGGGCCCGACGCGTCCGGCGGCGGACCCGAGGGCTCGGGAGCGGGCGGCCGATCCCCAGGGCCTCCAGGGACCCCCGGACGCCCCGAAGTCCCGGGAGCTTCGGCGACGGGCGGCGAGGGGTGCGGCCGGGAAGCAGGAGCCGGCGGCCGCTCGGCGGAGGGTGCGGAAGCGGGCGGTCCGGAGACAGGCGGGCCGGAAGCCGGCGGCGCGGGCTCACCGGGCGCGGAAGTGGGCGGTGCGGGCTCACCAGACGGGGCCGGCTCACCGGGCGGTGCGGGCTCACCGGGCGGTGCGGGCTCGCCGGGCGGGGCGGAGGGTTCGCCCGGCGGCCCGGACGGCGGCTCCGAGGGCGTGGACGGCCCCGGCGGAGAGGACGGGGGCGCAGTGGAAGGTTCCTGGACGGGCGCACCGCGCCGGGGCCGGCCGGGCGCGACGTCGATGGTCACCCCGTCCTCCCCCGCGGCCCCCCGCGCGACCACGTCGATCACCAGCCGTACCGACCCGCTGGGCCCCACCACCGGCTGCGCCGGCCGTACGACGATCTCCTTGATCTCCGGCCCGGCGGCAGCGGCGGTCCCGGTGACGGGCACCGCGAGCGCTCCCGCCATGAGCGAGGTGAGCAGAACTCGATTCGTCATGATCAACACGGTAGGAACCGCCCGGTAATGCCCGGGGACATGACACCCGCCCCGGTTGGCAAAGCATCGGGTGATCCACGTCCGAACCTGGGTAGCCCACGGCAGAGCTGGAAAGACGCCTTGTAAGTGACGTAGAGTGACTGATCGAATACAAGGGGGGATCATGACAGCAGAGCGCACGTTCTTCGGTCACCCGAGGGGTTTGGCCACCCTCTTCGGGACCGAGATGTGGGAGCGCTTCAGCTTCTACGGCCTGCGCGGCATCCTCGTGCTGTTCCTGATGGCCCCGCCGGTCCGTAACGGCCTGGGCCTGGACGAGACGACCGCGGTCCCGATCGTCGCGCTGTACGGCGGCACCGTCTACCTGACCTCGCTGCCCGGCGGCTGGCTGGCCGACCGGGTGCTGGGGGCCAGGCGCACGGTGTTCTGGGGCGGCGTGATCATCATGCTGGGCCACATCTCGATGGCCATCCCGATCCACTCCTCCGCCCTGATCTGGCTCGGCCTGTTCCTGATCATCTGCGGCACCGGCCTGCTCAAGCCGAACATCTCCTCGATGGTCGGCTACCTCTACCGCGACGACGACGACGCCCGCCGCGACGCCGGCTTCTCGCTGTTCTACATGGGCATCAACATCGGCGCCGCGCTGGGCCTGTTCGTCACCCCGCTCCTGGCCGGCGACGACCGCTGGCACCTCGGCTTCGGCGCCGCCGCGGTCGGCATGGCGCTCGGCCTGATCATGTACACCGCGCGCCGCAAGAGCCTGGACGGCGCCGGCGAGGCGCCCCCGCGGCCGCTGTCGCCGGCCGAGTCGCGCAAGGCCGTGCGGGTGATCGCCTTCTCGCTGCTGCTGCTCATCGCCGCGGTCCTGATCTGGGGGGCGACCGGCACGCTCACCGTGGGCACGGTCCCGACCGTGGTGACCGTGCTGAGCATCCTGGTCGTGGTCGGCTACTTCGTCTACGTCTTCCGCAGCGCCGGCGAGATCACCGCCGACGAGCGGCAGGGCATGCGGGCCTACATCTGGCTGTTCATCGCCGCCGCCATCTTCTGGATGATCTTCCAGCAGGCGGCCGGCCCGCTCACCGTCTTCACCGAGAAGCGCGCCGACCTGAGCGTGCTCGGCTGGACCGTCCCGGCGGGCATGGTCCAGAACTTCAACTCCATCTTCGTGATCATCCTGGCCCCGCTCTTCAGCATCCTGTGGCTGCGGCTGGGCAACCGGGTCAACACCCCGCAGAAGTTCACCGCCGCGCTCTTCCTGGTCGGTCTCAGCTTCGTGCTGGTGAGCTGGCTGAACGCCAGTCCCGGGCAGATCGCGCTGCTGTGGCTGGCGCTCATCTACCTGATCCAGACGCTCGGCGAGCTGTCGCTGAGCCCGGTGGGCCTGTCGGTCACCGCCAAGCTCGCGCCCGCCTCGCTCAAGGGCCAGATGATGGGCATCTGGTTCCTGGCCCCGGCGGTCGGCGAGCCGGTGGGCGGCCAGGCCTACAAGTTCCTCGTCCCGGCCTTCGGCCCGACCGGCTACTTCCTGACGCTGGGCCTGGCGGCGGTGGTGGCGGGCCTCATCCTCATCGTCTTCACCGGCAGGCTCAAGCGGCTCATGAACGAACACGCGTGAGACCATCCTCACCGTGTCAGAACTGCTCGACCTCGTCGGAATCTTCATCTTCGCCCTGACCGGGGCGCTCATGGGCGTGCGCAAGCGCCTGGACGTGGTGGGCATGCTCGTGCTCGCCGAGATCACCGCCCTGGGCGGCGGCGTGGTGCGCGACCTGATCCTCAACGTGCCGCCCATCGCCTTCCAGAGCCTGGGCTACGTGCTCACCCCGGTCCTCGCCACCGTGGTCGTCATCTTCTGGCATCCGCACGTCGCCCGGGTCCTGCCCGCGATCATGGTTTTGGACGCGGCGGGCCTGGGCGTGTTCTGCGCGCTGGGCACCGAGAAGGCCCTCGCGCTCGGGCTGTCGCCGCTGCACGCCGCGCTGCTCGGGGTGACCACCGCGGTCGGCGGGGGCATCCTGCGCGACATCCTGGCCGGGGAGATCCCGACGCTGCTGTACGACCGGCAGCTCTACGCCGTCCCGGCCATGCTCGGCTCGGGGCTGCGCGCGGTGCTGTTCGAGGCGCACCTGCAGGGCTGGGTGGCCACGCTGGCCGCCGCGCTGATCGCCTTCGTGCTCCGGATCAGCGCCATGCGGTACGGCTGGCGCGCCCCGCTGGCCCGGGGCGTCACACCATCGGACTGACCGCCGCCACCTCCCGCCGCCCGGCGCCCTGCCGGGCCGCGGCCAGCCGGGTGACCGCGTCGAGCAGCAGCGGGGGCGCCTGCGTGTACGGCAGGCGCACGTACCCCTCCAGCGTCCCCTCGACCCCGAACCACGGCCCCGGGGCCAGCCGTACGCCATGGGTGGCCGCGGCCTCGGCCA
Organism: Nonomuraea sp. NPDC050310; assembly: GCF_040655795.1. Classification (NCBI taxonomy): domain Bacteria; kingdom Bacillati; phylum Actinomycetota; class Actinomycetes; order Streptosporangiales; family Streptosporangiaceae; genus Nonomuraea; species Nonomuraea sp. NPDC050310. Next base: position 112,080 of record NZ_JBFAKP010000019.1, on the reverse strand, counting down.
GCTCGGTGGCGCCCTCCCCCGCGGCCAGCCGTACCCACAACGAGCCCCCGCCGGACGGCAGGACGAAGGTCCAGCCGGGCAGGTGCTCGCGCACCGCGGCGGCGAGGGTGTCGCGGGCGGCGCGCAGGGTGCGGCGGCGTTCGGCGCGCGTCTCGGCGAGCCGGTCGAAGAGCTGGGCGACGATGAGCTGCTCCAGCACGGGCGCGCTCAGGTCGGCCGAGGAGCGGTGCAGCGCCAGCCGGCGCACGTGCGCCGCGGTGGTGCGGATCCAGCCGATGCGCAGCCCGCCCCACCACAGCTTGCTGGCCGAGCCGATGGTGACCACCCGGTTGTCGGTGTCGAAAGCGGCCATCGGGGTGGCCCTGGCCTGCTCCGACAGCGCCAGTTCGGCCCAGGTCTCGTCCACCAGGATCGTGGTGCCGGTGCGGCGCGCGGCGGCGACGATCTCGGCGCGCTCGGCGTCGGGCATGAGCGCGCCGGTCGGGTTCTGGAAGTCGGGGATCAGGTAGGCCAGCCGGGCGGCGGACTGCCGCATGGCGCTGGTGACCAGGTCGGGCTGCCAGCCGTCGGAGCCGACGCCGACCGGGGCCAGCCGGGCGCCCCGGCCGCGGGCCGCCTCGACGGCGTGCGGATAGGTGGGCGACTCGAACAGAAAGGTGTCGCCGGGGCCGACCAGCAGGCTGATCACCAGGTGCTGGGCGGACTGGTTGCCGGTGGTGACCAGGATCTGCTCGGGCCGGGTGGCCAGGCCGCGCTCGGTGTAGCGGGCGGCGATGCGTTCGCGCAGCTCGGGCAGGCCGACGGGGTCGTAGCCGGAGCCCATCGCGTGCCGGGGCAGCTCGCGCACGGCCGCCTCGACGGCGGCCTGGAACTGGCCGGGCGCGGCGGGGGCGGCGTTCTGGAGCTGGATGAGGCCGTCGCCGCCGAAGCCGCTCCAGGCGGTCTCGGCGGGGTCGGGCAGCACGGTCCAGCTTCCGGAGCCCTGGCGGCTGTCCACGTAGCCCTGGCCGCGCAGCAGGTCGTAGGCGGCGGTCACGGTGGTGCGGCTGACGCCGAGCGTCTCGGCCAGGTGGCGTTCGGCGGGCAGCCGGACCTGCACCGGGATGCGGCCGTCCATGACCAGGCCGCGCAGGGCGTCAGCGAGTGCCCGGTAGTAGGGCCGCGCGGTGCGGTCGAGGTCGAGCAGCCGGGCCACCTGGGTGGCGGAGAGAAAGCGCACCAGGCCATTTTCGGTGATTGGCCCTGTTATGGGAAGCCGGTTGCCCGCCATTATGGGTCCATCATGCGCGAGAAACTGACACCAACCCGGCTCGCCAAGCTCTACGGCGGGCTGGCCCTCTACGGCCTGGGCATGGCCCTGCAGATCGAGTCGGCGCTCGGCGGCTCCCCCTGGGACGTCTTCCACCAGGGCCTGGCGGTCCACTTCGGGCTGTCGGTCGGCACCTGGGTGATCATCGTGGGCGCGGTGGTGATGCTGGCCTGGATCCCGCTGCGCCAGCGGCCCGGCCTGGGCACCATCAGCAACGTCCTGTTCCTGGGCCTGTTCGCCGACCTGTTCCTGTGGCTGCTGCCGGGCCCCGAGCACGTCGTGCCGCGGTCCGCCTACCTGCTGGCCGGCGTCTTCCTGGTCGCCCTGGCCACGGTGCTCTACATCGGCGCCGGGCTCGGCCCCGGCCCGCGCGACGGCATCATGACCGGGCTGGTCCGGCTCGGGCTGTCGATCCGGCTGGCCCGCACGCTCATCGAGGTCAGCGTGCTGGCGATCGGCTGGATCCTGGGCGGCACCGCGGGCGTCGGCACGTTGTTGTTCGCGCTGGCGATCGGTCCGCTCACCCAGATCCTGTCGCGCTGGTTCCCGCTGGAGGCGGCACCGCCCCGGCCGGTACCCCTGCCTGCGGATTAGCCGTCCTGGAACGCTCCACAATTCTGCACATCCTGCGAGGTCAATGAGCGAAGTTGCTTGATCGAGCCTTGAATCGCTTGACATTGATCACCGTCATCACGAGCATTTATGCAGCTCTCCTGCGAAAGGCCGTGTGATGACTTCTCGGGCTGCTGAGCTCTGGCGGCGGACGGTCCCCTGGCGCTGGCTCGCGCCCAGCACGGTCCTGATCGCCTGCGTGGTCGGCTTCCCCGCCCTGTACATGGTCCTGATGTCCTTCCAGGACATCAGCCGGATCGGGCTGGTCAAGGGTTTCGCGGGACTGGACAACTACGCCCGGTTACTCCAGGAGGACGCGCTCGGCCAGGTCGTCGGCAACACGCTGCTGTGGCTGGTCGTGGTCGTCGGCCTGACGATGCTGCTGTCGCTGGCGCTGGCGCAGTTCCTGTCCAAGGAGTTCTTCGGCCGCCGGTTCGTGCGGCTCTCACTGGTGGTGCCGTGGGCCACCTCGCTGGTGATGACCGCGACCGTGTGGCGCTTCATCTACGAGGGCGGCAACGGGCTGCTCAACCGGCTGCTGATGGACCTGGGGCTCCTGTCGGCCCCGGTCGACTGGTACAAGGACCCGGCCACCGCCCTCTACTCGGTGATGGCGGTCGGCATCGTCACCTCGATGCCCTTCACCACCTACGTGCTGCTGTCCGGGCTGCAGACCGTGCCGCACGACGTGCTGGAGGCGGCCAGGATCGATGGGGCGAGCGCGTGGTCGACCTGGCGGCGGGTGACGCTGCCGATCCTGCGGCCCTCGCTGATGATCGCGCTCGTCCTGAACATGCTGCACGTCTTCAACGCCTTCACCGTGATCTGGGTGATCATGGGGAAGACCGCGGGCAACCACGCCGACACCACGGTGACCTGGCTGTACAAGATCGCCTTCACCGCGCAGCTCGACTCCGGCGAGGCCGCGGCGCTCGGCGTGCTCAACGTCGTCTTCCTGCTGCTGCTCATCACCGCCTTCGTGGTGATCCTGCGGCCCTACCAGAACCCCTCGGCGGCCGAAGAGAGGCCGTCGGCCGCCGAGGCACCCGCCGGCGAGGTCCGGCCCGCGCCGCCGTACCAGCCGGAGCCCGTCCAGCCGGAGCCCGACCAGCCGAAGCCGGTCCAGCCAAAGCCGGTCCGGCAGCGGCCGGTGCTGATGCGGGCGGGCCGGGGCTGGCGGCGGGTCCGGCCGGCGGCGCTACCGGTGATCGGCTTCGCCATCGCGTTGTTCTTCCTGGCTCCCTACGCGGCGATGCTGTTCGGCTCGCTGAAGACCGACGCGGAGCTGTACGCGGTGCCGGCCGACTACTTCCCGCGGACGTGGGCGTGGTCGAACTACGCCGACGTGTGGCAGCGCATCCCGCTGGCCGACTACTTCCGGGTCAGCCTGACCGTCGCCCTGGTCTCGACCGCGCTCGTCCTGGTCGTCGGGGCGCCGGCCGCCTACGTCCTGGCGCGCTCCAGGTTCCGGGGGCGCGGGGCCTTCCTCGGCGTGATCCTGGTGACGCAGATGTTCCCGGCGGTCGCGCTGCTGATCGGGCTCTACCGGCAGGCGCTGTACGTGGACGGGATCAACAGCTACGCGGTGATCATCGCCATCAACGCCGCCTTCAACCTCGCCTTCGGCGTCTGGATCATGCACGCGCACTTCAGCGCCATCCCGGTGGAGATCGACGAGGCGGCGATGATGGACGGCCTGGGCCGCTTCCGCATCATGCTGCGGATGATCCTCCCGCTGGCCGCGCCGGGCCTCGTCACCGTGATGATCTTCACCTTCATCCAGGTGTGGAACGAGTTCGTGATCGCGCTGACCCTCTTCAACGACCCGGCCTCCGGGCGCGTGCCGCTCACCGTCGGGGTGCAGCAGTTCGTCGGCCTCTACGAGACCAACTACCAGTACCTGTTCGCGGCGGCGCTGATGGCGATCGTGCCGGCCGTGATCCTGTTCGCGCTTATCGAGAAGCATCTGGTGAGCGGCCTCACCGCAGGCAGCACCAAGTGACCAAGGACAAGGACCGGTGTGAGATGACCTCTCGGACAAGACCTCGGCTGGCCGCGATCGCCGCCCTCGCGCTGGCGCTGACCGCCTGCGGCGGCGGGGGTGGGGGCGGCGACGGGGAGCAGTCCATCAAGCTCGTCGTGGCCCAGTACACCGAGGGCACCCGCCCCTACTGGGAAGAGCTGATCAAGTCCTTCGAGACCGCCAACCCGGGCAAGAACGTCGACCTGCAGGTCATCGACTGGGGCAACATCTCCGCCCAGGTCGCCACCATGATCCAGACCAAGCAGTTCCCCGACGTGCTCAACCTCAACGTCTTCGCCGACTACGCCGAGGCCGGGCTGCTCTACCGCGCCGAGGAGGTGGTCTCCAAGGAGGTGCTCGGCGACTTCCTGCCCTCCTTCGCCGCCAACGCCGCCTACGAGCAGACCCAGTACGGCCTGCCGTTCGTGGCGACGGTCAACGGCCTGTACTACAACAAGAAGATCCTGAAGGAGGCCGGCCTCGACAAGCCCCCGGCCACCTGGGACGAGTTCAAGGCCGCGGCCAAGGCGATCAAGGCCCTGCCCGGCGGCTACGTCCCCTACGCGCTGGCCATGGGTGCCGAGGGCGGCGACTACGAGTTCGGCACCTGGCTGCGCGCCAACAACGGCGACTGGCGCGTCAACGGCAAGTGGGCCGTCAACGGCGAGCGCAGCCTGGAGACGCTGCAGTTCCTCAAGACGCTCACCCAGGAGGGCCACACCCAGCCCAACCCGGGCCAGACCAACCGCGCCGACGGCACCTGGCCGCTGTTCGCCCAGGGCAAGGCGGCCATGGTCTACGCCTCCTTCGGCACCCGAGCCTTCCTCGACCCGGTGGAGAAGGCCGGCATCGAGTACGGCACCGCCCCGCACCCGGTCAACAACGGCGCGACCCCGGCCACGCACGGCATCCAGGACTACCTGATGGCCTTCAAGAAGGACGGCAACCAGGAGCTGGTCCGCCAGTTCCTGACCTACTTCTACCAGGCCGGCAACTACGCGAAGTACCTGAAGGTGGAGGGCCTGCTGCCGACCACGCAGTCGGCCTCCGACGTGCTGCGCCAGGACGCCAAGGTGGCCCCGATCGTCGACATGGTGGCCCGGGCCCGCTTCGACCCGACCTCAGAGCCGGTCTGGTCGGAGCTGCGCGGCACCATCGCCGCCGAGCTGGGCACCGGCCTGGCCGCCGACAGCGACCCGGCCGCGCTGCTGGGCAAGTTCCAGCAGATCGCCGAGCGTCCGTAGCCAACACACTGGCCGGGTCTCCCCAAATCGGGCGACCCGGCTAGTAGCGTCACAGGTATGCGGATCGAGGACTACGCACTCATCGGGGACATGCAGTCGGCCGCGCTCGTCGGCCGCGACGGCTCCATCGACTGGCTCTGCCTGCCCCGGTTCGACTCCCCCTCCTGCTTCGGCGCGTTGCTCGGCGACGGCCGGCACGGCCACTGGTCGCTCGGCCCCACCGGGCGCAGGCCCGCCGACCGGCGCCGCTACCGGCCGGACACGCTGATCTTGGAGAGCGAGTGGGACACCCCCACCGGCACCGTCCGGGTGATCGACTTCATGCCGCCGCGCGACCGCAACCCCGACGTGGTGCGCATCGTCGAGGGCGTCTCCGGCTCGGTGGAACTCACCACCGAGCTGCGCATCCGCTTCGACTACGGGCGGATCGTGCCGTGGGTGCGCCGCGACGGCGAGCACCTGCAGGCGGTCGGCGGGCCCGACTCGGTCTGGCTGCACTCGCCGGTGCCGCTGATCGGCGGCGACTACGCCCACCGCGCCACCTTCACCGTCGAGGCCGGGCAGCGCCTGCCGTTCCTGTTCACCTGGCACCCCTCGCACGAGCCGATGCCCAAGCTGATCGACCCCGAGACGCATCTGGCCGAGACCGAGGCGATGTGGACCGAGTGGGTGGCCCAGTGCACCTACAAGGGGCCGTGGCGCGAGGCGGTGGTGCGCTCGCTGATCACCCTCAAGGCGCTCACCTACGAGCCGACCGGCGGCATCGTCGCCGCGCCGACCACCTCCATCCCCGAGGACCTCGGCGGCGTGCGCAACTGGGACTACCGCTTCTGCTGGCTGCGCGACGCCACCATGACGCTGGAGGCGCTGATCGACTCCGGCTACTCCGACGAGGCCCTGGCCTGGCGCTCCTGGCTGCTGCGCGCCATCGCCGGCCGCCCCCAGGACCTCCAGATCATGTACGGCGTCGCCGGCGAGCGCCGCCTGCCGGAGAGCCAGCTCGACTGGCTGCCCGGCTACGAGAACTCCCGCCCGGTCCGCATCGGCAACGCCGCGGTCAACCAGCTCCAGCTCGACGTCTACGGCGAGGTGATGAGCTGCCTCTACCTCTCGCGCACCTCGGGCCTGGCCGCCGACGACCGCGCGTGGGCGATCCAGCGCCAGCTCATCGCCTACGTCGAGGAGCACTGGGACGAGCCCGACGAGGGCCTGTGGGAGGTGCGCGGGCCGCGCCGGCACTTCACCCACTCCAAGGTGATGTGCTGGGTGGCGCTCGACCGGGCCATCCGCCAGGTGGAGAACTTCGGCCGCACCGGCCCGGTGGAACGCTGGCGCCGGGTGCGCGACGAGATCCACGCCGAGATCTGCGACAAGGGCTTCGACGCCACCCGCAACACCTTCACCCAGTCGTACGGCTCGCCCGAGGTGGACGCGGCGTTGCTGCTGATCCCGCTGACCGGGTTCCTGCCGATCGACGACCCCCGGGTGGCCGGCACGGTGGAGGCGATCGAGCGCGAGCTGATGAGCGACGGCTTCGTGCTGCGTTACCCGATCGCCGAGGACAACGACGTGGACGGCCTGCCCGGCGCCGAGGGCGCGTTCCTGGCGTGCAGCTTCTGGCTGGTGGAGGTGCGGGCGCTGCAGGGCCGGCACGCGCAGGCCTGCGAGCTGTTCGAGCGGCTGCTCGCGCTCCGCAACGACCTGGGGCTGCTGGCCGAGGAGTACGACCCGCGGTACGCCCGGATGGTCGGCAACTTCCCGCAGGCCTTCAGCCACGTGCCCCTCGTGCACGCGGCCAAGGCGCTGTCCTAAAACCGAGCCTCAGGAGGAGCTGAGGCGCTTCAGCACCCGGGCGAAGTCCTTCGGCGGCACGACGACCAGGCGGGTCTGGCCGTCCTGGACCACCAGGTCGGCCTTGATCCGGGTCAGGGTGGCGGCGTGCCACCAGTAGACCTGCTCGCTGGGGCCGCCCGCGCGCAGGGCGTGCACGCGCAGCCGTTCGATGGCCCGCACGACGCCGATGCCCTCCACCGGGTGCACCAGCACGGTCCGCGGGTCGGGCAGGACGGCCAGCACGCCGTCGCCGGGCACCTGGAGGTAGTCCTCCAGCCAGTGCAGGTGCGAGCCGGCCGAGGCGGTCGCGCCGCCCAGCCGCCAGACCGGGGTGCCGGACAGGTCCTCGCGGCCGGCGTGCAGGCGCTCGTTGCGCCGCACGTTGGCCAGGGCCACGCCGAGCGCCTGGGCGGGCGGGATCGGCCAGCAGCCGGCCTCCTCGGGCCGCACCGGCCGGCCGTGCACGGTCATCAGCTCGACCAGGTCGGCGCCCAGGTGCCGGCCGACCACGCGGGTCAGGTCGGGCACCTCGTCGACGGCTTCCACCCGGGTGCCGAGCAGGTGCCTGACCTGGTCGAAGTCGCACGGGTCGGGCAGGGAGGCGTCGGCCAGGGCGCGGCCGAGGTGCTCGGAGACCAGCATCGGCCAGTCCTCGCGGGGGCGCCGCCCGGCCTCGCGGCGCAGGCCGGCCAGCCGTACCGGGATCTCCTTGCCGCCCCCGAGGGTCAGCAGGGTCCCGTCGGCGGCGAACGCGCAGGTGTAGCCGAGCGAGTCGGCCACAAGGGAGAGCAACGAGTCGAGGTCCACGTCCTCGACCGATCGCGACGGCCGGGAGGGCCGGAACAGGTTCACGCCGCATGCCCCTTCTGTCGGATTCGTCCCCCTGCGTGTTTCTACGATGCCTGGTCCCAGCCCCCGAACTGACCAGCCAGGGAGCACGATTCAGTATCGATAGCCCCAAGAGCCCCAAGCCAGATGCTCAGCTGCGGGCTGCCGTGCCCGACCGGCAGCCCCGCCAGGATCGGCACTCCGAGCGGGACGAGCCGGTCCCGCAACACCGGCATCGGATCGCCACAGCCGACCCACGAGCCGAGCACGAACCCACGTGCCCCGTCGAAGGCGCCGGCCTGCAGGAGCTGGGTCAGCATCCGGTCGATCCGGTAGGGCTCCTCCCCCACGTCCTCCAGGAAGACCAGCCGGTCGGCGAAGGCCGGCTGGTACCGGGTGCCGCACAGCGAGGCGAGCAATGACAGGTTGCCGCCGGCCAGCACGCCCTCCGCCCGGCCCGGCACCAGCATCTCCTCGCCCGGCACCGGCAGCGGGCGGCCTTCGAGCGCCGCCAGAAGGTGCTCCCAGGTGCGCGGCTCGGGCTCGGCCCCGTCGGTGATCACCGCGCAGGCGGGCATCGGGCCGTGCAGCGTGGGCAGGCCGAGTTCGAGGCCGAACACGTGGTGCAGCGCGGTGATGTCGCTGGAGCCCAGCAGCACCTTCGGCCCGGCCGCGCGCATCGCCGCCCAGTCCAGCAGGCCGAGCAGGCGGCCCGCGCCGTACCCGCCCCTGGCGCAGAAGACCGCCGCCACCGCCGGGTCGCACCAGGCGGCCTGCAGGTCGGCGGCGCGCTCCTCGTCGGAGCCGGCCAGGTAGTCCAGCCCGCCGCGGGCGAGCACGTTGCGGCCGGTCACCACCTTCAGCCCGAGCGCCTCCAGCCGCCGCACCCCCTGGCGCAGCCGGACGGGGTCGGGCGGGCCCGACGGGGCGACGATCGCCACCGTGTCCCCACCGACCAGGTCTAGACCCCTCATTGCACACCTCCCAGGGCAAACGGTGTCACACTTGACCCGGGTATGCGACACATCCTGGTGGTCAACGGGATCAAGGTCCGCAGGCCGGTCTTCCTCCTGGGAGCCCCGCACTCCGGCGCGGACCTGCTGGCGCGTGCCCTGAAACGGTCCACCGGCTTCCACGTGACCATGGGCCGCGCCTCGGTCGCGCACGTCGTCTACGCCTTCGCCCGGCGGCCCTCCATCGGCCGCAGCTCGGGCGCGGCCCGCGTGCTGCGTGACGCGCTCGCCGAGGCCTGGCAGGTCGTGCCCGGCGCCTGCGGGCAGTGCCCGGCGCCGTGCCGCGAGGCCGGCGGCGTCACCGGGCCCGGCCCGTGCGTGTCCACCTCGGCGCTCAGCCGCTTCGGCGACGCCAGCCCCGACCTGCTCTACAGCGCCGGCCCGCTGCTCGGCGCCTTCCCCGACGCCCGCTTCGTCCAGGTCATCCGCGACGGCCGTGACGTCGTCGCCGACATGATCGCCGACCCCGCCTGCCTGGCGTGGTTCAAGCCGGTCATGCTCACCGAGGAGACCGAGTTTCCCAACGCTTTCCTCGGCGTGAACCGCGGCGAGCACCGCGACCGCTGGAAGACCATGCCGGTGGCCGGCAAGGCGGCCCTGCGCTGGCGCAGCGCCGTGCGGATCAGCGCCGAGCTGCGCCAGGAGCTGCCCGCCGACCAGCTCATGACCGTCCGCTACGAGGAACTGCTGCGCACCCCCGGCCCGGTGATCGACGCGCTGTCGGCCTTCCTGGAGGTCCCGGTCTCCAAGGTCGCCCTGTACGGCAGGCGCCCCCGCCCCTCGGCCGCCCGCCTCCGACAGGCCGACCTCGACCTGGTGGAGAAGGTCGCCCGCGAGGAGCTCACGCGTCTGGGCTACCTGGCGAAGAGCTGAACTGGGTGCGGTAGAGCTCGGCGTACAGGCCGCCGCGCGCCAGCAGGTCGTCGTGCCGCCCGCGCTCGGCCACCCGCCCGTCCTGGACGACCAGGATCTCGTCCGCCTCGCGGATGGTGGACAGCCGGTGCGCGATGACCAGCGAGGTCCGCCCGGCCAGCGCGGTCTTGAGCGCCTGCTGCACGGCCGCCTCCGACTCGGAGTCGAGGTGCGCGGTGGCCTCGTCGAGCACGACCACGCGCGGCGCCTTGAGGAGGAGCCGGGCCAGCGCCAGGCGCTGCTTCTCGCCGCCGGACAGCCGGTAGCCGCGGTCGCCGACCACGGTGTCGAGCTGGTCGGGCAGCGCCTCGACCAGGTCGCCGATCTGGGCCGCGCGCAGCGCCTCCCAGATCTCCTCGTCGCTCGCCTCCGGCCGGGCGTAACGCAGGTTGGCGCCGATGGAGTCGTGGAAGAGGTGGGCGTCCTGCATCACGACGCCGACCGTGTCGCTGATCGAGCCCAGCGTCGCCTCGCGCACGTCGAGGCCGTTGAGCCGCACAGAGCCCTCGTCGACGTCGTAGAGCCGCGAGACCAGCGAGGTGATGGTGGTCTTGCCCGCGCCGGACGGGCCGACCAGGGCGATGAGCTGGCCGGGCCGGGCGGTGAACGACACGCCCTTCAGCACCGGGTGACTGGGGCCGGTGTCCTGGCGGGCGACCGACTCCAGGGAGGCCAGCGAGACCTCCTCGGCGCTCGGGTAGCGGAAGTGCACGTCCTCGAAGTCGATGGTGACCGGGCCGGAGGGCACCGGCCGGGCGTCGGGCTGCTCGGCGACCATGGGCTTGAGGTCGAGCACCTCGAAGACGCGGTCGAAGCTGACCAGCGCGGTCATCACGTCCACGTGCACGTTGGACAGACTGGTCAGCGGGCCGTACAGACGCATGAGCAGCGCGGCCAGGGCGACCAGGGTGCCGAGCTCGAAGACGTCGTTCACGGCGAGCACGCCGCCGACGCCGTAGACCAGCGCGGTGGCCAGGGCGGCGACCAGGCCGAGGGCGACGCGGAAGATCGCGCCGTACATGCCGACGGTCACGCCGATGTCGCGCACCCGGGCGGCGCGCTCGCCGAACATCTCGGCCTCCTCGGCGGGCCTGCCGTACAGCTTGGCGACCATGGCGCCGGCGACGTTGAACCGCTCGGTCATCACCGAGCTCATCTCCGCGTCGAGCTTCATCTGCTCGCGGGTGAAGGCGGACATGCGGCGGCCGACGTACTTGGCCGGGATGATGAAGATCGGCAGCAGGACCAGGGCGACCAGCGTGACCTGCCAGGACAGCACCAGCATCGCGCCCAGCACCAGGACCAGGCTGACGATGTTGGACACCACGCTGGACAGGGTGCTGGTCAGCGCGCGCTGGGCGCCGATGACGTCGGTGTTGAGCCGGGAGACCAGCGCGCCGGTCTGGGCGCGCATGAAGAAGGCCACCGGCATGCGCTGGACGTGGTCGAAGACCTCGGTGCGCAGGTTGAAGATCAGGCCCTCGCCGATGCGCGAGGAGAACCAGCGCTGGGCGAGGGTGAGCCCCGCGTCCAGCAGGGCCAGGACGGCGATGGCGACGGCCAGGCCGATCACCACGCCGGTGTTCTTCAGCAGGATGCCGTCGTCGATGACCGCCTTCATCAGCAGCGGGTTGGCCACGACGATCACCGAGCCGAGCACGACCAGCGCCAGGAAGACGGTGATCAGCCTGGTGAAGGGCTTGGCGTAGCGGGCGATGCGCCGGACGGTGCCACGCTTGAGCCGCTGCTGCATGACGGACTCGTCACGCCGCAGCGACCGCATGGATCCAGGTCCGAAACTCATCGCCATGGTCATTTCAGCGTCCGCCGGGCTCGCGCGATTCCCCGCTCAGCTCCGGGCGAACAGCGCGAGAGCCGGGTCAGCCGCCGTTGAGCGCGCGGATGCGGAGCACCTGTTCGGCCCGCTCGGCCGCGCACTGCTCCTCCAGGGAGCGCCCCGTCGCGCCCTGGAGCAGCCGCTTGGTGGCGGTGGCCGCGGCGCGGTCCACCGACAGCAGTTGCGCCGTCTTCTCCTTGACCGCCGTCGCGAGTTCGTCGCGCGGCACGACCCGTTCGGCCAGCCCGAGGCGCAGCGCCTCCTCCGCCTCGACGACACGGGCGGTGAGACAGATGTCGACCGCCTTGGCGAGGCCGACGAGGTCCACCAGCGGCTTGGTGCCGGTCAGATCGGGCACCAGCCCCAGTGCGGGCTCTTTCATGCAGAACTTGACGTCATCCGCGACGATGCGCAGGTCGCAGGAGAGCGCCAGTTGGAAACCGGCGCCGATGGCGTGTCCCTGAACCGCCGCGATGCTGACGATGTCGGGACGGCGAAGCCAGAGGAATCCTCGCTGGAATTCCGCGATCGAACTGTCGAGATCGCTTCCGGGCTGAAGGCTGCCGAACATGGAAAGATCGATTCCCGCCGAGAAGGACGGTCCCTCACCTCGCACCACGACGACACGGACCTGCTCCGGCAGGTTGTTCCCGATGCGGGTCAGTTCCGACCAGAGCGCGAACGTCTGAGCGTTGCGCTTCTCCGGCCGGTCCAGTGTGATCGTCGCGATCTCACCGTCCACCTCGAAGCGGAGGCCGGTCGCCTCCGGATTCCCCCCAAGCACGCGCTCAGCCTCCCTGGTAACGCCGGTCTGTCACACCCGAGCCTACTAGAACATTGCTCGGGCGTGACAGACTCCGCGGACTGGGACGAGCGGCTGCGGACGCGCGTTCCATACTGTGCCGACTGGCAGCCCATCTACCTCTTGGACTTGCCACGGGTCGCGCCGCCGCGCCCCCGCAGAGTCACACCGGACTCGCTGAGGATGCGGTGGATGAACCCGTACGACCGGCCGGTCGAAGCCGCCAGCGCGCGGATGCTCTCGCCCGCCGCATACCGCTTCTTGAGATCACCGGCCAGCTTTTCGCGGTCGGCCCCGGTCACCCGGGTGCCTTTCTTGAGAGTCTCGGCCACGAGTACCTCCTGTAGTGCCAGACTTCCGCAGCGTTACTCCGCCATGATCAGTCATTTCCGCGGGATCGGCTACCTACTCCACGGGAAAAGATCCGTACCCACTCAAATTAAGATCAGGCAAGAGCCACAAGATCGGAAAATTCCTCGCTCCAGGCGTCTTCTGTTCCGTCTGGTAGCAAGATCACCCTATCCGGTGCAAGAGCGTCAACGGCCCCCTCATCATGAGTGACCAGGACGATTGCTCCTGAATATGATCGCAAAGCGGTGAGGACTTGCTCCCTGCTGACGGGGTCGAGGTTGTTAGTGGGCTCGTCCAGGAGAAGCACGTTCGCGCTCGACAACACCAGTAGCGCAAGGGCCAGCCGAGTTTTCTCGCCTCCTGACAGAACGCCCGCGGGCTTGTCGACATCGTCGCCGGTGAAGAGGAAAGATCCGAGGACTTTTCTCAGCTCCGTGTCGGTGAACTCGCCCCCGGCCGAGCGCATGTTCTCCAGGAGGGTGCGGTCGGCGTCGAGCGTCTCGTGCTCCTGCGCGTAGTAGCCGACCTTGAGGCCGTGACCGGCCCGCACCTCGCCGGTGTCGGGCGCCTCGATGCCGCCCAGGATGCGCAGCAGCGTGGTCTTGCCGGCGCCGTTGAGGCCGAGGATGACCACCCGGTGGCCGCGGTCGATGGCCACGTTGACGTCGGTGAAGACCTCCAGCGAGCCGTAGGACTTCGACAGCTCCACCGCGGTCAGCGGGGTGCGCCCGCACGGGGCCGGCTCGGGGAAGCGCAGCTTGGCGACCTTGTCGCTGACCCGCTCGGCCTCGGTGCCGGCCAGCAGCCGGTTGGCCCGGCGCATCATGTCCTGGGCCGCCTTGGCCTTGGTGGCCTTGGCCCGCATCTTGTCGGCCTGCGCCAGCAGCGCCCCGGCCTGCTTCTCGGCGTTGGCGCGCTCGCGCTTGCGGCGCTTCTCGTCGGTCTCGCGCTGGGCCAGGTAGGCCTTCCAGCCGACGTTGTAGTGGTCGATGACCTGCCGGTTGGCGTCGAGATGAAGGACTTTGTTGACCGTGGCTTCGAGAAGGCCCACATCGTGGCTGATGATGATCAAGCCACCTTGATGAGAGCGCAAAAAATCACGAAGCCAGGCGATGGAGTCCGCATCCAGGTGGTTTGTGGGCTCGTCCAGCAGGAGAGTCTCGGCCCCGCTGAACAGGATCCTGGCCAGCTCGACCCGGCGGCGCTGGCCGCCGGAGAGGGTCTCCAGGGGCTGCTTGAGCACCCGGTCGGGCAGGCCCAGGCTGGAGGCGATGGAGGCCGCCTCGGCCTCGGCCGCGTAGCCGCCCAGCACGTGCATCTGATCCTCGAGGCGGCCGTAGCGGCGCACCGCCTTCTCGCGGGTCTTGTCGTCGGCGCTGGACATGCCGAGCTCGGCCTCGTGCAGCTTGCGCAGGACCTCGTCCAGCCCGCGCGCCGACAGGATCCGGTCGCGCGCCAGCACCTGCAGGTCGCCGGTGCGGGGGTCCTGGGGCAGGTAGCCGATGCTGCCGCTGGAGGTCACGCTCCCCGCCGCGGGCAGCCCCTCGCCGGCCAGCACCTTGGTCAGGGTGGTCTTGCCCGCGCCGTTGCGGCCGACCAATCCGATCTTGTCGCCCGGATTGACGCGGAAATTGGCCTTCTCGATCAGCAGCCGCGAGCCCGCGCGCAGTTCGATGTCATTAGCAATGATCATGGTGAGAATGGCTCCCGAAGGTTGGAAGTGGGATGGCAGGCGCGCCAGGTCAATCGGGAGCGTGCATGGGGATCAGTCTACGGGCCCTCGCCCACCGCCTCTCCTGCATTAATCACCCGCACCCGGACAGCGCGGAACAGGGCGGGCGTCTCCCGCAGGACGGCGAGCCGGGGATCGGGGACCGTCAGGAAAGGCTCGGCCGCTTTCGCCAGGAGCCCGGCCAGCCGCGGATCGGCGCTCAGCGCCTCCACCGCCCGGCGCTCGCCGCCCAGGATCACCGCCTCGATCTCGCCCTCGTGCGGCAGCAGCACCCGGGCCGCCGTCCCCGCCGCGCTCTCGGCCGCCTTGCCGGCCTGGTTGCCGCGCCGCCGCGCGAAGCGCTGCTGTGACCAGCCGCCCGCCGCGGTCCGGCCCTGGACGTAGGTGGAGCCCACCTTCGAGGCGATCAGCTCCGTGCCGCGGAACACCCCGGCCGCGTGCCCGCCCAGCCGCGCCAGGATCACCCCGACCGTCCGCGCCCGCTGCGCGTGCGCCACGAACCTCGACAGGTACGGCGGGGCCGCGTCGAAGGGCGGGAAGGGCACGGTCAGCTCGGCCAGCGACCCGTCGGCGGCCACCAGCCGCAGCAGCCCGGGCGCCGGGTCCGGCTCGTAGGCGGTGTCGATCGGGCCGTGGCGGCCGGCGAAGCCGTCGATCCACTTGTTGAGGCGCTCGGGGGCGACGTCTACCCAGCGCCCGCCGCCTTTCGCGGGCCGGGCAGTCATGCCAGAAGGCTAACCCACTGCGCGGGTGGGGAACTCGGGGGGAAATGTCGGTGAACTTCGCCATCCACCCCTTCTGTAACTGCGGCGACACGGAGCAGCATCAGACCGTGCTTGCCCAGATGACCGACCTCTCCCCCGTCGTCGACCTCGACACCGGGGGTGTCGTGGCCTTGCGGACCACGCCCGAGTCACTGGAGGCGGCCGGGCAGGAGAGCACGCTGCCGCTCCTGCTCGACCTGCCCGCCGGGCTGGTCATGAACGGCACCGGCGCGCTCGCGCCGCTGCACGAGACGCTGCGCCGTGCCGGGCGGCGGCCCCGCGAGGTGATCCTCGTCGTCAGCGGCTCGTGCTCCGAGCCGGAGCGGCGGCTGCTCACCGTCGGCCTCGACGGGCTGCGCGCCATCGGCTACCTGCTGGCCTTCGGCGGGGCGGGGACCGAGAGCATCCCGTTCGACGTGCTCGCGGACGCTTCGCCGTACCTGCTGGTGCTGTCGCCGGAGACGGTGGCGCGCGCGCCGCGCGACCCGCGCCGGGCGGCGGTGGCCGAGTCGGTCGCCCGCCTGGCGCGCGGCATCGGCGCGCACGTGCTGGCGCCCGGCGTCACCGACGAGCAGCAGCTCGCGATGGTGCGCTCCTGGCACGTACGGCTGGCGCAGGGCCCGCTGCTGCGGCCGGGCCGCGACGGCCGGGTGCACGTGCCGCTGCCGGTCGTCGTCCAGGAGCCGGCCACGGCGCTGCTCGGGCCCAGGGTGCTGGAGCTGCTCATGCCGGCCGTGACGCTGCCCGCGCAGGCGACGGCGGAGGAGGCCATAGAGGCCTTCGGCACCGAGCCGTCGATCACCAGCCTGATCCTGGTCGACGAGTACCAGCGGCCCAAGGGCAGCCTCGACCGCAGCCGCTTCCTGCTGTCGTTCGCCGCCCGCTACGGGCACGCGCTGCACGGCCGCAAGCCCGCGCTGCGCCTGGCCGACCCGCCCCGCACCGTGCCGAAGACCACGCCGGCCATCGCCGCGATGCAGGTCGCCGGCCAGGACAGCGCCCGCGCCTACGACGACCTGGTGGTGACCGACGAGCTCAACCGCTGCCTGGGCGTGGTGCGCGTCTCGGAGCTGATGCGCCAGGTGAGCGGGCTGCGCGCCTGATCGGGCGTGGCCGTCGTTGCCCGGCGGCCGGGCGGCGGGGTAGGAAGGTCCCGTGACCCAGTCGCTGAACCGGCGGGCCGTGCTCGGCGCGGGCCTGCTGGCCCCGCTGTCGGCCTGCACGTCCACCTCCGCCGCTCCCGCCGCCTCCGCACCGGCCGCCCCGGCCCCCGGCGACTGGGAGTCGGTGGCCGCCCAGTTCGCCCTCAAGCCCGGCGTCGCCAACTTCGCCGCCTACGTCCTGGCCCCGCACCCGGCCCCGGTACGGCGAGCCATCCAGCAGCACCGCGACGCGCTCGACGCCGACCCGCACTACACCCCGGCCGGCGGCATGGTGCCCGACGACGCCTCGCGCAAGGCCGCCGCCGACTACCTGGGCGCGCGCTTCCCCGACATCGCCCTGACCGACAGCACCACGATGGGCCTGGGCCTGCTCTACTCGGGCCTGCGGCTGCGCCCCGGCCACGAGGTGCTCACCACCGAGCACGACTTCATGGCCACCCACGAGAACCTGCGGCTGCTGGCCGCCCGCACCGGGGCCAAGGTGCGCCGCGTGCGGCTCTACGACGACCCCTTCACCGCCTCCGCCGACCGCGTGCTCGCGGCGATCAAGGCCGGGCTCTCCCCCGCCACCCGCGTCGTGGCGGTGACCTGGGTGCACTCCAGCACCGGCGTGCGCCTGCCGATCCGCGCCATCGCCGACCTGCTGGCCGCCGAGAACCAGAGCCGCAACGCCAACGACCGCATGCTGCTGTGCGTGGACGGCGTGCACGGCTTCGGCGCCATGGCCGACGGCGTCGAGGAGCTCGGCTGCGACTTCCTGGCCAGCGGCACGCACAAGTGGCTGGCCGGGCCGCGCGGCACCGGCATCCTGTGGGGCCGCGACTGGAGCCGGCTCGACCCGGTCATCACCAGCTTCGGGCCCAACGCCTTCGAGTCGTGGCAGACCGGCCGCCCGCCGGCCGCGCCCACCGCCGACTACTACACGCCCGGCGGCTACAAGGCCTTCGAGCACCGGTGGGCGATGCCGGCCGCCTTCGAGTTCCACCAGGCGCTGGGCAAGCAGCGCGTGCAGGCGCGCATCCAGGAACTGGCCACCCGGCTCAAGGCCGGCCTGAAGGACCTGCGGCACGTCAAGCTGGCCACCCCCCTCGCACCGGAGCTGTCGGCGGGCCTGGTCTGCTGCTCGGTCGAGGGACTCTCGCCCGGCGCGGCGGTCACGCGGCTGCGGGAGCGGCACCGCATCGAGACCAGCGTGACGCCCTACCGCGAGCAGTTGCTGCGCTTCGGCACCACGATCATGAACTCGCCCGAGCAGGTCGACCAGGCGATCAAGGCCATGGCGAGCCTGGCCTGAGACGCACAGCCGGGTGAGGGCGACGGCGTAGGGCGCCTGGACGCGGGCCACCTCGCTGCGCCTGGCGACGTCCTGGTGGGGACGGCCGGCCCGGCCGGTGGGC
This sequence comes from Nonomuraea sp. NPDC050310, assembly GCF_040655795.1. Lineage (NCBI taxonomy): Bacteria > Bacillati > Actinomycetota > Actinomycetes > Streptosporangiales > Streptosporangiaceae > Nonomuraea > Nonomuraea sp. NPDC050310. Next base: position 94,260 of record NZ_JBFAKP010000019.1, on the reverse strand, counting down.
CGGGCGCCGTTGCCGCGTGCGGGAGCCGCCCAGGCCTGCTCAGGGCCGTGCGGGACGTATTCGGACAGAACCGCCTCGGCCGGACGGGGCGACCGATGGCGACACCGCCCCGCGAATCCGCCCCGGCCAGGACCCGGCGGCGATCTGGGCGTCACAGCGGGCCTCACCCGCCGTGCCGTGCCGGATCTGCGGGCGGTCGCTAGATCCGGCAGGCGTAGATGTCGGTCACCAGGATCGCCCGGGCGCCGATGTCCCAGAGCTGGTCCATCACCTGCTGGTGACCCTTGCGCCGGACCATCGCGCGCACCGCGACCCAGCCCTCCCGGTGCAGGGGCGAGACCGTCGGCCCCTCCATGCCCGGCGTGAGCGCGATGGCCTCCTCGATCCGCTCGGCGCGGATGTCGTAGTCCATCATCACGAAGTCGCGGGCGTGGATCACGCCCTGCAGCCGGCGGACGAGCTGCGTCAGGCCGCTGTGCTCGGCGGCGGCGCCGCGCTGGCGGATCAGCACGGCCTCCGAGCGCATGATCGGCTCGCCGAAGACCTCCAGCCCGACGTTGCGCAGCGTGGTGCCGGTCTCCACGACGTCGGCCACCGCGTCGGCGACGCCCAGCCGGATCGCGGTCTCGACCGCGCCGTCCAGCTTGATCACCCGCGCGTCCACCCCGCTCTCCTCCAGGTAGTGGCGGAGCAGGCCGGTGTAGGAGGTGGCCACGCGCAGGCCCGCGAGGTCCTTCACGCTGGACAGCGAGCCGGACTTGGCGGCCAGCCGGAAGGTGGAACCGCCGAAGCCGAGCGGCAGGATCTCCTCGGCCTCGGCGCCGGAGTCGAGCAGCATGTCGCGGCCGGTGATGCCGGCGTCGAGGGTGCCCTCGCCGACGTAGACCGCGATGTCGCGGGGCCGCAGGAAGAACAGCTCGCAGGAGTTGTCCTGGTCGATCAGGACCAGCTCCTTGCTGTCACGGCGGGTGCGGTAGCCCGCCTCCTTGAGCATGAGCTGGGCCGCCTCGGTGAGCGCGCCCTTGTTGGGGACAGCCAGTCGCAACATCACAGCCACCTGTACACGTCGTCGAGCTTGAGACCGCGGGCGATCATGAGGACCTGGACGTGGTAGAGGAGCTGGGAGATCTCCTCGGCGGCCCGCTCGGCGCCTTCGTGCTCGGCGGCCATCCAGGACTCGGCCGCCTCCTCCACCACTTTCTTGCCGATGGCATGGACGCCGCTGTCGAGCGCGGCCACGGTGCCCGAGCCCTCGGGCCGGGTGCGCGCCTTCTCGGACAGCTCGGCGAACAGCTCATCGAAGGTCTTCATGGTCTCTCTTCCGTGTGCGGACGTGACCACCAAGCCTAGTGCCCGCCGGGCCCGCGTTCCGGCCATGTCCACGACCCGAGACCGCCGCGAGCCGCCCAGGTCAGCCGAGGTTGGGCTGGGCCCAGAAGACGGTGCCCCGGCCGTGCAGCTCCACGTCGCCCACCCCGGCCGCGACGAAGGCCGACTCCCCCGCCGCCAGCCGGCGCCGGCCGGCCAGCACCTCGCCCTCGGTGCACAGCAGGATGCGCGGCAGCCCGCCGGTCAGCCGCAGCCGCGGGTTGACCGCCCGGCCCAGCGCGAACTCCGGCGCGGGCGGGCTGAACAGGTGCGCCCGCGCCTCGACGGCCAGCGGCTGGGCCTCCGGCACCATGACGCTCAGCAACTCGTCCACGTCGATCGGCTTGGGCGTCAGGCCCGCGCGCAGCACGTTGTCGGAGCCGGCCATGATCTCCACCCCGAACCCGTCGAGGTAGGCGTGCAGCACGCCCGCGCCGAGGTAGAGCGCCTCGCCGGGGCGCAGGTCGTGCCGGTTCATCAGCAGCGGCGCCAGCACCGCCGGGTCCTGCGGGTAGCGCTCGGCCAGCTTGGCGACCTCCTCGCCGCCGCGCTCGGCCACCTGGGCCACCAGCTCCGCGCGCTCCTCGCGCGGCCACTCCAGCAGGACGCGCAGCGCGCTCAGCGTCTCGCCCAGCCGCAGCCGGTCGATCACCGGGCGCAGGCTCGCCACCTCCAGCTCCGCCAGCAGCCCGGCGGCCTCGGCCGGGGCCTTGAACCCGGCCAGCGCCACGAACGGCGTCAGCGCGCAGACCAGCTCCGGCTTGGCGTACGGGTCGCCGTACGCGCCCCGCTCGTAGCCCGCCCGCGCCTGCTCCGGCGAGGGGTGCACCTGCAACGACAGCGGGGCGCCGACCGCGATCAGCTTCATCAGGTACGGCAGGCGCGCCCCGAACCGCTCGACGCACGCGCGGCCCAGCTCCCCCTCGGGGTCGGCCGCGATCACCTCGTCGAGCGAGCGGGTCTCGCCGCCGCGCTCCAGCAGCGACGGGCCCGCCGGATGGGCGCCCAGCCACATCTCGGCCTCGGGCCCCGGCGAGGGCACCGGCCGGCCGGCCAGCGTGGCGATCGCGGTGCGCGAGCCCCAGGCGTAGTCCTTGATCGGATTGGTCAGGCGGTCAATCACACGGCAGACCCTATCGCGCGTCTCGACCCGCCTCCCTCCAGGCGTAATCGGACGTCCCGCCACCGAACCGCCCTCCGGGCGTAATCGGACGTCCCGCCAGCGAACCGCCTCCTTCAGGACCCCCGCCCACCCGTCTGCCTGCTCCACGAACCACCGGGCGGCGAGGAGCCGATCGGCCGGTGCACGCGAAACAGCCCCCGGCCGGCAGGCCAGGGGCTGTTTCAGAAAGGCTCGGGGAGCCCTACCGCGATGGGTCAGCGCTCGTCGCGACGCGCGTCGGCCGAGAACGGCCGGCCACGGTCGGCGCGGAAGCCACCGCTCCGGGCGCCGTTGTCACGGGCGCGGAAGGCCGGACGGTCCTCACGGGTCCGGTCGCCCGCGGGGCGGAAGCCGCCACGGTCGTCCCGGCCGCGCTCGCCGCCGGCGCGGAAGCCGCCCTCGCGGGAGAAGGGCCGCTGGCCGTCACGGGAGAACGAGCCGCCCTCGCGGCCGAAGGACCGGCCACGGTCGTCGGCACGGTAGCCGCCCTCGCGCGACGCCGGCCGGGAGCCGCCGTCACGGTTGAACGAACCGCCGTCACGGTTGTAGGAGCCGCCCTCACGGGGAGCGCTGTCGCGGCCGAAGGAGCCACCCTCGCGGGGAGCGCCGTCACGGCCGAACGAACGGCCGCGGTCGTCGCCACGGTAGCCCGGGCGCTGCTGGCCGTAGCCGCCGCGGCCACGGCGGTCGTCGCCGAAGGTGCGGGGCTTGTAGCCGTCGCGGCCCTCGCCACCGGCCGGGCGGCCCTCGGAGCCGGCCGGACGGTCGTAACCGCCCTGACGGCCCTCGAAGCCACCCGAGCGCTCGCGCGGCTCGTACCCGCCGGAGCGGGGGTGGCCACCCTCGTGGCGGCGCTGGCGGTCGCCCTCGTGGGCGCGGCCGACGTGGTCGCCGTTCTCGCGCGGACGGCGGTCGCCGTACGCGCGGGGGGCGCGGTCGTCGTAGGAGCGGGCCGGACGGTCGCCGTGCGAGCGACGCTCCTCGAAGGTGCCGTCCTCGTGGCGGCGCGGGCGGCGCTCGCCGTCGAACTCGCGCCGGCGGCGCGGGCCACGGTCGAAGGAGCCCTCACGGCGGGGCCGCAGCGGCTTGCGCACGTCGGGCTCCCACACGGGGATGGACTCGCCGCTCGGGGTGCGGGCGCCGGTGACCTCGGCCACCCGGGGGTGCCCGATCTCGGCCTTGAGCTTGAACGGCTTGATGCCCGCGCGCCGGGTCAGCGCGTCGGTGGAGCGCCGCTCGTTGGGCAGGACGAGGGTGACGACCGTGCCCTTCTCGCCGGCGCGGGCGGTACGGCCGCCGCGGTGCAGGTAGCTCTTGTGGTCCTGCGGCGGGTCGAGGTGCAGGACCAGCGAGATGTTGTCGACGTGGATGCCGCGGGCGGCGACGTCGGTGCAGACCAGCACGTCGATGGCGCCCTCGCGGAACTCCGCCAGGATGCGGGTGCGCTGGTTCTGGCGCTTGCCGCCGTGCAGGCCGCCGGCCTTCACGCCGACGCGGGCGAACTGCTTGCAGAGCCGGTCGACGCCGTGCTGGGTGCGGACGAAGATGATCGTCTTGCCCTCGCGGTTGGCGATCTCCGCGGCGATGTCGAACTTGTCGTCGCGGGTGACCTGCATGAGGTGGTGCTCCATCGTGTCGACCGGGGAGGTCGCCGGGGCGATGGAGTGGGTGATCGGGTTGCGCAGGAAGCGCTTCACCAGCTTGTCGACGTCACCGTCGAGGGTGGCGGAGAACAGCAGGCGCTGGCTGTCGGTCGGCGTCTGCGCGAGCAGCTCCGTCACGACCGGGAAGAAGCCCAGGTCACACATGTGGTCGGCCTCGTCCAGGATGCTGACCTCGATCTCGTCGAGGGTCACCTCGCCCTGGCGGATGAGGTCGCCGAGGCGGCCCGGGGTGGCGACGACGATGTCGACGCCGCGGCGCAGCGCCTCGATCTGCTTGCCCATGGACATGCCGCCCACGATGACCTTCATGCGCAGGCCCAGGCCACGGCCCAGGGGCTCGATGGCGTCGTGGACCTGCAGGGCCAGCTCGCGGGTCGGAACCAGGATCATGGCGCGCGGGGCGCCGGGGGTGGGACGGCGACCGGCGATGCGGGCCATCGTGGGCAGGCCGAAGGCCAGCGTCTTACCGGAGCCCGTCTGTCCGCGGCCCAGCACGTCGTTGCCGGCGAGCACGTCGGGGATGGTGGCGCTCTGGATGGGGAACGGGGCTTCGATGCCCTGCTTGGCCAGTCCGGTCACGAGCGGCTTCGGCAGGCCGAGCAGCTCGAACTCCGAAACGGTCGCTTCGGAGATCTCGGGCATGGCAGCGTCAAGCATGGTCACGAAATCGTGCCTTTCAGTAGAAGTGGCACGTCACTTCTGCGAAAGGACGAGCCGGGGCATAACTCACCGGAGGGATTCTTCGGACCCTCGATCATGCAGACGTATCGGACGCCTGCCGGGTGGGGACTGGGCCATGTTGTTCAGCCCGTCTACGCGCACCCGATAGCCGGCGCAGGCGGCGTCACGCACCCCATAGGTGCGTCAGGTACACGTGTGTGCCAACACGCTCAGGGGAGCTGGATATTCCCGGACCTTCCGAAATCATCCGTCGGCACGCTGAAACGGCTGACGTTTTGGTGAACGCCAGCCGTACCAGATCAGATCAGACGTTGAAGCCTAGCATACGCAACTGGTCGCGGCCCTCATCGGTGATCTTGTCCGGCCCCCACGGGGGCAGCCAGACCCAGTTGATCTTCACATCGGAGACCATGCCCTCCAGGGCGGAGTGCGCCTGGTCCTCGATGACGTCGGTCAGCGGGCAGGCCGCGCTGGTCAGCGTCATGTCGATGGTGGCCACGGGCCGATCGGCGCCTTCGACGGCGTCGAGGTTGAGCCCGTAGATCAGGCCGAGGTCGACCACGTTGATGCCGAGCTCGGGGTCGACGACGTCCTTGAGCGCCTCCATGACCTCGTCGTGAGTGGTCTCACCATCGAAGCCGGTCGGGGTCTCTACTGGCTTGCTCATCCGGCAGCACTCCTCACAACTGCGTCCTTGTACGCCATCCAGGAAAGCAGGGCGCACTTCACCCGGGCGGGGAACTTGGCCACGCCCGAGAAGGCGACCGCGTCGCCCAGCACGTCCTCGTCGGGCTCCACCTGGCCCCTGCCCTGCAGGAGCCGGGTGAACTCGTCCACGACCTCCAGAGAGCCCTCCACGGTGGTGCCCACGGCGAGCTCGTGCAGCACCGAGGCGGCGGCCTGGCTGATGGAGCAGCCCTGTCCCTCGTAGGAGACGTCGGCCACCTTGCCGTCCTCCAGGTGCACCCGGAGCGTGATCTCGTCGCCGCAGGTGGGGTTCACGTGGTGAACCTCCGCCTCGTACGGCTCGCGCAGCCCCCGCCCCTGCGGGTGCTTGTAGTGCTCCAGGATCAGCTCCTGGTACATGGAGTCGGTGATCATGTCAGGCGAACACCTTCTGAACGTGGTGGAGGCCGCGCACCAGGGCGTCGATCTCGCCCGTGGTGTTGTACAGGTAGAACGACGCCCGCGTGGTCGCCGGTATTCCGAACCGCAGGTGCAGCGGCCGGGCGCAGTGGTGGCCGACCCGTACGGCGATCCCGAACCGGTCGTCCAGGATCTGCCCGACGTCGTGCGGGTGAATCCCTTCCAGAGTGAAAGAGACGGTGCCGCCCCGGTCGTGCAGATCGGTCGGGCCGATCACCTTGAGCCCGGGGATCTCCTGGAGCGCCCCGAGCGCGTGCGCGGTCAGCTCCCGCTCGTGCGCCTCGATCGCGGCCAGGCCGATCCCGTCGAGGTAGTCCACCGCCGCGCCCAGGCCGATGGCCTCGACGATGGGCGGCGTGCCGGCCTCGAACTTGTGCGGGAGCGGCGCGTAGGTCGAGCGGTCCATCCAGACCGCCTCGATCATCTCGCCGCCGCCCAGGAACGGGGGCATGGCGTCGAGCAGCTCGGCCCGGCCCCACAGGACGCCGATGCCCGACGGGCCGACCATCTTGTGACCGGTGAAGGCCACGAAGTCGGCGCCGAGCGCGGCGAGGTTCACCGGGTGGTGGGGAACCGACTGGGAGGCGTCGAGCGCCACCAGGGCGCCCACCGCATGGGCCCGCTCGATCACGGCCGCGACCGGGTTGACCGTGCCCAGCACGTTCGACTGGTGCGCGATCGAGACGATCTTCGTCCGCTCGGTGATCACGTCACCGGACAGGTCGAGCCGGCCCTCGTCGGTCACGCCGAACCACTTCAGCGTGGCCCCGGTCCGCTGCGCGAGCATCTGCCAGGGCACGATGTTGGAGTGGTGCTCCATCTCGGAGATGACGATCTCGTCGCCCTCCCCCAGGGTGAACCGGGGGTCGGTGTTGGAGCGGTTCCCGAAGGAGTAGGCCAGCAGGTTGAGCGCCTCGGAGGCGTTCTTGGTGAAGATCACCTCGTCCCGGGACGGGGCGCCGACGAACGCGGCGACCTTGTCCCGGGCGTTCTCGTAGGCCTCGGTGGACTCGCTGCCCAGCGTGTGGTGCGCGCGCCCGACGTTGCTGTAGTGCATCGCCAGGTGCTCGCGCATGGTCTCGATGACCTGCGCCGGCTTCTGGGAGGAGTTGCCGGAGTCCAGGTAGACGAGGCTCCGCCCACCCGGTAGCTCGCGTGAGAGGACCGGAAAATCCTTCCGGATCCGCTCGACGTCGAAACCGGTCACTGCCCGACCGCTTCCTTGGTGTAGGCGGCGTACCCCTCGGCCTCCAGCTTCTCGGCGAGCTCGGGGCCACCTTCCTCGACGATCCGGCCGCCGGCGAAGACGTGCACGTGGTCGGGCTTCACGTAGCGCAGGATCCGGGTGTAGTGCGTGATCAGCAGCACGCCGGTCTCGCCGGTGGAGCGGAAGCGGTTGATGCCTTCGGAGACGATGCGCAGCGCGTCGACGTCGAGGCCGGAGTCGGTCTCGTCGAGCACGGCGATCTTCGGCTTGAGCAGTTCGAGCTGGAGGATCTCGTGGCGCTTCTTCTCGCCGCCGGAGAAGCCCTCGTTCAGGTTGCGCTGGGCGAAGGCGGGGTCGATGGACAGGGAGTCCATGCCGGCCTTGAGGTCCTTGGCGAACTCGCGCAGCTTCGGCGCCTCGCCGCGCATGGAGGTGACCGCCGAGCGCAGGAAGTTGGAGACGCTGACGCCCGGCACCTCGACGGGGTACTGCATCGCCAGGAACAGCCCGGCGCGCGCCCGCTCGTCGACGGACATCTCCAGCAGGTCCTCGCCGTCGAGCAGCACCTGGCCGCCGGTGATGGTGTACTTCGGGTGGCCGGCGACGGCGTAGGCCAGGGTGGACTTGCCCGAGCCGTTGGGGCCCATGATGGCGTGGGTCTCGCCGGCGCGCACGGTCAGGTCGACGCCGCGCAGGATCTGCTTGTCCTCGACGGCGACGTGCAGGTCACGGATTTCCAGGGTGCTCACTATGACTCCTTCGAGAGTGAGACGAGCACGTCGTCGCCCTCGATCTTGACTCGGTAGACGGGAACGGGCTTGGTGGCGGGCGGGCCGGTGGGCTTGCCGGTGCGGACGTCGAAGCACGAACCGTGCAGCCAGCACTCGAGCGTGCCGTCGTAGACCTCGCCCTCGCTCAGCTTGACCTCGGCGTGGGAGCAGACGTCGTGCAGGGCGAAGACCTCCTCGCCCTTGCGGACCAGCGCCACCGGGGTCTCGCCGACCTCCAGGCCGAGGACGCCACCGTCCTCGATGTCGCTGATCGTGCAGACCTTCTCGAAGCTCACTTCTCGAGCTCCGCTTCGACCTTGGCGAGCACCCGCTCACGCAGCTCGTCGAGCTCGATCTTCTCGATGAGCTGGCCGAGGAAGCCCCGGATGACCAGGCGGCGCGCCTCGTCGTAGGGGATGCCGCGGGCCTGCAGGTAGAAGATGTGCTCGTCGTCCAGGCGCCCGCTCGCCGACGCGTGGCCGGCTCCGGCCACCTCGCCGGTGAGGATCTCCAGGTTGGGCACCGAGTCGGCGCGGGCGCCGTCGGTGAGGATGAGGTTGCGGTTGAGCTCGTAGGTGTCGGTGCCCTCGGCCGCGACCCGGATGATCACGTCGCCGATCCAGACGGCGTGGGCGTCCTGGCCCTGCAGCGCGCCGCGGTAGTCCACGTTGGACTTGCAGGTGGGCTGCGAGTGGTCGACCAGGAGGCGGTGCTCCAGGTGCTGGCCGGCGTCGACGAAGTAGACGCCCGACAGGTCGGCGTCGCCGCCCGGCGCGGTGTAGGACACGCTCGGCGAGAGCCGTACGAGGTCGCCGCCGAGGGTGACCACGAAGCTCTTGAAGGTGGCGTCCTTGCCGAGCTGGGCGTGGTGCTGGGAGACGTGCACGGCGTCGTCGGCCCAGTCCTGGAGGCTGACGACCTTGAGGGTCGCGCCGTCGCCCACGACGAACTCGACGTTGTCGGCGTAGACGGCGCTGCCCTGGTGGTCGAGGACGACGACGGCCTCGGCCATCGGCTCCAGCTTGACCAGCAGGTGGCCGTAGGCCGCGCCGTCGCCGGCGCCGGTCAGCGTGACCACCGTCGGCTTGGAGGCCACGGCCTCGCGGGCGACCGTCAGGACGGTCGCCTTCTCGAAGCTGGTCCAGGCCTGGGCGCTGATCCGGTCGGTCGGCGCGAAGGACTTGCCCAGGCGGGCGTCCTCGCGGCCGACCGTCTCGACGGTGACCTCGGGGGCCGCGTCGACGCTCACGGTGACGTGACCGGCCGCGGCGGTGCCCTTGTGCAGGCCCTTGAGCCGGGAGAGCGGCGTGAAGCGCCACTTCTCCTCGCGGCCGGTGGGGACCTCGAAGTCGGCGAGGTCGTATGACGCGTGCTCGTGCAGCGTCGACAGGGGCTTCTCGTTCAGGCCCATCAGCCGACGGCTCCTTCCATCTGCAGCTCGATCAGGCGGTTCAGCTCGAGCGCGTACTCCATGGGCAGTTCGCGGGCGATCGGCTCGACGAAGCCGCGCACGATCATCGCCATGGCCTCGTCCTCGCCCAGACCGCGGCTCATCAGGTAGAACAGCTGGTCATCGCTGACCTTGGAGACCGTGGCCTCGTGCCCCATGGAGACGTCGTCCTCGCGGACGTCGACGTAGGGGTAGGTGTCGGAGCGGCTGATCTGGTCGACGAGCAGCGCGTCGCACTTGACCGTCGAGGCGGAGCCGTGGGCGCCCTCCTCGATCTGGACCAGGCCGCGGTAGCTCGTCCGGCCGCCGCCGCGGGCGACGGACTTGGAGATCACGGTCGAGCTGGTGTTGGGCGCCAGGTGCACCATCTTGGAGCCGGCGTCCTGGTGCTGGCCCTCGCCGGCGAAGGCGACGCTCAGCGTCTCGCCCTTGGCGTGCTCGCCCATCAGGTAGACGGCCGGGTACTTCATGGTGACCTTGGAGCCGATGTTGCCGTCGATCCACTCCATGGTCGCGCCCTCGTAGGCGACGGCGCGCTTGGTGACCAGGTTGTAGACGTTGTTCGACCAGTTCTGGATGGTCGTGTACCGGCAGCGGGCGCCCTTCTTCACCACGATCTCCACGACCGCGCTGTGCAGCGAGTCGCTGGAGTAGATCGGGGCGGTGCAGCCCTCGACGTAGTGGACGTAGGAGTTCTCGTCCACGATGATCAGGGTCCGCTCGAACTGGCCCATGTTCTCGGTGTTGATCCGGAAGTAGGCCTGGAGCGGGATGTCGATGTGCGTGTTCGGGGGCACGTAGATGAACGAGCCGCCGGACCAGGTCGCGGTGTTGAGCGCGGCGAACTTGTTGTCGCCGACCGGGATCACCGAGCCGAAGTACTCCTTGAAGAGCTCCTCGTGCTCGCGCAGGCCGGTGTCGGTGTCGACGAAGATGACACCCTTCTCCTCCAGGTCCTCGCGGATCTGGTGGTAGACGACCTCCGACTCGTACTGCGCGGCCACACCGGCGATCAGCCGCTGCTTCTCGGCCTCGGGGATGCCGAGCTTGTCGTAGGTGTTCTTGATGTCCTCGGGCAGCTCGTCCCAGGAAGCGGCCTGCTTCTCGGTGGAGCGCACGAAGTACTTGATGTTGTCGAAGTCGATGCCGGTCAGGTCCGAGCCCCAGGTGGGCAGCGGCTTCTTCGCGAACAGGCGCAGACCCTTCAGGCGCAGGTCCAGCATCCACTCCGGCTCGTTCTTGAGCGCGGAGATGTTCCGGACGACCTCCTCCGACAGGCCACGCTTGGCCGCGGCCCCGGCTTCGTCGGAGTCGGCCCAGCCGAACTTGTAGTTCCCGAGGCCCTCAAGCTCCGGGCGGTCGGTGACAGTCACCTTCCGGTCTCCTTGCTCTTATCTCTCAACATTTGCGGACTCACATGCGTGGTGCAGACCCCGTCGCCGTGGGCGATGGTGGCCAGCCGTTGCACCGGCGTGCCGAGGAGTTGCGCGAACGCCTCCGTCTCGGCCTCGCACAGCTGCGGGAACTCGGCCGCCGCGTGCGCCACCGGGCAGTGGTGCTGGCAGAGCTGGTCACCGCCGGACTTGGCCTTGGAGGCACTCGCCGCGTAACCCTCTGCCGACAGCGCCTCGGCCAGCATCTGCACTCGCCGGTCTGCGGGCACTGCGCTCATCACCGGCTCCAGCCGCGCCACCAGGCTCTGCACCTGGGAGCGGGCGAAGTCGGACACCGCCTGGTCGCCCAGACGCTCGGCCAGGAAGCGCAGGGCGCTGCCGGCCAGGTCGTCGTAGGCGTGCTCGAAAGCACTGCGCCCCGTCTCGGTGATGGCGAACATCTTCGCCGGTCGCCCGCGCCCGCGCTGTCCGCGCGGGCGCACTGTCCGGGGCTCGATCATCCCGTCCGCCACCAGCGCGTCGAGGTGGCGTCGCACGGCCGCGGGGGTGAGCCCGAGCCGCTCGCCGAGCGCTGCCGCCGTGACGGGACCATGCTCGAGGATGAGGCGGGCCACACGCGCGCGTGTCGTCCTCTCGATCCCCTGCATGTTTTTCACAACATCAGTGTGCCGTAATTACTTCCCGGCCACCAAACGAAGCGGGAATGCAATTTCTCACGCAGGGTAGCCTTACCTAACTCGGCGGAGCACGGTGAAGGCGGTGAACGCCGCGCCCATGAGGATGAGGATCACCACCGCCATCGCCACCGCGCCGCCGCCGAGCAGGCCGACCAGCGGGGCCGACAGCGCGCCGAGCGCGAACTGCAGCACGCCGAGCAGGGCGCTGGCGCTGCCGGCGATCTGGGAGGGCTGGCTGCCGAGGGCCAGGGCGCCCGCGCCGGGCATGACCAGGCCGGCGCCGGCCATCAGGACGAACAGGCCGGCCAGCACGCCGTACAGTCCGAGACCGGTCAGCCCGGCGGCCAGCACGAGCAGGCCGCCGGCCAGCGAGGCGAACAGCCCGCCCAGGACCAGCTTGCCGGGGTTGACGCGGCCGGCCAGCCGGCCGCCGACCTGGGCGCTGATGGTCAGGGCGAGGGCGTTGGCGCCGAAGACGAGCGAGTACTGGCCGGTGGAGAGGCCGTAGACCTCCTGCAGCACGAACGGCGAGCCGGAGATGTAGCCGAACATGGCGGCGAAGCCGAGGCCGGAGGCCAGGGCGGGGGCCATGAAGGTGCGCTCGCGCAGCAGCCGCCAGAAGGTGCGCGCGGTCGGGGCCAGGCCGCCGCGGACGCGCTCCTCCCTGGGCAGGGTCTCGCGCACGCCCGGGATGGTGACGGCCAGCAGGACCAGGCCGGCGATGCTCAGCGCGACGAAGACGCCGCGCCAGGAGGTGAACTCCAGGAGCTGGGCGCCGGCGATCGGGGCGAGGATCGGGGCCAGGCCGCTGACCAGCATGAGGTTGGCGAAGATGCGGGCGATGGCCGCGCCGTCATACAGGTCGCGCACCACCGCGCGAACGATGACCAGGGCCGCGCCGCCCAGCACGCCCTGCAGCAGGCGCAGCACGATCAGCGCGCCGACGTTGGGCGCGAAGGCGCACAGCAGCGAGGCGACGGCGTAGCCGCCCACGCCGATCAGGAGCGGCAGACGGCGGCCGCGGCTGTCGCTGAGCGGGCCGGCGAGGATCTGGCCCATCGAGACGCCGATGAGACAGGCGGTCAGGGTGAGCTGGACCTGCGCGGGCACGGTGGCCAGCTCGTGGGTGATGGTCGGCAGCGCCGGGAGGTACATGTCGATGGAGAGCGGGCCGATGGCCGAGAGCGCTCCCAGGATCAGCAGGAGCAGTCCCCTGCGTTCCTTGGCCGTGCGCTTCGCGGACGCGGCCTCTACTGCCACTGACATGCGGAATACCTCTCCCTCGCTGGAGCCGTCACTGGCCCCGGCGAGGGCCGAGGAATCTCAACACCATCCGGTCATCCCATATTCCGGATTTTTTACCCTATTTCGGGTTATTCGGTGCGTTGGAGGTCCATGACGTAGGCCAGCGCGCCCTGCGGGTCCTGCAGCAGCGCGAAGGGGCCCGCCGGGGAGTCCATGCGGTCGATGAACACGTTCGCGCCGAGCTCCCGCGACTTGGCCACGGTGCCGTCGAGGTCGGCGACGGCGAAGTACGGCACCCAGAACGAGGGCACCTGGTCGGGGTAGTTCGGCGACATCTCCACCATGCCCGCCACCAGGTGGCCCTCGCTGAGGAAGGAGCGGTAGGTGTAGGGCCCGAGGCCCGGCACCTCCATCGTGGAGGCGTCGACGGTCCAGCCGAAGACGTCCCGGTAGAAGCGCTCGGCCGCCTCGACGTCGCGGGAGTTGAGCTCGTTCCAGCACCAGGCGCCGGGCTCGTTGACGAGCTGGGCGCCGTGGTGGGCCGCGGCCTGCCAGACGGAGACGAACCCGCCGTCGGCGGCCTGCAGGACGGCCATCGTGCCCTGGTCCAGGACCTCCATGGGCTCGATGACCACCTGGCCGCCGGCGTTCTTGGCCCGGTCGGCCACCGCGGCGGCGTCGTCGGTGGCCACGTAGGTGTTCCAGACCGAGGGCATGCCCTCGGTGAAGGTCGGGCCGATCCCCGCGACGACCTTGCCGCCGGCGAAGAACTGCCCGTAGCCGCCCGCGGCCGGATCGGGACTGAACTCCACCCGCCAGCCGAGGAGCTCGGTGTAGAACCGGGCCGAGGCCTCGGTGTCCGTGCTCGACAGATCCACCCAGCAGGGAACGCCGGGGGCGTAGCCATTGCGTTCTGACATTCCACCCTCCTTCGTGACGTGACCACCCTTTCACGCTTCGCGGTCAACGGCCCGCCAAACGGACGCCCGGCTTGGGTATCCCGCCGGGTCCCCCGAGCGGTACGGCAGGCGCGTTCGAGGCTGCCTGACGCGGTGACCACGACCGGGTGTCCTTACACTCGTGGGCATGGACTCCCCGGCCGTCGAGGTCATCGATCTGGTCAAACGTTACGGCGATCGCGTCGCCGTCGACGGGCTCACCCTGTCGGCCGCGCGCGGCGCCGTCACGGCGATCCTCGGGCCCAACGGCGCCGGCAAGACCTCCACGATCGAGATCTGCGAAGGCTTCCGCAAGGCCGACGCCGGGAAGGTCCGCATCCTCGGCCTCGACCCGGCCGCCCGCGAGCTGCGCGCCCGGGTGGGCGTCATGCTCCAGGCCGGCGGCGTGCCGCCCGCGATGCGCTGCGGCGAATGGCTGCGGCTGGTCTCCCGCTTCTACGCCCGCCCCCTCGACCCGCAGGCCCTGCTGGTACGGCTGGGCCTCGACGAGCACGCCCGCACGCCCTACCGGAGGCTGTCGGGCGGCCAGCAGCAGCGGCTCTCGCTGGCCGCGGCGGTCATCGGCCGGCCCGAGCTGGTCTTCCTCGACGAGCCCACCGCCGGGCTCGACCCGCAGGCCCGCCGCGCGTGCTGGGACCTGGTGACCGACCTGCGCGCGGCCGGCGTCTCGCTGGTGCTGACGACGCACCACATGGACGAGGCCGAGCGGCTGGCCGACCAGGTGATCATCATCGACCGCGGGCGGGTCGTCGCCGAGGGCACGCCCGCCGCGCTCACCGGCGCCGAGCGCCAGCTCCGCTTCCGCGCCCGGCCCGGCCTGGCGCTGGAGGAGCTGCTCACCGCCCTGCCCGACGGCAGCGCCGCCAAAGAGTCGCCGAGCGGGCACTACATCATCGAGGGGCAGGTCGGGCCCGAGCTGCTGGCCACCGTGACGGCCTGGTGCGCGGCCGAGGGCGTCACCGCCGACGACCTCAGCATCGAGCGCCGCACCCTGGAAGACGTCTTCCTCGAACTGACCGGCCGGGAGCTGCGATGACCACGCTTGACCTGTCCCCCGCGCCCGGCGCGGCGCCGCTGGGCCGCATGGTGCTCGCACAGGCGGGCGCCGAGGTCCGGGCCATCCTGCGCAACGGCGAGCAGCTGCTGCTCACGCTGATCATCCCGATCCTGCTGCTGGTCGGCTTCTCCCTCGCGCCGCTGGTGGACGTGGGCACGGACCGCCGGGTGGACTTCCTGGCCCCGGGCGTGCTCGCGCTGGCGGTGATGTCGACCGCCTTCACCGGGCAGGCCATCGCCACCGGGTTCGAGCGCCGCTACGGCGTGCTCAAGCGGCTGGGTGCCACGCCGCTGTCGCGGGGCGGGCTGCTGCTGGCCAAGACGCTGGCGGTGCTGGCGGTCGAGCTGCTCCAGGTGCTGGTGATCGTCGGGGTCGCCTACGCGCTCGGGTGGCAGCCGGCCGGGGCGGTCGTGGCGGCTCTGCCGTACCTGCTGCTGGGGACGGCGGCCTTCAGCGGCCTGGGCCTGCTGATGGCCGGCACGCTGCGCGCGGAGGCGACGCTGGCCGGGGCGAACCTGGTCTACCTGGTGCTGCTGGGCTGCGGCGGGGTGGTCTTCCCGGTCGCCGCCTTCCCCGACGCGGCCGAGCCGGTGCTGTCGCTGCTGCCGATCACCGCGCTGACCTCCGGCGTGCGGGCCGTGCTCGGGGCCGGGGAGTTCCCGGTGGGGCCGCTGGCCGTCCTGGCGGTCTGGACGGTCGTCACCCTCGGGCTCGCGGCCCGCACCTTCCGCTGGGAGTGAAGCGGGGGTCAAGCGGGCCCCAGGGTGCGGGTTGTGTCGGAGCGGGTGAGTAGGCTCAGACATTCCCGACATTCGTGAGGAGCCTGCCCGGTGACCGTCAACGCCCTCGACCGCCCCTTCGACGGCGGCAAGTCCGGCCTCCCGCGGGCCGGCGCGCTGCTGCGCAACGCGGCCGACTCGATCCCGCCGTCGGGGCTCGTGGTGCTGGCCATCTTCTCGGTGCAGCTCGGCGCGGGCTTCGCCAAGGAGCTGTTCAGCGTGCTGCCGCCGAGCGCGGTGGTGTTCCTGCGTATCGCGGCCGGGGCGCTGATCATGGGCATCGTGGCCAGGCCGCGGCTCAAGGGGCTGGCCTGGCGCGACTGGGCGGTCGGGCTGGGCTTCGGCGCCACGCTCGCGCTGATGAACCTGTCGTTCTACGAGTCGCTGCAGCGGCTGCCGATGGGCATCGCGGTGGCGATCGAGTTCCTCGGGCCGCTGGGCGTCGCCGTGGCCGCCTCCCGGCGGCGGCTCGACCTGCTGTGGATCGGGCTGGCGGCGGCCGGGGTGCTGCTGATGGCGCCCTGGGGCGACTCGTCGTCGGTGAGCTGGCTCGGCATCGGCTTCGCGCTGGTCGCGGGGGCCTGCTGGGCGGGCTACATCCTGCTGTCGGCCGCCGCGGGCAGCCGCTTCCCCGGCACGACCGGGCTGGCCTTCGCGATGATCGCCTCGGCGGTGTTCATCGCGCCCGTCGGCATCACCACCGGCGGCAGCGACCTGCTCACCCCCGAACTGCTGCTCATCGGGCTCGGGGTGGGGCTGCTGTCCTCGGTCATCCCCTACTCGCTCGAACTGCAGGCGCTCCGGCGGATGCCGAAGCAGGTCTTCGGGGTGCTCATGAGCCTGGAACCGGCGGCCGCGGCGATGATCGGGCTGCTGCTGCTCGGCGAGATCCTGCAGGTGCAGCAGTGGGTGGCCATCACGTGCATCATCGCGGCCAGCCTGGGCGCCACCCGCAGCCGCTGACCGCGCCCCGCTCAGGCGTCGGGGCTCGCCCAGATGCCGCGGACCTTGCCGATGTGCTGGCCCATGAGCTGCCGCGCGCCCTCGGCGTCGCCGGCGGTCAGCCGGTCGAGCAGCTCCAGGTGCTCGCGCGCGGAGTCGACGAGGGTGCCCTGCTGGGCGAGCTGCGACAGGCCGTACAGCCGCGCGCGGCTGCGCAGGTCGCGCACCACCTCGACCAGGTGCGCGTTCCCGGCCAGCGACAGCAGCTCCACGTGGAAGCGCAGGTCGGCGTCGATGTACTCCAGCAGGTCGCCCCGCTCGGCGGCGGCGACGATCTCCTCGGCGATCGGCCGGATGCGCTCGAAGGCGGCGTGGTGGACCGGATCGGCCAGCCGGGCGACGGTCGGGACCTCGATGAGCTCGCGGATCTGGGTCAGCTCGTCGAGGTCGCGCTCCGACAGCTCGGTCACCCGGAAGCCCTTGTTGCGCACCGCCTCGACCAGACCCTCCTTGGCCAGGTCGAGCATCGCCTCACGGACCGGCGTGGCGGAGACGCCGAACTGGGCGGCGAGCACGGGTGCGGAGTAGACCACCCCGGGACGCATCTCGCCCGTGATGAGCGCCGCGCGCAGCGCGTCGGCCACCTGCTCGCGCAGGCTCTGCCGCTCCCCGACCATCGGCAGATCGAGCCGACCCTGCATCCCGCACATCCTTCCGTCAGCGCCACGCTTCGTAGGCGGCCGCGGCGACCACCAGATCTTCCCAGGCCATGCCCACGCTCTTGAACAGTCTCGGCCCCGGCCCGGCGACCACCCGTCCGGCCACCAGATCGGCGAGGTTCCCGGCGAGATGACCAGTCGTGATCGTACCGTTCCGGACAGGGACGATCACATCCCCGGCCTCGGCCAGCGCGGCCACGAGAGCCTCGACGACCACGGTGGAACGAGCCACGAGATCGTCGTCGACCTCGCGGGCGTCGGGCTCGTGGGAACCGACGGCGACCACGGTGACGCCGTCGCGGGCGAGCTTACCGGGGAAGAGCGGGTTTCTGGAGGTGGTGCAGCAGGCCACGATGTCGGCCTCGGCCACCGCACGGGCCGGGGTGACCTCGCGTCCGGTGGGCCTGGTGGGGCGGCGGATCGGGGTGGTCGGGCGCGGCTCGTCCAGGGGCCACACGCGGTTGCCCGGGGAGCCCACCTTCGGCCTCTCCCGGTCGCCCGGCGGGCCGTCCACCGGGCCGGCCGCGGGGCCTTCCGGCGAAGGAGCCGGGAGGAGGGGTTCGGTGGGCCAGGTGGTGAGGTTGGACGAGACGGCGCCGCCGTACCCGGCCTCGACGGTGAGGCCGAGGGCGCGGCAGTGGTGGGCGAGGGCCTCGGCCCGGGCGACGTCGCGCCCGATGAGGGTGACGTGCTCGATGGGCCGGACGGCGCGGATGGCGGTGATGTGCGCCCAGGCCTGCGGCCCGGTCCCGAAGACGGTCAGCCGGCGGGCGTCGGGCGAGGCGAGGTGCCGCACGGCGACCGCGGAGACCGCCGGGGTGCGCAGCGAGGTGAGCGCGACCCCGTCGAGCACGGCGAGCGGCGCGAGGGTGTCCCGGTCGAACAGCAGGTACGTGCCCTGGATCCGGGGCAGCCCCCGCCGCGGGTTGTCCGGCGCGACGCTGACGATCTTGACCCCGGCGTAGGCCGGTCCCCCGGCGGGCATCATGAGCAACTGGCCGCCGGCCAGGTCGACGTGCGAGCGCGGCGGGGTGGTCTCGGGGTCGAGCCCGGCGCGCAGGGCGTTCTCGAGGACCTGGATCGCGTGGGACACCGGCACGAGGCGCGTGACGGTGTCGGCGTCCAGGTACGGCAGGGCGGCGGTCATGTGCCAAGTATGGAGTGATCGGGCGAACCGGAGCGAAGGGCGCGGTGCTTCACCCCGGTCCGCATAGAACTCATTCCCCCGAAACCACTCATCGAAGGCTGAAACCGGTGCCGATCGGGTCATCAGGATCCAGCTCGAACGTGTGCCGCCCGGTCCGGTAGGCGATGCCCTCGATCTCCGGCACGATCCCGCCGTCCACGACCTCGGCCACCCGCCCGGTGAAGACGCTGCCGACGATGCTCTCGTGCGTGAGCGGCCCCTCGAAGCCGTCCTCGTGCAGCAGCGCGAGCCGGGCGGCGGTGCCGGAGCCGCACGGCGAGCGGTCGACCTCGCCGTCGGCGAAGACGGTGACGTTGCGCTGGTGCCCGGGGCCGAGCTCCTCGTGGAAGATCACGCCGTAGACGCCGGACAGCCGGGGCTCCTCCGGGTGCGCGGTGGCCGGGTGCCCGGCCAGCTCCGCCTTGATCCGGCGGCCCAGCGCGATCAGCTCGGGCAGGTCGCCGGGTGTCACCGAGAGCCCGAAGGCGGCCGCGGGCACCGAGGCGTAGACGGCTCCGCCGTACGCCAGGTCGGCCTCGGCCCCGGCGGCGGGCACGCCGCGGGCCAGCACGGAGGAGACGACGTTGCGGAAGACGACGCCGGTGACGCGCCCGCCGGAGCACCGCACCCGGGCCGTGACACGGCCGGATGGCACGTCGACGACGACGTCGGTCTCGCCGTCGGCGGCCGCCTCGACCAGGCCCTCCTGCACGGCGTGCACGCCCAGCGCGATGGTGCCGTGCCCGCAGGCGGTGGAGTAGCCGTCCTTGTGCCAGAACAGCACGCCCAGGTGCGCGCCGGGCGAGTCCGGCGGGACGAGGAAGCAGCCGTACATGTCGTCGTGCCCGCGCGGCTCGTGGCACAGCAGCCGCCGGACCGCGTCGAACTCCGGCCGGGCCGCGTTGGCCCGCCGGTCGAGCACGGAAGCGCCGGGGATGTCCGGCCCGCCACCGGTGACGATCCGGAACGGCTCGCCACCGGTGTGGTAGTCGACAGTCTCGATGATCACAGGATGAAGCCCTCGGGGAACGGGTCGCGCGGGTCGAGGAAGTACTGGGCGGTCCCGGTGACCCAGGCCCGCCCGGTGATCGTCGGCAGCACGGCCGGCCGCCCGCCGACGGTGGTCTCGCCGATCAGCCGGCCGATGAAGCGGGTGCCGATGAACGACTCGTTGACGAAGTCGCGCTCCAGGGGCAGCTCGCCGCGCGCGTGCAACTGGGCCAGCCGGGCGCTGGTGCCGGTGCCGCACGGCGAGCGGTCGAACCAGCCGGGGTGGATGGCCATGGCGTGCCGGGAGTGCTCGGCGGTGGAGCCGGGCGCGGCGAAGTAGACGTGGTGGCAGCCGCGGATGCGCTCGTCCTCGGCGTGCACGGGCTCGCCGGCGGCGTTGATCGCCTCCATCGTGGCCAGGCCGGCCGCGATGATCTCGTTCTTCGCGGCCCGGTCGAAGGGCAGCTTGTAGTCGTCCAGCGAGACGATGGCGTAGAAGTTGCCGCCGTAGGCCAGGTCGTAGCGGATGGCGCCGAAGCCCGGCACCTCGACCGAGGCGTCGAGCCGGTCGGCGTAGGCCGGCACGTTCCGCAGCGTGACCGCCATCGCCCGGCCGTCGTCCACGGCCACGTCCACCTCGACCAGCCCGGCCGGCACCTCCAGGCGCACGGTGGTGACCGGCTCGGTCACCTCGACCATGCCGGTCTCGACCAGCACGGTCGCCACCCCGATGGTGCCGTGCCCGCACATCGGCAGGTAGCCGGACACCTCGATGAACAGCACGCCCCAGTCGGCGTCGGGCCGGGTGGGCGGCTGCAGGATGGCGCCGCTCATCGCCGCGTGCCCGCGCGGCTCGTTCATCAGCAACTGCTTGATGTGGTCGTAGTTGTCGCGGAAGTAGATGCGGCGCTCGGCCATCGAGGCGCCCGGGATCACCCCGACGCCGCCGACGATCACCCGGGTGGGCATGCCCTCGGTGTGGGAGTCGACGGCGTGGAAGACGCGCTTGGTCCTCATCGCAGCCCCTCCGCCAGCGCCTTCTCGGTGGCCGCGCGGATCGAGGTCTCCATGTCGGGCAGCAGCGGCAGCCGCGGCGCGCGGCACGGGCCGCCGTAGCGGCCGGCGAGGTCCATGGAGAGCTTGATCGCCTGGACGAACTCGGTCTTGGCGTCCCAGCGCAGCAGCTCGTGCAGCTTGCGGTAGAGCGGCAGCGCCGTCTCCAGGTCACCGGCGAGGGCGGCGTGGTAGAGCTCGGCGCTGGAGACCGGCAGCGCGTTCGGGTAGCCGGCGATCCAGCCCACCGCGCCGGCCAGGGCCAGCTCCAGCAGCGCGTCGTCGGAGCCGATCAGCAGGTCCAGGCCCGGGGCGAGCTCGGCCAGCTCGTAGGCCCGGCGCGGGTCGCCGGTGAACTCCTTGACCGCGACCGCCAGCCCCTCCTCGTGCAGAGTGGCCAGCAGTCGCGGAGTCAGGTCGATCTTGGTGTCGAAGGGGTTGTTGTAGGCCACGATCGGCACGCCCGCCTCCGCCACCTCGCGGTAGTGGGCGATCACCGTGCGCTCGTCGGCGCGGTAGGCGTT
Organism: Nonomuraea sp. NPDC050310; assembly: GCF_040655795.1. Classification (NCBI taxonomy): domain Bacteria; kingdom Bacillati; phylum Actinomycetota; class Actinomycetes; order Streptosporangiales; family Streptosporangiaceae; genus Nonomuraea; species Nonomuraea sp. NPDC050310. The sequence goes on along the minus strand of NZ_JBFAKP010000019.1, from coordinate 73,287 downwards.
CGGCGGCAGCAGCAGCACAGACCCGCAGCCCAGCGAGGCGGCGTGCTCGGCCCAGCGGCGCGACTCGGCCGAGCCGTAGGCGCCCACGCCCGGCATCACGTTGCGCCCGCCGACGGCCTCCACCGCGACCTCGACCACGCGGGCGCGCTCCTCGGGGGTCAGCGTCTGGTACTCGCCCAGCGAGCCGTTGGGCACCACGCCGTCGCAACCGCTGTCCACCAGCCACCGGCAGTGCTCGGCGTAGGCGTCGTAGTCGACCGACAGGTCGGCGCGCAGGGGCAGCGCCGTGGCGACCATGATGCCCTGCCAGGGCTTAACGCGGTTGGTCATCGGAGATCCTCTCAAGCGAGCCGAGCGTGATCGGCTGGGCGACGGGACGCCGGGGAGCCTGGGGCGCCTCCCCGGCGAGGCAGGAGACGGCGTAGCCGCACATCCGGCCCTGGCACCAGCCCATGCCTGGGCGGGCCAGCAGTTTGATGGAGCGCGCGTCGGTGGCGCCGAGCTCCTGCGCCTCGCGGACGGCGCTGAGCGGCACCTCCTCGCAGCGGCACACGAGGGTGTCGGCGGCCAGCCAGTCCTGCCAGCCGGGCCGCACGGGGTAGGCCTCCTGCAGCGCGCGGGCGAAGGAGCGCAGTCTGGTACGGCGCAGCAGCAGGTGCTCGGGGACGGCGAGTCCGGCGACCGCGTGACCGGCGATGCGGCCCTCGATCTCGGCCAGTGCCGCGCCGCCCACCCCGGCGGGCTCGCCCGCCGCGTAGACGCCCGGGACGCTGGTGCGCTGCTCCTGGTCCACGGTGAGGATCGGGCTGCCGTCGGCGTCGTTGGCACTGGCGCAGCCGAGCTGGGTGGCGAGCTCGATCTGCGGCAGGAAGCCGTAGCCGACCGCCACGGTGTCGCACTCGACGGTCTCGGTGGAGCGCACGCGCCAGTCGCGGTCCAGCCGGGCGACGGTGACGTGGGTGACCTCATCGTCGCCGTGCGCCCGTACCACCGCGCTTCTCGTGCGGTACGGCACGCGGTGCCGTACCAGGGTGGCGGCGTACCCGGCCGCCTCGCCCGCCTTGGCGGCGGCCAGGACCGGGTGCCTGGCCAGGCCGAGCCCGCCGGAGGCCTCCAGCACCGCGGCCACCTTCACCCCGGCGCGGGCCAGCCCGGCGGCCACGGGGAGCAGGAACGGGCCGGTGCCGGCGACGACCACGCGCCGCCCGGCGGCGACGCCGTGTCCCTTGAGCAACGCCTGCGCGCCGCCGGGGGTGAGCACGCCGGGCAGGTCCCAGCCGGGGAAGGGCAGGGGCCGGTCGTGGGCGCCGGTGGCGATCAGCACCGCCGCGCCGCGCAGGGCGACCGGTTCCTCCTCACGCTCGCCGGCCAGCGCCTGCACGGTGAAGCCGGCCGGGTCGCGGGTGATCGTCCAGACCCGGTGTCCGAGGAGCACGTCGGCCGAGGCGTGCAGGGCGTCGCTCTGCCGGAGGAACCGGTCGAGGCCGTGGTGGAGCTTGCCGTCGGTGGCGCCGGGCAGGTGGCGGAAGTACTGGCCGCCCAGGCGCGGGCCGGCGTCGAGCAGGGCGACGCGCAGGCCCGCCCGGGCCGCGGTCAGCGCGCCGGCGACGCCCGCCGGGCCGCCTCCGACGACGAGCAGGTCGTAGCCGGTCATGTTGCCGGTCATGGTGCCGGTCATGAGGTGCTCACCGAGTCTCCGGGCCGGGCCTCCACCAGGCAGGCGCGTTGTTCGGGTGCGCCGTTGACGCTGAGGAGGCAGTCGAAGCAGACGCCGATGCCGCAGAACAGGCCGCGGGGCCGCGCGCCGAAGCGGGTGCGCCGCCACGAGCGGATGCCGGCGGCGTGCAGGGCGGCGCCGATGCTCTGCCCGGGGCGCACCGGCACGGGACGGCCGTCCACCGTGATCTCGAATCCGTCCTGGTTCATGCGTCCTCGAAACGGTCGGGGCGAAACGGGTGCAGGTCGAGCGCGGGCGACTGGCCGCTGAGGAGCTGGGCCAGCAGGGCGCCGGTGGCCGGCGCCAGGCCGATGCCCGCGCCCTCGTGCCCGCAGGCGTGGTAGAGCCCGCGCACGCGCGGATCGGCGCCGATGACCGGCAGGTGATCGGGGCAGTAGGGGCGGAAGCCGCAGTAGGTGCGGATCACGCGCCGCTCCCGCAGGACCGGGAAGAGCGCCACGGCCTGGGCGGCCAGCCGCTTGAGCACGGTGAGCGAGAGCGTGCGGTCGAAGCCGACCCGCTCGCGGCTGGCCCCGATGAGGACCGTCCCGGCGGGCGTGCCCTCGACCACGGCGGAGGTCTCCAGCCCGGCGTTGTCGCTGGCCACGTTGGTCACGTAGGCCGCGGTGTAGACCTTGTGCCGCACCAGGGGCTCGGCCAGCGGCTCGGTGACCAGGATGAAGCCGCGCCTGGGCATGATCGGCAGGCTGACCCCGGCCAGGGCGGCGACCTCGCCGCCCCAGGTGCCGGCGGCGTTGATCACGGCTCCGGCCAGGATGTCGCCGGCGGAGGTGCGCACGCCGGTGACGCGCCCGCGCTCGACGCGCACACCACGCACCTCGACGCCGGTGCGCAGTTGGAGCGCGCCGTGGCCGTAGTTGTCCTGCGCGGCGCGGATCAGCCGGGCGGCGGCGAGCATGGGCTGCACCTGGGCGTCCTGCGGGTAGAACACCCCGCCGGCCAGCCCGCCGGCCAGGTGCGGCTCGTAGGCGTGCAAGCCGGCGGCGACGGTGTGCTCGACGTCCTGCTTGGCGGCCAGCGCGGTGAGCTGGGCGAGCACCTCGGGCGTCTCGGCGACGACCAGGCCGCCCTTGGCCTCGAACTCGAAGTCGGCGACCTCGGCCAGCTCGCGCCAGAGGCGGTTGGAGTGCACGGCCAGGTCGAGCTCGGGCCCGGGCTCCTTGTCGGAGACCAGGATGTTGCCCTCGCCGGCGCCGGTGGTCCCGCCGGACACCGGCCCGCGGTCCAGCACGGCCACGTCGAGGCCCGCGCGCGCCGCGTAGTACGCGCAGGCGGCCCCGACGACGCCGGCGCCGACGACGATCACGTCCGGCATCCCTCACCTCCTCAGTAATATGTCACATACCTTAACCCATCGGCGTGTGCTACTGGGAGGGTCAATACCCGTTTATCCGGTCTGGCGGAGCAACTCGGTCGCCAGCGACGTCCGCTGGTACAACACCGCCCTGCCGTCCCGCCGCGAAGTCACCAGGCTGGTACGGCGCAGCACCGACAGATGCTGGCTGACCGCGGCCGGCGTGAGCCCCACCTCGGCGGCGAGCTGCGTGGTCGACAACGGCAGGTCCAGATGGGCCAGCAGCCGCGCCCGGCTGTGCCCGATCAGCTCGCCCAGCGGCTCCCCCCTGGTCCGCGGCGCGCGGTCCCAGACCGTGGCGAACCCGCGCGGCGGATAGGCGAACATCGACGGCCTCGGCTCGTCGAAGCGCATCACCAGTCGCGGCCAGGCGAACACACACGGCACCAGCACCAGCCCGCACCCGCGCAGCAGATGCTCCCCGTCCCACGCGGGCGTCAGGATCCGCATGCCGGGCCCGCCGCGCTCGATGCCCGGGTGCAGGTCGGCCAGCAGCTTGGCCAGCCCGCCCGTGGTCACCGCCTGCGCCCGGTAGCCCAGGTCGGCGTCGGCCAGCGCGCGCAGCCGCGGCCACACCGGCCGCACCGCGACCCGCCAGTAGGCGGCCAGCTCCTCGGCCAGTCGGCCGAGCTCGCGCTCCGGGCCGTCGTACAGGCCCGCCAGCCGCTCCGGCACCGGGCCGTCGCCGCGCAGCTCGTCGATCGAGGCGCGCACCTCGGCCGCGGGGGTGGCGCGGACCCGCTCCAGCTCGGCCTCGAACTCCGCGCCCGCCACCTCCGGGGCCGGCGTCAGGAAGTCGGCCGAGAAGTGCGGGCCGCCCACCAGGGCGCCCAGCAGCTCCAGCCGCAGCCCGCCGAGCAGCGGCGTGACCGAGGCCAGCCAGGGGCGGAAGGCCTCCTGCCGGCTCGGGTCGCCCAGCACCTGCACGCTGGCCACGGTCTCGGCCAGCGGGGAGCGCGCGAACCGGATGCGGGCCAGGTCGTCGGGACCGAGATGCACGTCGATCACGCTTGCGACGGTACCGGCGTCACATCCAGACCCGGTCACGAGCCGGCGACTTTTGGGCCGGGGCTAGAAGCGCCAGGTGTAGACGTACCAGTCGCCCGACAAGTGCTCGTAGGCCGTCGGGTCCGGCTTTGCCGGCACCCCCTCGGGGAACCAGGCGAAGCCGTACCGGTCGATGAACCCGGAGTCCCGCACCACGAGCAGCGCCCCCTCGGGGAGGTTCTCGGCGAACTCGATGTCGTAGAGCCCGACCGACGCCCCCTGGACCCCGGCGGTGAAGCCGGAGGAGGCGAAGGCCGTCAGCGCCGGCTCCGACAGGTGGAAGCGGACGAGCAGCGGCACGTCGGCCTTGACCAGCCCGTAAGTCGCCACGAGCAGCACGGGGGCCACCGCCCAGCTCCAGAGCCTGGCCGGCCGCAGGCGCAGGGCCAGCACGGTGACCAGCCCGGCGAGCCACGCGAGGCCCACCACCAGCCACGCCGTCCCGGCCGCCAGCAGTCCGCCGAACCACCCGCCGGGGATGCTCGTGGCCCACCAGGTCACCAGTGCCGCCGCCGTCGCGGCGCCGGCCGTCAGCAGGCCGACGCGGCCCGTCCATAAGGATCCTCGCTGCATGCCGTCACCCTAAGGGCGGGACCGGTCACCCCGCCGCCTACCATCGAGGACGTGAAACTGCTCCAGCCTCGGACGATGACCGCGTGGGCGTTGGCCGCCGTGGTGGTCAACTCGCTCATCACCGTGACCGGCGCCGCCGTGCGGGTGACCGGCTCGGGACTGGGCTGCCCGACCTGGCCCAAGTGCACCCCGGACAGCTACGTCCCGGCCGCGCACGAGGACATCCCGCTGATCAACACGCTGATCGAGTTCGGGAACCGGCTGCTGACCTTCCTGGTGCTCGCGGTGGGCGTGGCCGTGCTGGTGGTGGCGATGCGGCAGTTCCCGCGCCGCCCGGTGCTGGTCAGGCTGGCCTGGCTGCAGCCGATCGGCTGCGCGGTGCAGGGCCTGTGGGGCGGCCTGGTGGTGAAGACGGCGCTCAACCCGGTGACGGTGAGCGTGCACTTCCTGCTGTCGATCCTGATGACGGCGGCGGCCTGGATGCTCTACGCCCGTGCCAAGGAGGGCGACGGTCCGGTGCGGCGGCTGGTGCACCGCGACATCGTGCGCCTGGGGTACGTCCTGGTCGGGGCGGTGGCGGTGCTGCTGGTGGCGGGCGTGGTGGTCACCGGGACCGGACCGCACTCGGGCGACGCGATCGCCTCGCGCTTCGACTTCGACATCGAGACCGTCGCGCGGCTGCACGCCGACGTGGTCTACCTGGTCGTGGGCCTGACCTTCGCGTTGCTGTTCGCGCTGCACGTGACCGACGCGCCCAAGCCGGCCCGGCGGGCCGCGCTGGCGCTGCTCGGCATCGAGCTGGCCCAGGGCTTCATCGGCTACCTGCAGTACTTCCTCGCGGTGCCGGCCGCGCTGGTGGGCCTGCACGTGCTGGGCGCCTCGCTGGTGTGGATCTTCACCTGCCGGCTGGTCACCTCGCTGCGCACCCGCGGGCCCCTCCCCTCCCCCGCGGTTTCCGGCGCGGAGCAGGGGGAGTATGTCAAGGTTGGTAGCGAAAGGTCGGCCACTCCCCCACCTGCCTGAGGTGCCGTTTGTCACGAAAAGTGCTTCGTCGTAGCTTTCAAGGCGTCGCCGTCCTGAGCCTGCTCGCACTCGCCCCGCTCACCTGGGCGTGGCTGACCAGCGACCGGCACCGGGTGATCGCCCAGGCGCCGGACTGGCCGGGGAGCGTGCCGTACGCGCCGACCGCGCTGGTGCTCGGCGCCGGGCTGTACGGCGGCCGGCCCTCCCCCATGCTGGCGGCCCGCCTCGACCTGGCCGCCGAGCTGTACCGCACCGGCAAGGTGAAGGCCCTGCTGCTGTCGGGCGACAACAGCCGGGTCGGCTACGACGAGCCGAGCGCGATGCGCGACTACCTGACCGCGCGCGGCGTGCCCGCCGGGCGCATGGTGCTCGACTACGCCGGCTTCGACACCTGGGACTCCTGCGTGCGGGCCAGGCACGTCTTCGGCGCCGCCAAGGTGACCGTGATCACCCAGGCCTTCCACCTGCCCCGCGCGGTCGCGCTGTGCCGTACGGCCGGCCTGGACGCCTTCGGCGTGGGCGACGACTCGGCCGCCAAGTGGCCGGAGAGCACCTACCTGTACGCCGCCCGCGAGCTGCTGGCCACCGCCAAGGGCCTGAGCGACGCCCTGCTGAGCTCCGAGCCGGTCTTCCCCGGCCCGCCCGAGCGCTCCCTGGACGCCATCCTTCAGGCGGGCGGCGCGCCCGGCGCGTAGCCGGGCGGCGGGGTGCCCATCGCCATCGAGGCGGCGTGCTGGTCGGGCACCGGGAAGCGCGAGCGCGCGGCGGCCATGCACTCCAGCAGCGCCCGCTGCTCCTCGTGGAAGGTGTGGTCGTCCACGATGTGCCGCTCGGCGCGCTCGTGCAGCAGGCCGAGCTCGGTGGCGGCGAGCTGGTAGTCGCTCATCGCGCGCAGCCCCTCCTTGCCCCCGTGCGCCTGCGCCCACTGCCGGGCCTGCCGCCGCCGGGAGATCGCCGACAGCATGTAGATGTCGGCCTGGTCCACCAGCTTGGTCGGCTCGTACGGCGGCAGGTAGCGCTGCAGCAGCCGGACGATGCGCCGCCGGTCGCGCCAGATGACCACCATCAGGGCCAGCAGCACCACCAGCAGCGTGCCGTAGGCGATCGCCAGGCCGGCCGCCCCGCCGTAGGAGGCCAGGCCGTTCCAGAGCCCGTGCAGCAGCATGGCGCCGACCCAGCCGGCCAGGATGATCAGCGCCCGGTCGGGCCCGCGGCGCTGGGCGGCGTAGGCGACGGCGATGCCGATCATCGAGGTGAACAGCGGGTGCGCGAAGGGCGACAGGATGCCGCGCAGCACGACGGTGACGGCCAGCCCCTGCACGCCCTGCTCGGAGTTGAGTGCGGCGATGTAGTAGCTGACGTTCTCGCTCATCGCGAAGCCGAGGCCGACCATGGAGGCGTAGATGATGCCGTCGGTGGGGCCGTCGAGCTCGGCGCGGCGGAAGCGCAGCAGGCCGAGCAGGACCAGGCCCTTCATCGTCTCCTCGACGACCGGGGCGCCGAAGGTGGCGGCGATGCTGCGCGCGTCGGCGGGGCCGAGCGCGGCGGCGCTCATCAGGTAGCGCAGGTTGAGCGAGTTGATGACGCCCGCCACGAGCACCGCCACGCCCGCGCCCCAGGCGAAGGCGAAGACCAGGTTGCTGCGCGGCTCCGGCTCCATGCGGTCGAGCGCCAGGACCGCCGCCAGCAGCAGCGGCACCGGCGCCAGAGCGAGGCCGAGAGAGACGATGAAGGCCACCGGCGCGCCGTTGATCACATCGAAGGAGAAGGAGACGATCGCGCACAGACCGGCCAGGACCAGCCCGATGATCAGAGAGACCGACGGGCGGTCCTTGAACACCCAGCGTGGATCACGGGACGCCATAGTGTGACTGTAACGGACTAGGTCAGAGGTGTCCCGCCCAGGTGACGCGGTCCGTGGGGATCGGCGCAGTGGGCCTCGGCGCCATGATCTACCTGAAGCGTGGTGTGCTCGATCCCGAACCGGTCGTGGAGCAGGCCGGCGAGCCGCTCGCGCACCTCGTGGCAGGTGTCGCAGCTCTCCTTGACGATGACGTGCGCCGACAGCGTCGGGTAGCCGCTGGTCACCGTCCAGACGTGCAGGTCGTGCACCTCCAGCACCTCGGGCTCGGCGGCGAGGACCGCGCCGATCTCGTCGGGGTCGAGGTCGCTGGGCGCGGCCTGGAGCAGCACGCGGCCCGAGTCGCGGATCAGGCCCCAGCCGGCGTAGGCCATCAGCGCGGCCACCACGAGCGCGGCGATGGCGTCGGCCTGCGCGAAGCCGGTCAGCCAGACGATCAGGCCGGAGGCGGCGGTGGCGATGAAGGCGTACATGTCGTTGAGCACGTGCTGGAAGGCGCCCTCGACGTTGAGGCTGCGCCGGTTGGCCTTGGACAGCAGCCACGCGGCCAGGGCGTTGATCGCCACCCCGGTGAGCGCGGTGACCAGCACCAGCGGGCCCTTGACCTCGGGGGGATCGATGATCCGGTTGATGCCCTCGTAGACGAAGTAGACCGTCAGCAGGAGCAGCGTCGCGCCGTTGATCTGCGCGGACAGGATCTCGGCGCGCTTGTAGCCGAAGGTGTAGGCGCCGCGCGCGGGCCGGGCGGCGATGCGCATGGCGATCAGGGCCAGCACGATCGCGCTGGCGTCGGTCAGCATGTGGGCGGCGTCGGCGATAAGCGCCATCGAGTTGGCGATGAAGCCGATGACGACCTCGACCGCCATGTAGCCGACCAGCAGGAGCAGCGCGCCCCACAGGTAGCGCTTGTCCGCGTTCGCCTCCACGGCGTGGCCGTGGCCGTGCCCGTGCTCACCGGCCATCGGAGACCTCCCTCAGGTGCTCACGGCTCAGGTCGAGCAGCATGCGGACGTGCGCGTCGGCCAGCCGGTAGTAGATCATCCGGCCGGCGCGGCGGGTGGAGACGATCTCCGCCGTGCGCAGCAGCCGCAACGCGTGCGACACCGCGGTGTCGGTCACCTCGACCTCGGCCGCCAGGTCGTGCACGCACATCTCCCCCGCCTCCAGCAGGGCGTAGAGCAGCCTCGCCCGGGTGGGGTCGCCCAGCAGGCGGAACAGGTCGGCCAGCCGGGTGGCCTCCTCCATCGTCACCATGTGCGGTCTCGCCGCCTCGGCCCGCGCCGCGCAAGAATCCAAAACATCTGAATAGGTATTCACATGTTCAGCATAGAGGATCCTCCGGCGTACGGCCAAGCCGTACCGTCCGGAGGATCGTCAGGCCAGCAGCGGGTCGATCGCGACGGCGAGGAAGAGCAACGCCAGATAGGCGTTGGACCAGTGGAAGAAGCGCATGGGCCGCAGCGCCACGCCGCTCTTGCCGGAGTTGAGGCGGCGCAGCAGCGCGTACACCTCCCACAGGCACACCACGCCGAGCACGGCGGCGACGGCGGGATAGAAGAGCGTGGTCTGCGCGACCGGCCACAGCAGCAGCGAGCAGGCCACCGTCGCCCAGGTGTAGGCGATCGACTCCAGCACCACGCGGCGCTCGGTGGCGACCACCGGCAGCATCGGCACCTCGGCCGCCGCGTAGTCCTCCTTGTACCGCATCGCCAGCGTCCAGGTGTGCGGCGGCGTCCAGAAGAACACCACGCCGAACAGCACGAACGGCGCCCAGGCCAGTTCGCCGGTGATGCCGGCCCAGCCGATCATGACCGGCATGCAGCCGGCGATGCCGCCCCACACGATGTTCTGCTTGGTGCGGCGCTTGAGCCACATCGAGTAGACGAAGACGTAGAACAGGATGGCGCCGGTGGACATGGCCGCGGCCAGCCAGTTGGTGGTCACCCAGAGCCCGACCAGCGACAGGAGGCCCAGCACGATGCCGAAGATCAGCGCGTTGCGCGGCTCGACGGTGTGCCTGGCCAGCGGCCGCTTGCGGGTGCGGCGCATCTTGACGTCGATGTCACGGTCGACGTAGCAGTTGAGCACGTTGGCGCTGCCGGCCGACAAGGTGCCGAAGACCATCACGGACAGGGACGTCCACAGGTCGGGCAGCCCCTTGGCGGCGAGGAACATCACCGGTAGCGTCGTGATCAGCAACAGCTCGATGATCCGGGGTTTGGTCAGGGCGACATAGGCCCCGAGGACCGCGCCGAACGATCGGGAAGCCTGGCGTGGGGCGCCGGTCCCCGGGGGGACGGTCGCCTGCCTGTTGGTCAGCACCGCCAAGGCGCTTCCGGCTGTTGCGGAGTCAACGCGTAACCTCTGATGTAGCGGATCCCTTACGAACACAGCAACTGTAGTCGCCGGGAGCCGCGGTCCGGTCAACGGGGTGTTGGGAACAGCCTGCAAGGTCGACTCGGTTATGGTCCCGTGTGGGCGGGAAAAGCCGAACACCTAAGACAACGAGATTGCGGAGATAGGCACGTGAGCATCCTGGAGTGGACGGATCTCGACCGTAAGGCGGTCGACGTCGTCCGTGCCCTGGCAATGGACGCAGTGGAGAAGGCGGGCTCGGGTCACCCCGGCACCGCCATGAGCCTGGCCCCTGCCGCATATCTGCTTTTCCAGCGCACCATGCGCCACGACCCGGCCGACCCCACGTGGGCGGGCCGAGACCGGTTCGTCCTGTCCGCGGGGCATTCCAGCCTGACCCTTTACATCCAGCTCTACCTGTCCGGTTACGGGCTGGGCCTGGAGGACCTCAAGCGGCTGCGCCAGTGGGACAGCCTCACCCCCGGCCACCCCGAGCACGGGCACACCGCGGGCGTCGAGACCACCACCGGCCCGCTCGGGCAGGGCATCGGCAACGCGGTCGGCATGGCGATGGCCGCCCGCCGCGAGCGCGGCCTGTTCGACCCGGACGCCGAGGCCGGCGCCAGCCCCTTCGACCACCACATCTGGTGCATCGCCTCCGAGGGCGACATCGAGGAGGGCATCAGCCACGAGGTCAGCGCCCTGGCCGGCCACCAGAAGCTGGGCAACCTGACGGTCGTCTTCGACAGCAACCACATCTCCATCGAGGACGACACCCAGATCGCCCTGTCGGAGGACATCACCAAGCGCTACGAGGCCTACGGCTGGCACGTCCAGACCGTCGACTGGACCGAGGGCGGCTCCTACGTGGAGAACGTCCAGGCCCTGCACGAGGCGCTGGAGGCCAGCCGCGAGGAGACCGACCGGCCCTCCTTCATCCGGCTGCGCACCATCATCGGCTGGCCCTCGCCCGGCAAGCAGAACACCGGCAAGATCCACGGCTCGGCGCTCGGCGCCGCCGAGGTCGCCGCCACCAAGCAGGTCATGGGCATGGACCCGGAGAAGTCCTTCGACGTCCCGGCCGAGGTGCTGGAGCACGCCCGCGCCGTCGCCGACCGCGCGCAGGCCGTGCGCGCCGACTGGGACAAGGCCTACGCCGACTGGCGGGTCAACAACCCCGAGCGCGCCGAGCTCTTCGACCGCCTGGGCCGCCACGAGCTGCCCCAGGGCTGGAGCGAGGCCCTGCCGACCTTCGAGCCCGGCGCCTCGATCGCCACCCGCAAGGCCTCCGGCGAGGTGCTCAACGCGCTCGCGCCGGTGCTGCCCGAGCTGTGGGGCGGCAGCGCCGACCTGGCCGAGTCGAACAACACCACGATGAAGGGCGAGCCGAGCTTCATCCCGGACGAGCACCAGACCAAGGAGTTCCCGGGCAACCGCTACGGCCGCACGCTGCACTTCGGCATCCGCGAGCACGGCATGGGCGCGATCCTCAACGGCATCGCGCTGCACGGCAAGACCCGCCCCTACGGCGGCACCTTCCTGGTCTTCTCCGACTACATGCGGCCTGCCGTACGGCTCGCGGCCCTGATGAAGCTGCCGGTCACCTACGTGTGGACGCACGACTCCATCGGCCTCGGCGAGGACGGCCCGACGCACCAGCCGGTCGAGCACCTGTGGGCGCTGCGCGCGATCCCCGGTCTCGACGTGGTACGGCCGGCCGACGCCACCGAGACGGCGGCCGCCTGGAAGACCATCCTGGAGCACACCGACCGCCCGGCGGCGCTGGCGCTGACCCGCCAGAACCTCCCGGTCTACGAGGGCTCCGCCGCCGATGGCGTGGCCCGCGGCGGTTACGTGCTCAGCGAGTCCTCCGCCCCGCAGCCGAAGGTGATCCTGATCGCCACCGGCAGCGAGGTCGAGATCGCCATGGACGCGCAGAAACTCCTGGAGGCCCAGGACATCCCGGCACGAGTGGTCTCGATGCCGTGTGTCGAGTGGTTCCAGGGGCAGGACTCCGCATACCGGCAGACGGTGCTGCCGCCCTCGGTGAAGGCGCGCGTCGCCGTCGAGGCGGGCATTGCGCTGGGCTGGCGCGAGTTCGTCGGGGAGCACGGCGAGGTGGTCTCGCTGGAGCACTTCGGCGCCTCCGCGCCGTACAAGACGCTGTACGAGCAGTTCGGCCTCACGGCCGAGCGCGTGGCCGCGGCCGCCAAGGCCTCGCTGGCCAAGCTCGGTCACGACAAGGGCGAGACGACGGGAAACTGACAATGAGCGAGAACCTTCGCAAGCTGGCCGCCAGCGGTGTGGCCATCTGGCTGGACGACATCAGCCGCGAGCGCCTGCGCAGCGGCAACCTGGAGCAGCTGATCCGCGAGAAGAACGTGGTCGGCGTCACCTCCAACCCGACGATCTTCGCCTCGGCGCTGGCCAAGGGCGATGCCTACGACACCCAGTTGCACGACCTGCACGTGCGCGGTGTCGACGTCGGCGAGGCCGTGCGGGCGATCACCGCCTACGACATCCGCTGGGCCGCCGACGTGCTGCGCCCGGTCTACGACGCCACCGGCGGCGTGGACGGCCGCGTGTCGCTGGAGGTGGACCCGCGCCTGGCGCGCGACACCGACAAGACCATCGCCGAGGCGCGCGCGCTGTGGTGGCTGGTCGACCGCCCCAACCTGCACATCAAGATCCCGGCCACCGTCGAGGGCCTGCCGGCCATCACGCAGGCGCTCTCGGAGGGCATCAGCGTCAACGTCACGCTGATCTTCTCCCTGGAGCGCTACCGCCAGGTCATGGACGCCTGGCTGGCCGGCCTGGAGGCCGCGCAGGCCAAGGGGCTCAACCTGGCCGCGATCGAGTCGGTCGCCTCCTTCTTCGTCAGCCGCGTCGACACCGAGATCGACAAGCGGCTCGACGGCCTGGGCAAGCCGGAGCTCAAGGGCAAGGCCGGCATCGCCAACGCCCGCCTGGCCTTCGCCGCCTTCGAGGAGGTCATGGGCTCCGAGCGCTGGCAACGCCTGGCCGCCGCCGGCGCCCGGCCGCAGCGCCCGCTGTGGGCCTCGACCGGCGTGAAGAACCCGGAGTACTCCGACACCATGTACGTCGACCAGCTCGTCGCCGCGGGCACGGTCAACACCATGCCGGAGAAGACGCTCGACTCCGTGGCCGACCACGCCAACGTCACCGGTGACACGATCCGCCCCTTCTACCAGGACGCCTGGAACACCATGGCGGCCCTGCGCGAGGCCGGGATCGACTACGACGACGTGGTGCGCGTCCTGGAGGACGAGGGCGTCGACAAGTTCGAGGTCTCCTGGAACGAGCTGCTGGAGAGCCTCGCCAAGAAGCTGGCCGGGGCCTGACATGAGCGAACCGGTCGCACCGATGCCGGAGGCCGTCACGGCCGCGGTGGCGGTCGCCGAGACCTCCACGACGCTGGAGGTCGCGGCGGCCAACCCGCTGCGCGACCCGCGTGACAAGCGCCTGCCCCGCGTGGCGGGGCCGTGCGTGCTGGTCCTGTTCGGCGTCACCGGTGACCTGGCCAAGCGCAAGCTGCTGCCGGCGATCTACGACCTGGGCAACCGGGGGCTGCTGCCCCCGGGCTTCTCCCTGGTCGGCTTCGCCCGCCGCGACTGGGCCAACGAGGACTTCGCCCAGGTCACCCACGACGCGGTGAAGGCCAACGCCCGGACGCCCTTCCGCGAGGAGGTCTGGAAGCAGCTCTCAGAGGGCATCCACTTCGTGCCGGGCGAGTTCACCGACGACGGCGCCTTCGACGCGCTGCAGATGGTGCTCAAGGAGGTCGACCAGACCCGGGGCACCGGCGGCAACTACGCGTTCTACCTGTCGGTGCCGCCGAAGTTCTTCCCGACCGTCATCAAGCAGCTCAAGCGGACCGGGCTGGCCGACGCCCCGCCCGGCTCGTGGCGGCGCGTGGTGATCGAGAAGCCCTTCGGCCACGACCTGAAGAGCGCGCACGAGCTCAACGAGATCACCACGGAAGCCTTCCCGGAGTCGTCGATCTTCCGGATCGACCACTACCTGGGCAAGGAGACCGTCCAGAACATCATGGCCCTGAGGTTCGCCAACAACCTCTACGAGCCGATCTGGAACCGCTCCTACGTCGACCACGTGCAGATCACCATGGCCGAGGACATCGGCCTGGCCGGGCGCGCGGGCTACTACGACGGCATCGGCGCGGCCCGTGACGTGATCCAGAACCACCTGCTCCAGTTGCTGGCCCTGGTGGCGATGGAGGATCCGACCTCCTTCGACGCCAAGGCGCTGCGGCGGGAGAAGGAGAAGGTGCTGCAGGCCGTACGGCTACCGGCCGACCTGGCCGCCGAGACCGCCCGCGGGCAGTACGCGGCCGGCTGGCAGGGCGGCGAGAAGGTCGTCGGCTACCTGCAGGAGGACGGCATCCCCGCCGACTCCACCACCGAGACCTACGCCGCCATCAAGCTGGAGATCGCCAACCGGCGCTGGGCGGGCGTGCCGTTCTACCTGCGCACCGGCAAGCGGCTCGGCCGCCGCGTCACCGAGGTGGCCGTGGTCTTCCAGCGCGCGCCGCACCTGCCCTTCAGCAAGGACGACACCGAGATCCTCGGCCAGAACGCCCTGGTCATCCGGGTGCAGCCGGACGAGGGCATCACGGTGCGCTTCGGCTCGAAGGTGCCGGGCACCGCGATGGAGGTGCGCGACGTCTCGATGGACTTCGCCTACGGCGAGTCGTTCATGGAGTCCTCCCCCGAGGCCTACGAGCGGCTCCTGCTGGACGTGATGATCGGCGACCCGCCGCTCTTCCCGCACCAGCGCGAGGTGGAGCTGTCGTGGGAGATCCTCGACCCGATCGAGGAGTTCTGGGCCACGCAGGGCCAGCCGGAGCCCTACCCCTCCGGCACCTGGGGCCCGCCCTCGGCCGACGCCATGATGGCCCGTGACGGGCGGACCTGGAGGAGGTTGTAATGACCGCCTTCGCACTGTCCGGCACGACCGCCGGCAAGATCTCCGGGCAGCTCACCCACCTGCGGCACCAGATGGGCGCCCCGGCCATCGGCATGGTGCTCACCCTGGTCGTGGTCACCGACGAGCGCGACCAGTACGACGCGCTCAGGGCGGCGACCGAGGCGGCGCGCGAGCATCCCTCGCGCATCCTCGCGGTGATCAACCGGGAGGCCGACGAGGCGTCCCGGCTCGACGCCGAGATCCGCATCGGCGAGTCCACCCCGGGCGAGGTCGTGATACTGCGGTTGTACGGCGAGCTGACCGCGCACGCCGACTCCGTGGTCAGCCCGCTGCTGCTGCCCGACACGCCGGTCGTCGTCTGGTGGCCGGGGGCGGCGCCTGCCGTACCGGCCCAGGACCCGATCGGCGAGCTGGCCCAGCGGCGGATCACCAACGCCAAGGCCGCCGCGCCCGACGGGATCAAGGCGCTGGCGCACTTCGGCAAGGTCTACGCGCCCGGCGACACCGACCTGGCCTGGACCCGGCTGACGCCGTGGCGCAGCCTGCTGGCCGCCGCCTTCGACCAGCACGTGGGCAAGGTCAAGAAGGGCTTCGTCGAGGCGGCCTCGGGCAACGCCAGCGCGCCGCTGCTGGCGGCGTGGCTGTCGGAGCGGCTGGGCGCGCCGATCAAGGTCGCCGAGTCCTCCGGTCCCGGTCTCACCGCGGTACGGCTGGCGCTGGCCGACGGGGAGCTGTCGGTGGTGCGCAACGACGCCCGCCTGGCCACCCTCGCCCGGCCCGGCCAGCCCGACCGGCACGTCGCGCTGGCCCGCCGGCAGACCTCGGAGCTGCTGGCCGAGGAGCTGCGGCGGCTCGACTACGACGAGATCTACGAGTCGGCGGTCAAGCGGCTGGCCCGCTCGCACAAGGTCTGACCCCTTCACCGGCTGTGGCCCCGGACGCGTGCGTCCGGGGCCACACCCGTGTCCTGGGCGTACTGCCGGGACGTGAGAGGGTAGCCGGGTGACCGAAGTTCCCAACGTCGTCGTCCACCGTGACGCCGAGGTGCTGGCCAACGCCGTCGCGGCGCGGATCATCACCCGGCTGGTGGACGCCCAGTCCGCCAAGGGCTCAGCCTCGCTCGTCCTCACCGGCGGCAGCGTCGGCATCGCCACGCTGGCCGCCATCGCCGCCACCCCCGCCCGCGACGCCGTCGACTGGCGGCGCCTGGACATCTGGTGGGGCGACGAGCGCTTCCTGCCGGCCGGCGACCCCGAGCGCAACGAGACCGGCGCCCGCGAGGCGCTGCTCGACCACGTCGACCTCGATCCGGCGCGCGTGCACGTGATGCGCGGGCCCGACTCCGGCCTCAGCGCCGAGGAGTCGGCCGACGCCTACGCCGCCGAGCTGCGCCAGGCGGCCCGGCCCGAGGACCACGGCCCGGTGCCCGGCTTCGACGTGCTGCTGCTCGGCATGGGCCCCGACAGCCACGTCGCCTCGCTCTTCCCCGGCATGCCCGCGCTCTACGACACCCGGCCCGCGGTCGCGGTGCACGGCGCGCCCAAGCCGCCGCCCACCCGCATCTCGCTCACCCTCCCGTCCATCCAGGCCGTGCGGGAGGTCTGGGTGGTGGCCGCCGGTGCGGAGAAGGCCGGCGCGGTACGGCTGGCGCTGGCCGGGTCGGGTCCCGTCCAGGTGCCCGCGGCCGGGGCTCGTGGGCGGCAGCGCACGCTCTTCCTGCTCGACCGGGCCGCCGCGGGCAAGATCCCGCCGGGGCTGGGACGGATCGCCTCGCCCTAGCCCGTACCGGACATGTCCTGGCAGAGTGTCCTGCGAGATTCGGCCGGGGGTGAGGGTGTGGTGCGGACCTGGGGTCCGGTGGCGCTGGCCGCCGCCGCCCTCCTCGCCGTCGGCCTGGCCGCCGGTACGGCAGGCGGCGTCGAGGGCCGCTTCGACCCCGCCGGGCTGAGCTGGGAGCGTCCCACCGGGCTGCCGACGATGCCGCCGCAGACGGCGACGGCCGGGCCGCTGGGCGAGCTGCCGCCGGTCACCGCCGCGCCCTGGGCCTCGGCGGCCGGGTCGGGGCTGCTGGCGCTCTTCGGGCTGCTCCTGCTGGTCCTGGCGGGGTTCGCGCTCCGGGCGCTGCTCTCGCGGCTGCGCCGGCCCTCGTGGGGGCCGGTGGCGGGGCGGGGGCCCGCCGTACGGGACGAGGCCGGGGAGCAGGCGCGGGCCGCGGTCCGGGCCGGGCTGGCCGAACTCGACGCCGAGGGCGATCCCCGGCGGGCGGTGATCGCCTGCTGGCTGCGCCTGGAGCGGGCCGCCGCCGAGGCCGGCGTGCCCCGCCTGGCCACCGACACCCCCGGCGACCTGGTGACCCGCCTCCTGGCCGGCCTGCCCAGCAGCGCAGGCGTGGATGGCGCGGCGCTGGAGCGCCTGTATGACGCCTACCGGCAGGCCCGTTACGCCCCGCACGAGGTGCCCGAGGCCCTGCGCACCACCGCCCGCGCCGCCCTGGCCCAGGTGATGACCCGATGAGAGCCGTCCTGCTGCTGACGGCGGGTGGCGTCACCGCCTGGCTGGGCGGCCCGCCCCTGGCCGCGCTGATCGGCTTCCGGCTGCCCGCCTGGCACGCCGCCCTCCTGGTGGTCGCCGCCCTGGCCGTCACGCTCCTGACCCGCGGCCTGCCCCGTCCCCCGGAAACCGGCCCCGTCCCCGCCGGCCGGGTCCGCCGCGAACCCTCCCCCCGCACCCCGGGCGGCGTGAGCACCTGGGAACGCCGGCTCCGCGCCGGCGCCAAGGACGCCGCCCGCTTCGAACTGACCGTCCGCGACCACCTGCGCCCCCTGGTCGAGTCCAGGCTGCGCCGCCATCGCGAACTCACCCTGGAGCACGCCCGCGACGTGCTCGGCACCGAACTGCACACCCTGCTGACCCGACCGGTCACCGCCGTCCCCGACGAGGCGGCGCTGGCCCGGATGATCACGCGCATCGAGGAGATCTAGATGGAGCTGCCGGAGGTCGGCCGCCTGGCGCGAGCCGTACTCGACCAGGTCGAGACGGTCGTGGTCGGCAAGCGGGAGGCCCTGGAGACAGTCCTCACCGGCGTGCTGGCCGGGGGCCACGTGCTGCTGGAGGACTTCCCGGGGCTGGCCAAGACGCTGACCGCGCGCAGCCTGGCGCAGAGCCTCGGGCTCGGCTTCCGCCGCCTGCAGTTCACCCCCGACCTGCTGCCCGCCGACGTGACCGGCTCCTACCTGTACAACCAGCGCAGCGGTGAGTTCGAGTTCCGGCCCGGACCGGTCTTCACCGAGCTGCTGCTGGCCGACGAGATCAACCGCACCCCGCCCAAGACGCAGGCGGCCCTGCTGGAGGCCATGCAGGAGCGGCAGGTCAGCGTCGAGGGCGTCACGCACCCGCTGGGCTCGCCCTTCCACGTGCTGGCCACCGCCAACCCGGTCGAGTACGAGGGGACCTATCCGCTGCCGGAGGCCCAGCTCGACCGCTTCCTGCTGCGGGTGTCGTTCGGCTACCCGACGCCCGAGCAGGAGTGGGAGGTGCTGAGCCGGCGCATGGCGCGCCGCCGCGAGGACAGCACCCTGGAGCCGGTGGTGGACGCCGCGACCCTGGGGCGGATGCAGCGGGCCCTGGAGGAGGTCGCGGTGGACGACTCGGTCGGGCACTACATGGTCGCCTTGACCGCCGCCACCCGTACGCACCCGCAGCTCCAGATGGGCGCCTCGCCGCGTGGCTCGCTGGCCTTGCTCCTCGCCTCGCGGGCGCGGGCCGTCCTCCAGGGGCGCGACTACGTCATCCCCGAGGACGTCAAGCACCTGGCGGTGGCGGCGCTGGCGCACCGCGTCAGCCTCCGGCCGGAGGTCTGGCTGCGCAAGGTGGACCCGGCCACGGTCATCACCGAGATCTGCGCCCAGGTCCCCGCCCCCGGCTCGGCCCAACTCCCCACCTACAGCGCCCGATGAACGACCTCTGGCAGCCTTTCCACCCACTGCGCGCGATGAGCGGGTCCGGCGGCTTCCCCATCCGCGGTGCGCGATGAGCGGGCTCTGGCGGCCCACGCGGGCACTGCGGCGGGCGCTTGTGCTCGTGGCCGTGGCGCCGCTGGCCGCGCTCCTGCTCGGCCGGCCCGGGCTGCTCGTGCTCGCCGCGCCCTTCGCCCTCGGCACGGTCCTGGCCCTCGCCCGCCGCCCCGCCGGCCCACCGGAGGCGGCCCTGGAGCTGGCCGCGGCCTCCGTCCCCGAGGGCGAGCACGCCGAGGCCACCGTCCGCCTGGCCCTCCCCACCGTGACACCCGCAGGACCGTCCGCCGAGGCGGCCGTCGTCTGCCTGGTCACCCCGCGCGCCACAAGCGCCCTGGAGCCCGCGTACGGCTCGCGCCACCACCTGGTCCAGGTAGGCCCCGGCCGGGCCGTCACCGTCGCCTTCGGCTACACCGCGACCGTCTGGGGCGCCCACGAGGTAGGCCCGGTCGAGGTGGCGGTCTCCGCCAGTGACGGCCTCCTGGAGCACCCGCCCCTCCGCCTCCCGGTGCAGCGCGTGGTGGCCCTGCCCGACGCCGGCGCGTTCACCTCCCGCGCCCAGCTCCCCCACGCCGACGGCCTGTCCGGCGCCCACCGCTCCCGGCGTCCAGGCGAGGGCGGCGAACTGGCCGGGGTGCGGCGCTTCCAGAGCGGCGACCGGTTGCGCCGCATCGACTGGCGCACCACCCTGCGCACCGGCGAGACGCACGTCAACGCCACCTACTCCGAACGCGACGCCGAGGTGCTCATCCTCGTCGACGTCCTGCACGAGGGACCCCTCGACACCGCCGTCCGGGCCGCGGCGGCCCTGGCCGGGCACTACACCAGCCGGGGCGACCGGGTGAGCATCGCCGAGTACGGCTCGCTGCGGCACCGGCTGCGGCCCGGCACCGGGCGGCGCCACTACCTGGCCGCCCTGGAGTGGCTGGCCGCGGTCCGCGTCAACGGCGGCGCCGGGGACGAGCTCGGCCGGCGCCTCCTGGCACCCACGCTGGCCGGGGGTCGGGGGCTGGTGTTCATGCTCACCCCGCTGCTGGACGAGCGCAGTGCCGACGGGCTGGCCCGGCTGGCCCGCTCCCGCCGGCCGCTCGTCGCGGTCGACACCCTGCCCGACCGGCCGGGCACCGGGGTGGCCGAGCGGCTGTGGTGGCTCGACCGCGAGAACCTCATCGGTTCCCTGCGCGAAGCCGGCGTCCCGGTCGAGCCCTGGCGAGGCTCGGGCAGCCTGGACGTCGTCCTGCGCGACGTCACCCGCCTGGAGCACACCCGATGACCACCCCCGCTTCTGGCCCCGACTCCACTCCTGGCTCCGGCCCCACCTCCGGCGCTGGCCCCACCCCGGCTCCGGCCCGAGCCCTGGCCCCCGGTCAGCCGGGCGTGCCTGGGTCGCCGTTCTCCGGGCTGCGTCGGCGGATTTGGTGGGGGCGGCCGGGGGTCGGGTGGGCGCGGGTCTCGGGTGGGGCGTTGCTGGTGCGGGTGCTTGTGGCGGCGACGGGGGTGGCGGCGTTGCTGGTCGCCCTGCCTGCCGGTCTGCTGGCCGTACCGGTCTGGCCGGTGGGGGCGGTCCTGGTGGGGCTGTGTGCGGCGGTCCTGCCGGGGTCGGCGGCGCCCGGTGTGACGGTGGCCGCCGGAGCCGTGGCGTGGACGTTCGGCGGGGGCGGGCTGGGCAGCGCTCTGGCCGTGGGCACGCTCCTGTACCTCCATCACACCAGCGCCGCCCTCGCCGCCCTCACCCCCGTGTCGAGCGCGCTGTCCACGAGCCTCGTCCGGGGCTGGGCGGCCAGGACCGCGCTCGTGCTCGCCGCCTCCGCCCTGCTGAGCGTGGTGATCGGCACGGTGCCGCCGCTCCTGCGTGACCTGCCGGCCGCCGCACTGCTCACCCTGGGCGCCGCCGCGGCCGTCGCCCTGGTGGCGCTGGTCCGCCGCCTCCTGCGCACCGACCAGCCGCCCCCGGCCCCTTAGACCGGCCCGCCGGTCCGCTAGGCCCCGGTCTGGCCCTTCTCCAGGCGTTGCCTGGCCAGGCGTTCCTCTCGGCGGGCGACGTCGAGGCGTTGGCGGGCCTCGGTCTCGCGGCGGCGGGCCTTCTCCAGCTTCTTGGTCAGCCGCGCCACCTTGTCGGCCCGCTCCTGGTGCTCCTGCGCCGCCTGGGCCAGGAGGTCGCGCCACTCGGTGTAGGCCGCCTCGGCCTCCTCCCGCTCGCGGGCCTTCTTGGCCTCGGCCTCCCGCACCTCGTCCTCGGACGCCTCCTTGGGCTTGCGCCCCGGCCGCTCCCGGGGCACGGGCGCGGGGGCGAAGCCGGTGTAGCTGAGCGGCTTGGCCAGGTGGCCCCGCCGTACCTGCTCGGCCGCGTCGGCGTCCACCACCGCGGCGTCGAGCGTCTGGTCCACCTCGGCGGAGGCGGCGGCGGTGAGCCCGGCGAGCTCGCGCGCCTGGCGCGAGAGCCGCCCGGTGAGCCGGGAGCGGCGCTGGGTGAGCTCGGCGAGGGCGTCGGCGTCGTGCGCGCTCCAGGCGGCCCGCAGTTCCTCGCCGAGCGCGAGCAGCTCGCCCAGGGCATCGGGGTGCTCGTGGGCCAGCCGGTTCACCGCCCAGGCCGAGACCGTGGGCTTGCGCAGCGCGCCGATCTCGCGGGCGAGCGCGGCCTCGCCCGCGGCCCGCGCGGCCTGCACCTCCGCCTGGCGCGCGGCGGTGAACTCGGCGGGCGGCAGGGCGTAGAGGCGGCCGGCGACCTCATCAAGATCCACATAACAGGAATACCCCACTTGGCCGGTTTTCTAGCGCATAGTGGAGGCAGGGAGGCCGCCGTGTTTGAACGCTTCACCGACCGTGCCCGCCGGGTCGTGGTTCTCGCGCAGGAGGAGGCGCGGCTGCTGAACCACCCCTACATCGGCACCGAACATCTCCTGCTCGGCCTGATCCACGAGGGCGACGGGGTGGCCGCGACGGTGCTGCGGGGCAAGGAGATCGATCTGGCCTCCGTGCGGGAGCGAGTCGAGGAGATCATCGGCCAGGGCGACGCACCGTCCGAGGGGCACATCCCGTTCACGCCGCGGGCCAAGCGGGTGATGGAGCTGTCCTTCCGCGAGGCGCTGCAGCTCAGCCACAACTACATCGGCACCGAGCACATCCTGCTCGGGCTGATCCGCGAGGGTGAGGGCGTGGCGGCCCAGGTGCTGGTCGCGCAGGGGCTGAGCCTCGCCCGGCTGCGCGAGGCGGTGATCGCCACGCTGCGCGGGCAGACGCGGGCGGCGGAGGAGGACCGGCTGCACGAGCTGCTGCGGCGCGGCGGGCCGCCGCCGGGCGGGTACGAGCTGACCGAGCGGCTGCATCGCATCCAGGAGAGCCTCGACCGGATCGAGAGCCGGCTGCACGAGCTCGACCCCGGCGAACGGGACCCGGGCAAGGGCGAGCGCGACCACGGCTAGGCCCATACCGGGAGCTGCCGCTCAGGCGGGTGCGAGGGCCGCGACGGCCAGGCGGGCCTCGATCACCCCGGGGTCCTCGGTGTAGCCGAGGGTGGCGCCGAGCCGTACCAGCAGCCCGCGCATGCGCGCGTTGTCCGACAACATGCTCGCCCGCACCTCGGCGTAACCCAGGTCGCGGGCCAGCTCGACCAGCATCCGCGCCAGCGCGGTGCCCAGCCCGCGGCCCTGCCAGCGGTCCTCGACCAGGAAGGCCATCTCGGCCGTGCCCGGCTCGGCGCCGAACATCAGGTTGGCCATCGCCACGACCTGCCCGTCGAAGCAGGCCACCAGCGACTGGCCGCGGTCGCGGTCCACCAGGCGCTCGAACACGCGCGGCGGCAGCGCGGGCATGCTGGTGAAGTAGCGGAAGCGGCGGCTCTCCGGCGAGCAGCGGTCGTGCAGGTCGCGCACGGCCTCCCGGTAGATCGCGGTGAGCGGCCGCACGTCCAGCTCGGCGCCGTCGGCGAGGGTGATCGCCCGCTCGGCGCCGCTGCGCGCCGCGGCGGGCTGCGCCAGGCGCACGAACGCCGCCGCCCGCGCCGCCTCGGTCAACGTGAACGGCAGGTCCGTACGGCGGAGCCGTACCGACCGCTCGCCGGTGACGCGGACGATCAACTGGGTCGGGTCGGGCAGCTCGCTCACCGCATCACCATAGATCCACCGCGCGTCGTCGGCGCGCAGCAGCTCCCCCAGCAGCTCGGGCAGCCGCCAGTGCGGCGACCCGCCGGAGCCCGCCTCGTGCTGGAGCGCGGCCAGCCGCGTGGCCAGCAGCAGCGCCCGCGTGGGCTCGTCGGTCAGCTCGTGCGCGGTCGCCGGCACGACCTGCACGCGCCGGCCCCCCGCGGCCTCCAGAGCCTCGCGCACCGCCTCGGGCGCGGCCGGGATCTCGGCCACGAACTCGTCCACCGTGCCGTCGGCGTCCGGCTGCACGCTCAGGCCCAGGATGTTGCCGCCCCGTTCGGCGAGCGCCGCCGCGAGCTGGGCCAGCCGTCCGGGACGCTCGTCCACCGTCGTTCTGATCCGAAGGAATGCCATGTGTCGGATAATGCCTGGTGACTGTTACACCGTGGCTACGTGGGTGTTTCCCTATGCTGTGCTGTCATGAGTACGTATGTCCCCCTTTCGGCCGGATTCACTAACGGCGACGTCTCCTACTGGTACCGCAGCTCCGGCGTGCCCGCGCCCGGCCCACGGCTGGACGGGCCGCTGTCCGCGGACGTGGTGATCGTCGGGGCCGGGTACACGGGACTGTGGACCGCGTACTACCTCAAGAAGGCCGCGCCCGGCCTGCGCGTGGTCGTGCTGGAGCAGGAGTTCGCCGGCTTCGGCGCCTCGGGCCGCAACGGCGGCTGGCTGACCGGCGACATGGCCGGTTCGGCCGAGCGCTACGCCAAGACGCACGGCCGCCCGGCCGCCAGGGCGCTGCAGCGGGAGATGTTCGCCTCCGTCGACGAGGTGATCGCGGTGTGCGAGGCCGAGGGCATCGACGCGGACGTGGTCAAGGGCGGCGTGCTCACCGTCGCGCGCAACACCGCGCAGGCGGCCCGGCTGCGCGAGTCGGTCGAGGAGGCGCGCGCCTGGGGCTTCGACGAGCCGGACCTGCGCCTGCTGGAGCCCGCCGAGCAGCAGCGGAGGCTGCGGGTGGCGGGCACCGTCCAGGCGTCGTGGAGCCCGCACTGCGCGCGCATCCAGCCGGCCAAGCTGATCCGCGGGCTGGCCCGGGTCGTGCGCGACCTCGGGGTGGAGCTGTACGAGGGCACGCCGGTGCTGTCCATCGAGCCCAAGAAGGCGGTCACCCCCTACGGCACGGCGAGCGGGCAGTTCGTGATCCGGGCGACGGAGGGCTTCACCTCGCGGCTGCGCGGCCTGCGCCGGCAGTGGCTGCCGATGAACAGCTCGATGATCGTGACCGAGCCGCTGCCGGACTCCTTCTGGGAGACGGTCGGCTGGGACGACGCCGAGCTGCTCGGCGACATGGCCCACTACTACATGTACGCCCAGCGCACCGCCGACGGCCGCATCGCCTTCGGCGGCCGGGGCCGCCCCTACCTGTACGGCTCGCGCGTGGACGCCCGCGGCCACACCCACGAGTGGACCGTCGAGGCGCTCTGGCAGCTCCTGGTCGACTTCTTCCCCGCCGCCGCCTCCTCCTCGGTCGCGCACGCGTGGTCGGGCGTGCTGGGCGTGCCGCGCGACTGGTGCTCGACGGTGCACATCGACCCGGCCACCGGTCTGGGCTGGGCGGGCGGCTACACCGGCCACGGCGTCACCACGGCCAACCTGGCCGGCCGTACCCTGCGCGACCTGGTCCTGGGCCAGGAGACCGAGCTCACCGCGCTGCCCTGGGTGGGCCGGAAGGTGCGCGCCTGGGAGCCGGAGCCGCTGCGCTGGCTCGGCGTGCACTCGATGTACCGCCTCTACCGGGTGGCCGACTCCCGCGAGCGCTCGATGCGCCGCACGTCCGCCCTGGCCCGCTTCGCCGACCTCATCACGGGTCACTGAGCCGGCCCGGCGGCCCTACGATCTTCGCAGCGATTCAAGGAGACTGAATGGACATCCTCTTCCGCGGCGGGCGCGTCTTCACCGCCCGGGGCGATCTCGGCTTCGCCGAGGCGGTGCTGGTGCGCGACGGCGTGATCGCGGCGGTGGGCACGGAGGCGGACCTGGCCCGGGCGGCCGGGCCGCACGAGACGGTGGACCTCGACGGCGGGCTGCTGACCCCCGGCTTCACCGACGCGCACATCCACCCGGTGCAGGCCGGGCTGGAACGGGCCAAGTGCGACCTGGCCGAGGTCTACGGCCTGGACGCGTACGTGGCCAAGGTCGCCGACTATGCCACGAAAAACCCGGACAAGGAGTGGGTGGACGGCGGCGGCTGGGACATGTCCGCCTTCCCCGGCGGCCTCCCCCACCGCAGCCAGCTCGACTTCGTCACCCGCCCGGTCTACCTGATCCAGCGCGACCACCACGCCGCCTGGGTCAACACCCGCGCGCTGGAGCTGGCCGGGATCACCAAGGACACCCCCGACCCGGCCGACGGCCGCATCGAGCGCGACGCCGACGGAACCCCCAGCGGGGTGCTGCACGAGGGCGCGATGGACCTGGTCGGCCTGCTCACCCCGCGCCCGAGCGCCCAGGACCAGGAGGCGGCGCTGCTGGAGGCGCAGCGCTACCTGTTCGCGCTGGGCATCACCGGCTGGCAGGACGCCATCGTCGGCTCCTACGCCGGCTCCGACGACCAGCTCCCGACCTACGTCGCGGCGGCCGAGGCCGGCACGCTCAAGGCGCGGGTGGTGGGCGCGCTGTGGTGGGACCGCACCCGGGGCGCGGAGCAGATCGAGGACCTGATCGAACGGCGCAAGCGCTCCGTCGGCCGCTTCCAGGCCACCTCGGTCAAGATCATGCAGGACGGCATCACGGAGAACTTCACCGCCGCGGTGCTGGAGCCGTACTGCCGCTGCGGCGGCACGGGCCTGTCCTACATCGAGCCGCGCGCGCTCAACGGCTACGTGGCCGAACTCGACCGGCACGGCTTCCAGGTGCACTTCCACGCCATCGGCGAGCGGGCGGTGCGCGAGGCGCTCGACAGCCTGGAAGGCAGCGACCCGGCCAACCGGCACCACATCGCGCACCTGCAGATCATCGAGCCCTCCGACGTGCCGCGCTTCGCCCGGCTCGGCGTGACGGCCAACCTGCAGCCGCTGTGGGCCACCCACCACGCGCAGATGGACGAGCTGACCATCCCCTTCCTCGGCGAGGAGCGCTCCGCCTGGCAGTACCCCTTCGCCGACCTGCAGCGCAGCGGGGCGCGGTTCTGCGCGGGCAGCGACTGGCCGGTGTCCAACGCCGACCCGCTGCAGGCCATGCACGTCGCGGTCAACCGCACCGAGCCCGGAAGCTCCGTGCACGCCGGCTACCCGACCGCGCAGACGCCGTTCCTGCCCGGCCAGCGGCTCGACCTGGCCACCGCGCTGAGCGCGTACACGGCCGGCTCGGCGTGGATCAACCGCTCGCCGGCCGGGGTGATCGAGCCGGGCCGCCCGGCCGACCTGGTCGTGCTCGACCGCGACCCGTTCGCCCTGCCGCCGCAGGAGATCTGGACGACCAAGGTCCGGATGACCTTCGTGGACGGCGAAGCGGTCCACGGCACGTGACCCGCCGCTGAACGGCCGAGCCCCCGCCGGACGCAGTGTCCGGCGGGGGCTCGGTCGAAAGCCGCGGCAGATCTACCAGGGGCTCTTGTTCGTGCGCAGACGCTCCAGCGCCTCTTCGAGAATGGCCTTGCCGTCGCGGTCGCTCCGGCGCTCCTTCACGTAGGCCAGGTGCGTCTTGTAGGGCTCGTTCCTGGGCGGAGCGGGCGGGTTGGCCTGGTCCTGGCCGGCGGGCAGGCCGCAGCGCGGGCAGTCCCACAGCTCCGGAACGGCGGCGTCGCTGGCGAAGCTGGGACGCGTCTCGTGCATGTTGGCACACCAGAACGCAACGCGGACGCGCGGGGCGGCCTCGCCGCGCTCGGCCTCGCCCATCGGCCCGGCGCCTACCCGGCTGCCACGGATCGCGTTTCCACTACCCACGGATGAACTCCTCGCTCGAACGCCCCGCGAGAGGCGGGGGGTGAATCACTGTCGCACGCAAGCCACTACTGCTTGAGCAGCAGACCCAGAGCGATGATGCAGACGAACCAGACCGTGCCCGTGATGACGGTCAGCCGGTCGAGGTTGCGCTCCACCACCGAGGAACCGCCGAAGTTCGACGAGAAGCCGCCGCCGAACATGTCGCTCAGACCGCCACCCTTGCCCTTGTGGAGCAGAACCAGCAGGATCATGAGGCAGCTCGCCAAGATCAGGGCGATGGAGATTCCGATGACCACGGTAGACCTTGCTTTCAGATGCTCTGTACGCGTGACGACTCAAATGGATCATCCCCGCGCCTGAACGCGGGGTTGACTGTGCTTTCTAGAGGGTACGACCTGGTGTCAAGTCGCGCCCCCGTTATGCCTTAGTTAGCGGCAAAACGGCAGATCTTGACGAACTCGCCCGCATCGATGCTCGCCCCACCCACGAGAGCGCCGTCGACATCGGGCTGCGCCATGATCCCGGCGATGTTGCCGGACTTCACCGAACCTCCGTAAAGGATACGGATGCCGTCGGCCACCTGGGCGTCGTAGAGCTCGGCGAGTCGCTGCCGCAGCGCCGCGCAGACCTCCTGGGCGTCCTCCGGGGTGGCCACCTCGCCGGTGCCGATCGCCCACACCGGTTCGTAGGCCACCACCAACGATTCTGCCTGCTCCCGGGAGACTTTGCGCAGGGCTCCGTCGAGCTGGGACAGCGCGAAGGCCACGTGCCCCCCGGCCTGGCGCACCGGCAGGCCCTCGCCCACGCACAGGATCGGCGTGATCGAGTGGCGCAGCGCCGCGTGCACCTTGGCGTTGACGAGCGCGTCGTCCTCGTTGTGGTACTCGCGGCGCTCGGAGTGCCCGACCGTCGCGAAGGTGCAGCCCAGCTTGGCGAGCATCGCGCCGGAGATCTCCCCGGTGTAGGCGCCCGCCTCGTGCTGCGACAGATCCTGCGCACCGTAGACGATCTTGAGCTTGTCGCCGTCCACCAGCGTCTGCACGCTGCGCAGATCGGTGAAGGGCGGCAGGACGGCGACCTCGACGCGGTCGAAGTCCTTGTCCGACAGGGCGAAAGCGAGCTTCTGGACCAGAGCGATGGCCTCGAGGTGGTTGAGGTTCATCTTCCAGTTGCCCGCCATGAGCGGCTTGCGCACGTCTACTCCTCCAGCGCGGCGAGTCCGGGCAGCGTCTTACCTTCGAGGTACTCCAGGCTGGCACCGCCGCCGGTGGAGATGTGCGAGAACCCGTCCTCCGGAAGACCGAGCTGGCGTACGGCTGCCGCCGAGTCGCCGCCGCCGACCACGGTGTACGCGTCGGAGCCGATCAGCGCCTCGGCGACGGCACGGGTGCCGCCGGAGAAGGCCTCGAACTCGAACACGCCCATCGGGCCGTTCCAGAAGACCGTGCGCGCGTCGGCCAGCTTGGTCGCGAACAGCTCGCGGGTCCTGGGGCCGATGTCGAGCCCCTGCCGGTCGGCGGGGATCGCGGTGGCCTCGACCACCTCGTGCTCGGCGTCCTCGGCGAACTCGGTGGCGGCCAGGACGTCCACCGGCAGCACCAGGTCGACGCCGCGCTTGGCGGCCTCGTTGAGGAAGCCGCGCACCTGGTCGAGCTGGTCCTCCTGCAGCAGCGAGCCGCCGACCTCGTAGCCCTGGGCCTTGAGGAAGGTGTAGGCCATGCCGCCGCCGATGAGCAGCCGGTCGACCTTGGTGAGCAGGTTGGCGATGACGCCCAGCTTGTCGGAGACCTTGGCGCCGCCGAGCACGACCACGTAGGGGCGGTCGGGGTTCTCGGTGAGCTTCTTCAGCACCTCGACCTCGGCCGCGACCAGCCCGCCCATGCGGTGGGGCAGGAGCTTGGGCACGTCGTAGACGCTGGCGTGCTTGCGGTGGACCGCGCCGAAGCCGTCGCCCACGTACAGCTCGGCCAGCGCCGCCAGCTCGCGGGCGAACGCCTGCCGTACGGTGTCGTCCTTGGACTCCTCGCCCGGGTGGTAGCGGAGGTTCTCCAGGAGCGCCACCTGGCCGTCGCCCAGGCCCTCGACGAGGTCGCGGTCGACGACCTCGCCGGAGAAGGCGACCTCCTGGCCCAGTAGCTCGCCCAGGCGGGCGGCGACGGGGCGCAGGGAGTACTTCGGGTTGGCCTCGCCCTTCGGGCGGCCCAGGTGGGCGCAGACGACGACCCGGGCGCCCTGCTCGGCCAGCGCCCTGATGGTCGGGACCGAGGCCCGGATGCGCCCGTCGTCGGTGATGACGTCCCCGTCGAGGGGGACGTTGAGGTCGGCGCGCACCAGGACGCGCCGGCCCTTCACGTCGTCGAAACCGGTCACAGGTCCTTGCCCACCAGCTCGATCAGGTCGACCAGGCGGTTGGAGTAGCCCCACTCGTTGTCGTACCAGCCGATGACCTTGACCTGGTTGCCGATCACCTTGGTCAGGCCGGCGTCGAAGATGCAGGACGCGGGGTCGGTGACGATGTCACTGGAGACGATGTCGTCCTCGGTGTAGGTCAGGATGCCCTTGAGCGGGCCCTCGGCGGCGGCCTTGTAGGCGGCGTTGATCTCCTCGACACCGGCCTCGCGCTTGAGCTCGACGGTCAGGTCGGTGGCCGAGCCGGTGGGGATCGGCACGCGCATCGCGAAGCCGTCCAGCTTGCCCTTGAGCTCGGGCAGGACCAGGCCGATGGCCTTGGCGGCGCCGGTGGAGGTCGGCACCACGTTCAGCGCGGCGGCGCGGGCGCGGCGCAGGTCGGCGTGCGGGCCGTCCTGCAGGTTCTGGTCCTGCGTGTAGGCGTGGATCGTGGTCATGAGGCCCTTGTCGATGCCGAAGGTGTCGTTGAGCACCTTCGCCAGCGGGGCCAGGCAGTTGGTCGTGCAGGAGGCGTTCGAGATGACGGTGTGCGACGCCGGGTCGTACTTGTCATGGTTGACGCCCATCACGATGGTGACGTCTTCGTTCTTCGCCGGGGCGGAGATGATGACCTTCTTCGCGCCGTTCTCGGCGTGCACCTTGGCCTTGGTCGCGTCGGTGAAGAAGCCGGTCGACTCCACCACGACGTCCACGCCCAGGTCGCCCCAGGGCAGCTTGGCCGGGTCGCGCTCGGCGAAAGCCTTGATCGTCTTCCCGTCGACGACGATCTCGTCGGCGGTGGCCTTCACCTCGTACGGCAGGCGGCCCAGGATGCTGTCGTACTTCAGCAGGTGGGCGAGCGTCGCGTTGTCGGTCAGGTCGTTGACGGCGACGATCTCGATGTCCTTGCCGCTGGCGGCGACCGCCCGCCAGAAGTTACGGCCGATGCGGCCGAAGCCGTTGACGCCTACGCGGATGCTCACGGGAACCGATCTCCTTGAACGTGATGCGGGCTGAAACCTCAACCACGAACCCTATCGGACCCGGATTGGTTTAGACCTCTTCAGGGGGCACCCTGTTTTGCCTCGCTTTTTGGACGGACTTTGCAGTGATCGAGTAAAGTGCCCGGACTCGCCGGAGTTAAGCACGGGGGTGCTGATGACAAAGCGAAGATCTGGACTTATCGGGGCATCACTGACGGGTGTGGTGGTCGCGGTGCTCGCCGCGGCGGGCTTCGCCGCGGCTTTGCTGTACCAGGAGCGGCTGCCGCCGGCGGTCCTCGACTACGCGCGGCGGTGGGACGGCCTGCCTCTGCTCGTGGCCCTGTCACTGGGATGTGCCCTGCTCGTGGGGCTGGGCATGCGCCTGGCCCGGCCGCGCAGCCTGCTGGCCCCGTGGGTCGCCCTGCTCCTCGGCGGCGCCGCCGTCGCCGGGGGGATGCTGTCCGCCGCCGCGGTGCAGGCCGGGCACCGGAAGCTCGGTACCGGGCCGGACACCTTCATGCTGGTCTACGACGCCTTCCGGGAAGGGTTGCCGCTCGTGTCGTCGAACTTCGGGACCGTGCTGGCCGGCTCCCGCGAGCTCGTCGCCGCGATCGCGGGCGCCGGGGTGCTGGCGTTGCTGCTCGTCGCGCTCAAGGTCCGCCGGGTGCGCCGCGCCGACCGGACCGTTGCCGCCGAGATCGCACCGAGCGAGCCCGAGGAGGAGGTGGAGTACCGCGGGGCCTTCGAGCCGGTGCAGCCCGCGCAGCCTGCCGCTCCGGCGCCGCTGGTCCCCCCGCTGGAGTCCCTGCCGCTGGCCCCGCAGCCGGTCGAGCCCTTGGCACCGGCCGCCCAGTCCGCCACCGCCGTCTCCGGCGACGACCTGTTCACCCCCCGCGCACGCGACTGACCCGCCGGCTGCCTCGGTGCGGCAGAGCCGTCTCCGGAGTGGGTGGGAAACGCGGACGGGCCGCCCCAGAATGGTGGCGGCCCGTCCGGCGAGCGGCAGTCGGCGGCTAAGCCGGTCACTGAGCCAGCATCTCCGCCGTGAGGTTCGCCTCGGTGTTGGGGATGCCCAGGTCGGAGGCGCGCTTGTCGGCCATGGCGAGCAGCCGCCGGATCCGGCCGGCGATGGCGTCCTTGGTCAGCGGCGGGTCGGCGAGCTGGCCGAGCTCCTCCAGCGACGCCTGCTTGTGCTCCACACGCAGCCGCCCGGCGGTGACCAGGTGCTCGGGCGCGTCGTCGGCGAGGATCTCCAGCGCCCGCTGCACCCGCGCACCGGCGGCCACGGCGGCACGGGCCGAGCGGCGCAGGTTGGCGTCGTCGAAGTTGGCCAGCCGGTTGGCGGTGGCGCGCACCTCGCGGCGCATCCGCCGCTCCTCCCAGGCCAGCACGCTGTCGTGCGCCCCCAGCCGGGTGAGCAGCGCCGAGATGGCGTCGCCGTCCCGGACGACCACCCGGTCGACACCCCGCACCTCACGCGCCTTGGCGTGGATCTTCAGGCGCCGCGCCGCCCCCACGAGCGCGAGCGCCGCCTCGGGACCCGGGCAGGTGACCTCCAGCGACATGGACCGGCCCGGCTCGGTGAGCGAGCCGTGTGCCAGGAAAGCACCCCGCCACGCGGCCTCGGCGTCGCACGAGGCCCCCGACACGACCTGCCGGGGCAGGCCGCGCACCGGCCGCCCGTGGTTGTCGATCAGCCCGGTCTGCCGCGCCAGCGCCTCGCCGTCCTTGTAGACGCGCACCACGTAGCGCGAACCCTTGCGCAATCCGGCGGGCGCGAGCACCATCACCTCGGCCTTGTGCCCGAACACCTCGCCGATGTCCTTGATCAGCCTTCGCGCCGTCGCGTTGGTGTCAAGTTCGGCCTCTATCACGATCCGCCCGCCCACCAGGTGCAGCCCGCTAGCGAACCGCAACAGCGTGGACACCTCCGCCTTGCGGCAGCAAGGCTTCAGCACGGGCAGTCGGCTCAGCTCGTCCTTCACCACACCCGTCATCGCCATAAGCGTAAGTCCTCCCCCATTCAGACCGGCTCTCCAGCAGTCTCTCGCACCTTTGCTGCGCCCACGTCGGATCTCCGGCCAGGATCAACGCTGCTGGAGGAAAATCTCGTCCAGTACGGAGGCAAGGCGGCGTGCGTCGTGACGAGGTGACCCGTCTTCGGCGGCAACGTCTGACATGACCAGGCGTGCCCCCATAGTCGCGGCTGCCTTCTCCAGCGCGTCCTGGTCCTCGACGACGCCCGTGTCGGCCAGGACGACGTCGAGTGCCAGGTCGGGGGCGTGCTGCCGGAGCACGTCGAGGTGCTGCTGGGGGGAGAAGTCGTCGGTCTCGCCCGGCTGCGGCGCCAGGTTGAGCGTCACCAGCCGGCGGGCGGGGGTGTCGTGCAGCGCGCGGGCGAGTTCGGGGACCATCAGGTGCGGCAGGACGCTGGTGAACCAGCTTCCCGGGCCGAACACCACCCAGTCGGCCTCCAGGATCGCCTGGACGGCCTCGGGGCGGGCGGGCGGGTTCTCCGGCACCAGCGAGATCGACCGGACGCGGCCAGGGGTGAGCGCGCAGGCCACCTGGCCCCGGACCGTTCCGATCCGGCCGTCGAGATCGACCTCGGCGACGATGTCGAGCGGCACCGACGCCATCGGCAGCACCCTGCCGTGCGCGCCCAGCAGCCGTCCCACCCAGTCGAGGCCCGCCACCGGGTCGCCGAGCAGCTCCCACAGCGCCACGATCAGCAGGTTGCCGACCGCGTGGCCGTGCAGGCCGCCCTCGCTCCTGAACCGGTGCTGGACCACCTCGCTCCAGGTGGAGCCCCACTCGTCGTCACCGCACAGCGCGGCCAGCGCCATCCGCAGGTCACCCGGGGGCAGCACGCCCAGCTCGCGGCGGAGCCGGCCGCTCGATCCGCCGTCGTCGGCCACGGTCACCACGGCGGTCAGGTCGCCGGTGACGGCTCTCAGCGCCGACAGCGAGGCGTACAGGCCGTGGCCGCCGCCGAGCGCGACCACTTTCGGTCCGCCGCTCATCCGCCCGCGGCCGCCGTCCCAGACCTCCCCCACTTCACCGACCCGTCCCTCCACCGACCTGCGCTGTGCTACCCCGCCTGCCCCGACCGTGCACCGATCAACCGGCCCACCCTCATAAACCTCCCCGGCACCGCCGTACGCCCCTTCTCCGAGGGCAGCAAGCAGCCGTGACGAGGTGACAGGCGACACGCCTGTGAGCGCCCGCGATCCGGTGGTGGGGGGCGGCTCGGCAGAGGGATGCCGCGAGGCGGTGGCAGGCCCAAAGGCGGCGGCAGGCCCAAAGGTGGCCGCGGGCCCCGAGGTGGCCGCGGGTCCCAAGGTGGTCGCGGGTCCCGAGGTGGCGGTGGGCCGTGACGCCGTGACGGGGCGCGAGGGGGCGGGGGTCTCCGATGCGGGGAGAAGCCGTGCGGCGGGTGATGATCCTGTGCGGTCCCGACCACCTGGCAGCCGGTCCCCCGAACCACCCAGATCCCCGGCAAAACCACCGGTCAACAGGTACGGCGAGGCGGCCGGCTCGCCCACGGGGTCAGGGGCAGGCACGGCATGCGGTACGTGAGTCACTCGCGGCCCACATCCCGGTGCCCGACCTGAACCTCCATACCCCGGTCCCGAAGCCGCCCCGCGATCTGCTCGGCCATCGCGACGCTCCGGTGCTTGCCACCGGTACACCCGACCGCGAGGGTGGCGTAGCTCTTGCCCTCCCGCGCATACCCCGCGGCCACCACCCCCAGCACCTCTTCGTAGGCGTCGAGGAACTCCTTGGCCCCCCGCTGGTTGAGCACGTAGTCACGCACCGGCGAGTCGAGCCCGTTCATCGGCCGCAGCTCCGGCACCCAGTGCGGGTTGGGCAGGAACCGGCAGTCGACCACCAGGTCGGCGTCGACCGGCAGGCCGTACTTGAACCCGAAGGACACCACGTTGACCCGGACCCCGGGCTTCTGCTCCCCGCCGAAATAGGCGACGATCTTCCCGCGCAGCTCGTGCACGTTGAGCGCGGAGGTGTCGATGACGAGGTCGGCGTTGGCCCGGACCTCACGCAGGATGCCGCGCTCGCGGGCGATCCCGTCGACCAGCCGCCCCTCCCCCTGCAGGGGATGCGGCCGCCGTACGTTCTCGAACCGGCGCACCAGCTCCTCGTCGCTGGCCTCCAGGAAGACCACGCGGACCGGCACGCCCCGCCCTTCGAGCTCCTCGATGGCGGCGTTGAGGTCGGTGGTGAAGGCGAGGCTGCGCACGTCGACGACGGCGGCCACCTTGTCCGCGGCGAGCTTGACGCGCCCGGCCTCCTCGGCCATGGCGAACAGCAGACCGGGCGGGAGGTTGTCGATGACGAACCAGCCGAGGTCCTCCAGGGCCTTGGCCGCCGTGCTCCGTCCCGCGCCGGACATGCCGGTGACGATGACGAACGCGGATTCGGTCACCGGACCAAGACTGGGCTCGGTCACTGCCTCTCCCCCTTCAGAGTCGACACGATCACCTCGGCGATCGCGGGGCCGATGCCCTGGACCTCGCAGATCTCGCTGACGCTGGCGTCACGCAGGCGCTTCACGGACCCGAAATGCCTGAGCAGTGCCTGCTTACGGGCGGGGCCGAGCCCGGGAACGCTGTCGAGCGCGCTCTCCTTGAGACTCTTGGCCCTCTTGGAACGATGGTATGTGATGGCGAAGCGATGCGCTTCGTCACGGACTCGCTGCAGCAAGTAGAGGCCCTCGCTGGAGCGCGGCATGATGACCGGCTGGTCCTCGCCGGGCAGCCAGACCTCCTCGAGCCGTTTGGCCAGGCCGCAGACGGCCACGTCGTCGATGCCGAGCTCGTCGAGCGCCCGCTGGGCGGCGGTGGCCTGGGCGAGGGCGCCGTCGACGACGACCAGGTTTGGCGGGTAGGCGAACTTGCGCGGCCGGCCGGTCTCGGGATCGATCGGCCCGCTGGGCCCCTCGTCGTCGGCGGCGGTGATCTCGCCGGTCGCCGAGCGTTCCTCCAGGTAGCGCTTGAAGCGGCGCTGGATGACCTCGTAGATCGAGGCGACGTCGCCTTCCTTGGACCGGACCGCGAAGCGCCGGTACTCGCTCTTGCGCGCCAGCCCGTCCTCGAAGACGACCATGGAGGCGACGACGTTCTCGCCCTGCAGGTGGGAGACGTCGTAGCACTCGATGCGCAGCGGCGCCTGGTCGAGCTCGAGCGCCTCGGCGATCTCCTGGAGCGCGACGCTGCGCGTGGTCAGGTCGCTGGCCCTGCGCACCTTGTGCTGGGCGAGCGACTCCTTGGCGTTGCGCTCGACGGTCTCCATGAGCGACTTCTTGTCGCCGCGTTGCGGCACGCGCACCTCGACGCGGCTGCCGCGCTGCTCGGCCAGGAGTTCGGTGACCGCCTCCACGTCGGGCGGCAGCGAGGGCACGAGCACCTCGCGCGGGATCTCGGCCTCGGCGTAGATCTGCAGCAGGAAGTGCTCGACCAGCTCGCCGGGCGTGGTCTCCTCGACCTTGTCGACCACCCATCCCCGCTGCCCGCGGATGCGCCCGCCGCGCACGTAGAAGACCTGGATGGCGGCTTCGAGCTGGTCCTCGGCCAGCGCGATGACATCGGCGTCGGTGGCTTCGGCCAGCACCACGGCCTGCTTCTCCAGCGCGCGCTGGAGCGCCTGGATGTCGTCGCGCAGCCGGGCGGCGCGTTCGTACTCCTGCTCCGCCGCGGCCTCGCGCATCTGCTTCTCCAGCCGCTTGATGAAGCGGCCGGTGTTGCCCGCCATGAAGTCGCAGAACTCGTCGGCCAGCTCGCGGTGCTCGGCCTCGGAGACGCGGCCGACGCACGGCGCCGAGCACTTGTCGATGTAGCCCAGCAGGCACGGCCGCCCGATCTGGCCCGCGCGCTTGAAGACGCCGGAGCTGCAGGTGCGCACCGGGAAGACGCGCAGCAGCAGGTCGACGGTCTCGCGGATGGCCCAGGCGTGGGAGTAGGGGCCGAAGTAGCGGTTGCCCTTGCGCCGGGCGCCGCGCATGACCTGGACGCGCGGATACTCCTCGCTCATCGTGACCGCGAGGTAGGGGTAGGACTTGTCGTCGCGGTACTTCACGTTGAAGCGCGGGTCGAACTCCTTGATCCAGGAGTATTCGAGCTGCAGCGCCTCGACTTCGGTGCCCACCACCGTCCAGTCCACGGAGGCGGCGGTGGTGAGCATCGTCTGCGTGCGCGGGTGGAGCGCCGCGAAGTCGGCGAAGTAGGAGTTGAGCCGCTGGCGCAGGCTCTTGGCCTTGCCGACGTAGATCACACGCGAGCCCGCGTCCCGGAACCGGTAGACCCCCGGCGAGTCGGGAATGGAGCCCGGTTTGGGGCGGAAACTCAAGGTGCTTGCCACGCCCTGAAGCCTAGCGGCCCCCACCGACGGAATCAGGCGAGCGAGATCGTATCCCCCTCGACCTTGATCGCCTGCTCGGGCAGCGGCTTGGTGGCCGGTCCGCCCTTCACCGAGCCGTCGGCGATGCTGAACCTGCTGTTGTGGCACGGGCAGACGATCGTGCCGTCGGTGACGCTGCCGACCGCGCAGCCCTGGTGGGTGCACATGGCGCTGAAGCACTTGAACTCGCCCGCCGTGGGCTGGGTGACGACGACCTTCTTGTCCTTGAAGATCGTGCCGCCGCCGACCGGGACCTCCGCGGTCGTGGTCAGCGCATCGGCCCCGCCGGCCGGCGACGAGGCCGGGGCCGAGGCGGGGGTCGAGGCGGCGGCCGACTCCGGGGTGGAGGCCGGCGCGGACGAGGCCGGGGCCGCGCCCGTCCCGCCGTCGGCTCCGCACGCGGCGAGCGTGACCGCCAGTCCGCCCGCGCCCACGCCCGCGATCAGGGCCCTGCGTGTGTGTAGTTCCTCTCGCATGCGGTCAGCCAACCGCACAGCGATGAGAGATTCATGAAAGCGTGATGGTGTCTCCCTCAACTTTGATCTTCTTTTCCGGCAGCGGCTCGGACGCGGGCCCGTTCGCGACCGAGCCGTCGGCGATGTCGAACTTGCTCCCGTGGCACGGGCAGTTGATCGTGCCGCCGGACACGCTGCCGACCGTGCAGCCCTGGTGGGTGCACACGGCGCTGAAGCACTTGAACTCACCGGCCGTCGGCTGCGTCACGACGACCTTGGCGTCCTTGAAGATCTTTCCCCCGCCCTCGGGGATGTCGCCCGCCGAGGCCAGCGCCTTGCCCTTGGAGCCGCCGCCGCCCTTGCCCTGGGGCTTGGGCGCCTTGGTCTCGCCGGCGCCGCCGTCCTCGACCTGGGCGCTGGTATCGGCCTGCTGGCCGTACCCGGAGCAGGCGGTGAGCACCGCCGCCAGCCCTGCTCCGCTCGCTCCCAGCACCACCGCGCGGCGCGTCTTGTCAGCCATGATCCGGTCCTCCCAGGTTCGCCGTCATCTTCGGGTACGGCTCGCGCCGTCACGCCGGTTCAGCGTGCAGCACCCGGATCGCGGGGAACAGGGAAAAATACCGGCTCGGCGGCGGACCTAGATGATGACGAGGCCGTCGCCCTCGACCTTGAGCGGGAACGTGGCCAGGGGCGCGTCGGCGGGCCCCTTCAGGCAGGCGCCGGTCGTGGCGTCGAACTCGCTGCCGTGGCACGGGCAGGTCATCTTGCCGTCCTTGGGCCGACCCACCGCGCAGCCCTTGTGCGGGCAGGCCGCGCTGAACGCCTTGTAGACCCCCGCCGACGGCTGGGTGATCACGATCTTCCACTTCTGGATGACCATCCCGCCGCCCACCGGCACGTCGGCCGTCTTGGCGATCACCTTGCCCTTGATGCCCGGCGCCGGTCCGGTCGCCCGCGCGTCCCCGCCGCACCCGGCGAGCGCCAGCCCGCAGGCCGCGACGCCGGCTGCTCCCAGCACCTCGCGCCGCCCGACTCCGGGCACGCCGGAACCGCTCTCTGCCATGTCCCCTCCACAGTCCCCGTTGCCTGTTCCAGGCAGGAGCTTTGCCGTGCTTTCAACTGTAGTGAGCCCCCCTGCCGGTCCCCCATCCAGGACCCCGGCGGGCGGGCATGCGAAAGGCGTGGCCCCGGCGCGGGATCACCCCGTGCCGGGCCACGCCCGATCCGCCGCTAGACCGAGAGGATCTTGCGCAGGAACCGCCCGGTGTGGGACTCCTCGACCAGCGCGACCTCCTCCGGTGTGCCGGTCGCCAGGACCGTGCCGCCGCGGGAGCCGCCCTCGGGGCCCATGTCGATCAGCCAGTCGGCCGTCTTGATCACGTCGAGGTTGTGCTCGATGACGATCACCGTGTTGCCGCCGTCGACCAGCCGCCCGAGCACGCCGAGCAGGCGCCGGATGTCCTCGAAGTGCAGGCCGGTGGTCGGCTCGTCGAGCACGTAGATGGTCCGGCCGGTCTGCCGCCGCTGGAGCTCGGAGGCGAGCTTGACGCGCTGCGCCTCGCCGCCGGACAGCGTGGTGGCCGGCTGGCCGAGCCGTACATAGCCCAGGCCCACGTCGTTGAGCGTCTGCAGGTGGCGCTTGATCGCCGGGATGGCGTCGAAGAAGTGCAGCGCCTCCTCGATCGGCATGTCCAGCACCTCGGAGATGGTCTTGCCCTTGTAGTGGACCTCCAGGGTCTCCCGGTTGTACCGGGCGCCGTGGCAGACCTCGCAGGGGACGTAGACGTCCGGCAGGAAGTTCATCTCGATCTTGATGGTGCCGTCACCGGAGCACGCCTCGCAGCGCCCGCCCTTGACGTTGAAGCTGAAGCGCCCGGGCTGGTAGCCGCGGACCTTCGCCTCGGTGGTGGCCGCGAACAGCTTGCGGACGTGGTCGAAGACGCCGGTGTAGGTCGCCGGGTTGGACCGCGGGGTGCGCCCGATCGGCGACTGGTCGACGTGCACGACCTTGTCGACCTGGTCGATGCCGGTCACCCGCGAGTGCCGGCCGGGCACCGTGCGGGCGCCGTTGAGCTCCTTGGCCAGCGCGTTGTAGAGGATGTCGTTGACCAGGGTGGACTTGCCCGACCCGGACACGCCGGTGACGGCGGTGAACACGCCCAGCGGGAAGTCGACGTCGACGCCCTTGAGGTTGTGCTCGCGCGCGCCCTTGACGGTGATCTGCCGCTTCTTGTTGCGCGGACGCCGGATCTGCGGCACCGCGATCTCGCGCCGGCCCGAGAGGTACTGGCCGGTCAGCGACTCCTCGCTGGACAGCAGGTCCTGGACCGTGCCGGAGACGACGACCTGGCCGCCGTGCTCGCCGGCGCCCGGGCCGATGTCCACGACCCAGTCGGCCGCGCCGATGGTGTCCTCGTCGTGCTCGACGACGATGAGCGTGTTGCCCATGTCGCGCAGCCGGATGAGGGTGTCGAGCAGCCGCATGTTGTCGCGCTGGTGCAGCCCGATGGAGGGCTCGTCCAGCACGTACAGCACGCCGACCAGGCCGGAGCCGATCTGCGTGGCCAGCCGGATGCGCTGCGCCTCGCCGCCGGCGAGGGTGCCGGCCGCGCGGTCCATGGTCAGGTAGTCGAGGCCGACGTCGAGCAGGAAGCCCATGCGGGCGTTGATCTCCTTGACCACCCGCTCGGCGATCTGCATGTCACGGTCGGACAGCCGCAGCTCGGCCAGGAAGGTGGCGCACTCGCCGATCGACATGCCGGAGACGTCGGCGATGGACTTGCCGTCGACGGTGACCGCGAGCGAGACCGGCTTGAGGCGCTTGCCCTGGCAGGCCGGGCACGGCACCTCGCGCATGTAGCCCTCGAAGCGCTCGCGCGAGGCGTCGCTCTCGGCCTCGGCGTGGCGGCGCTGGACCCAGGCGATGACGCCCTCGTAGGTCGTGTAGTAGCTGCGCTGCCTGCCGTACCGGTTGGAGTAGCGGACGTGGACCTGCTCGTCGTGCCCGTAGAGCAGCGACTTCTGGGCCTTCTTCGGCAGCTTCTCCCACGGGGTGTCGAGGTTGAAGCCCATGGTCAGGCCGAGCGCCTCGATCAGCCGGCCGAAGTACTCGCTGGTGTGGCCGCCGGCCCACGGGTGCAGCGCGCCGTCGCCGAGCGTCTTCTCCGGGTCGGGCACGACGAGGTCGGGGTCGACCTCCATCTTGGTGCCGAGACCGGTGCACTCCGGGCAGGCGCCGAAGGGCGAGTTGAAGGAGAACGAGCGCGGCTCCAACTCCTCGAACGACAGGTCGTCGTAGGGGCAGTAGAGGTGCTCGGAGTAGAAGCGCTCGCGGCCCGGGTCGTCCTCGGGCAGGTCGACGAACTCCAGCGTGATGGTGCCGCCGGACAGCTGCAGCGCGGTCTCGACCGAGTCGTTGAGCCGCCGCTGCGAGGCCGCCTTGACCGAGAGCCGGTCGACGATCACCTCGATGGTGTGCTTCTCGTACTTCTTCAGCGTGGGCGGCTCCTCCAGCCGCACCACCACGCCGTCGACGCGCGCCCGGGCGAAGCCCTTGGTCTGCAGCTCGCGGAAGAGCTCGCCGTACTCGCCCTTGCGCTCGCGGATGACCGGCGCGAGCACCTGGAAGCGGGTGCCCTCGGGCAGCTCCATCACCCGGTCGACGATCTGCTGCGGCGTCTGCCGCGCGATCGGCCGGTGACAGACCGGGCAGTGCGGCTTGCCGATGCGCGCCCACAGCAGCCGCAGGTAGTCGTAGACCTCGGTGATGGTGCCGACGGTCGAGCGGGGGTTGCGGCTGGTGGACTTCTGGTCGATCGAGACCGCGGGCGACAGGCCCTCGATGAAGTCGACGTCCGGCTTGTCCATC
This sequence comes from Nonomuraea sp. NPDC050310, assembly GCF_040655795.1. Classification (NCBI taxonomy): domain Bacteria; kingdom Bacillati; phylum Actinomycetota; class Actinomycetes; order Streptosporangiales; family Streptosporangiaceae; genus Nonomuraea; species Nonomuraea sp. NPDC050310. The sequence goes on along the minus strand of NZ_JBFAKP010000019.1, from coordinate 32,218 downwards.
TGGCCCAGGAACTGGCGGGCGTAGGAGGACAACGACTCCACGTAGCGCCGCTGACCCTCGGCGAAGATCGTGTCGAAGGCCAGGCTCGACTTGCCCGAGCCGGACAGGCCGGTGAAAACGATCAGAGAGTCTCGCGGAAGGTCAAGCGAGACGTCTTTGAGGTTGTGCTCTCGTGCACCACGCACGATCAAGCGGTCTGCCACGGCGATCCCGGATCAACTAGAGAGTGGATAGGTCCACGGGGAGCATAGGTGGGGGGTCCGACAATTTTCGGCGGCGCCGGCCGGCGCGGGCTCGGGGACACCGGAAAACAGCCGCCCCTCCAGGTTACGGCCTTCCCGGCGACGACGGCCGCCCTTCCGTTTCACAACCCCGCGAGCTGGGCTTTTATGCCCGAGGCCGGGATGCGGCAGGATCGGCGCATGACCCTCATCGACGACTTCGCCGCCGAGCTGGCGACGGCGACCGGGCGGCTGCTGGACACCGCGGCCCGGCTCACCGACGCCGACCTGGCGGCCGCCTCGCCGCTGCCCGGCTGGACGCGCGGCCACGTGGTGACCCATCTGTCGCGCAACGCCGACAGCCTGGTCCGGCTGCTGACCTGGGCCCGTACCGGCGTCCGCACGCCGCAGTACCCGTCGGTGGCGGCGCGCAACGCCGACATCGAGGCGGGCGCGGTACGGCAGGCGGAGCGGCAACTGCCCGACCTGCGCGACAGTGCCGCCCGGCTGGCCGGGGAGATCGCCGCCCTGCCCGCCGAGGCGTGGTCCCGCCCGGTCGCCGAGCCTTCGCATCCCGCCTGGTACGTCGTGGTGCGCCGGCTGCGCGAGGCGTACGTGCACCATGTGGACCTGGACTTCGGATACGGCCCGGCGGACTGGCCGGAGGTCTTCCTGACGCGGGAACTGCACGACATCCGGGCGGTGTGGCCGGTCGCGGAGAGCACCATCAGCGGCGTGCGCTTCCTCGACGGCGCGGCCCCGGCGGCCTGGACGGGGCTGGGCGAGGGGCCGGTCGTCCAGGGGCGGCGCCACGCCATCCTGGCCTGGCTCATCGGCCGATCCGGGGGCGAAGGCGTTACCGTGGTGGCCGAGCAGGGACCCGGCGAGACCGTGCCGGCCGAGGGACCCGGCGAGCCGCCCGCGGCCCCGCCCTGGCCCAACACGAGCCCGGCCGGACTGCCTGCCGTACCGCCCCGGCACTACCCGTGAAGGAGATCCCATGACTTACACCGGTGACGTCCAGGTCGGCGGCCCCGCCGACGTCCGTGAGCTGCCCGGGCTGACGATCTCCAAGCTGGCGGTCGGCCCCTGGGAGAACAACGCCTACCTGCTCCGCTGTACGGCGAGCGGCGAGCAGTTGCTGATCGACGCCGCCAACGAGGCCGACCGGCTGCTGGCCCTCCTCGGCGACCAGCCGCTGGCCACCATCGTCACCACCCACCAGCACGGCGACCACTGGCAGGCGCTGGAGCAGGTGGCCAAGGTGACCGGCGCGCGCACCGTCGCCCACCCCCTCGACGCCCCCGTCCTGCCCGTCCAGCCCGACGTGCTGGTCGAGCACGGCGACACCGTCAAGGTCGGCGAGGTCGTCCTGGAGGTGATCCACCTGCGCGGCCACACCCCCGGCTCGATCGCCCTGCACCACGACGGGCACCTGTTCACCGGCGACTCGCTCTTCCCCGGCGGCGTCGGCAACACCAACAAGGACCCGGACCGCTTCACCCAGCTCTACACCGACGTCGTCGAGCGCCTCTTCGACCGCCTCCCCGACGACACCTGGTTCTACCCCGGCCACGGCAAGGACTCCACCCTCGGCACCGAACGCCCCAACCTCCCCGAATGGCAGTCCCGCGGCTGGTAACCGTTCATGAAGAAGGGGCTGGGTGTGAACCACCACCCAGCCCCGCAGACCTTCCCCGAACCCCGAGCCCCTTGAACCAATGCGGCGAGCACCCCCGCACCGGGAAATGCCCCTGCACGCCGGCCAACCCCTTACGGCGCCCCCACCCAGTCCTCACCGAAACAACCGCACGATCCGCCCAGCCGCCCCCACCGGATCATCAGCCAGCCCCAGAACCTCCCCCCAAGACCACCGATAGAACCACCCATCCGACAGGGCCACACAATCCACCGTCTCACTCAACACGGCCACCTCAGGGTCCCTGACCCGCAACGCCGGCGGATCGGCTCGCAACGTGGCCTCCAGCCCCCGCGCCCGCACCTCATCAGCCAACCGCCCCAGAAAATACGTCCGGGTGTGCTCACGCATGAGTCCATAAAAGCCGATGGCCGGGGAAATGTCCCCGGCCATCGGCGAAGCAATCAGGCGAGCAACCGCAATCAGGCGAGCGACGTCAGACCCCGACGTTCTCCCGCTTCTTCTCCCGCTTGTAGAACAGCATCCGCAGCGGAATCACCGCCACCAGCGCGATCTGCATCGCTCCACCCACCTTGATCGGCAGGTCGCCGCCCTCCGGGAAGGCCACCCAGAAGGTGAGGAAGGCGACGTTCACCAGGATCCACCCCAGCACCACGGCCAGGAGCTGACCCTTCGGCTTGGGGTACTCGATCCGGCTGACCATCAGCCAAGCCACCCCGAGCAGCGCCGCCAGCACCAGGTAGCTGGGCGTGGTGAAGAGCATGACCAGCGAGATGACCGTCATGGCGCCCATCGGGATGGGCAGGCCCATGAAGTCGCCGCTCTTGGTCTTGACGCAGGCGAAGCGGGCGAGCCGTACGACGCCCGCGAGCAGGACGGCGCCGGCGGTCAGCAGGACCGCCCAGAGGGCGACCTTGTCCGGCCGCGCGCTGCCCCAGATGACGATCATGAATGCCGGCGCGAAGCCGAAGCTGATGACGTCGGCCAGGTTGTCGAGTTCGGCGCCCATGGCCGAGGCGCGGAAGCGCCGCGCGACCAGGCCGTCGAACAGGTCACAGGTGGCGCCGATGAGCAGCAGGACCACCGCGGTCGCGAAGAAGCGCGGCTGGACCTCCAGCTTGCCTCCGCTCGACAGCGACTGGATCACCGCCGTGGCGAGCACGCACACCGACAGGAACCCGCACAGGGCGTTGCCCAGCGAGAGCGAGTCGGCCGCCGACAGCCGGAAGGCCTTGCCGACCGGTCCGCGCTGCTCTTCTTCGGCCTCTTGCCAGCTTCCTGCGTCAGCCGCGGTCAATTCTGGTCACCCCCGCAACCGTCTTCTCTCCGACGGAGACCGCCGGGGAGATGCCTTCGGGAAGGTAGATGTCGACGCGCGAGCCGAACCTGATCAGCCCGATCCGGTCGGCCCTGGCCACCTTGGCGCCTGCCGTCAGGTAGGGCACGATCCTGCGCGCCACCGCGCCCGCGATCTGCACCATCTCGATGTCGCCGAGGGCGGTCTCGAAATGCCACACCACGCGCTCGTTCTGGTCACTGTCCTTGTTGAACGCCGGCAGGAACCCACCCGCCACATGCTCCACGGAAGTGACCGTGCCCGCAAGGGGAGCCCGGTTGACGTGCACGTTCAGCGGGCTCATGAAGATGGCGACGCGGGTGCGGCCGTCCGGCCACGGGTCGATGCTCTGCACGACGCCGTCGGCGGGCGAGAGCACCCGCCCCTCGCCCGGCTCGCGCTCCGGGTCGCGGAAGAACCAGAGCATGCCTCCGGTCAGCGCGGTCAGCGGCACCGCCGCCAGCGCCCAACGCCGGTCACGGCGCGTGAGCAGCGCAGTCGCGGTCGCCGCGGCGACCGTCGGGAGGAACCACGGAGTGACGCCGCGCGCGAGGCGGACGCGGCTGGTCTTGGCAGAATCGACTGACACGGACAACCTTTGGTGGTGACAACGGACTGGCGCTTTGCCGTGATGTTACCTGTGACACGGCAGGACCAGATAAGCAAAGCGCCTCGGAAGCCGTTGCGCTAGATCTGCTTCGCGGGGCTTTCCTTGCCCTTACGCAGATCGCTTCTGGCCTTGAGCAGACTGGCGACAGTGGTGATGACCATCGTGGCGCCGATGACCGACAGCGACACCGAGATCGGGATCTCCGGCGCCCAGGAGACGTGGCTGGCATGCAGCGCCTCCATGACCAGCTTAACCCCGATGAAGGCGAGGATGAACGCGAGACCGTAGCTGATGTAGACCAGCCGCTCCAGCAGCCCGCCCAGCAGGAAGTAGAGCTGACGCAGTCCCATCAGGGCGAACGCGTTGGCGGTGAAGACGATGAACGGGTCCTTCGTCAGCCCGAAGATGGCCGGGATGGAGTCGAGCGCGAACAGCAGGTCGGTGGTGCCGATCGCGACCATCACGATGAGCATCGGGGTGACCATGCGCTTGCCGTCGATCTTGACGGTGATCTTGGTGCCGACGTAGCTGTTCGTGGTGGGGAAGGCCCGGCGCACCCAGCGCAGCAGCGCGTTCTCCTTGAACTCCTCCTCCTCGCCCTTCATGTGCCCGCGCACGATGTTGTAGGCGGTGTAGAGGAGGAAGGCGCCGAAGACGTAGAACAGCCAGCTGAAGCGGGTCAGCGCGGCGGCGCCGAGCGCGATGAAGATGCCGCGCATCACCAGCGCCAGCATGATGCCGACCAGCAGCACCTTGTGCTGGTAGGCGCGGGGGACGGCGAACCTGCTCATGATGATGAAGAAGATGAACAGGTTGTCGACGCTCAGGGAGTATTCGGTGATGTACCCGGCGAAGAACTCACCCGCTTTGGCGCTGCCCTCCGTCACCCAGAGGAGGATGCCGAAGGCGATCGCGAGGACGACGTAGAAGGAGACCCAGAAGCTCGCCTGCTTCATGGAGAACTCTCTGGCCTCACCCCGGTCGACGATCCACAAGTCGACGGCGATGACCACCAGCAATCCCGCGATGACGGCGATCCATGCCCACATAGGTACGACCACGTTCAACAACCTTCCGGCGCGCATGACAGACAGCCGGAGGTCTCTCCCGCCAGCGAAACAGGCGCGGACCGGCAGCCCCGGGGGCCCGGTGTCGCCGGGCTTGACCGTGATGACGAGGCTGCCGCGAAGGGATACTCCCCTCCCTAACCCAAGCAGTATAGAGGAACGCCTGGCCGCCCCCCTCTCTTCCCAGCCCCGGCGACCGCTTCCGGACACCCGCCCGTTCGGTGCGCCGCACCTCCTCTAGACGCCCCTTTTCCCGAGCCCACCTCACCTCCGCCCCGCCCCAGCCTGGCCACACCGGCCTCGGCGCCCTCAGCGGCCACTTGCGTGCCGACCGAACATTCGTCCGCCGATTCCTCTGCACACAAAGTTGGCCACCAGCTCGGGCACCGCCCTGTCGTGCCTTTCGGAGGGGATCCGCCGACCGTGGAAGGGCCCGTGGGTGGCGGGCCGGCAGTGAGCGGCTCACCCGGACGACCCGGCTCGGCCCACCCACACCTCCGGCGCCCTGACCAGCTCACTCGCCGGACACCCGGAGCACCGCCGCAGGGACGCCGGGATCAGGCCACCTCGCCGCACGCATGCCGCGCCGCCTGGGTCAGGCCATCTCGCCGTAAGCCTGCAGCGCCGCGGCCACCGCTGCGGCGTCGTCGGGCAGCTCGCGCCCGCGTGCCGCGGCCGCCGCCGCCAGCCGCTCGCCGTCCTTCAGAGCTTCGAGTACGGCAGTGCGCATCGCCTGGGCGTCGCCGTACGGCACCAGCAGCCCCGCTCCGCCCATCAGCGCCGGGATCCCGCCCACGGCGGTGGCCACCACCGGACGCCCCGCCTTCAGCGCCTCGCTCAGGCTGAGCGGCTGCCCCTCCCACCGGCTGGCCCAGAGCACCACGTCGGCCGCGGCCAGCAGGTCGGGGATGTCCTGGCGCGCACCGATGAGCGAGACGGGCAGCTTCTCCCGGTCGATCCGCTCCTGCAGCACGCCCCGCAACGGCCCCTCCCCGGCGACCACGAAGAGCGGCTCGACCCCTGGCGGCCAGGGGCCTGCGGCTACGTCGAGGAGCAGTTCCAGCCCCTTCTGCTGCGCCAGCCGTCCCACAGTGAGCACCACCGCCCGCCCCCCGGCCCCGCCTTCGCCCTGCCAGGCAGCCACCTCGTCACCCACACCTTCAGGGGCGCCCTCAGCGGTGTACGGCTGAGCCCGGCTGTCCGTCTGAGCCCGCCTGTCCGTGGAGCTCGGCTGAGCCCGGCCGACAGCGGGGTCGCGGCTGTCCGGCAGCGCGTGGCTCGGATCCGGGTGGCTGGGATCCGAGTGGCTGGGATCCGAGTGGCTGAGATCCGGGTGGCTGAGATCCGGGTGGACGGACGGTTCGGCCTCCTCGGCGGACCGGGGAACTGCGGTGGCGCGGGGCAGGGAGGTCGCGGCGGTGGCTTCGAGTTCGGCTCGGACCTCCGCGCGGGGGCGGGTCGGGGGACGGAGGGCGGGGGCCGGGACGACGGCGGCGGCGACCCGGCGGGCGCCCAGGGCGGTCATGCGCGCTTCCAGGTCGGGCGAGACGCCCAGCACCAGGTCCGCCCGGCGGGCCACGACCCGCTCCAGCACGCCGTACACGGCTCCGATCGCGCCCCCGGCAGTGAGGGCGTTGTGGAGGGTGACGACCAGCGGCACCCCGGAGGAACGGGCCAGCCCGGCCAACGCACCGGCACGCAGGCCGTGGGCGTGGACCAGGTCCGCCTCCCGGACGATCCGCCGCAGCGCCGCGAGGGTCCGGAGGTCGTTGACCGGGTGGGGCCGGTCGGAGATGGCGACCTCGGCGAAACGGGCGCCCACCTGGGAGTACCCGTAGGCCTCCTCGGTGCTGCGCGGCCCCGCGACCACCACCTGGATGCCACGCCGTACCAGCCCCTCGGCCAGCATGCGGACGTGCGTGCCGGTGCCACCCGCGCTGGTGCCGACCACGAACACCACCCGCCGGACGTTGGGCGCTCCCCCAGGAACCCCGGCCGCCCTCGTACGGTCACCCGCCTCCGTCGTCCTGCGGTCACCAGCCTCCGTCCTCTGGGGGGAATCAGTCACCGTCGCCGGCGGGTCGCCGGCCGTCCCCTTGAGGTCGCTCGCCACCCCTTGAGGGTCGCCGGCCCCTCTCCGAGAGCCACCCGTTTCCTTCCCCGAGTCGCCCGTCACCGCTTCACCCATCCGTGCCTCCCACTCCACCATCTCCCGTCCCGGCGGCCGGCGGCCGGGCCGCGCTCTGTGCAGCCTCCCGATCCGAGGGCTCGGCAGGTGGGCCGCCGCGGGGCAGGAGGCGGTGGAGGGCGGAGCGGACGTCGGCCCGGTCGAGCAGGAAGGCGACCCCGAGGAAAAGCCCCGCCGACACCACGCCCACCAGCAAGGCGACCGCGACACTCCCCCAAACCCACAGCCCGCCCAACGGCCACGCCACCGCGAACCCCCCGGCGAACCCCACCACCAGCCCGGCCACCGAAGCGGCCAGCGCCCGGCCGAACCCGCCGAGAGCCGCGGGGCCGTGCGCGGACCGGACGGCCAGGCAGATCAAGACCCCGCCCACGGTCATGCCCAGGCTGCTGCCCAGCCCGAGCGCCCCGACCACGTACTCCCGGGAGGCGGCCAGGGCCAGCAGCGGTTGCGCGACGACGGTGACGACCCAGCCGGTCACGGTGGCGGTAGCCGCGGCGCGCCCGTGGCCGGACGAGTACAGGACCCGGCCCAGGTGGTAAAGCAGCCCATACCCCACCAGACCGGGAGCGAAGAGCGCGACCGCCCACGCCATCATCTCCGGCGTCGCCCCACCGCCGTCGGACATGAACACCCGCGACACCGGGATCGCCACCGCCGCCATCACCCCGGCGGCCAGCCCCGACAACAGCAGCACCGCCCGCGTGGTCGTGGCCGCCAGGAGCGAGAAGCCGGGCTTGTCGCCGAGAGCGGCCTTGGTGGAGAGCGTGGGAAAGGCACTGGTGCCGATGGGCACGGCGAGCACCGCGTAAGGCAACTGGAACAACGCCCACGCGTAGTTGTAGACCGGCACCGCACCCTCCCCGGCCTGCTCGTTGGCCAGCCGGATGGCGACGATCAACGCCACCTGCTGCGCGATGAGCACGGCCAGCCCGGCCACGCCGAGCCGCCGGGCCTCGACGGCCACGCCGGGCGGGAAGCGGAAGGTGGGCCGCCAGCGCAGCCCCAGCCGCCGGACCGGCCCGAGCACGGTCACGACCATGGCCGCGGCGGCGATGGTCGCCCCCAGCGACAGGGTGAGCTCGCCCGCCTTGGTCAGCGCCCTCAGGTCCGTCTGGGCACCCGAGGCGACCGGCAGGAAGGCCAGGTAGGAGCCGATGATCAGCAGGCTCGACACCAGCGGCGCGAGCGCGGGCCCGAGGAAGCGCCGGTGCGCCTGGAGCACGCCGTACAACACGACCGCCAGCCCGAAGAAGAGCATGCGCGGTGCGAAGACCCGCAACATCTCCACGCCGACGGCGACCACCACATCGGTCTCGCACTTCGGCACCGAGGGCCCGGTCAGCAGCCGCACGATCGGTTCGGCGAACACCGCGATGAGCACGGTCAGCGGCAGCAGCACCACGGTGACCCAGGTCAGCAGCGCGGACGCGGTCCGCCCGGCCTCCGCGCGCCGGGCGGGGTCAGCCGCGACGGCGGACAGGACGGGCACCACCATGCCCGCCAGCGCCCCGCCCGCGACCAGCTCGAAGACGATGTTGGGGACGTAGTTGGCGGTGCTGTAGGCGGTGTTGAGGCAGCCGTTCTCCAGCGTCACCGACTGCACGAGGTAGCGGCCGAAGCCCACCACCCGCGCGACCATGGTGATCAGCGCGATGAGGACGGCGGCTCCCGCCACCCCTCGCAGCGCCCGCGCCGCCATCACCATCCCCCTCGCCCCGTTCGATCAGGCCGGACAGCATCCTGGCAGAAGCCACCGACAACCCCGGCCTCGCCCGCTCCGGCGGGAGTCAGGCGCGGCGGCCGAGCAGGTCGATCCGGTTGAGCACCCGGTTGCCCGCGATCACCTTGGTGAAGCTGATCTTCTCCGAGGCCGCCGTGAGCGCCACGACCGTCCCGAGCAGCACCAAGCGTCCCGGCCGCCCGAGCTGGGTGGCCGCGGCCAGCCCCAGCAGCGCGCCGAGCGCGTTCGCCCCGCCGTCGCCCAGCATGGCCCGCTCGCCGAGGTCCTCCGGCAGCAGCGCCGCAGCCGCGCCCAGCGGGACCGAGGCCAGCACGGCGGCGGCCGGCCGGTCCCGCAGCACCGAGAGCGCCAGCAGCGGCCCGCCGGTGAGCAGCCCGACCTTGATCGCCCGGCCGGGCCGCAGGTCGAAGAGGTTGGCCAGGTTCGCGCTACCCGCGACGAGCGCCCCGTTGACCAGGCTGTCGACCGGCCCGCGCGAGACCAGCGCGGCGGCGGCCAGTCCGGTGGCCCCGATGCCGAGGATCTTCACCGCTCCGCTGGTGACCTCGCCCTTGGCCAGCGCGCCGAGATGGCCCTTGAAGCCCTTGGAGGCCGTCGTGCCGTACAGGTCGTCGTAGCAGCCCAGCGCCCCGCTGCCGCCCGCGGCCAGCAGGCCGGCCAGCCGTACCCGGCCGGGCAGCCCCGGCGCGGCCAGCACGCCGGTGGCGGCGCCGGCGACCAGAGCGGGGCCTTCGAGCAGCGTGAGCTGCTCGCCGCGGTGGTTGGTGCGGTTCCAGACGCTGTCCTTGCCCTCGCGGCGGGTGGCGAAGGTGTAGGCGGCCCGCGCGGCGGCGGCGCCGATCGCGGCGCCGGCCAGGGCGCACAGCAGTGTGGAGGCTCGGGACACGGTCAGCTCCCTGAGGAGGTGGGGGTCGGGGTGGCGGTCGGGGCGACGACCGGCGGCTGGAAGCCGGAGGCGCCGGTGCCGACGCCGTACTGGCCCGCGCCGCCCGCCTGCTGTTCCTGGAGAGCGTAGACGACCACGATCCGGCCCGCGGGCAGATCGGGGGTGTCCACGGTGGAGACGGTGCGGGCGGCGTCGCCGTCGCGGACCGCGGCCAGCACACCGCCGGTGGCGGTGGCGGTGATCGTCGCGGTGACGACGGTGCCGCGTCCGGCCTGGTCGAGTCCGGCGGCCAGCGCGACCAGGCCGTCGGCCTGGAGTTCGGCGTTGTCGCCCTTGAAGACGGTCTCGGGCGCGAACAGCACGGCGAGGCTCGCGCGGGCGGTGAGGTCCTGCTCGACGGAGATGAGCCCGGCGGTCTCGAAGGCGCTGATCACGGTGTCGCCGACCGGTGCGGGCGGCTCCTCGCCGCCCTGCGTCATCAGCGCGCCGCCGAGCACCGCCGCCGCCTTCTCGTACGGCGTGGCCGTGGCCGGGAAGGTGGTGGCGACCGGCTTGAGCTGCGCGGAGAGCTGGTCGAGCAACGTCGACTTGGGGTCGAGGTAGCGCTCGGCGATCGAGATGCGCCCCACGACCTTGGCCCCGGCCTCCTCCAGCACCGCCTGCTGCTGCTCACGCAGGGACGCGGTGGACCCGGGCGTCTCGACCAGCACCACGTTCTGCCCGGTCAGCCCGCCGGCGACGAGCTGCCCGGTCATGGCGGTGACGAAGGAGTCGTTGCCGGTCTCGCGGCGGCGCAGCTCGTCGAGCTGGGTGCGCAGCTCCTGCTTCTCGGTCGTCAGTTGCTCGCTCAGCTTCTCGGCGGCGTCGAGCGCCGGATCCTGGAGCAGCGTGGTGCCCAGCAGGATGCCGGTCGCCAGGGCCAGGAAGATGGCGACGATGGAGACGAGGTGATAGCGGAAATCGATCACGAGAAGAGTCCGACCAGCCAGAAGATGAAGCCGTTCCAGAAGTCCTGCAGGCCGTTCAGCCACGTCTGGCCCAGCGGGGAGACGCCCAGGGAGACCCCCATGGTGACCAGTGCGGCCAGGACCAGGAGGATCAGGGACGACCAGGAGATCCTGCTGCGGTACAGCAGGCTGACGCCCTTGGGCTCGATGAGTTTGCTGCCCACCCGCAGGCGGGTGAGCCAGGTGCTGGCCATGCCGGAGCGCCCCTTGTCGAGGAACTCCTCCAGCGTCCAGTGGGTGCCGACCGCGACCATCAGCTCGGCGCCCTTGTCGTCGGCCAGCAGCATCGCGATGTCCTCGCTGGTGCCGATGGCCGGGAAGATGATCGCCTCGCGGCCGAGCTGGTGCACGCGCTCCAGGCCGGGCGCGCGCCCGTCGCGGTAGGCGTGCACGATGAGCTCGGCGCCGCTGGTCAGCGCCTTGGTGGAGACCGAGTCGAAGTCGCCGATGATGATGTCGGGCAGGTAGCCCGCCTCCAGCAGCGCGTCGGCGCCGCCGTCGACGCCGATGAGCACCGGCCGGAACTCGCGGATGTAGGGGCGCAGCATCGCCAGGTCTTCGCGGTAGTGGTGCCCGCGGACCACGATCAGGACGTGCCGGCCCTCGACGGGCGTCCTGATCGCGGGCACGCTGACGCCGTCGATGAGGAGCTTGCCCTCACCCCGGACGAACTCCATGGTGTTGACGGCGAAGGCCTCGATCTGCACCGACAGCCCGGCGCGGGCCTCGGCCATGGCGGCCTCGACGCTCTCGCCGGTCTGGACGTCGCCCTTGCCGAGCAGGTCGTCCTCGCGGTAGAGCACGCCCTCGTGCAGGCGGACGACGTCACCGTCCTTCACCCGCTCGAACAGCTCGGGGGTGGCGTTGTCGACGAACGGCACGCCCGCCTCGAGCAGGATCTGGGGGCCTTGGTTCGGGTATCGGCCACTGATGCCGGAGGCCACGTTCACCACGGCCGCCGCGCCACACGCCACCAGGGCCTCCGCGCTGACCCGGTCGACGTCGACGTGATCAATGATCGCGATCTCGCCGGACTTGAGGCGCTTGGTCAGCCTCTTGGTCCGGCGATCGACTCTCGCCACTGCCGTCAGCCCAGGAAGGTCGCCGACCTTCCTGCCGCGGAGGCCCGGAAATCTGTTCCCGGGTACCTTCATCAATGTCCATCCTGCCAGAGCTCAGCAGCCCGGGGGCCATGCACTGCGCGGCGTGTCTGTTATGTAACCCAGTGAAGCCGGCGGGCGAAAGGTCATCGGTCGGCTGCGGCCAATGCGAGCAATTCCTCGGCGTGCGCTCTGCCCAGCTCGGAATCTTCCAGTCCTGCCAGCATCCGGGACAGTTCGCGCACGCGGCTCTCGTGGTCGAGGGCGAGCACGCCGCTGCGCACCACGCTGCCGTCGCTCGACTTCTCGACGACGAGGTGCTGATCGGCGAAGGCGGCCACCTGCGGCAGGTGGGTGACGACGATCACCTGGGCGGTGCGGGCCAGCCGGGCCAGGCGGCGGCCGATCTCGACCGCGGCCTTGCCGCCGACGCCCGCGTCGACCTCGTCGAAGACGAAGGTGGGCACCGGGTCGGCGCCGGCGAAGACCACCTCGATGGCCAGCATGACGCGCGACAGCTCGCCGCCGGAGGCGCCCTTGTGCAGGGGCAGCGGCGGCGCGGCGGGGTGGGCGGCCATGCGCAGCTCGACCTCGTCGACGCCGTCGGGGCCGAACTCCTCGCTCCGGGTGAGCACGACGACGACCCGGGCGTGCGGCATGGCCAGCGCGGTCAGCTCGGCGGTGACCGCGGCGCCGAAGCGCTCGGCGGCGGAGGTGCGGATGCGGGTGAGCTCGGCGGCCAGCTCGCCCAGCTTGGCGAGCAGGTCGGCGTGCTCGCGGGCCAGTTCCTCGATGCGGGTGTCGTCGCCCTCCAGTTCGGCCAGGCGCTGGGCGGCCTGCTCGGACCAGGCCAGCACACCTTCCGCGGAGTCGCCGTACTTCCGGATCAGGCCGGTCAGCAAGGCGCGGCGCTCCTGCACGACGGCCAGCCGTACCGGATCGGCTTCGATCGACTCGGAGTAGGCGGCCAGGTCGGTGGCCACGTCGGAGATCAGGTAACCGGCCTCGGCCAGCCGTTCGGCCACGCCGGCGAGCGAGGGGTCGTAGTCGCGCACGGCCTCGATCGCCGCCCGCGCCTGGCCCAGCAGGGCGCTGACGTCGTGGGTGCCGCCGGAGGGGTCCATCGGGTCGCCGAGCAGCGCGCTGTGCGCGGTGGTGGCCGCGCTGCGCAAGGTGTCGGCGTGGGACAGGCGCTCCTCCTCCTCACGCAGCTCCACGTCCTCGCCCGGGCGGGGCGCGGCCTTCTCGATCTCGTCGAGGGAGAAGCGCAGCAGGTCGGCCTCCTGAGCGCGCTCGCGCGCCCGCGTGGTCAGCTCGTCGAGCTGCGCGGCGACCTGCTTGTGCCGCTTGTAGGCCTGGGTGTAGGCGCGCAGCGGCTTGACCAGGTCCTCCCCGGCGTAGCGGTCGAGCGCGGCGCGCTGGCGGGCGGCCTGGAGCAGGCGCTGCTGGTCCATCTGGCCGTGCACGGCGACCAGGTCGTCGGCCAGGTAGGTGAGCGTGCCGACCGGGACGGTGCGCCCGCCGAGCCAGGCGCGCGAGCGGCCCTCGGCGCTGACCGTGCGGGAGATGATCAGCTCGCCGTCCTCGATCGCGCCGCCGATATCCTCGACCTGCTGGGCGACGCGGCCGCCGGCCTCGACGACCAGCGTGCCCTCCACGCTCGCGCGGTCGGCGCCCGGACGGATGCGCGAGGGATCGGCCCGGCCGCCGAACAGCAGCCCGAGGCCGGTCACGACCATCGTCTTGCCCGCACCCGTCTCACCGGTGACGACGTTGAAACCCGGCGAAAGCTGGAGCACGGCCTCGTCGATGACGCCGAGCCCCCGGATGCGGACTTCCTCGACCCTGGGTCGCACGCCCACTCCTGTCACTCCGAACACCTGTGCGCATGTGATCCTACGCGCACCAGCCTGTCAAGGTCGCACCCTTCCACGCCAACCCTGCACCGGGAGCTCGAATTTCGCTACGAGCCGGTCGGTGAAGGGAGCGCCCGTGTTCTCCAGCCCGCGGATGCGGGCCAGCCGTACCGGCGTGTCGGACCGGCGCACCTCGACGCGGGTGCCGGCGGGCAGGTCGTAGCGGCGGCGGCCGTCGCACCACAGCACCCCGCCGGGCGTGTCGGGCAGCACCTCCACGGCCAGCGTGGAGCGCGGCGAGACGACCAGCGGCTTGGCGAACAACGCGTGCGCGGCCACCGGCACCATCAGCAGCGCCTCCACCTCCGGCCAGACGACGGGCCCGCCCGCGGAGAAGGCGTAGGCGGTCGAACCGGTCGGGGTGGCGCAGATCACCCCGTCACAGCCCCAGCGCGACAGCGGCGCGCCGTCGATCTCGGCGACGACCTCCAGCATGCGCTCGCTCTTCTCGACGCTCGCCTCGTTGAGCGCCCAGGTGTCGGCGATGAGCGTGCCGTTCTGCCTGGCCACCACGTCGATGGTCATGCGCTCCTCGACGTCGTAGCGACCGGCCACGAGCTGGTCGACCGCCTCTTCGAGGTTCTCGACCTCGGCCTCGGCCAGGAAGCCGACGTGCCCGAGGTTCACCGCGAACAGCGGCGTGCCGGTGGGCCTGGCCACCTCGGCCGAGCGCAGCAGCGAGCCGTCGCCGCCGAGCACGATCATCATCTCGGCGTCCTTGGCCGCGTCCGGCTCGCAGCAGACCACCTCGACGCCCGGGGAGGCCACCTCGCGCGCCTCGTCCTCCAGCACGCGGACGGTGAATCCGGCGCCGAGCAGCCGGTCGATGACCAGCCGCGCGCTGTCGATCGCCGCCTCGCGTCCGGTGTGCACCGAGACCAGCACTGTTCGCCTCATTGCGGTCCCTCCGCGACGGCTCGGCGTACCTCGGCCTCGATGTCGGCGACCGGCGGTTCGCCCTCACCCTTGCCCAGCCACAGCAGGTACTCGACATTGCCCGACGGCCCCGGCAGCGGGCTGTAGGTCACTCCTCGTACGGCGAGGCCGAGCCCTCCGGCCGCCGCGGCCGCCTGCCGTACCGAGTCGGCGCGCAGCTCCGGGTCGCGCACGACGCCGCCCGCGCCCACCCGTTCCTTACCCACCTCGAACTGAGGCTTGACCAGCATGACGAAGTCGGCCTCCGGCGCCGCGACCGCGACCAGGGCGGGCAGCACCAGTTTGAGCGAGATGAACGACAGGTCGCCGACGATCAGCGTGGGCGGCTCGCCGACCAGCTCGGGGGTCAGGTCGCGGACGTTGACCCGCTCCATGACCGTCACCCGCGCGTCGGTGCGCAACGACCAGGCGAGCTGGCCGTAGCCGACGTCCACCGCGAGCACGTGGGCGGCACCGTGGCGCAGCAGCACGTCGGTGAACCCGCCGGTCGAGGCGCCCGCGTCGAGGCAGCGGCGCCCCTCGACGGTCAGCGCCTTGAAGGTCTCGAGCGCGCCGAGCAGCTTGTGGGCGCCGCGCGAGACGTAGTCGGGGCCCTCCTCGGCGCTGACCACGACCGCCGCGTCCGTGCCGACCTGCGTGGCGGGCTTGGTCTTGACCTGCCCGCCGACGCTCACCCGCCCGTCCTCGATCAGTTGCGCGGCCTGCTCCCGCGAGCGCGCCAGACCCCTGCGGACCAGCTCACTGTCGAGCCTGACCCGCCGGCTCATGCATCCACCGAGGCCAGCGCCTCCTCCAAGGCGGCGTAGGCCTCCTCGAACACCCTGACGTGCTCCCCCACCGGCAGCTCGGCCACCCGGTCGAGCCCTCGCACGACCGCGTCGACCCGCTCTTCACTCATGACATGACCGTAACGCACCCGGCACCAGGACCGGTCTGTCGCACGTTGAAATCAAGCGGGTAACGCTACCTTCCGTACAAGCCTTCCAGGCGTACATCCGGGCACACTTCCGGGCAGACCTTCGGGCCGCCGGGGGATCCGGGCACAGGGGAAAGGACACAGCACCATGGCAAGCGTCGAGGAGTGCCGGGCGGCTCTGACCAAGCTCGTCTCGCAGTTCGACGAGATCGACGAGGCCGACCGTGCCAAGCACGTCGTCGACCGCACGGTCGCCTGCCGGATCACCGACCTCGACGTGACCTTCCACGGGCGGCTGCACGGCGGGCGGCTGGAGATCACCGACGAGCCGGCGGGCAAGCCGGCCGACATCCGGCTGTCGATGGCGAGCGACGACCTGATCAGGCTCGTCGACGGTGAGCTCGACATGGCCCGTGCCCTGCTCGGCGGGCGGGTGAAGATCGACGCCAGCTTCGGGGACCTGCTGCGGCTGCGCCGCCTGCTATAGTTAACGTATCCGTTAACTATTAGCGGAGGACTTCACGATTGCGAGGTCTTCATGAAGGCGATCGTCGAGGCCGAGCGGCTCAGCCGCGCCTTCGGCCGGCGCACCGCAGTGGACCAGCTCACCTTCCACGTCGCCCCCGGCGAGATCTTCGGCCTGCTCGGCCCCAACGGGGCCGGCAAGACCACCACCATCCGCATGCTGGCCACCCTCCTCCCCGCCACTTCCGGCGCCGCCCGCGTCTGCGGCTTCGACGTGGCCTCCCGTCCCGCCGAGGTACGGCGGCGCATCGGCTACGTCCAGCAGGCGGTCTCCCCGATGGGCTTCTACCTGCTGACCGGCCGGGAGAAGGCCGAGATCGAGGCGAGCCTCTACCACGTTCCGCGCCGCCGGGTCCGCGACCGGGTCGCCGAGGTGCTCGACCTGGTCGGCCTCAGCGACAGCGCCGACCGGCTGGTCCAGGAGTACTCCGGCGGCATGCAGAAACGCCTCGAACTCGCCTGCGGCCTGCTGCACCGGCCCGACCTGCTCATCCTGGACGAACCCACCCTCGGCCTCGACGTGCAGTCGCGCCACCACCTGTGGGACCACATCCGCGGCCTGGGCGTCGCCGTCCTGCTGGCCACCAACTACCTGGACGAGGCCGACCGGCTCTGCGACCGGCTGACCATCCTCGACCACGGCTCCGAGGTCGTCACCGGCACACCCGCCGCGTTGAAGGCCGACCTCGGCGCGGCCTCGCTCGACGAGGTGTTCCTCTCCTACACCGGGCACGCGCTGCGCGAGGAGGTGGCCTGATGCAGGAGATCCTGGCCCTGACCCGCCGCTGGACGATCATCGTCCTGCGCGAGCGGCTCAACCTGCTCTTCAGCATCCTGCAGCCCGCCGTGTGGCTGGTGTTCTTCGCCGGCGGGCTCAGCGGGGCGGTGCGCATCGACGACTACATCGCCTTCGCCCTGCCCGGCGTCATCGCCTTCACCGTCGTCGGCAACGGGGTCAGCGCGGCGATGCCGCTGCTGTTCGACAAGGAGACCGGTTACCTCGACAAGCTGCTGTCCATGCCGATCCGGCGTAGCTCGATCATCCTGTCGCGGTTCCTGTTCCAGCTCGGGATGAACTCCGTCCAGGTCCTCGTCATCCTGCTCGTCGCCCTGCCCCTGGGCGTGCGGCCGGCCGCCGGGCCGCTCGGGGTGCTGGCCATCCTGGTCACGGCCGGGCTGCTCACCCTTGCCGTCACCGCCGCCGCGCTGGCCCTGGCCTGTGCGGTGCCCTCGCACGGCACCTTCTTCGCGATCACCGGGTTCGCCACGTTGCCGTTGCTGTTCATGAGCAACGCCTTCGTGCCGTTGTCGGCCATGCCCGGGTGGATGGAGCCCATCGCCCGGGCGAACCCGCTGACGTACGCGATCGAGGCCATGCGGTTGCTCACCCTGGATGGGTGGGGCTTCGGGGTGCCGGTTGCCTTGGGGGTGCTGGTGGTGGCTTCCGGGGGGTTGCTGTGGCTGGGCTCCTGGGCCTTCGCCCGCCAAACCGCCCAACGCGTCACCTAACCCACCCACTGGTCTGACCCGGAACCGTGGGACTCCAGTCCCAGGGGCGCGCCCCCGACACCCTCGGCCCCGAACCCCGGGGTGCGGGGTCCGGGGCTTCGGGGCTCAGAAGCCGGAGGTCCGGGATTCGCGGTCGCAGGTGTGGGAGCAGGGCTCTGGAGCTCGCGGCATGGGGGCGCTCGGGGGCGGGGTCGTCGGGGTCCGGAGGTTCGGGGTCACGAGGGGCCGTTCGAGGCCTAAGGGCGGTTGAGCCGGGCGAGGGCGGGCTCAACCGCTCCCGGGTCGGCGTTGTCCACGGTCCATGCCGCCCGGCATGCCTCCCGCAGCCCGTCGATCCAGGCCCCATCCCCCTCCAGCCACAGACTCCCATCCCGCCAGAACGCCCGCCACCCACCCGCCCCCTGGCCGAGCGAGCGAGCAGACGCCTCGGGGTACGGCTCATGCAACCCGCCCAGATCCTCAGCCACGTACGTCGGCCGATGCTCAGGAACAGCCGTCAGCAGGTCGAGCGGCGTCGCCACCCCGGTCAGCACCAGCAGGCTGTCCACTTTCGCATTGCTCGCCCCCTCGATATCGGTGTCCAGCCGATCGCCCACCACCAGCGGCCGACTCGCCCCAGTCCTGATCATCGACTCCCGATGCAGCGGCGGATCCGGCTTGCCCGCGTACACCGGCTCCACCCCGGTAGCCGTCGCGATCACCCGCACCATCGACCCGTTCCCCGGCAGTTCGCCCCGGTTGGTGGGCATCGTCGAGTCCCGGTTGGACGCCACGAACATCGCCCCCTCCCGCACCGCCAGCGTCCCCTCGGCCAGCAGCCCGTACCCCAGCCCGGGCGCGATCCCCTGCACCACGGCCACCGGCTTCTCCGCCGCCGTGCTCACCGGCCGCAACCCCTGGTCCCGTACGGCATGCCGCAACCCCGTGCCGCCCACCACCAGCACCTTCGACCCCGCCGGGACCTGCTCGGCGATCAGCCTGGCCGCCGCCTGCGCCGACGTGACCACGTCCTCCTTGGCCGCGGGAACTCCGATATCGGTCAAGTGCTGGGCGATCGCCGACGGAGTCCGAGACGCATTGTTAGTCACATACGCCAGCCGTACCCCCTTTGCGCGCGCCCGCTCCAACGCCTCGGGCGCCCCGGCCACCGGGTGTGCCCCCAGGTACACCACCCCGTCCAGGTCCAGCAACAGCGTGTCGTACCCGTCGATCAGCACCGATTCCTCCGATTTGACTCTCACGCTGCGTGAGACTCTAGCGTCGCTCCCATGACACCCGAGGAACGCGCCGACCTCTTCGGCGATTTCAACCCCGACGCCTACGCCGCCGAAGCCGAGCAGCGCTGGGGCGGCACCCCCGCCTGGGAGCAGTCCCAGCGCCGTATGGCCTCCTATGGCAAGCAGGACTGGCAGCAGTTCATGTCCTCCTTCGGCGACCTCTCCGCGCGCATCGCCACCCTCATGCACGCCGGCGTCCCCGCCACCAGCGCTGAGGCCATGGACCTGGCCGAGGAGCACCGATTGCTCCTCACCCGCTGGTGTTACGACTGCACGTACGAGATCCACCTTGGACTGGGCGAGCTCTACGTGTCCGACCCCCGATTCACCGCCTCCATCGACGCCACCGCCCCCGGCCTGGCGCTCTACCTCCGCGACGCCATCACCGCCAACGCCACCCGCGCCACCACCTCCTGACACCAAGGCCTGGCAGGGTCCCACCGCCTCAAGGCCCTTCCAGCCGCCACATCCCGACCCGCAATCCACCCCGGAACCACCACAGCTCAAGCCGCCACACGGTGAACCCCCAGCACGGTGAACCCCCAGCACGGTGAACCGGCTGCACGGGGAAACCTCCGCACAGGGATCCTCCGCACACGGTGAACCCGCCGCATGGTGAACCCGGCAGCGCCCCTGAACCTCCTCCTGGTGGGGTCGGGACGCAGAGGTCGCCGGACTCGCTAGGCGGCCCACCAGGAGCGGAGTCCAAAGCCCGCGCCCCGTGGCGAAAAGCCGACACCCACGGTCCGCGGTCCGAGGGCCGAGTCCGAAGGACGAAGGCCAGGGAGCGGGGCCGAGGTGCGACTGCGCCACGGGGCTACGCGCCCCGGGGAGCGCCCTGGTACGGAAGGCCCTGCTACGGAGCGCCTTGGTACGGAGCACAGGTTCAGGCTCCGGGCTCCAGGGGCGGGGCGGACTCCAAGGAACCGACCCGGCGTCCCGCACCCCTAGGTGGGACGCCAGGAGCCAGGGACCGCCCGAGGCTAGGGGTCGGGTCCCGGGATCGAGGGCTCGCCCAGAGGTTCAGGACTGGCCGCAGAAGCCAGGGTTGACCCAGGAGCCGGGGTTGACCCAGGAGCCGGGGTTGACCCAGGAGCCGGGGTTGACCCAGGAGCCGGGGTTGACCCAGGAGCCGGGGTTGACCCAGGAGCCGGGGCACGGGGTCCAGGGGCAGGGGTCCAGGGGCCGGACTCCGTGGTACGTCTGCGGAGTCCGGCGTCTGGAGTCCGGGGGTCCGAGGGTCCGCGGGCCGGGGTCCGAGGGTCCGCGGGCCGGGGTCCGAGGGTCCGAGGGCCGGGGCTCCGAGGGCCGGGGGCCGAGGGCCGGGGTCCGGGCCGGGCCCGAGGCGGGGTCCGAGGGTCCGGGGTCCGAGGGTCCGGGGTTCGGAGGCCGGGGTCGGGGCTATGGGGAGGGGCTTGGGGTTAGGCGGATTCCTTTCGGGCGCGGAGGGTGGCGCGGACGTTGCGGAGGGCGTTGGTGTAGTTGCGGTCCTCTGGGCGCATGGCGACGGCGATGGCCAGGGGTTCCTGGGCCGCCTCCATGTGGCCGGCCCGCCACAAAGACAGGCCGAGGCCGAAGTAGGCGTAGTCCTCGGTGGGGTTGGAGGTGATGATCTGCCGGAAGCTCTCCGCCGCCTCCGTGTACTGCCGGGAGTTGAACTGCGCTCGTGCCAGCGCCTCCCGGATGCTGCGCGAGTGTGGTTCGAGGAGGGCGGCGCGTTCGAGAAGGGCCGCGGCGGCGGCAGGGCTGCCCTCGTCCAGCAACCGCACGCCACGCTGGTACCAGTCGTAAACGTCACCTTCAGGGCTGGTCATGAGTTCTCCTCCGGGGTGCTCATGACCATGGTGTCGTGTCTATGGATGACCTCACTTCGATCTGCCATGGCGGGCCTCCTCACACCAACTTCCGGCTATGTGGGAACATGCCCGATATGGCGACTCCCGAACTGCCGGTGCCCGATGGGCTGGTGCTACGTCCGTTCCGCGGAGTCCGGTTCGCGGTCGATGATCCGGCCCAGGTCACGTCGCCTCCGTATGACCTGATCTCGGAGGCCGACGTCGAGGTGCTCCTGAGCCAGCACCCTTACAACGTCGTCCGGCTGATCCTGCCGAGCGGTGATCGTTACGACACCGCTCGCGACACGCTGCGTGAGTGGCTCGACTCCGGTGTGCTGGTGGCGGATCCGGAGCCGGCCTTGTACGTGTACGAGCAGCAGGGGCCTGGCGTGCTGCAGCGCGGCCTGATCGGCGACATCGGACTGGCGCCCGGAGCGGTGTTGCCGCACGAGGACGTCATGCCGGGGCCGGTGGCCGACCGGCTGGCGCTGATGAGCACGACCCAGGCCAATCTCGAGCCCATCTTCCTGCTGCACTCGGGCGGGCCTGAGCTGGACCTGTCCCGTCCTCCGCTGGTGGACGCGCTCACCTCCGACGGGGTGCGGCATCGGCTGTGGGCGATCACGGACCCCGCCGAGATCGAGGCGATCAACGCCGGGCTGCGCGGGAAGCGGGCGCTCATCGCGGACGGGCATCACCGGTATGCCACCTACCGTGAGCTGCAGAGCCGCGAGCGGGCGGCCGGACGTGGGGACGGGCCCTGGGATTTCGGGCTCGCCCTTCTCGTCGACTCCGCTGTCTATCCGCCGGATCTCAAGGCCATTCACCGGGTCATTCCCGGGCTGGCCCTGGGTGAGGCGGCGGCTCGGGCCAAGGGGGCTTGGCGAGTACAGGACATCGGATCCCTTTCCGAGGGCCTCGCGGCGCTCGACTCGGCGGTTGGGCCGGCGTTCTTGCTGGGGGGTGCGGAGGGGTTCCACCTCATGAGCGATCCCGATCCCATGCAGTTGGCCAACGGCATGCGGGCTGACCGGTCTGAGCGGTGGAACTCGTTGAACACGGCCGTGCTGGATGAGTTCGTGTTGCCCAAGGTCTGGGGGATGCGGGACGACGAGGAGTCTGTGCGGATCGTGCATCACGATGCCGAGGCGGCGGTGCGGCAGGCGGCTGAGGCGGGTGGGACCGCGGTCATTCTCAAGGCGCTGGATGTGGCGGATGTGATGGCTGTGGCTGAGGCTGGGGAACGGGTGCCGCGTAAGTCGACCTCGTTCGGGCCCAAGCCTCGGACTGGGTTGGTTCTTCGGACCTTTGCCACCGGGTAGGTAGCTCGCCTCTGCGGCCGGGTGGCCGGCCGAACTAGCTGGGTGGCTGGGGTCCGCCTTCGCCGCGTGGATCCGCCTTGGGGGGTGGATTGTCCGGCTTTGTCGTGGTCGCTTTTGGCTCCCGCGGGGGCGGGAGGGGGCCGAAGACGAGGTGGCGTAGCTGCATGACCAGGCCGATCATGCGGCGGCTGACAGGTAGGTGACCGGGCGGGGTGGCAGCAGGGCCGGGCTGGGGGTTGGTTCGGCCGGAGTTTCGTGGCAGCGAGTCTCGGTTTCTGGGCCTGAGCAGGCCGCTGTGCCCGAGTCTGGGTGAGGCAGGGTGTCGCGCTCGGCGGGATTCGGGAGGACGGTCACATCTCTGTGTCCGCGAGGCCCGGGAAGAGTGTCGCGCCCTGGGCGGGCGGTGCCGGCGTGTCGGGCGGGCCTTGAAAGGACAGCGGGCCCCTTAGGAGTGGCGGCCCCCTTCGGAGCGGCGGACCACTCAGAGGCGGTGGCCCCCTCAGAGGCGGTGGCCCCCTCAGAGGCGGTGGCCCCCTCAGAGGCGGTGGCCCCCTCAGAGGCGGCGGGTCCCTCAGAGCTGGCGGGTGCCTTAGAGGTAGCGCGCACCTCAGAGGCGGAGGACTTCTCGGGAGTGGCGGGAGCCTCGGAGGTGGCGAATTCCGCGGGAACCGCGGGTTGCGGGTGGGAGGGGGACGAGGCTGGGGTGGGGAGGGGCGTGGTGGGGACGGGGATGGGGCGGACGGTGTGGGCTTCGACCTGGTAGTCCCAGGTCTTGGCACGGGACGGGCCCCAGATGCGGCAGCGGAGGGAGCCGTCGACCTCGACGGCGTCGCCGCGCGAGAGGCCGCGGATGATGGCGGCGACGGCCGGGTCGAAGCTGACGCAGGGGACGACGTCGACCGGTTGGCCACGGCGGGGGCGGCGGCGGACGCTGAGGCGCCACTTCACCATGACGTCCCCGCTCGGCATGGGGCGCTCCTCGGGGTCGCTGGAGAGGCGGCCGGAGATGTGTACGTCGTTGCGGTCCATGTGACCTCCCTGTCGAGTCGAACAGGAGATCACTCTTTACGATGAGAGCAAGCCCGGAGTGCGCCCGAGCGGCGTTCTGGGGATACCCGTCCTTGTCGGGAGACGCTTGTGGACAACATCACCGCCCTCGGCGGAGACGTGTACGAGATCGACACGAAGATGGCCGGATACGCGGGGATCACCGCGGGCTACCTGATCCTGGGCGACCGCCCGTGCCTGGTGGAGACGGGCACCGCGACCTCGTCCGAGACGGTACGGGACGCGATCACGGCGCTGGGGGTGGGCCCGGAGGATCTGGCCACCGTGGTGGTCACGCACATCCACCTCGACCACGCCGGTGGCGTGGGGGACATCGCGCGGTATTTCCCTAACGCCCAGGTCGTCGTCCACGAGAAGGGCGCCCGGCACCTGGTCGATCCGGAGCGGTTGATGAAGAGCGCCCGGATGGTCTGGGGTGACCGGCTGGACACGCTGTTCGGGGAGATGTCACCCACCGAGGCCGAGCGGGTGGTCGCCCTAGGCGACACCGGCGCGATCGACCTGGGCAACGGCAGGAAGCTGGCCAGCCACTACTCCCCCGGCCACGCCAAGCACCACGTCGGCCTGATCGACTCCTTCACCGGCGACCTGTACGTCGGCGACGCGGCCGGGGTGTACATCCCGGAAACGAACGACGTGCGCCCGGCGACCCCTCCGCCGGACTTCGACCTCCAGACGGCACTCGACTCGATCACCCTGTTCCGCGACCTGCAGCCGCAAAGACTCCTTTTCAGCCACTACGGCCCGGTCAACGCGGTGCAGGAGACTTTGGAGCGATCGGCGGAGGAGCTCAACATCTGGGTGGATCTGACCAAGCGCGCCCACGACGAGGGCATGGACCTCGACCACGCCGTCGCCATGGTCCGCGACCGCACCCGCGAGCGCTACGCCGCCCTGGACTCCGAAGAGCTGGCCGAACGGTTCGAGCTGCTCAGCCCCGCGGCGTCCAACGTGGCGGGCATCATGCACTGGCTGGGCAAGGCGACTCCCTGACGGCCCCGGACATGCGTACGGCTCCGCCGTACCGGATCAGCGTCCGGTACGGCGGAGCCGTACGACACGAGGTCAGGCCTCGTTGTTACAAGGTCAGTCCTTGTCGTTCTTCTCCGCATCGGCGGAGTCGTCACGCGAGTCGTCGAAGACGGGCTCGATGAAGGCCGGAGTCACGCCCGACTTGGCGTGGTCGTCCTGGGCGTCATCGGAGGCGTTCCTGACGTCCGAGCCGGAGTCCTCCGAGAGGTCGTCGTCCTCATCGTCCTCGTCCTCGAAGTCGTCTTCGTCGTCCAGGATGTCCTCGGCTTCGCGCAGGGACTCCTCGTCGTCTTCGAAGTCGTCGTCGTCCTCGTCGTCCTCGTCGTCCTCGTCGTCCTCGTCCGAGTCCTCAGGGTCGTCGGAGTCGTCCGAGTCGAAGTCGGCCTCGATGTCGCGGTCCTCGTCCACCGCGTCCGCCGGCTCGACGAGCTCGTCCTCCTCGCCGCGCCCGGCGTCGGGGTCCTCGTCGACCGCCTCGGGCCGCTCGGGGGTGTCGAGCACGTCGCCGAGGTCGACGTCGAAGTCCTCACCGAGGTCCTCTTCGTAGTCCTCCTCGATGTCCTCGATCACCGCGCCGGTCAGCTCGGCGTAGCGGTCGGCGGCGTCGGTCTCGCCGTCCTCGTCGAAGGCCATCGCCCGGGCGAACCAGTCGACCGCCGCCTGCTGGTGCCCGGCCTCGGCCAGGGCGTCGGCGTAGGCGAAGGCCAGCCGGGCCGACCACGGCCGGGGCTGTGCGTCGCGCAGCTCGGGGAGCCGCTGCAGGGTGATCACGGCCGCGTCGTTCTGGCCGAGGTCACGCCGGGCGCCGGACTCGACGATGGCCAGCTCGATGCGGCCGGCGCGGTCGAGCCGCTCGGCCTCCCGGGACTTGACCAGGTCGAGCGCCCGCTCGGGACGGCCCAGGCCGCGCTCGCAGTCGGCCATGACCGGCAGGTAGGCGTCAGAACCGTTCAGGCGACGCGCGGCGCGCAGGTCGCTGAGCGCCTCGGCGTAGTGACCGGCACGGTAGGCGACCACACCCGCGGCCTCGCGCACCACGCCGAGCCGCGCGGCGAAGCGCCGGGCGACCTTGACGTGCTCGTGCGCCTGCTCGGCGTCGTCCTCGGCGAGGGCGCGCTCGGCGGCCACGAGGTGGCGGCCGACGAGTTCGGCCAGGTCAGTGGGGAGCGAGCGGAGCTCGTCGCGCACGTCGCGGTCGAGGTCCTCGATCGTGATGTCCGGCGCCACCTGGGGCATCGGCTCGCGCTGGGGCGCGTCCTCGCGGTCGGAGCGACCGAAACGGGCGCGGCCTTCGCTCTGCTCGCCGTCACGGTTGTACGGCCGGCGGTCGTCGCGGCGCTCGAAGGGGCGGCCTTCGCGGCGCGGGCCACGGTCACCGAAGTCACGACGCGGGCCGCGGTCGCCGAAGTCCCTTCGCGGGCCGCGGTCGCCGAAGTCACGGCGGGGACCACGGTCGCCGCCGCTCTCCGGACGCGGGGGGCGGTCACCGTACTCGCGGCGGGGGCCACGGTCATCGCGGTCACGGTACCCGCCACCGCCACCCTCGGGGCGGGGGCCACGGTCACCGAAGTCCCTGCGCGGGCCGCGGTCACCGAAGTCCCTGCGCGGGCCACGGTCACCGAAGTCACGACGGGGACCACGGTCGCCACCGCCCTCGGGACGGGGGCCACGGTCACCGAAATCACGGCGCGGACCACGGTCGCCACCGCTCTCCGGACGGGGGCCACGGTCACCGAAATCACGGCGCGGACCACGGTCGCCAAAGTCCCTGCGCGGGCCGCGGTCACCGAAGTCACGACGGGGACCACGGTCGTCGCGGTCACGGAACCCGCCACCCTCAGGACGAGGGCGGTCACCAAACTCACGACGCGGACCACGATCACCGAACTCGCGGCGCGGACCACGATCACCAAAGTCCCGGCGCGGGCCGCGGTCGCCGAAGTCACGACGGGGACCACGGTCACCACCGCCCTCCGGACGCGGACCACGATCACCGAACTCACGACGGGGACCACGGTCGTCGCGGTCACGGAACCCGCCACCCTCAGGACGAGGGCGGTCACCATACTCACGACGCGGACCACGATCACCGAAGTCACGACGGGGACCACGGTCACCACCGCCCTCCGGACGCGGACCACGGTCACCAAACTCCCGACGCGGCCCACGGTCGTCACGGCCACGGAACCCGCCACCAGACCCCTGCGGACGCGCCCCCCGGTCACCGAAGTCCCGGCGCGGCCCCCGGTCCCCGCCACCCTCGGGACGCGGACCACGGTCACCGAACTCCCGACGCGGCCCCCGGTCGCCATACTCCCGCCGAGGCCCGCGGTCGCCGGAGTCACGGCGAGGCGGAGTGCTGTCATCCCGGTCGCGGAACCCGGTCCCGCCGCCCTCAGGGCGCGGCCCGCGGTCGCCATACTCGCGGCGAGGTCCGCGGTCGTCCCGATCACGGAACCCGCCACCTTCTCGCCGAGGCCCGCGGTCGTCACGCGAGCGGTCGTCGGAACGGAACGGACGCCCACCCCGAGAGTCGCGCCCCCGGTCTCCCCCGTAGGAACGCCTCTCCCCGTCACGAGGCCCGTCACCGCGCCGGCGGTCGTCGTCCGATCCGTTGTCTCTGTTCACTTCTAGGTCCATTCACGTGGCTGACGCTTTACGCGACGAAGGCCACCCGTGGTGGGGTGGCCCGGTCTCTCCAGCCTAGCAAGGCTGTGATGCGCACGTGACCCAGGGCGAGCCCGATGCCGGGGACCTGCCAGGAATCCGTTCGCCACTCGCCGGGTGATGCCGAACAATACCCTGCATGTCCCTCCGCTTTCATGAGATCGCCGAAGCCGGCCACCGCATCCTGAATCCCTTCTCCGCCGAGAAGCTCCGCCTGCTGGGCGAGATCTGCCGGATCGCCCCCGGCACCCGCCAGCTCGACCTGGCGTGCGGCAAGGGCGAGCTGCTGAGCTCGTGGTCCTCGGCGTACGGCCTGCGCGGCGTGGGCGTCGACATCAGCCACGTCTTCCTGGACGCCGCCCGGGAGCGGGCTGCGGAGCTGGGCGTGGCGGAGGACGTCGAGTTCGTCCAGGGCGACGCCGGCGCCTACGACGCCGGCGCGGGGACCTTCGACATCGTCTCCTGCATCGGTGCGACGTGGATCGGCGGCGGCCTCGCGGGCACCCTCGGCCTGATGCGCCGCCCGCTCAAGGCGGACGGCCTGGTCCTGGTCGGCGAGCCGTACTGGTCGTCGGAGCCTCCGCCCGGCTACGGCGAGGACCTGAAATTGACGTCGCTGGCCGGCATCGGCGAGGTGATCGAGCGGGCCGGGTTCGAGCTGGTCGAGATGGTGCTCGGGAACCAGGACGACTGGGACCGCTACGCGGCCTCGCAGTGGCTGACGCTGAGCGACTGGATCCGGGCCAACCCGGCCGACCCCGAGATCGAGCAGGTCAAGGCGTTCCTGGGCAGCGCCCGCCGCTCGTACCTGGAGTGGCAGCGCCCCCACCTGGGCTGGGGCGTCTTCGTCCTGCGCCCGGCCGCGGCCTGACCGGCGCGGCCTCGCCCTGTGGCATTCGGGCGAGGCCGCGTTCAGCGGGCCTTCGCCGCCTTGAGGTACTCGCGCACGTACAGGTGCCCGGGGTCGAGCGCGAGCACGCGGCGGAACTTCGCCAGCGCCGCCTGGTGCCGCCCGGCGAAGTAGTCGCCGAGCCCCGCCCGGTAGACGCGCGAGGTCTCCGACCACACCGGCCGCACCCCGGCCGCGCCGAGCCGCTGCTTGATCAGGCTCGCGGGCAGCACCATGCCGAGCGTCTCCGTCTGCTCGCCGAGCAGCGGGTCGCTCAGCACCGCGACGGTCATGCCCGCCGCCCTGCCGTCCGCGGTCAGCACCGGCCCGCCGGTGTTGCCCGCGTAACTGGGTGCCTGTGTCTGCAGGTACGGCACGCCGGACGCGGTCACCCGGCGCCCGTTCATCGGCCCCTCGGTCAGCAGCGGCCGCATCCGCGACCGGTCGCTGAAGGTCGCCGAGTCGACCAGCGTGCGCGGGTAGCCGTTGACGTAGAGCCGGTCGCCGATCCGCACGCCGGCGTCGTCGCCGAGCCGGATCGTCGGCAGGTTCCGCGCCCCCTTCAGCTTCAGCAGCGCGAAGTCCACGCCGGGGAACTCCTCGCCCCGCGCCAGCACGGAAAGGGGCTTCAGATCCGGACGGGCCTTGCCGGTCGGCTGCTCCAGCAACATCGTGCTCCGGACGCCGGAGACCTTCAGGTGCTGAGCGTTGAAGGCCTGGAACAGCCCTTGCGCCAGCTTCGCCAGCCCCTCGTCGGGCTTGCTGATCTTCGCCGCCTTGAGGAAGGCCTGGCCGTCCCCGCGCGAGACGATCGGCGCCAGCACCTCGGCGACGGCGAAGGCCCGCAACGTGGCCCCGTCGTAACCCAGGCACGAGGCCGCGGTGACCATGTGCCCCTGCGGCGTCACCCACCAGCCGGTGCAGGAGTTGACCGCGGTCATCGGCTGCTTCCGGTACGGCTTCGCCGGCCGCACGTAGCGTTCGACGTCGCCCAGGGCGGTGCGGAGCACCCACTTGAGCTTGCTCGTCCGGTCCGCCGGGATGCGCCCGGCCGCGGCCTGCTGGTCCGCTCTGCCGTACAGCTTGGCGAAGGCCTTGGTCAACCGTGGCGCCGGGACGGTCACGGCGGCGGTCTGGACCGAGTAGATGTGCCGGACCGCGGGGTCGCTCGCGGCGGCGACCAGGGTGCCGGTCTCCGGCGGCTGCGCCGAGCCGGCGGCCAGGCTCACCGCCAGCACGAGTGTCTTAAGCATCGTTGCCCCTCTTGGCGGTGATCTGCCGGATGTAGTCGCGGGCGTAGGGGTGCGCGGGATAGAGCGCGAGCGCCTTGCGGAACTTCGGCAACGCCGCCTGGTACCGCCCGGCGAAGAAGTCGGCGAGCGCCTCGTCGTACACGCGCGTGGTCTCCGACGTGACCGGCCGCACCCCGGCCTTGGCGAGGTAGGCGCGGATCACGCCGACCGGCAGCACGGTGCTGCTCTGCTCGGCCTCGCCGCCGATGGAGCCGGTGCGGAGCCCGGCCGACAGCAGCCCGGCCACCCGGCCGTGCCGGTCGAACACCGGCCCGCCGGAGTTCCCGCCGTAGCTGGGGGCCTGCGCGTGGATGTACGGCACGCCCTTGGGCGTGGTGATGAGCCCGTTGTGGATCCCGGCCGTGAAGATCGGCTTGAACGCCGACTTCGGGTCGATCGGGTTGGTGCTGAGCGTCGTCCCGATGGTGTTGCCGGGGAACCCGCTGACGTACAGCGGGTCGCCCACGCGCACGTCACCGGCCCGGCCGAGCGGCACCGTCGGCAGGTTCCGCACGCCTCGGATCTTCAGCACCGCCACATCAGGCCCCGGGTACGGCGAGCCGTCGGTCAGCAGATCGACCGGCAGCCGCCTGATCTTGCCCTTCTCCAGCCGCACCAGCGAGTAGGCCGCGTGAGCGCTCTTGACCCGCATGGTCTTGACGTGGAACCCCTGCAGCAGCTCGGCGGCGAGCTGGCGCAGCCCGCGGTCGGGCGCGGCCAGCTCGCGGTGCGCCTTCAGGAACGCGTCGGTCTCGCCCTCGATGCGCTTGAGCAGCGCGATCGTCAGGTGCTGGGCGGTCAGATCGGACTTGGTCATCTCCACGCAGTGAGCCGCGGTGACCAGGTGCCCCTGCGGGGTGATCACCCAGGCGGTGCACGAACCGGGTCCGAGGTCCGTCTTCACCTTGCGCGTCTTGCCCGGCCGCACATAGCGCGCCGGGTCGGCCGCCGCGGTGCGGAGCACCCACTTCAGCCGGCTCTGCCCGTCGGCGCCGATCCGGCCGGCCCGGGCCTCCTTCTTGGCCTGGTCGAAGAGCTTGGCGTAGGCCTTGGTCGGCTGTGGCTGCGCGACGAGCAGTTCGGCGGTGAACCGGGCGGCCAGTTGGTGGACGGCCGGCTCGGTCCGGGCCGCCACCAGCGTGGCGGTCGTCGGCGGCCGCTCGTTGACCTCGGCGTGCACGGTCGCGGGCAGGTAGGCGGTGGTTCCGGCCAGGCTCACCGCCACCGCGATCGTCCTAAGCATCGCTCCCCCTCTTGCTCTTGGCGGTGGCCTGCTGGATGTAGTCGCGCACGTAGGGGTGCGCCGGGTGCAGCGCGAGCACCTTGCGGAACTTGGGCAACGCCGCCCGGTACCGCCCCGCGTAGAAGTCGGCGAGCGCCCGCTCGTAGACGCGCGTGGTCTCCGCGGTGACCGGTCGCACCGCGGCCGCGGCCAGGTGCTCGCGGACGAGCCCGACCGGCAACGCCAGCGTGGTGATCTCGCTCCGGGCCCCGATCCGCGCGTCCTGGACCACCGTCGCCACCAGCCCGACGACCCGTCCCCGCTCGTCCAGCACCGGCGCCCCCTCGCTGCCCCGGTAGGCCGGGATCTGTGTCACGAGGTACGGCACGCCGGCCGTGGACACCCGACGCGAGGTGTAACCGCCCTCGGTCAGCAGCGGTCGCCGGCGGGAGGCGGCGTCGAGCAGCGCGCTGTCGCTCAACGGACGCGGGTGGCTGCTGGCGAACAGCAGGTCGCCGGTCCGGACGTCGCCGTCCAGGCCGAGCGGCAGCGTCGGCAGGTTGCGCGCCCCCTTCAGCTTCAGCACCGCGACGTCCCGGCCGGGCCACTCCTGACCTCGCGCGACCAGCGACAACCTCGCCGCGTCCCCCTTCAGGAACTCCTCGAAGGTGCCCAGGTAGCTGGCCTCGGCCCGGCGCTTCACCTGGAGGTGCCGGGTGTGGAAGAGGGTGAACACCTCCTCGGCGAGCTTGGCCATGCCGTCGTCGACCTGGGCGTGCTTGGCGAACGCGGCCAGCATCTCCTTGGTGTCCGCGCGGACGAACGGGGCCAGGTCCTTGCCGGAGAACGCCGGCTTCACCGCTGCCTCGCTCTTGCCCGCCGCGCAGCGGGCCGCGGTCACCAGGTGCCCCTGTGGGGTCAGCCACCAGCCGGTGCACGTCTCGTGGGTGAGCGCCTGCCGCAGCCTGGGCTGGTTGCCCGGCTTCAGGTAGCGGTTCACGTTCTGGGCGACTTCCTGCAGGACCCACTTCAGCCGGCTCTGCCGGTCCTTCGGGATGCGTCCGGCCGCGGCGTGCGCGTCGGCCTGCTTCACCAGCTTGTTCAGGGCCCGGGGCTGGACCACGGGGGCCGGGACGACCAGGGTCGCCTTGTAGGCCCAGGTCACCTGGCGTACGGCCGGCTCCGCCTTCGCGGCCACCATCGTCGCCGCCGGGACCTTCCCGTGCCGCGCCTGCTCCCTTGCTGACGGCGTCGTTGTGAGGACCGTCGCCTGAGTCGTTGTAGACGTCGTCGTATTGGTTGTCGTGTCTGCTGCTGTGCTTCCCGCCTGAGCCGGCCCTGGCGCTACGGCCATGCCCAGCAGGCTCAGACTCGCCACCGCCAGTGCCTTCCCCTTCACCGCTCCACCCGTTTCTGTGGTCCGTGTCTGGGGGGAGCTTGCGCTCGGCTGGTGGCGGGCGGCTAACAGGGCGCCAACGTCTGCTTGCGACGAACTTGCAGGTTCCTGGGGCCGTGGTCGATGTTCCATCCCGTTCCACCCGGCTCCCGAGGCGGGCCGTTGAGTTCCGTCCGGCAGTTGAGTTCCGTCCGGCGGTGCGGACAGGCCGGAAAACGCAGAAAGGGCCACCCCGTGACGGGATGGCCCTTTCTGATCAATATTTGTGCGGCGGCGACCTACTCTCCCACACCCTGGCGAGTGCAGTACCATCGGCGCTGAGAAGCTTAACTTCCGGGTTCGGAATGTAACCGGGTGTTTCCTTCTCGCTATAGCCACCGCAACCCCTTGAGACATGTTTGCTGTCTCAGAATTGCGTAGTGGACGCGAGCACGATCCTTGGTTTCGCGCTGCTCCGGACCCGGCGAAGAGTTACAGAGCTGCTGCAGAAACCAAGCATGTTGCTTTGTGGTCAAGTCCTCGGCCTATTAGTACCGGTCAGCTCCACACCTTACAGTGCTTCCACCTCCGGCCTATCAACCCAGTAGTCTGCTGGGG
>NZ_JBFAKP010000018.1:0-180815 GCF_040655795.1 Nonomuraea sp. NPDC050310 | reverse complement strand
GCGCGGCCACCGCCAGGTCGGCGCGGCCGTCGCCGTCGAAGTCCCCGGCCGCCCCCGAGCAGGCGGCCTCGGCGGCCGGGGAGGAGGTGACGGCGGGGGAGGGGGCCGTGGGGGTGGCGGGCCAGGTGGTGAGGCTGGTGAGCAGCAGGGCGGCGAGAGTCGCACTCATGCTCGGAGGATCCCCGCCCCGTCCCAACCTGGCGTTAACCATCCGGGAACGTGCCAGGATAGACGGGTGGACATCGACCTTGCGGACCTTGCATTCTGGCGCAAACCCCTCAAGGAGCGGCACGAGGCTTTCGCCCGGTTGCGCCAGCTCGACCAGCCGGTGTTCTTCCCCGAGAAGAAGGTGCCGTTCCTGCGCTCGGGCTCGGGCTTCTACGCCCTGGTCCGGCACGCGGACGTGGTCGAGGCCAGCCGGAACGCCAAGGTCTTCTCCAGCGAGCCGGCGGTCACCAACCCCGAGCCGCCGGGCTGGGTGAAGTACGTCTTCGGCGAGTCGATGGTCAACATGGACGACCCGCGCCACGCCCGCCTGCGCCGCATCGTCTCGCGCGCCTTCAGCCCGCGCATGCTCCAGAACCTGCAGAGCGACATCGAGGCGGCCTGCGCCCGGATCGTCGACGACGTGCAGCGCCAGGGCCCGCGCGACTTCGTGACCCAGGTCGCGGCCCGGCTGCCGATCCACGTCATCTGCGACATGATGGGCATCCCCGAGGCCGAGCGCGAGCGCGTGCACAAGCACGTCGACATCTCCACCGCCTACAGCGGCGTACGGCCCAGCCTGTTCCAGAGCGCGAGGATGGCCGGCCAGAACGTGCTGGCCCTGCTGGCGCTGCAGCGCCTGGTGATCCGCCTGGGCCACGAGCGGGTCGGCGACCCGGGCAAGGACCTGGTGTCGGCGCTGGTCACCGCCAACCCCGACGGGGAGAGGCTGAGCGATCGCGAGCTCGGCTCGTTCTTCTCGCTGCTGCTGGTGGCGGGCAACGAGACCGCGCGCAACACCATGGCGCACGGCATCAAGCTGCTCACCGACAACCCGGCCCAGCGCGAGCTGCTGATGAGCGACTTCGACGCGCACATCGGCAACACCATCGAGGAGATGGTCCGCTACGTCTCGCCGATCATGCAGTTCCGCCGTACGGTCACCGAGCCGTACGAGCTGCGCGGGCTGGAGCTGAAGCCGGGCGACAAGGTCGTGCTGTTCTACGGCTCGGCCAACCGCGACGAGGAGGTCTTCGCCGACCCCGACAGCTTCGACATCACCCGCGACACCAAGCCGCACGTGGGCTTCGGCGGCCCGGGTCCGCACTTCTGCCTCGGCGCCAATCTGGCCCGCCAGGAGCTGCGCACGATGTTCCGCGAGCTGCTCACCCGGCTGCCCGAGATCCGCTCGGTGGGGGAGCCCGAGCTGCTGGTCTCCAACTTCGACAACAGCGTGCGCCGCCAGCCTTTCGCCATCTAGATCCACTCGGATCACGCGTTTCCGGACACGGATCGGTAACGCAGGCTTGTCAGTACTATTTCACATTATTATGTTACGCGTCACACTGTTTCTCACAACGGAGTGACGATCATGGCGAAGAAGCTCGGCCTGCTTGCCCTCGCGGTCCTGTTAGGCACGACCGCCTGCGGAGGCGCCTCGGGCCCCAAGAAGCCCGCGGCCGACGTGGGCGCCCAGCCTCCGGTGACCGAGGCGGGCAAGGGCGGCACCCTGACGATCCTGTCCAACCAGGACTTCGAGCACCTCGACCCGGCCCGCAACTGGACGATGCCGCAGATGGACTTCGGCCTGCGCTACCTGTACCGCTCGCTGGTCACCTTCAAGTCGGAGCCGGGCGCGGCCAGCCTGGAGGTCGTCCCCGACCTCGCCACCACCACCGGCGAGATGGCCGACGGCGGCAAGACCTGGACCTTCACCCTCAAGGACGGCCTGAAGTACGAGGACGGCAGCCCGATCAAGGCCGCCGACGTCAAGTACAACCTCGAACGCTCCTTCGCCCCCGAACTGCCCGGCGGCCCGAACTACCACAAGCTCGTCCTGAAGGACGCCGACGCCTACAAGGGCCCGTACAAGAGCGGCGAGCTCGCCTCCATCGAGACACCCGACGACAAGACGATCGTCTTCCGCCTCAAGCGCGCCGTCGCCGAGTTCCCCTACTACGCCACCCTGCCCAGCTTCAGCCCGGTGCCCAAGGCCAAGGACACCAAGGAGCAGTACGACAACCGCGTCTTCTCCTCCGGCCCCTACAAGATCGAGAGCTACACCCGCGGCAAGGAGATGATCCTGGTCCGCAACGAGAACTGGGACCCCGCCTCCGACCCGGCCCGCAAGGCGCTGCCCGACCGCATCGTGGTCAAGCAGGGCCTACGGCAGAGCGTCATCGACGACCGCCTCATCGCCGACCAGGGCGAGGACCAGACCGCGATCACCTACGCCGACGTCAACGGCGAGAGCTTCGCCAAGATCCTCAACAACCCGAAGGTCAAGGCCCGCTTCCACAACGAGATCCGCGGCTGCACCGACGTGCTGGCCATGAACACCCAGAAGGCGCCCTTCGACAACGCCAAGTTCCGCTTCGCGCTGCAGTACGCCATCGACAAGGAGGCCTACCAGACCGTCAAGGGCGGCCCGGCGGCCGGCGAGATCGCCACCGCCTTCCTGCCGCCGTCGCTGTCCGGCGGCGTCCCCCAGGACACCCTCAAGATCCCGGCCACCGGCGACGTCGAGAAGGCCAAGCAGCTCATCGCCGAGTCCGGGGTGAGCACCCCGGTCAAGGTCAAGCTGCACACCAGCACCGGCGCCAAGAACGAGGCCACCGCGCTGCAGGAGTCCCTCAAGCGCGTGGGCGTCGAGGTGGAGATCAACACCTACGACCCGGCCGTCTACTACGACACCATCGGCGACACCGCCAAGTTCGAGGGCATGGCCTCCTACGGCTGGTGCCAGGACTACCCCTCCGGCTCCTCCTTCATCCCGATGATGTTCGACGGCCGGACCATCACCGAGAAGGGCAACAGCGGCAACGTCTCGCTCTTCAAGGACCAGGAGACCATGGACAAGATCGACGAGATCTACGCCATGACCGACCTGAAGGCCGCCGACCAGGCCTGGGTGCAGCTCGACGCGGCGCTCATGCAAAAGGCCCCGATGATCCCGCTGACCTGGGAGCGCAAGCCGCTGCTGGCCGGCTCCAAGGTCGCCGGCGCCTTCGGCCACCTGATCTGGTCCGGGCAGTTCGACTACGCCGCCCTCGGCGTCAAGCAGTGACGGTGGCGATCCGATCCGGCCGCTCGCCCGGCCGGATCGCCCTCGACCGCCTGCGCCGCGACCCGGCGGCGCTGTTCGGCGGCTCCATCGTGGCGCTCTTCGTCGCCGTCGCCCTGGCCGCCCCGCTGCTCACCGCGATCAGCGGGTGGGACACCCAGACCTTCGACAAGAGCGCCATCGACCGCTCGCTGGGCGGCGTGCCGTACGAGACCTTCAGCGCCGAGCACTGGCTCGGCGTGGAGCCCGGCACCGGGCGCGACGTCTTCGCCCGCGTGGTGTACGGCGCGCGGATCTCGCTGCTGATCTCGGTGGCCGCCACCGCGGTGACCGTCGTGGCCGGCACCGCGGCCGGGCTACTGGCCGGCTACGCCGGCGGGCGGACCGACACGATCCTGTCGCGGCTCATGGACCTGGTCATGTCCTTCCCCAGCCTGATCTTCATGCTCGCGCTGCTGTCGGTCGCGCCGGACGCCAACCGGGTGCTGCTGCTCATCGCGATCATGTCGATGTTCAGCTGGCCGTACGTCGCGCGGATCGTGCGCGGCCAGGCGCTGTCGATCAAGCACCGGGAGTTCGTGGAGGCCGCGCGGGTCGGCGGGGCGAGCGGGGCGCACCTGCTCTTCCGCGAGCTGCTGCCCAACCTGTCCGGGCCGGTGCTGGTCTACGTGACGCTCGCCATCCCGGCCAACATCGGCACCGAGGCGGCGCTCAGCTTCCTCGGCGTCGGGGTCCGGCCGCCCACGCCGAGCTGGGGGCAGATGCTCGACGACTCGCTCAAGTGGTACCAGGTCGTGCCGAGCTACTTCATCGTGCCCAGCCTGTGCCTGTTCCTGACCGTGCTGGCCTTCACCCTGCTGGGCGACGCGCTGCGCGACGCCCTCGACCCCCGCGAGGCCCGCTCATGATCGCTTACCTGGGCCGGCGCGTGCTGGCCGTGGCCGGCGTGCTGCTGGTCATCTGCGCGGTGACCTTCATCATCTTCTTCGTCCTGCCGAGCGACCCGGCGCTGCACGCCTGCGGCAAGACCTGCACCACCGAGCAGGTCGACGCGGTCCGCGCCGAGATGGGCCTCGACCGGCCGGTGCACGAGCAGTTCGCCGGATACGTGGCCAAGGCCTTCACCGGCGACCTCGGCTACTCCTACCAGAACTCGCTGCCGGTCTGGGACCTGCTGGCCGACCGGCTGCCGGTCAGCGTCTCCCTCGCCCTCGGCGCGGCGGTGCTCTGGCTGAGCGGCGGCGTGCTGGTCGGGCTGGTGTCGGCGCTGCGGCGCGGCACCGGGCTCGACCGCGTGCTCATGGCCGGCACGCTGGCCTCGGCCTCGGTGCCGGTCTACTTCACCGCGATGATGCTCCTGCTCGTCGTCGTGCAGCACTTCGAGCTGCTGCCCTACCCCGACTACGTGGCGATCACCGAGGACCCGGGCGCCTGGGCGGGCAACCTGCTGCTGCCCTGGCTCACCCTGGCCAGCCTCTACGCCGCCATGTACGCCCGGCAGACCCGCTCGTCCATGATCGAGACGATGGGCGAGCCGTACATCCGCACCGCCCGCGCCAAGGGCCTGCCGGAACGGACGGTCGTCGTCAAGCACGGCATGCGCGCCGGGCTCACCCCGATCGTCACCATCTTCGGCATGGACCTCGGCGGGCTGCTGGCCGGAGCGGTCATCACCGAGCACGTCTTCGGGCTGCCGGGCATCGGCCAGCTCACCTACGACGCCATCTTCAAGGCCGACCAGCCGGTCGTGCTCGGCGTCACGCTCCTGGCCGCCTTCTTCATCACCGTCGCCAACCTGGTCGTCGACCTGGTCTACGCGGTGATCGACCCCCGGGTGAGGTACGCATGATCCTCCAGGTCTCCGGCCTGACCGTCGGCTTCGGCCCCGTCACCGTGGTCGACGGGGTGGACTTCGGCGTCGAGCGCGGGCGCACGCTGGGCATCGTCGGCGAGTCCGGCTCGGGCAAGTCGGTCTCCTCGCTGGCCGTCATGGGCCTGCACCGTACGGCACGCGTCTCGGGGTCCATCCGCTTCGACGGCGAGGAACTCGTCGGCGCCCCGGCCGAGCGGCTGCGCGCGCTGCGCGGACGCCGGATGGGGATGATCTTCCAGGACCCGCTGTCGTGCCTACACCCCTTCTACACCGTCGGCGAGCAGATCGCCGAGGCCTACCGGCTGCACTTCCGCGCCTCCCGCCGGGCGGCGCGCGAGCGGGCCGTCGAGATGCTGGCCGAGGTCGGCATCCCCGCGCCCCGCCGGCGGGCCGCCGAGCACCCGCACCGCTTCTCCGGCGGCATGCGGCAGCGGGTGATGATCGCCATGGCCCTGGCCTGCGAGCCCGACCTGCTCATCGCCGACGAGCCGACCACCGCGCTCGACGTCACCGTGCAGGCGCAGATCCTGGAGCTCATCCAGCGCATCCAGGCCGAGCGTGGGCTTGCCGTCATCATGATCACGCACGACCTCGGCGTGGTCGCGCGGATCGCCGACGAGGTGCTCGTCATGTACGGCGGGCGTACGGTCGAGCACGCGCCGGCCCGGCCGCTCTTCAAGGACCCGCGCCACCCTTACACCCGCGGCCTCCTCGCCTCCGTCCCCGGCCTCGCCCCCTCGGTCCCCGGTCTGGCCCCCTCCGTCCCCAACCTCGCCCCCTCGGTCCCCGGCCTGGCCTCCGGCGTCCCCGGCTTGGCCCCCGGGGCCCCCGGCCTGGACTCGGGGGAGCCCGGCCTGGTTCCGGGAGCGCTCGGCCTGGCTTCGGAGGAGCCCGGGCTGCTTCCGGGGCCGCTCGGTCCGGCTTCGGCGTCGCCCGGCTCCGGGCCGGAGGACGGTGTGGAATCCGGATCCGGGCGGGCGGCCGAGGGACGCGGCTCGGGGCGGCTGCCGGCGATCCCCGGCAGCCCGCCCTCGCCGTCGGCCTTCCCGCCCGGATGCCGGTTCCACCCCCGCTGCCCCTCCGCCCTGCCCGCCTGTACGGCGGAGCAGCCCCCGCTGCGCCCGGCCGCCGGCGACCGCAAGGTGGCCTGCCACCTGGAAGGAGCGCTCCGATGAACCCCCTCGACACCCGTCCCGCCCCAGAAACCCACGACGGACCGCCCACCCCGGTCCCGCTCCTGTCGGTCCGCGACCTGCGCATGACTTTCGGCAGCGGCGTCCGAGCCGTCGACGGCGTCAGCTTCGACCTCCGCCCCGGCGAGACCCTGGGCCTGGTCGGCGAGTCCGGCTGCGGCAAGTCCACCACCGGCCGCATGATCGTCCGCCTGCTGCAGTCCACCGGCGGCACGATCGCCTTCGACGGCCACGACCTGACCCGTCTGCCGCCGAGGGCCATGCTGCCCTTCCGCCGCGACCTCCAGATGATCTTCCAGGACCCGTTCGCCTCGCTGAACCCCCGCCAGACGGTCCACCAGATCGTCTCAGGCCCGCGCAAACTCCTCACCCGCCCGCAGGTGATCGAGCTGCTGGAACGCGTGGGCCTGGCCGCCGAGCACGCCGACCGCTACCCGCACGAGTTCTCCGGCGGCCAGGCCCAGCGCATCGGCATCGCCCGCGCCCTGGCCTCCGGCCCCCGGCTGGTGGTCTGCGACGAGCCGGTCTCCGCCCTGGACGTCTCCATCCAGGCCCAGATCGTCAACCTCCTGGCCGACCTGCAGGACGAACGCGGCCTGGCCTACCTGTTCATCGCCCACGACCTGTCGGTGGTGCGGCACATGAGCGACCGGGTGGCCGTCATGTACCTCGGCCGGATCGTCGAACTCGGCTCCCGGGCCGCCCTCTACGACGACCCGGCCCACCCCTACACCCGCGCCCTGCTGTCGGCGGTCCCGGTCGCCGACCCGGACGTCGAGGCCACCCGCGAACGCATCGTCCTGCGCGGCGACCCGCCCAGCCCGGCCGCACCCCCGCCGGGCTGCTCCTTCCACCCCCGCTGCGCCCTGGCCCAGGACCTGTGCCGTACGGCTCCGCCACCGCTGCGCGAGGTCCGCGGCCGCCAGGTGGCCTGCCACTTCGCCGAGGCAACCCCTTGACCCCCAGTCAAGTGCAGGTCGGTCTTGCGGGCCGCGCAGGAGGTCGCGGCGGATGTGAGGTGGGATTCGGTGGTCGGGCAGGACATTACCGTGGCCGGCGAGGTTAGCTCCGAGGATCCCGGAGGCCGCCGCTGCGATGGGTCAGTTCTGGGGATCCCGCAGGACGTTGGTGCGGATGGTCAGGAAGGTGATCAACGCCGACACCCCCATCAACCCGGCGCTGATCAACATCGCCAGCCGATAGCCCACGTCGAACACCGCCGGCTGATCGAAGGCCGTGCCCACCAGCCCCACCATGGGCGGCAGCGCGGCAACGAGGAGCAGGCTGCCGGTGCGGGCCACCGCGTTGTTGATGCCGCTGGCCGTCCCGGCGTACCGCTCGTCGGCGGTGGCCAGCACGGTCGCGGTCAACGGCGCGACCGCCGCCGACAGCCCCAGCCCGAACAGGCTCACCGCGGGCAGCACCTGCAACCAGTAATTGGAGCCCTCGCCGATCGACGCCATCCAGAGGAACCCCAGCCCGGCCACCAGGATGCCCAGCGTCATCGGCCACCGCGGCCCGATGCGTTTGGCCAGCTCACCCGCGGGGGCGGAGAGCACCATCATCAGCAGCGTCACCGGCAGCAGCGCCGATCCGGCCGCGATCGGCCCGAACTGCGACACCACCTGGAGCTGCAAGCCCAGCAGGAAGAAGGCGACGCCCATCGCGCCGTACATGATCAAGGTCACCACGTTCACCGCGGTGAAGACGTGGTTCTTGAACAACCCGACCGGCACCAGCGCGTCGGGGGAGCGGCGGATCTCCAGCGCCACGAACGCCACGCCGAGCACGATGCCGGCGATCAGCGGCAGCGGGGTGCCGAGGTCGATCAGCCCGTAGGTCACCCCCGCCAGCGCCAGGGCGGCCAGCGCCGACCCGGCCACGTCGAACTTGCCCGTGGACTGCTCGTCGCGGGTCTCCGGCACGTGCCGCAGGGTCACGAGCACCACCAGCGCCGCGAACGGCAGGTTGATCAGGAACGCCCACCGCCAGCCCGGCCCCTGCACCAGCCAGCCGCCCACCAGCGGCCCGATCGCGCTGGCCACACCGCCCAGACCCGACCACGCGCCCACCGCCCGGGGCCGGTCGTCCCGGCAGAAGGACGCCTGGATGATCGCCAGCGACCCCGGCGTCAGCAGCGCGCCGCCCACGCCTTGGAGCGCGCGGGCCGCGATCAGCACCTCGATGTTGGTCGCGAGGCCGCACATCAACGACGCCAGCGCGAACCAGACCGTGCCGATCAGGAAGATCTTCCGCCTGCCGTACCGGTCGCCGAGACCACCACCCAGCAGAATCAGGCCGGCCAGGGTGAGGGTGTAGGCGTTGACCGACCACTGCAGGCCCGACATGTCAGTTTTCAGGTCCCGGCCCAGGAACGGCAGCGCCACGTTGACCACGGTGGAGTCGAGCATCGTCAGCCCCGAGCCCAGCACGGTGGCGGCCAGGATCCAGCGGCCACGCGCGGTCTTCAGGTGCACCTGGGCAAAAGACATGACGCCCATCTTGTCACCGGCCCCCGACAAGATCCCCGCAGGGATCGCCCCCGCCAGACAGCCACGACCCCAAGACGAACCCCCCCGACCACGATCCCGCCATCGCGGCCAGGCCACGCGGACGGAGCCGGCAACCATGATCCCGCCGTCACGCAGCCGGGAGCGCAGAGTGACCTGGGCGACCACGATCACCCACATCAGGCAGCCGGGCAGAGAAAGAGCCCGGCGACCGCGGGCGGCGGTGCCAGGTGAGCGGTCCACGCAGAGCGAGCCCGGCGGGGCCATGGGGGCCTGTGCCACCCCGCCAGGCACGCAGGGCGAGGCCGGCGGCGCCATGAGGGTCTGTGCCACGGGGCCAGGCACGCGGGGCGAGGGCGACGGGGCTATGTGGTCTGTGCCACGGAGCCCCAGGCGCGTACGGCGGGGCCAACGACCCCGAATGGGCGGTGTCAGGCGCCCCGGCAAGCAGGGGCGAGCCAAGGACCCTAAGGGGCGATGTCAGATGCCCCGGCAGCCAGGGGCGAGCCAAGGACCCTAAGGCGCGATGTCAGACGCCCAGGCAACCAGGGGGATTCAAGGACCCTAAATCACGGTGTCAGGCGGCCAGGGCACGCAGGACGAAGCCGGTGACCATGGCCGAGGCGTCCTCCAGGGCGATGGTCCCGCTGATCAACGGGACCCGCTCGGCCCCGATCACCGCTAGCACCATCCGGGCGGTCGCCGGCACGTCGGGCGCGTGGAAGTCACCCGACTCCACCCCGTCGGCGATGATGCCCACCAGGATGGCCTGCATGGGCGCGACATGCTCTGCGAGCTGCTGGTAGGCGTCGGGCCCCAGGGTGGCCGACAGGTCGGCGGCACCGGGGTGAGGGTGGGCCAGCAGGCCGGCGAGCTGGAGCCGCACGAAGGCCCGGAGCCGCTCGGCGGGCGAGGCGTCGGCGGGCAGCTCGCGCTCGAAGCTCTCGATGAAGTAGTGGGTCACCCGCTCGGTGAAGGCCAGCAGCAGCGCGGCCTTGTCGGGGTAGTAGTTGTACAGCACCGTGCGGGTGATGCCGGCCTCGGAGGCGACATCGGTCATCGAGATCGCGTCGATGCCCTGGACACGCGACAGCCGCGAGACCGCCTGCAGGATGCGATCGCGCGTCTGGGCGCGGTGCTCGCCGATCGTCGCGGCGGTGATCCGGGGCATTTGACCAGTCTAGGCCGCTGCCTTGACCACGTGCAGCAGCTCGGCCAGTACCTCGGTGTTGAGCTGGTAGGCCAGCTTCACCTCGGCGATGATCCGCCGCTGCTCGGCCTCGGACGGCTCCAGCGCGTCGAGCCGGGCGCGGTAGTCGTTCTTGAACCGCGGCAGGCTGCCGACCTCGTCGAAGAAGTAGAAGTCCACTCCGCCGCCCTTGGTGTAGCCGTAGATCTTCTGCAGCTCCATGCGGATGAACTGACCGCCGGACAGGTCGCCCATGTACCGGGTGTAGTGGTGGGCGATGTACCCGCCGGGCCAGTCGGCCACCTGCTCGATGCGGGCCACCAGGGTGCGCGTGGCCTTGGAGGGCGCGATGCGCTCCCGCCACCCGGCGCCGTAGATCGTCTCCAGGTCACGCTCCAGCGCCGCCTCCCGGTACAGCTCCGGGAAGACGAAGCGGCCCGCGACCGGATGGTCGGCCAGAGCCCTGGAGGCGCCGTCGAGCGCGACGTAGGCGAAGTAGTGCTGCGCCACCATCTCGCCGTACTCCTGCTCCGACAGCCGGCCCCCCATCAGCTCCTTGAGGTAGCTCTCGTCCTCGGCCGACTCGTGGTCGCCCCAGGTCGCGGTCTTGAGAATCTCGGAGAAGGCGGTCACGGCTGGCTCCATGGGGGCGCGAGTGGTTATATGACGAAGTGTCACAAACGACGGAGCCGTTCGTCAAACTGTTGACGACACCATGTCATTAAACCTGCCGTCGCGACGAGCGCCAAGACCAGCACCGGCACCCACACCAGCCGCCCGGCCACCCACCCGAGATCATCGGGCCTCCCGAGCAACCCCACCCAGCCCAGCTCGTCCGGCCCGCCGTACCCCACCCGATCGAAATCCTCGGGTCCGCCATACGACCCCTCCCGTCCCAGCTCGTCGGGCCCGCCCCGCCCTACCCGCCCCAGCTCGCCGGGCCCGCCCCGCCGTACCCGCCCGAGATCATCGGGCCCGCCATGCAACCCGTTCCCGCCCAGCTCGTCGGACCTGTCCCGCTCTACCCGGCCCAGCTCGCCGGACCTGCCGTGCAACCCCTCCCGGCCCGGAGCAGCGGGCCCGCCCTGTACTTCCCGGCCCGGAACGTCAGGCCCGCCCTGTCCTTGGCCCAGATCGTCGGGCCCGTCCCGCCCTTGCCGGCCCGGGTCGTCGGGCCTGTGGTTCAGCCCCAGCCAGCCGAGACCGTCGGGCCTGCCGTACAGGACGGCGGCGCAGACCACCAGCGCGACGAGTACCGTCTGGTGCCAGAGGAAGATCCGCATCGCGTTCAGGTTGACCAGCGCCACGACCGCCCACACCCGCGTTCGTCGCATGAGCCGGCCCAGTGGTTCGCGCGCCAGCATCGCCAGCCCCGCCTGGGCCAGGCCGAAGCTCACCGAGGCCAGGGTGGGCGGGCTGAGGTTGGACACGTCCGCGCCGGGCACGCCGACCATGCTCGCCGGATAGCCTGCCCAGCCGACCAGAACCGTCGTCACCGCGGCGCCGCCGCCGAGCAGCCACCACGCCATGCTCGGGCGGACCGTCCCGCGGGCCCAGGACAGGCCCAGCAAGTACGGCACCAGCCAGGCCGCCCCGGCGTTCAGCCAGCCCACCCATGCGGGCGCGTCCAGCCCGAACCTGACCAGATCGACCACGGCCACCACCGCGACCATCGCGGGGACGCCGTGCCGTACTCGCATCAGCATGGGAGTGGCGGCGGTCAGAAGTACGAAGACGCCCAGGAACCACAACGGCCCCAGTGCCGGCTTCCCCAGGGCCTCCAGCGTCGGCCAGGGCATGAACGCCGCCACCACCGCCCAGCACACCACCAGCGGCACCACCGGACCTAGCAGCCGCCGTAGCCGCCCGCCCACCCACGTGCGGTACGG
The DNA here is from genome assembly GCF_040655795.1 of Nonomuraea sp. NPDC050310. Classification (NCBI taxonomy): domain Bacteria; kingdom Bacillati; phylum Actinomycetota; class Actinomycetes; order Streptosporangiales; family Streptosporangiaceae; genus Nonomuraea; species Nonomuraea sp. NPDC050310. The sequence continues at coordinate 168,893 of NZ_JBFAKP010000018.1, read as the reverse complement.
CTCGCGCACCCCCAGCGCGGCCACATACCCGCCGACCAGGAAGAAGACGGCCAGCGTCTGCAGCACCCAGGACGCCGGGGCGAGGTGTGGCAGGTGCACGAGGGGGCTGGAGATCCGTGGCCCGGGCTCCCACGCGGTCACCAGCCAGTGCCCCAGCACCACCCCGCCGATCGCCAGCGCCCGCAGAGCGTCGATCCCTCGGTCGCGGCTGGGCGGGGTCGCGCGATCCAACCGCCGCACCGCTGCAGCGAGGTCACCCACGGCTCGCCTCGCTTGTCCGGCCGCGCGCGATGTGGTGACTGCGGCTCGCCTCGCTTGTCGGGTTGAGGGCGGTACGGTCGCTCTGGTTCAGATCGCCGGGTGGGTTCGGGGAGGTGCCGTCGTCACGGCTCACCTCCGCGGGTGGGTTCGGGGCGGTGCGGTCGTCGCGGCTCGCCTCGCCGGACGGGCGCAGAGTGCTGAGGTCAGCCACGGCTCACCTCGGCAGTTCGGCCCAAGGTGATGAGGGCGAGGTTGCGCAGTGAGGGGGTGCCTGGCTTGAAGTAGTCGCTGTGCCCACCGGGGCCGGTCTCGAAGACGTGGCCGGTGTGCATCGGGTCGGTGCCGAATCCGAGCGGTCCGAGTCGCACGCCTGGGACGAAGCGGACCCAGTCGTTCGTCCCGCGTCCGGCCCACAATCGGGGGAGGGCGCCGGGTGGGTCGCCCAGGCCGGGGCTGCCGATCACGGCCAGTTCGTCCACCCGCGCGCCCGGTGCGCCCTGTGCGCAGACCACCGAGCCGTAGCTGTGGCACACCAGCGTGATCGGCACCTGGGGCAGGCTGCGCAGGTAGGTGCGCAATGCGGTCCCGCCGCGCCGGGCCGCTGTGTCGGTCAGGACGTCGGTGCTGAAGGTGGCCGGGCTGTCGTAGCCCAGCCATGCCACGACCGCCAGCCGTACCCCGGGTGACAGCGCGCCGGCCTCGGTGAGCAGGGCACGGGCGGCGCCGCCGGGGCGGTGGGTGGCCTGCTCGAAGGTGGCCACCCGGGTGTCGGAGCCGGGCACGATCACTGCGATTCGGGTGGCGGTTTCCAGCTCGCCGTACACGCGCACTAGCCGTTCGGGCGGGCTCGGTGAGGGTGGGGCGGAGAGGGCCAGCAGGAGCGCGGTGGTCAAGGTCAGCGGCTTGAACATGCTGTGACGCTAGAAATCGGCGTCTGTAGTCCGCGTCCCGCCGCCGAGTGAAGCCGCGGCCTCCCTCAAAAGGGGGACGAGGCAGAGGGGGGCGGGACGGAAGGGGACGGGACTGAGAGGGACGGGACAGAGGGGAGGCGGGGCAAAGGGGCGGCGAGGATTGCTCGCCGGGCTAGGTCGTCCCGCGCTCTCCCAGAAGGGGGCCGGGAAAGGGGTCGGGAAGGGGGTAGAGCTCGTGAGCCGGTCGACCGGTGCTCGTCGGAGGGGGAAGGCCGCCTTCTGCGAAAGGAAAGGTGGCGGTTGCTCGGGTCGGTTCCGCCTTCTCGTGAAACGGAACCCCTGTTGGAAGGGAGCCTGGCGCGCTGTGACGGGCGGTATGCCAGGGGCGGTGGGAAGAGGGGGTTACTCGCCGGGGCGGATCAGGCCGGTTTCGTAGGCGTAGACGATTGCCTGGGCGCGGTCGCGGAGGCCGAGCTTCATCAGCACCCGTCCGACATGCGTCTTGACCGTCTGCTCCGACAGGATCAGCTCGGCGGCGATCTCCTGGTTGGAGCGCCCGCGCGAGACCAGCACGAGCACCTCGGTCTCCCGCTCGGTCAGCTCGGCCAGGCGGCGGCGGGTGGGGGCGCGCGGGCCGCCGAGCCGGGCGAACTCGTGGATGAGGCGCTTGGTGACCACGGGCGCGAGCAGGGCGTCGCCGCCCGCGACCACGCGCACCGCCTCGGCGAGCTGGGCGGCGGAGGCGTCCTTGAGCAGGAAGCCGCTGGCTCCGGCGCGCAGGGCCTCGTAGACGTAGTCGTCGAGGTCGAAGGTGGTCAGGATGAGGATCTTGGCGGAGATGTCGGGGTGCGCGGAGATCTGCCGGGTGGCTTCCAGGCCGTCCATGTGGGGCATGCGCACGTCCATCAGGACCACGTCGGGTTGGAGGGCGGCGGCCTGGTCGACCGCCTCGCGGCCGTCGGCGGCCTCGCCGACCACGCGGATGTCGGGCTGGGTGTCCAGGAAGGTGGTGAACCCGGTGCGGACCATGCCCTGATCGTCGGCGATCAGTACCCGGATCATGTGGTCCCCTCGGCGGCCATCAGCACCCTGAGCATGTGGTCTCCTCGGCCGTGGTCAGCACTCTGATCACGGCGTCTCCTCGGCCGTGGTCAGCACTCTGATCACGGCGTCTCCTCAGCGGCGATCAGTACTCTGATCACGTTGTCCCTCCGGCAGCGAGCAGCATCCGGATCACGTCGGACTCCCCGGTTGAGCAGCGTCGCCGCACCCCGTCGTGGGTCACGCCGGTTCCACCGGTAGTCGGGCCTCCACCGAGAAGCCGCCTTCCGGTGTCGGGCCGGTGGTGAGCGTACCGCCGACCAGTGCGACCCGCTCGCGCATCCCCGCCAGCCCCTGCCCCGCCCCGCCGACCGGGGGCGGGACGACCCGCGGCGCGGCGTTGACCACGCAGACCCGGACCTCGGCGGGCTCACGCACGACGGCCACCGCCACCGGCGAGCCGGGCGCGTGCCGCATGACGTTGCTGAGCGACTCCTGCACGATCCGGTAGGCCGTCAACTGCACCGCCTGCGGCACCCCGTCGGCGGATCCCGACCAGGTGAGGGCCACGGTCAGCCCGGCCGTCCGGGCGTTGGCGACGAGCTCGCCCACCCGGTCCAGCCCGGGCTGGGGAGCCGTCTCGGTACGCCCCTCGGGATCGCGCAGCACGCCGAGCACCCGCCGCAGCTCGGCGATGGCCTCCAGCGACAGGCCCCGGATGTCGGCCATGCCGGATTCGAGCTGGGCGGCGTCGCCCTGGGCGCGCAGGGGCACGGCCTCGGCCTGGATGGCGATCACCGACATGTGGTGGGCCACCACGTCGTGCAGTTCGCGCGCGATGCGCGCCCGTTCGGCCAGCGCGGCCTGCGCGCCTTCGGCCAGCCGGGTGCGTTCCTCCTCCTCGGCGAGCTTCTCGGTGGCGCTGCGCCGGGTGCGCACGTTGTAGCCGAACAGGGCGGCCACGGTGAGCCCGATGCCGCCGGCGCCGAGGGTGTAGGCGTGCTGGTCGACGCTCCACATGAACACGATCGAGACGACCCAGACGGCCAGGGTGATCTGGCGCTCGCACCGCACCGCGACCGAGTAGAGGCACATCACGGCCGCCACTCCCACGCCGGGCAGGAAGACCGGCTGCGCGAAGCGGTGCAGCTCCAGCGGGACGACGACGGTGGCCAGGGTGCCCAGCAGGAGGATCCGCCAGGCGGCCAGCGGCCAGCGGTGGCGCAGCACGATGGGCAGCGCCGTGGAGATCGCGGTGAGGTAGATCATGCCGATCCCGGCGTCCAGCGGTCGCCGGTCGTGCTCGGAGATCATCATGTTGAGCGCGGTGCCGAAGACCACCCAGGCGATCACGAAGTCGGCCAGGAAGGCCAGGTGGAGGCGATGCACCGGCAGCAGGCCGAGCCAGCGGGGGGTGGTGACGGTGAAGGCCGGCCGCGCGGGCGCGGGATCGGCGGAACCCTTGACCAGCGCCAGCGTGAACGGCCGTACGAGGTCGGCGAGCACCCTGCCAGCGTAGGAGACGACGGCGTAACCCGCGTCCCTCGAAAGTAGCATCCCGAGCGGGCCGATTACCTGATTACATTCGCTCACAGCGAACTCACTCAGCTTCGGGAACAACCCTCGACTCCTCTAAGTTGAGCCCGTATAACTCAACCCTTTGGAGTTCAGATGAGTGAGAGCTTGATCCTGCCGGTGCTGCCGCTCGACGACGAGGTCGTCCTCCCGGGCATGGTGGTTCCGCTGGACCTGTCCGACTCCGAGGTGCGTGCGGCCATCGACGCCGCCCAGGCATCCGGTGGCAACAAGCCCAGGGTTCTGCTCGTTCCCCGGATCGACGGCCGGTATGGAGCGGTCGGCGTGCAGGCGGTGGTCGAGCAGGTCGGCCGCCTGCCCGGAGGCGAGCCCGCGGCGGTGGTGCGCGGCGTCAGCCGGGCCCGCGTGGGCCAGGGCACCACGGGCCCCGGCGCGGCCCTGTGGGTGGAGGCGCACGTCCTGGAGGCGACCAGGACCGCCGACCCCGAGGTGGTCAAGGAGTACAAGGCGCTGACCACCACGATCCTGCAGAAGCGCGGCGCGTGGCAGGTCGTCGACCAGGTGAACCAGATCGACGACGGCGCCGTGCTCGCCGACACGGCCGGCTACGCCCCGTGGCTGAGCACCGAGCGCAAGGTCGAGCTGCTGGAGACCCCCGAGCCGGGCGACCGCCTGGCCAGGCTGGTCGAGTGGGCGCGCGAGCACCTCGCCGAGCTCGACGTGGCCGAGACGATCCGCAAGGACGTCCAGGAGGGCATGGAGAAGCAGCAGCGCGAGTTCCTGCTCCGCCAGCAGCTCGCCGCGGTCCGCAAGGAGCTCAAGGAGCTCAACGGCGACACCGACGGCACCGAGGAGGAGGACTACCGCGCCCGCGTCGAGGCCGCGGACCTGCCCGAGAAGGTGCGCGAGGCCGCGCTCAAGGAGGTCGACAAGCTCGAGCGCACCTCCGACCAGTCGCCCGAGACCGGCTGGATCCGCACCTGGCTCGACACCGTGCTCGACATCCCCTGGAACGAGCGTTCCGAGGACACCTACGACATCTCCGGCGCGCGGGCCGTGCTCGACGCCGACCACACCGGGCTCGACGACGTGAAGGACCGCATCATCGAGCACCTGGCCGTGCGCAAGCGCCGCCAGGACAAGGGCCTCGGCGTCGTCGGCGGCCGGCGCAGCGGCGCCGTCCTCGCCCTCGCCGGCCCTCCCGGAGTGGGCAAGACCTCGCTCGGCGAGTCGGTCGCGCGGGCCATGGGCCGCAAGTTCGTCCGCGTCGCCCTGGGCGGCGTCCGCGACGAGGCCGAGATCCGCGGGCACCGCCGTACCTACGTCGGCGCGCAGTCCGGCCGCATCGTCCGTGCCATCCGCGAGGCGGGCTCGATGAACCCGGTCGTCCTGCTCGACGAGATCGACAAGGTCGGCGCCGACTACCGGGGCGACCCCACCGCCGCCCTGCTGGAGGTCCTCGACCCGGCCCAGAACCACACCTTCCGCGACCACTACCTCGAGGTCGAGCTCGACCTGTCCGACGTGCTCTTCCTGGCGACCGCCAACGTCCTGGAGGCCATCCCCGGGCCGCTGCTCGACCGCATGGAGATCGTCACCCTCGACGGCTACACCGAGGACGAGAAGGTCTCCATCGCCCGCGACCACCTGCTGCCCAAGCAGCTCAAGCAGGCCGGTTTCGAGCCCGAGGAGATCACCTTCGAGGACGCCTCGCTGCGCCGCCTGGCCGCCGAGTACACCCGCGAGGCGGGCGTGCGCTCCCTGGAGCGGGCGGTCGGCCGGGTGATCCGCAAGGTCGCCGCCAAGGACGAGGTGCCCGTCACCGTGACCGCCGAGTCGCTCGTCGACTACCTCGGCCGGCCCCGGTTCGTGCCCGAGTCCTCCCTGCCCGAGTCCAAGCAGCGCACCAGCGTGCCCGGTGTGGCCACCGGCCTGGCGGTCACCGGCGCGGGCGGCGACGTCCTGTACGTCGAGGCCTCGCTGGCCGACCCCGAGACCGGCGACACCGGCCTGACCCTGACCGGTCAGCTCGGCGACGTCATGAAGGAGTCGGCGCGGATCGCGCTCAGCTACCTGCGCTCCCACGGCGCGGAGCTGGAGCTGCCGGTCGGCTCGTTCAAGGACCGCGCGGTCCACGTGCACTTCCCCGCGGGCGCCGTGCCCAAGGACGGCCCCTCGGCGGGTGTCACGCTGACCACCGCGCTCGCCTCGCTCCTGTCGGGCCGCCAGGTCCGCCCGGACGTGGCGATGACCGGCGAGATCTCGCTCACCGGGCGGGTCCTGCCGATCGGCGGCGTCAAGCAGAAGCTGCTGGCGGCGCACCGGGCGGGCATCACCACGGTGCTCATCCCGGCGCGCAACGAGCCCGACCTGGACGACGTGCCCCAGGAGGTGCGCGACCAGCTCACCATCCACGCCGTCAGCGACGTGCGCGAGGTGCTGGAGATCGCGCTCACCTCGGCGAAGGTGGCCGCCCCCGCCGCGGCCTGACCGGCCGCGCCGCGGCGCCGCCGGTCAGGCCCGCCGCACCGCTGCCCCGCCGTACCCGATCAGGTACGGCGGGGCAGCGTCATGTCTGGCGGCCGGCCGCTAGCCGCGGAAGACGAAGACGCCTTCGAAGTCGGTCTGCAGGTAGCGGTGGAAGCGCTCGGCGCGGGTCTTCTCCGCCTGCGCGCCGGTGACGACGGTGGCGACGACGTAGCGGCCGGTGCTGTTGTAGCGGATCTTGCCGTAGGCGAAGTCCTTGTGCAGCAGGTCCATCCGCCAGCGGATCGTGGTGTTGGAGTCGACCGCGATGCCCTTGAGGGCGGCCTTGGCCTGCTCCTCGTCGGGGAAGGCGAGCAGGACGACGTTCGCCTTGATCTTTCCGCCGTAGCCGGAGTAGGCCATCAGGACGCCGTGGTCGCAGTCGTTCTTGGACAGCGGCTTGTTCTTGCCGTCCAGGGGTCCGCAGGTGTCGTGCCGCCAGCCGCCGACGCGTTCGGCCTGGAAGGCGGTCTCGCCCAGGCGGAAGTTCCAGTCGGCGCCGAACTCCTCGACGGTGAGCGGCTTGCCCTGGGTGGTGGTGCTCGGGGTCTCCGAGGGCTCCTCGGCAGGGGTGGTGCTCTCCTCCGGGCTCGGCTCGGGGGTGGTCTCCTCGGGGGCGGGCTCGGTGGCGGGCTCGGTGGGGATCTTGGTGGCCTCGGGGTAAGCCACCACGGTGGTGGACGGCTTGTCGTCGAGGGCGTAGATCAGGGCGACCACCCCGCCGCCGCCGAGCAGGACCACGGCGAAGCCGATGATCAGGCCGATGACCAGGCCGTTGCTCTTGCGCGGGGGAGGGGGCGGCTGGGTGTAGCCGGGGGGCTGGCCGTACCCGGGGGGTCCGCCCGGTCCGGGTGGCTGTCCGTAACCCGGGCCGCCCTGAGGGCCGGGACCGTAAACAGGACCGGGACCGTGAGCAGGACCGGGACCGTGAGCAGGACCGGGGCCGTGAGCAGGGCCGGGACCGTACGGGCCGGGGCCCTGAGCGGGACCAGGGCCGGGGCCGTAGCCGGGAGGTGGCGGGGGCTGGCCGGGAGCGCCCTGAGGCGGGCCATAACCGGGTGGGGGAGGAGGGGGACCGCCGGGGACCTGCCCTGGTTGACGGGGGCCGTTGGGGTGGCCGGGCGGAGTTGGCGGCGGGTAAGACATGCCCTCCATTGTGCGACATGTCGGAACATGCGACTCAGCCGTCCCACGAAGTGCCGCGAATGATCCACAGCGCGCGAGGGTATCGTCACGCATCGTGACCGCACCACTCCTCCGCAAGGTCCGCCGCCGCCTCCTGCCGCTGGTGATCGCCTCCTACGTCATCTGCTACATCGACCGCACCAACATCGGCATGGCCCAGCTCCGCATGGGCGAGGAGATCGGCCTGGACCCGGCCGGCTTCGGCCTGGCCGCGGGCGCGTTCTTCGTCGGCTACGCGCTCTGCGAGATTCCCAGCAACCTCGTCCTGCACCGCGTCGGCGCCCGCCGGTGGATCGCCCGGATCATGGTCACCTGGGGCCTGCTGTCCGGCGCGACCGCCCTGGTGTCCACCCCCGAGCAGCTCTACGTCGTGCGCTTCCTGCTAGGCATGGCCGAGGCCGGCTTCTTCCCGGGCGTCATCCTCTACTTCTCCTACTGGTTCCCGCAGCGCGAGCGCGCCCGGCTGATCGCGATGCTGATGGCCGGCATCCCGGTCTCCTTCCTGGTCGCCAACCCGGTGTCCGGCTGGCTGGTGGAGCAGGTGAGCTGGCAGGCGATGTTCGTGGTCGAGGCGCTCCCGGCGGTCGTCCTCGGCGTGGCGGTCTGGTTCGTGCTGCCCGACCGGCCCGCCCAGGCCCGCTGGCTGACCGAGGCCGAGCGCGCCGAACTGCTGGCGGACCTCGCGCGGGAGACCCCGCCGGAGCGCCCGGCCCGCGCCGGCCTGCTCAACCGGCGGGTGCTGGCCATCGCCTTCGTCTCCAGCGGCAGCGTCTTCGGCGCCTACCTGCTCAGCCTCTTCCTCCCGCAGATGGTCGAGCAGCTCTGGCCGCACGCGGGGGAGACCGGGATCGGCCTGATCTGCGCCATCCCGTACGGCTTCGCCGTCCTGGCCATGCTGGCCTGGGGCGCGCACTCCGACCGGACCGGCGACCGGGCCGGGCACCTGCTGGCCGCCTGCCTGCTCAGCGCCGCCGGTTTCGCGCTCGCCGGACTGGCCTCGGCGCCGTTGCTGGTCCTGGCCGGGCTGGTGCTCGCCGCGATGGGCAAGTTCGCCGCCGTGCCGATCACCTACAGCCTGCCCACCGAGTTCCTGTCCGGCCGGGCCGCGGCGGCGGGCATCGCGCTGGTCAACTCGCTGGCCCACCTCGCCGCCATCGCCGGACCGCCCGTGATCGGCTGGCTGCGGCAGAGCACCGGCGCCTTCTCCGCGCCGCTGCTGCTCGCGGGCGGCTACGTGTTGCTCACCACGGTCGTGGTGGCCGGGCTGGGCGCCACCCGACCGGACACGGTGAGGCAGATCACACCAGATGTCCGGAATAGCGGCAGGTAAAGGGACTGTTAGCACGAGCGTGAACGAGGCATACGCGAAAACCATGAGCGCCCACGGCGACCTCATGTGTCGCGTCATGCGTATGGGGCGAATGCCGAGCATGCGCGCCACCGGCGGCCTGATGTGCTGCCGACCGGCCCGCTGACCCGCCCCATCCGTTCTCCGCGAAAGTTCTGACGAACCGTGATTCCTCCCAGCTTCGTGCTGCGTCGCCTGACCCACCTGCCCTTTCCCCCGGGTACGCGGTAGCCGTACCGGCTGCGGCTCTGTTGACGTTCCATCCAACTCACGTGGGGAAATTTCGTGATCCAGGCTTCCGGCCTGCGCAAGTCGTACGGCTCGGCCGTCGCGCTCGACGGCGTCGACCTGCACGTGCGCCAGGGCGAGATCTTCGGTGTGCTCGGCCAGAGCGGCGCGGGCAAGTCGACGCTGCTGCGCTGCGTCAACCTGCTGGAGCGGCCTGACGCCGGTACGGTCACCGTCGCCGGCCAGGACCTGACCGGCCTCGGCGAGCGCGAGCTCAACCGCGCCCGGCAGCGCATCGGTATGGTCCACCAGCACTTCGCGCTGCTCAGCTCCCGCACGGTCGCGGGCAACGTGGCCTTCCCGCTGGAGGTCATGGGGGTGCCCAGGGCCGAGCGCGAGCGCCGCGTGGCCGACCTGCTGGAGCTGGTCGGGCTCGGCGGGCGAGGCAAGGACCATCCGCGCCAGTTGTCCGGCGGGCAGAAGCAGCGGGTGGGCATCGCTCGCGCGCTGGCCGGCCGGCCAGAGGTGCTGCTGTCGGACGAGGCCACCTCGGCGCTCGACCCGGCCACCACCGAGTCGATCCTGGAGCTGCTCCGCTCACTCAACCACGAGCTGGGGCTGACCATCCTGCTGATCACCCACGAGATGAACGTCGTCAAGAGCATCTGCGACTCCGCCGCCATCATGGCCGACGGCCGCATCCTGGAGCAGGGCACCATCGCGAGCCTGCTCCGCACCCCCGGCTCGCGGCTGACCAGGGAGATCTTCCCCCTGCCCGCCGCCCGCCCGGGCGAGGTCACCGTGACCTTCACCGGCGACCCCGAGGAGCCGGTCATCTCCGCGGTCGTGCGCAAGTACGACGTGGACGTGAACATCCTCGGCGGCGCGATCGAGGAGCTGGCCGCCGGTTCGGTGGGCCGGCTGCGCATCGAGCTGGCCGGCGAGGAGCGCGAGAGCGCCCTCACCTACCTGCGCGAGCGCGGGCTTTTGGTGGAGGTGGCCGCATGACCTGGGACGAGCTGATGCCGCTGCTGGCCGAGGAGACCGGCAACACCGCCCTGATGGTCGGCTGGGCCACGCTCTTCACCGTGCTCATCGGGCTGCCGCTGGGCATCAGCCTGGTGGCCCTCGACCGCGACGGGCTGCGCCCGATGCCGGCGCTCAAGGGCGTCCTCGGGCTGGTCGTCAACGTGGGGCGCTCGCTCCCGTTCATCGTGCTCATGATCGCGCTCATCCCGTTCACCCGGCTGGTGGTCGGGACCACGCTCGGCACCGCGGCCATGGTCGTGCCGCTCACCGTGGGCGCCGCGCCGTTCTTCGCCAGGCTCGTCGAGACCGCGCTGCGCGAGGTCGGCCGGGACGTGGTGCAGGCGGCGCAGGCGATGGGCGCGAGCCGGGGCCGGATCATCGCCCGGGTGCTGCTGCCCGAGGCGCTGCCCGGCCTGGTCGCGGGGCTGACGGTCACCGTCGTCGCGCTGATCGGCTACTCGGCGATGGCCGGCACGATCGGCGGCGGCGGCCTGGGTGACCTGGCCAAACGCTACGGGTATGAGCGCTTCGAGACCGGCGTGATGATCGCCACGGTGGTCGTCCTCATCATCATCGTTCAACTGATCCAGAGCGCGGGCGACCGGGTCGCCCGCCGCCTGAGCCACAAGTAAGGAAATCTCATGAAGATCCCCGCCATCGTAGGCGCTGCCGCTCTTGCCCTGTTGCTCACCGCATGCGGCTCGTCACAGCCCGAGACGACGCCGGCCGCGGCCAAGGACGGCGCCAGCCCGGCGGCCGTGCTGAAGGTCGGCGCCTCGCCGGTGCCGCACGCCGAGATCCTGACCTTCGTCAAGGACAACCTGGCCGCCAAGGCCGGCCTGAACCTGGAGATCGTGGAGTTCGGCGACTACGTGCAGCCGAACGTGCAGCTCGACGAGGGCCAGCTCGGCGCCAACTTCTTCCAGCACAAGCCCTACCTGGACGACTTCAACGCCTCCAAGGGCACCAAGCTGTCCTTCGTCACCCCGGTGCACCTGGAGCCGCTCGGCCTGTACTCCAAGAAGATCACCGACGTGAACGCGCTGGCCAGTGGAGCCACCGTGGCCGTGCCGAGCGACGCCACCAACCAGGGCCGCGCGCTCAAGCTGCTCGCCGACAACGGCGTCATCAAGCTCAAGGACGGCGTGGGCACCGCCGCCACCGAGCGGGACGTCACCGACAACCCCAAGCAGCTCACCTTCAAGCCGATCGAGGCCGCCCAGCTGCCGCGCTCGCTGGAGGACGTCGACGCCGCGGTGATCAACGGCAACTACGCGATCGAGGGCGGCCTCAAGCCGGGCTCCGACGCGCTGGTCCTGGAGAAGACCGAGGCCAACCCCTACGTCAACGGCCTGGTCGTGCAGACCGGCCACGAGAAGGACGCCGCGGTCGTCAAGCTCGGCGAGCTCCTGCGCAGCAAGGAGGTCAAGGACTTCATCGCGCAGAAGTACGCCGGCGCGGTGATCGCCGCCGAATAGGGCCGAATTTCAGCTTTCTTTCAGATAAGCTGCCTTACCTGCGGCGGGACTTCAGCGTGATCATCCGTGTTAAGTGAATGGAAAGCGTGCTGCAATCCTCGGGGCATAGGAATTGCTTGACAAATACCTCGTCCCGAGGAGAACACCAGCCATGCGATTCGTTTCACGAATCATGATCGGCGTCGCGGCTGCCACCGCGGTAGCCGTGGGCGCGCCTGTCGCGGCGAGCGCGGCGCCCTCGAGCACGTACCCCGTCGAGGCCAAATGGGGTCCGTACTCATCGCCCAGCGGCAAGTCCACCGCAGAAGGAATCGTCAAGGTGGACAAGGTCGTCGACAAGTACAAGGTCTACAAGAAGAAGTGGAAGAAGGTCCTCGTCTGCAAGAAGAAGGACGGGAAGCTCTACTGCAAGAAGGTCTGGCGCCTGGTCAAGGTGCCGGTGTGGGTGAAGAAGACCACCTACCCCTTCGTCGTGCACAGCACCCTCCACAACAAGAAGTGGTGGGGCAAGTACGGCTGTGCGTGGGAGACCTTCAAGGTCGTCGGGCTCGACGGCTCGACCTACCACAAGTCCTTCAAGAACTGCGGCAAGCACCCGAAGGAGTACTCCTTCTCCGGTAAGAACGCCGCCCACATCACCGTCGATGTGAGCCGCGGCAACCCGTTCGAGCCGAAGACCGACCACTCCGGTTTCAAGGACGTCTACCACGCCTGACCGGAAACAACGCCGAAGCCGTGATCCCGTTTAGGGATCACGGCTTCGCCGTATCTGTGCTTCATGAGAACAATGCTGGCGGTGTGGCTCCTGATGATGCCGCAGCCGCCTGTGGCGCGTGCTGTTCAGCAAAGCGAGGAAATCGTCTCGCCCGGCGTTTTCGTCCGGCGCGGCGAGCGCGAGGAGGCCGTCTGGACCGGGCCCGAGCGCCGGTTGCCGTTCGCCGCCGACGAGATCGTGCCGTCCTGGACCGCCGACACCCCGCCCGGCACGCGGCTGCGGGTGGAGCTGAAGGTGCCCGGCTCGCGGTGGTACGTCCTGGGCCGCTGGTCCTATCACGGGCCGCGCACCACCGTGGCGGGCCAGTCCGACGCGCACGGCCGGGTCCGGGCCGACGTGTTCAGCGCCCGCCGGCCGGTCACCTCCTACCGGTTGCGCGTCACGCTGAGCAGGCCGTACGGCTCCGCCGTACAGCCGGTGGTCAGGACGCTGGGCGCGGTGGCCTCGGCGCGCGGGGTGGCGTCGGCGGAGCGGGGCGGCCAGGCGTGGGGGCGGGAACTGGCGGTGCCGCGCAAGTCGCAACTCGCCCACGCCGGGCACGGCGGCCGCGGCTGGTGCAGCCCGACCGCGACCGCGATGGTGCTGCACTACTGGCGCAAGGGCCCGCCGCCCGCCGAGCTCGCCTGGGTGGCGGCCGGCGACCCCGACCCCCGGGTCGACCACGCGGCCCGGCATACCTACGACCGCGGCTACCGGGGGACCGGGAACTGGGCGTTCAACACCGCCTACGCCGGCCGGTTCGGGCTCGACGCGCGGGTCGAGCGCTTCACCTCGCTGGCCGCGCTGGAGCGGCTGATCGTGCAGGGCGTCCCGCCGGTGGTCTCGCTCGCCTTCAGCCGGGACGAGCTCGGTTACGGCAGCGAGGGGCACCTCATGGTCGTCACCGGCTTCACCCGGAACGGCAAGGTGATCGTGAACGACCCGGCCGCCTCCGGCGTGCGCGCGGTCTATCCGCGGGCCGCCTTCGAGCGGGCGTGGCTGCGCGCGAGCACCGGAACCACTTACGTGATCCGGCCCTAACAGAATACTGTTCGGTCATGTACCCCGGAGCCATCGCAGCCGTGACCCCCGACAAGCCCGCTGTGATCCTGGCGGGTTCCGGCGAGGTCGTCACCTACCGCCGGCTGGACGAGGAGTCCAACCGGCTGGCCCAGCTCTTCCGCGCCAACGGCCTCAAACCGGGCGACCACATCGCCTTCATGCTCGGCAACCACCCGCTCTTCCTGGTGATCGCCTGGGCGGCGCACCGGTCGGGCCTGTACTACACCGCGATCAGCCCCCGCCTCCAGGCCGAGGAACTGGCCTACATCGTCGAGAACTGCGAGGCCCGTGCCTTCATCACCTCGGCGGACCTGGCCGAGGTCGCCGCCGCCGTGCCCGAGGTCGAGCTCCGGCTCATGATCGACGGGGTGGCCGAGGGCTACTCCTCCTACGAGGAGGCGGTCGCCGCCCAGCCGGCCATGCCGATCCCGGACGAGTGCCAGGGCGCGGACATGCTCTACTCCTCCGGGACCACCGGGCGGCCGAAGGGCGTCAAACCCGCCCTCTCACGGGCCGAGATGAGCGAGCCCGGGGTGCTCCTGCAGCTCATCCAGTTTCTGTTCGCGCCCTCGGCCGACAGCGTCTACCTCTCGCCGGCGCCGCTCTACCACGCCGCCCCGCTGCGGTACTGCATGGCCTTCCAGAAGCTCGGGGCCACCGTCGTGGTCATGGAGAAGTTCGAGCCGGAGGCCTACCTCGCCGCCGTGGAGCGCTACCGGGCCACGCACAGCCAGCTCGTGCCGACCATGTTCATCAAGATGCTCAAGCTGCCGGAGGAGCGGCGGGCCAAGTACGACCTGTCCTCGCTGCAGTGCGCCGTGCACGCCGCCGCGCCCTGCCCGGTGCCGGTCAAGCAGCAGATGCTCGACTGGTGGGGCCCGATCGTGCACGAGTACTACGCCGGCACCGAGGGCAACGGCTTCCTGTACGTCAGCCCGGCCGACTGGCTCGCCCACCCCGGCACGGTCGGCCGCGCGTTGCTCGGCAAGGTGCACATCCTCGACGAGGACGGCAACGACGTGCCCCCGCGCACCCACGGCACCGTCTTCTTCGCCGACGGGCCCCGCTTCGAGTACCACGGCGACCCGGACAAGACGCGCGCCGCCCAGGACCCCCGGGGACGCGGGTGGACGACGCTCGGCGACATCGGCTACCTGGACGAGGAAGGCTTCCTCTACCTCACCGACCGGCGCAGCTACATGATCATCTCCGGTGGGGTGAACATCTACCCGCAGGAGGCCGAGAACGTGCTCGCCGTCCACCCCCTCGTCGCCGACGTCGCCGTCTTCGGCATCCCGGACGAGGAGATGGGCGAGCAGGTCAAGGCGGTCGTCCAGCCGGTGGACCCGGACCAGGCGGGGCCGGTGCTGGAGGCCGAACTGATCGAGTACTGCCGGTCGAAGCTGGCGCACTACAAGTGCCCCAAATCCATCGACTTCCGGGACGAACTGCCGCGCCATCCCACCGGCAAGCTCTACAAGCGGCTGCTCCGGGACGAGTACTGGGCCTGAGCCGACGCCTCCCGGGTAGGGGGTGCGTATGAAGCTGATGGATCGTTTGCGCAGATATCTCCAGAGCCCCCAGGGCCGCCGGCAGGTGGAGCAGGTGAAGCGGGCGGCTCGCGACCCGAGGAACCAGGCGAGGGTCCGCGGCTGGTTCAGCAGGTTGCGACGCCGCTGACGCGAAGTCCGTGCCCCCGGATTTCCGGCGGAGGACCACGTCCCGAGCAGGGCGGATAAGCCGTCCGTCAGCCGGACGGGCCCGGGACGATCACCGGCTTAAGCAGCTCTTACGCGGGTGTTGGCACTCTTGAGTCATCGGGACTTGAGGGAGTAGACAATGAACGCGAACGAGCCGCGCGAGCCGGGCAACGAGGACCGCACCGAACAACTGCCGGCGGCGGGTGGTGGCTGGACCCAGTTCGGCGCCACCCCGCCCGCGGCGGGCGGGTTCGGACGCACTGACAACACCACCCCGGCCGGGCCCGCGGGTCCGCCCCCGGCCGGTCCCACCCGGACGCCGGGGTTCGCCGCGCCGCCCGCGGCGGACACGCTGATCCAGCCGCTGCCCGGGGCGGCCTTCGAGCAGCAGCCGCCGTTCGGCGCCGACCAGCCCAAGCCCAAGCGCGCCGCCTTCAGCGCCGGCCAGAAGGCGATCGCCGGTCTGGCGCTGGCCGCCATGGCCCTCGGCGGCGGCGCGGCCGGGGCGGCGATCGCCACCAGCACGGTGACCGCCAACCGCCCGGCGGCCGAGAGCCCGGTGTTCAAGCAGGCCAGCACCTCCCTGACCGTCGCCGACGTGGCCCAGAAGGTGCAGCCGTCCGTGGTCACCATCGAGGGCCGCACCGGCTCCGGCTCGGGCGTGGTGCTCTCGGCCGACGGCCTGATCCTCACCAACAACCACGTCGTCCAGGGCGCGGGCGGCGACGGCATGACGGTCAAGTTCAGCGACGGCAAGACCGCCAAGGCCACCGTCGTCGGCACCGACCCCAGCACCGACATCGCGGTGATCAGGGCGGCGGACGTCTCCGGCCTGCAGCCGGCCGCCCTCGGCGACAGCGACAAGCTGCGGGTGGGCGACCCGGTGCTGGCGATCGGCAGCCCGCTCGGCCTCGACGGCTCGGTGAGCGCGGGCATCGTCAGCGCCAAGGACCGCACCTTCAGCGTCGGCGACGACGCGCCGCAGGAGCAGTTCCCGTGGGGCAACCCGCAGCAGTCCCAGCAGCAGAGCAGCCGGACGACCATCGCCGGGGCCATCCAGACCGACGCGGCCATCAACTCCGGCAACTCGGGCGGCGCGCTGGTCAACGCCGCGGGCCAGGTGATCGGCATCAACACCGCCATCGCCACCGCGGGCAGCAACGGCAACATCGGCGTCGGCTTCGCCGTCCCGATCAACACCGCCAAGAAGGTCGCCGACGAGCTGATCACCTCGGGCAAGGTCAAGCACGCCTACCTCGGGGTCAGCGTCACCGACGCCACCGGGGACGTGCCCGGCGCGCTCATCCGCCAGGTCCTGAAGGACAGCCCCGCCGCGGAGGCCGGACTGCAGGAAGGGGACCTCATCACCAAAATCGGCGACAAGCCGGTCCAGGACGGCGATACGGTGGTAGGAGCGGTAAGAGGTTTCAAAGTCGGCGAGAAGGTCAAGATCACATATATGAGGGACGGCCAGAGCCACGACGTGGAGGTCACCCTCAAGGAGAAGACCCAGTAGAGAATTCCCCCTCGCTGAACGGGTGTGCCGTCGAGATCGCTGCGGACTCGGCGGCACACCCCCCCTTTGTTCAGCTGAAGCGGCGGCCCTCGTCGCGCCGGTAGGCCCAGGCGGCCAGCGCCCCCAGCACCACGGTCCAGACGCCGAGCATGATGATCGGCAGCCAGTCGACCGGGAAGTCGGTGGTCGCCGCCCAGATGAGCTGCACCGCCCCCCGGCTCGGCACGTACGGCGAGACCGCCGCGATGAAGGCCGGCATGTGCGTCGGATCGCCCATCAGCCCGCCGAGCACCGCGATCGGAAAGAACAGCACCTGTGCCACCCCGATCGCCGCCTTCGACGGCAGCAGGTACCCGACCGTCAGGCCCATCAGCACGAACGGCACCGTCGCCAGCAGCGCCGCCACCAGGCCGAGCAGCAACCGCAGCGGCGGCACGGAGGCGTCGGTGAGCGCGCCGGCGATGATCAGCACCGGCAGCATCGCCAGCAACGAGATCAACGCGTTCGCGATCAGCCGGGCGGCCAGCCGGGGCCCCGGACCGGCGGGCAGCGTGCGCAGGTAGGGGTCCCACGGCAGCTCGCGGTCGGAGGCCACGCCGATGCCCAGGCCCATCAGCGACATCGACATCAGCGTGAACAGCAGCATCGACCCGGTCGCCATGGTCGCCTGAAGCTGGCCGGAGACGTTCGGGACCACGAAGGCCAGCATCGCTGCCGACGGGAAGAACGCGCTGGCCACCAGGCCGATCGGGACGCGCAACTGCTCCAGGATCTGCACCCGGGTGTGCGCCATGACCAGGCTATACATGGCTCGCCTCCGTCGTGGTGATGGCCAGGAAGGCCTCTTCGAGCGAGGTCGGGGCGACCTCCAGGTCGCTGAACGGCGCGCCGCTGCGCACCAGGGCGGTGACCAGGGCGTCGGAGTCGCTGGTCACCAGGTGCACGCGGCCGTTCTGGTGCTCGACGTCGAGCACGCCCGGCAGCTCGGGCAGGGCCGGGGTGCGGAGTGAGACCTTCTTCACCCCGACGATGCCCCGGATCGCCTGGACGGTGTCGTCGGCCAGCACCCGGCCGCCGCCGATCACCACCACGCGTTCCGCCAGCGCCTCGATCTCCTCCAGGTAGTGGCTGGTCAGCAGCACGGTCCCGCCGGAGGCGTGGAAGGCGCGGATGCCGTCCCACAGCGCGCGGCGGGCCTCCACGTCGAGCCCGGTGGTGGGCTCGTCGAGGAAGACCAGGCGCGGATCGCCGACGAAGGCCAGGGCGACGCCGAGGCGCCTGCGCTGGCCGCCGGACAACGAGCCGACCTGCCTGCGGACCAGGCCGTCGAGGCCGAAGCGGCCCAGGAGCTCGTCCTTGGCGACGGCGGCGGGGTAGTGGCGGGCCACGAAGTCGACGATCTCGCCGACGCGCAGCGAGCTGGGCAGGCCGGTCTCCTGCGGGGTGACGCCGATGCCTCGCCGTACCCGGGGGTCGGCGGGGGAGCCGCCCAGGACCTCGACCGTGCCGCTGGTCGGGCGGCGCAGGCCCACCAGCAGGTTGATCAGCGTGGACTTGCCGGCGCCGTTGGGACCGAGCAGGCCCACGAGTTCGCCCTGCCGTACCTCCAGGGAGACCCCGTCCAGGGCGAGCACGTCCCCGTAGCGCCTGGTCACCTCGACGGTCTTCACTAATGCCGTCATGTCAGTCCTTCCCCGTGTCGAGCAGCGCGCGCAGCGCCGCGTTGTACTCCTCGAAGGCGAGCCGCCCGCGCCTGCTCAGGCAGACGTAGGTGACCGGAGTACGGCCCTTGTGGGTCTTCTCGATCTCGACGTAGCCGGCTTCCTCCAGCTTGGTGAGGTGCACCGAGAGGTTGCCCGCGGTCATGCCCAGGACGTCCTTCAGGCTCGGGAAGGCGAGGTGGTCGCCGTCGGCGAGCTTGCTCAGCGTGACCATCACGCGCAGCCTGGCCTGCGCGTGGATCACCGGGTCGAGGTCCGGGAGCTGCGCCGTCATGGGCGGTGCCTGCCGAGGACCCCGATGGTGATGAACGCACCGCCCAGCAGGAGGGAGAAGAGCAGCCACGCGATGCCCGGGCCGGCGATGGCGCCCACCGAGACGACGACCGCGGTCCAGGCACCGAGGAAGAACATCCGCTGGTCGCCCCAGACCGCCGAGCCCGCCATGTAGAGCACCGCGACCAGCACCAGGGTGAGGCAGGTGTAGAACAGCCCGATCTCGGCCGGCGGCAGCAGCGGGCCGAAGCGGGAGGCGGCGGCCATCGCCGTGGGGTAGGAGATGCCCCACGCCATGCCGAACATCGCCGACTTCCGCGCCGACCTGCCCTTGACCCGCAGGCTCGACCGGGTCATGCCGTAGAACATCACCCCGAAGGCGAGCAACTGCAGGGCCAGCAGGACCGCCAGGGCCCACCCCCACGGGATCGGCAGGATCGGCGTCCCGTCCAGCCCGTAGGACAGGAAGAACAGGCCGTAACCGACCAGCCAGGAGACTCCCCAGGGGGTGTAGGTGAACAAGGGGTTCGGCACCAGCCGGTGAATGGTGGCGGCCTCTTGCTGGCGGATGAGGCTGAGGCTCTCCTCGGGCGTCATCCGGGCTTCGTCTTCCATTGTCGACCCTCCAAACTAGTTTGTATCTTAAACCAGCTTGCCGGGCCAACTCCACCCCTGAACGGGTCCGGATTTATCGGAGCAAGTCCTCCAGAGCCTCCGGCAGGCTCGGCTGCCGGAACTCGAACCCCGCCGCGGCCAGCCTCGCGGGCACGCACCGGCGGCCGGTCAACGCCAGCGCCGGGTCCGTCCGCAGCACCAGCGCCCCCAGCTTGACCAGGAACTCCGGCGTCGGCGGGCTGGCCGGCCGGCGCACCGCCCGGCGGAAGGCGGCCATCAGCTCGGCGTTGCGCACCGGCTCAGGGCTGGTCACGTGCAGCACGCCCGACAGCTCCGGGTCCTCGGCCGTCCGGCGGACCACCGCGAGGAAGTCGTCGATGTGCAGCCAGCTCACCCACTGCCGCCCGCTGCCCACCCGGCCGCCCAGCCCCCACCGGGCCAGCCCGGCCAGCCGGTTCAGCGCCGGGGTGTCGCGGTCGAACACCACAGCCGTGCGCAGCACCGCCTGCCGCCCGCGCGGCGCCCCCTCGGCCGCCGCCTCCCACGCCCTGGCCACCCCCGCCATCTGCGGCGGGCCCGCGGCCGGCGGCGCCTCCTCGGTCAGGACGGCTTCGCCCGCGTCGCCGTAGATCGCCAGCGTGCTGAGCTGGATCCACACCGCCGGCGGAGCCTCGGCCGCCGCCTCGGCGAGCTTCCGCGTCGGCTCGACCCTGGAGCGGGTCAGCAGCTCGATGTTCGCCGGCGTCGGGCGGCGGTCCACGAGCTCGCCCGCCAGGTTCACCAGCACCGCGCCGCCCAGCTCCTCGGCCAGGCCGGCCCGGTCCCACCCGATCGTCCGGTACGGCCCGCGGCCGTCCGGCCGCCTGGACACCACGACCACCTCGTGGCCGTGCGCGGTGAGATCCTTCGACAGGCTTCGCCCCAGAGCGCCGGTGCCACCGGCGAGCACGAACTTCATGCTTCGAGTATCACGACGCAACCACCCCCACCCCCCCACCGGCACCCTCCCCGGCGCCGCTCTCCTCCTTGCGGCCGGTCAAGCCGTACTTTCGCCCGATCCGCGCCCCTGCCCGGCCTGTCTAACCTCGTCGCTCATGACCCGGATCGCCACCCTCGACGTGCTGCGCGGCTTCGCCCTCTGCGGGATCCTGCCGGCCAACCTCGTCCCGATCGCCCAGGTGCCCCCGCCGCCGGACGGCGTCGCGCTCAACCTCCTCGTGGACCAGCGCTTCTTCCCGATCTTCGCCTTCCTCTTCGGCGTCGGCTTCACCTTGTTCCTCGACGGCTCCGCGCGACGTCACCCGCGCCCGCGGCTCCTCCTGGTCCGGCGGCTGGCCGCGCTGGCGGTGCTCGGCGCGCTCCATCATCTCGGGCAGCCGGGCGAGGCGCTGCTGCCGTACGCGGTCTGCGGGCTCGTCGTGCTCCTGCCCGCCTCCTACCTGCCCCGCGCCGTGGCCCTCGCCGCCGGCCTGGCCGCGACCGCGGCCTCGCTGGCCGTCACGCAGGGCGGGATCGGGCTGATCCCGGGGATGTTCCTGCTCGGCCTGGCCGCCAGCCGGTACGGCCTGCCGTACCGGCTCGACAGCCTGGGCCGGCCTCTGGCGGTGGCGTTCGCCCTCTTCCTGGCCGCGGCCGTGCCCGCCGTGGCGTGGCAATGGAGCGAGGTCGAGCTCACCGGCTTCAGCCTGTCGGGCGCGGTGGCCGGACTGCTGATGGCGGGCGCCTACGTGACCGGGCTGGCTCTCCTGATGCGCACCCGGCTCGCCCCCGGCCTGGAGGCGGTGTTCGCGCCGCTCGGACGGCTGGCGCTGACCAACTACCTGGGCGCCACGCTGCTCGTCCTCGGCGCCGCCCGCCTGGCCGGCCTCGCCACCTGGGGGCACGTCCTCGGCCTGGCCGCTCTGGTGCTGGCCGTGCAGTGGCTCTTCAGCGTGCTGTGGCTCAGATCCTTCCCGGCCGGGCCGCTCGAATGGTGCTGGCGCCGGGTCACCTGGTG
The DNA here is from genome assembly GCF_040655795.1 of Nonomuraea sp. NPDC050310. Taxonomy (NCBI): domain Bacteria; kingdom Bacillati; phylum Actinomycetota; class Actinomycetes; order Streptosporangiales; family Streptosporangiaceae; genus Nonomuraea; species Nonomuraea sp. NPDC050310. The sequence continues at coordinate 147,713 of NZ_JBFAKP010000018.1, read as the reverse complement.
GGGCCGCCCACTTACGCACCGGCCGGCGAGCGAGGTGCGTGGCTAGTGTTCAATGCAGGTAGTCGACTAGGTGAGTAGGTGGAGTCCGGTGCATCCCTTCCGCGCGGCCGTCGAGGCCCGAGACGGTGCGGCCCTTGAGGCGTTGCTGGCCGAGGACGTGGTTTTCACCAGTCCCGTGGCCTTCAAGCCCTACCCCGGCAAGGCGATCACCGCCGCCATCCTGCGCGGGGTGCTGCGGGTGTTCGAGGACTTCGAGTACGTGCGCGAGATCGGTGACGGGGCCGACCACGCGCTGGTGTTCACCGCCACGGTCAACGGCAAGCGGATCCACGGGTGCGACTTCCTGCACGTCAACGAGGACGGCCTGATCGACGACCTCACCGTGATGGTGAGGCCGCTCTCCGGGGCGCAGGCTCTGGCGGAGGCGATGGGCGCCCAGTTCGACCGCATCCAGCAGGAAGCCCTCTCCTCGTCCTGAGGGGACGGGGTCGCGGCTAGCCGAAGGCCCGACCGATGACCTCGGTGGCCAGCAGCTTGCTCCACGGCCGGACGAGCCCGCGCAGCTCGGTGCAGGCGTCCTCGCCCAGTGCCTCGTAGGGGCGGGCCGAGCGCCGATCGGTGAGGTCTTCGATCTCCTGGCGGACCCGGGCCCCTTCCGGGGTGAGGTGCGGCTCGCTCCCGGAAGCAGCCGGGCTCAGCAGGCCACGTGCCCGCAAGCCGTCCAGCGCCTCCGCCCACCGCTGGGCCGTCCACCCGCGGCTGAGGCGGAGCACCTCGGCCGGTGGACCGCCGGCGGCCGCGTGCGTGACGAGCGACTCGATCCCGTTGAGGCCTGCCGTCAGGAGCGCGGCGAGGTGCGCGTCGCCGCGGTACTCCCGCAGCAACGTCTGCGCCTGCCAGAGCACCAGGTGGGGCGCGTCCGCCCAGGGAAGCGCCGCATGCGCGGCGTACAGCGGCCGGGCCACGGAATCGTCCCCGATGGCCTCGGCCGCCTGCCGGGCGAGCGTCGCGGCGCGCGCCATCTCGGCCGAGGCCACCGCCTCGCCCAGGACCCGCCGCAAGGTGGCGTCGACCGCCCCCAGCCGCGCGGCGAGGAGCTGCTCGGGGCCGGCGATGCCCCACGCGGCGGGTATCGCCTGCCGTACGAGCTCGGGGTTGAAGTTCGCGAACGTCGCGACGACCACCTCGGCCGAGACCGCGCCCATGGCGGCGGACCGGGAGGCGAAGTAGCCCATCCGCCCGCTCAGCCCGAGGTCGCGATAGGCGGCCTCCGCCTCGGGGGAGAAGTAGATCATCCCGTGGTACGGCTCCAGCGTGCGCCAGGTCTTGCGTGCGAGCGTCATGGGGTGAAGATACCGACCAGTAGGTATGGTGTCCATGCCGGCAGGCACTCCAGCGCGCGGACTCACCGCTGCAGGAAGCCGCCCACGACCATCGGCAGCGACGCGTCCAGCCCGGCGAGGTTCAGCACGCCGTCGTCCTCGGGATCGGCGATCGTGAGGCCGTTGGCGGCCAGGGACGCCACCACGACCCGCGCGTGTCCGGCCAGCGTCCGGCGGTAGGCGGTCAGGGCCTGGGAGGCGTGCCTGTGCCCGGCCCAGGTCTCGCTGTCGGTGAAGACCACGATGCCGTCCACCTCCATCCGCTCCTGCTGGGCCCACGAGAACGGCAGGCTGAGGTCGGTGCCGCCGCCCGAGGGGGTCCAGGAGGCGATCTCGCGCAGGTTCGTGCGCGGCGTCACCCTGGAGGCGTGCACCTGGGTGTCCACCTCGATCACGTGGGCGTTGCCGCCCTCGATCCGGCTGAGCATGACCGCCATCGCGCACCCCACCTCGTACGGCGAGCCGATGGGCGAGCCGCCGGCGTGCAGGTTCGCCCAGGTCATGGACCCGGAGGAGTCCACGGCGATCAGCAGCCGCTTGCCGGACGGCGCGACCGCGCCGAAGGCGAGCTCGTAGGTCTCCTCCAAGGCGTCGCGGATCGCCGGGACCGGCTGCCACGTCTGGACGGTGGCCCGCGGGCTCGGCTGCGATCGGCCGGAGCCGTACACCCGCAGCGCGAGCCACGCGTCCATCGGGTGGATGCGCGCCTTGCTGATCGCGTCCGCGTCGGTGAGCCGCGACACCGCGCGGCTGGTGGCGTCGCCCATCGGCTTCAGCGCACCGATGCGGGTCATGCGGGCCAGGTTCCGGATCAGGGCGGTCATGCCGATCGTGTCGACCAGCGCCTCCCAGACCGCGGGCTCCTTCAGCATGGCGTCCGGGAGGAACTCCCACGGCACCCGCGCCTCGGTGACCACCCGGACCGCCTGCTCGACGGTGGTGACCGCCTTCGCGGTCAGGAACCGGTCGACGGCCGGGAGCTCGTCGCGGGCCTCGTCGTCGGAGACGTTCCCGGCGATCCAGCCGAAGAGCGCCTTGCGCTGGGCGGTGTCGGCGACCGGGTGCGCGATGCGGAGCACGTCCCGCAGGTCGAACGCCTCGCCCTGCGGCGTCTTCCGCTGCCGGGCCTTGACCGCCTTGAACGCCACCGCGTCGGGCTCGCCGGACAGGAACCAGGAGCCGAGCGCCGTGCGCAGGCTGCGGCCGGCGCGCGGCGCGGTACCGCCGCGCGGCGACGGCTTGCCGCCGAGGTTCTTGTAGTAGCCGAAGAACTGGGCCAGGTGGTCGGTCGTCCGTGCCACCTTCGCCAGCACCGCCTTGGCCGCCTGCCGGGTGCCGGCGTCGCCCTGGGCGTAGGCGGCGGCGAGCGCGAACAGGGCGGGGCGCTGCTTCGGCGCGCGGGGCGGCCGGGCGGTGGAGACGGCGGTGACCAGCTCCACGACCCGCACGCCGTCCTCGCGGATGGCCTGGAACAGGGTGCCCGCGTTGTCGGCGGTCAGCCGGTCCTGGCCGAGGTAGTACGTGCCGCCGGCGGTGCCGAGGATGAGGAAGTCCTCGACCTGCTGCCACAGGTCCTTGGCGAAGACGTAGCCGCCCGCGTTGTCGCGCACCTGCTCGTGCTCGCGGCCGGGGATCGGCTGCGACTGCGGGGTGGCGCTCGCGGAGAGCGCGGCGAGAGGATCGGTGCGGGCCATCAGGTACACCTCCATACGTCACGGTCCGACCCGCCCGTGGCGGGTCTGGTCGTCAGTCCTGCCGGAGGCGCGGATGTGGGGATACCGACCGGTCGTGAGACGTGCTGGGCCGCTGCACCACACCACCCGAAGGTGGCGCCGGGATTCGAACCCGGGTCGTCGCTATTGGAGAGCGATAACCGATCGAGATTCGACCCGCGCCACCGGCAGGACTGACGAGCTTCGACCCACCGGGCCTCGCGCTCAGGGTCCGCGGAGGGGTTGATCAAGATTCACGGTAGCGCGGGATTCGACAGGTTAGCGACCGTTTATCACCGCGGGGGCCGGGGTCAGCGGCGGGTGAGGACCTCCGACTCCCACAGGTCCCGGTAGTAGCCGTCCCGCGCGACCAGCTCCGCGTGCGTGCCGCGCTGCACGACCCGGCCCTGCTCCAGCACGACGATCTCGTCCACCTGCTCCAGGCCGGTCAGGCGGTGGGTCACCAGCAAGGTGGTCCGGCCGTGGGTGGCGTCGAGCAGGTCGGCCATCAGCTCGTCGGCGGTCTGCTCGTCGAGCGCCTCGGCGGGCTCGTCGAGCAGGAGCACCGGCGGGTCGTTGAGCAGGGCCCGGGCCAGGGCGAGGCGCTGGAGCTGGCCGCCGGAGACCGTACGGGCGTCCTCGCCCAGCTCGGCGTCCCAGCCGACGCGTTCGATCCAGCCGTCGAGCCTGGCCTTCCGGACCGCCTGCTCCAGCTCCTCGTCACCCGCTTCCGGGCCGGCGAGCAGGAGGTTGGCGCGGACGGTGGTCTGGAAGAGGTACGGGTCCTGGGTGAGGCCGGTCATCAGCTCGCGGACCCGGTCGGAGTCGAGCTCGCGGACGTCCACGCCGTTCACCCGGATCGTGCCGGATTCGGGCTCGACCAGCCGCATCAGTGCGGCGAGCAGGGTGCTCTTGCCCGCACCGCTCGGGCCCACCAGCGCGACCCGCTTGCCCGGGACCAGGGTGAGGGAGACGCCGTCGAGCGCTGCGGCGCCGGCTGGCTCCGCCCCCGGCGTGGGGGAGGAGGCGGTCCCGGCCGGCCGGGTGGCGGGGCGGGGGGCCGGGGCATCCGGTACGGCGTGGCGGACGACGAGGTCGCGGACCTCGACGGTGAGCGGGCCGGTGGGCGGGGGAGCCGGCCGGGAGGGTTCGGTGACGGCGGGGCGGGCGGCGCTGACCTCGCGGAGGCGGCGAACCGCGGCGAGGATGCCGGCCAGCCGCTCTCCCGCGGCGGCCAGGGGCAGCACCGGCTCGAAGGCGACCAGAGACATCAGGGCGAGTACGGCGGTGCCCACCGAACCGACGCCGGAGCGCTGGGCGAGCAGGACGATGGCGGCCACGGTCAAGCCCTGGATGAGGACCCCGAAGCCCAGGGCGGCGGCGTGGACGCGGGCCTGGCGGCGTTCGAGATCGGCCAGGTGGGCGTCGGCGTCGAGGGCGGCCTGGAGGGCACGGCCCGTGGCGCCGTAGGCGGCCAGGTCGGCGGCGCCGTGCACCACGTCGGCGGTACGGGCGGCCAGGCCGGCTCGGGCCGGGGCGATGCGGGCCGCCCAGCGGCGGGCCGCGCCTGCCGTACCGGCGGGGAGGGCCAGCCCGGCCAGGGCCAGGCCCGCGAGCAGGACCAGCGCGGCGGCGGGGAGGATCGTGAGGCCGATGGTGACGGCGGCCAGCGCGGTGATCAGCGCGGCGGCGGCCGGGAGGAGGCAGCGGACCAGCAGGTCCTGGACCGCCTCGGTGTCGTCGACCATCCGGCTCAGCAGGTCGGCTCCGCCGTGGCGGGGGGACTGCGGCGGGATGAGGGCTTCGTAGAGGCGCTCGCGGGTGGTGGCCTGGGCGCGCAGGGCCACGTCGTGCCCGGTCAGGCGTTCGGCGTAGCGGAAGACGCCCCGGCTGGTGGCGAAGGCGCGCACCGCGACGATGGCCACGCTCAGGGCGGCCAGCTCCGGCTGCTGGGCGGCTCGGGTGATGAGCCAGGCCGCGGCGGCGATCAGGCCGAGCCCGGCCAGCTCGGCCGCCGCCCCGGACAGCACCGCCCAGAGCAGGCGGACGCCCATGCGCGGACTCTCCGCGACGGCCCGGGTCGCGCCCTGGGTGCCGGTGTCGGCGGGAAGAGCGGCGGGGCCCTCGCCGGCGGCGGGACCGGGGGTGGCCGCACCGGAAGCCGATTCGGCGGGAGGGCTGCTGCCCTCGCCAGGGCTCGGCCTGGTCGGGGCGGGGGTGCCGTCGGGGTCGGGTGGGGTGGGCGGCCGGGTCACTGGGCGTTCCTCGTGGGCGTGGGCTGGGCGAGGGGGGCGGTGGTCCGGGTGGTGTCGGAGACGATGCGGCCTCGGTGGATGCGGATGACGCGGTCGGCGAGGTCGATCATGGCCGGGCGGTGGGCGACGATGATGGCGGTGCGATCGTGGGCGAGGTCGCCGGTGGCGGCGACGATCGCGGCCTCGCTCCGGCCGTCGAGGCGGGCGGTGGGCTCGTCGAGCAGCAGGATCGAGGCGTCCGGGCGGCAGAAGGCACGGGCCAGGGCGATGCGCTGGCGTTGCCCGGCCGACAGGTTGGCGGCGCGTTCGCCGACCAGGGTGTCGTAGCCGTGGGGGAGGGCCTCGATGAAGTCGCTCGCGTGGGCGTGCGCCGCGGCTTGCCGTACGGCGGGGAGGGGGGCCTCCGGGGCGCCCAGGCGGATGTTGTCGGCGACCGAGACGGTGAACAGGTGGGGGCGCTGGGGGACGTAGGCCGTGCGGGCCCGCCACTCGGTGAGGTCGAGGTCCTGGAGGTCGGTGCCGTCGACCAGGATCCGGCCGCTGGTGGGGGTGAGGAAGCCGAGGAGGAGGTTGAGCAGGGTGCTCTTGCCGCCGCCGCTCTCGCCGACCAGGGCCACGCGTTCGCCGGGGGAGATGGTGAGGGTGACGTCCGAGAGGGCGGGCTCGTCCTGGCCGGGGTAGGTGGCGGTGACGTGCTCCAGGCGGATCTCGGGCGGGGCCGGGTCGGCGGCCGGTGTCTGCTCGGGACGAGGCCGGCCCAAGGCGAGTCGGCGGTCGTCGGCGGGCTCGCCCGGAGTGGGGCGACCGTCCTCGGGGGGCTCGCCGACCGCGGGGGTGCTCGGCTTGGGGAGCTCGGTGTCGAGTCGCGCGGGGTCGGTGTCAGGGCGCGTGGGGTCGGTGTCGTCCAGGACGGCGAACGCAGCGTCGGCGGCGGCGACGCCCTCCATGGAGGCGTGGAAGCGGGTGCCCATGACCCGCAACGGAAGGTAGGCCTCCGGAGCGAGGAGCAGCACCAGCAGAGCGGTGGTGAGGTCGAGGTTGCCGCCGAGCAGCCGCAGCCCCACGGGGACGGCGACGAGCGCCAGGGACAGGGAGGCGCAGAGCTCCAGCACCAGGGCGGAGAGGAAGGCGACCCGAAGGGTGCGCATGGTGGCGCTGCGGTGGGCGTCGGCGACGGAGCGGATGACGGTGGCCTGGTGACGGGCCCGGCCGAAGGCCCGCAGGGTGGGCAGGCCGCGGACGACGTCGAGGAAGTGGCCGCCCAGCCGCGACAACGCGTGGAACTGGCGCTCGGTGACCGTCTTGGTGTGCATGCCGACCAGCGCACCGAAGATCGGGATGAGCGGCAGCGTGACCAGGACGATGACGGCACTCGCCAGGTCGGAGGTGAACAGCCGGATGAGGACCGCCAGCGGCACCACCGCGGCGACGGCGACGGCCGGGAGGTAGCCGGTCAGGTAGGGGTCGAGCCGGTCGAGCCCGCGGCCGACGAGGGTGAGGAGCTCGCCGGAGCGCCGGGAGGAGAGCCGCACCGGGCCGAGCCGCCCGAAGCGGTCGAGGAGGCGGCGGCGCAGCTCGGACTTGGCGCCGGTGGCCAGCCGCCCGCCGTACACGCCCTGGAACCAGCCGAGCAGGGCACGCAGGCCGACGACGAGGGCGAGCCCGAGCAGGACGGCGGCCGGGAAGCGGCCGGAGAGCACCCCGGCCAGCAGTTCGGCCTGGACCAGCACGAGCACTCCGGCGAGCACGGCGGAGCCGAGCACGACCAGCAGGTGCCCCCGCACCGTGGCCCGGAGCAGCCGCATGAGGTCCTTGTGCACGTCCCCCCTAGAAGAACGACGGTTGGCGGTCGGCGCGGCGGAAGGTGCGCCACACCCATACTTGCGCCCCGACCATGATCGGCGCGAACGGCACCACCATAAGACCGAGGGTGACCAGCGTCGACGACGGGGCCGAGTGGTTGAGAAGGTATCCTGCCCCACCGACGACCACGGCCAGCGCGGGCAGGGCGGCCAGCGCACCGGTCGCCAGGAACATCCACAGGGTGACCGGCTTGACGGCCACCATGCCCGAGGCGGCCTCGGGCGTGCGCCAGGCCAGGAAGGTACGGCCGTGCAGGGTGAACAGCAGGACCAGGACGACGCCGATCGCCAGCCCCAGCAGGCCGGGTGAGCCGGTGACCAGCGCGCCCAGCACGAGCCCCCAGCCCAGCGTGAGCCCGAGCGAGCCGAGGCCGATCGCCAGGTCCCAGGCCGCCCGCCAGCCGTCGCCGGGCAGCCGCCGCCGGAACCACAGGCCGGCGTCGCGCAGCACCCAGCTCAGGAGCATGCCCACCACGATCGGGTAGAGCGCGAAGACGACCGAGGACTCGAGCTGCGGGTAGACGCCGAACATCGCTCCGGCCAGGGCGATGAGCCAGACCTCGTTGGCCAGCACGAAGGGGGCCATCGCGGCGACCATCTCGTCCCGTTGCCCGCGCGGCCGGCCCAGCAGGTGCATGCCGACGCCCAGGTCGAAGCCCTCCAGGGCGAAATATCCCGCCAGCAGCCCGCCGAAGACGACGAACCAGATGATGTCCATACCGTGTTCCACCTCCACCGATGTCACTGAGTGAGCGCTAGGCGCCGAGGGCCAGCTCGACCGGGCCCCGCCGGACGATGCGCACGATGATCACGTAGTCGATCACCGCCAAAAGCCCCAATATCCCGACAAATCCCGCAAATGAGCCGGTGATCATCCCAGGGGTGAGCCCGGGAGACATCGCGTCCTCCACGGTCAGCCGCTCCCAGATCAGCCAGGGCTGGCGGCCGATCTCCCGCGCCATCCACCCCAGGATCGAGATCACGAACGGCAGCGGCGTGAGCCCGATGAGCAGCGACTGCGCCCACCCCCACCGCGGCATCCGGCTCACCGCCGCCCCGAAGAACAGCAGCAGCGGGAACAGCGCCATCTCGCCGAGCAGGATCATGAACCCGAGCCCGATCCCCGCCCCCGCGTTCCCCTCGAACTTGCCCGGCTGGATCAGCCCGAACTGCGCGTGCCCCGAGGCCACCGCGACGAAGATGCCCACCGCGGCCGTCACCACCCCGATCCGCAGCGACCGGGTGAACAGCTCCACCTCGGCGGTACGGCGCCGCAACTGGTAGGAGCTGGCCGCCGCCACCACCATCCCGCCGGTGAGCAGCGCCGCCCCGATGACGTGCGGCAGCGCCCCGACCAGGGCCGGATTGCTCACCAGTGCCCCGAAGTCGGCCAGTTCCAGCCGCCCGCCCCGCTCGACCGCTCCCACCGGGTTCTGCAGGAACGAATTGGCGATCATGATGAAGAACGCGCTCGCGTAGGCCGTGAGCACGACCATCCAGATGCACGCCACGTGCAGCCACTTGGGCAGCCGCCGCCAGCCGAAGATCCACAACCCGAGGAACGTGGACTCCAGGAAGAAGGCGACGAGCGTCTCCATGGCCAGCGGCGCCCCGAAGACGTCGCCCGCGTAGTGGGACAGCCCGCTCCAGGAGAGCCCGAACTGGAACTCCATCACCAGCCCGGTGACGATGCCGAGCGCGTAGTTGACCACGTAGATCTGGCCCCAGAAGCGGGTCATCCCCTCGAAGACCGGCCGGCCGGAGCGGGCCCAGCGGGTGTTCATGATCGCGACGAGCGGGGCCAGGCCGAGGGTGAGGACGACGAAGAGGAAGTGCAGGCTGCCGGTGACCGCGAACTGCAGGCGGGCCAGATCGAGCACGTCCATGGCGGAACTCCCTTATTGAGTCTGTCTACATATAGAGAGTCTACATACAATGAGGGAGTGAACTCAGACGCGCTCCGCGGCCACATGGACGCCCTGATCCTCGCGGTCCTGGAGGATGCGCCCCTGCACGGCTACGCGATCATCGAGGCGCTCCAGGAGCGCAGCGGCGGCACGCTCAACGTGCCGACCGGCACCGTCTACCCCGCGCTCCGGCGGCTGGAGCGCACCGGGTTCCTGGCCAGCGAGTGGGCCACCGTCGGGGGGCGCAAGCGGCGCACCTACCGCCTCACCGCCTCGGGCGCCGGCCACCTGGCCGGGGAACGCACGGCCTGGGGCGAGTTCGTCCGCACGATCGGCGGCGTCCTCCAGCCCCGGACGGAGAGTTAGGACAACGCGGTCGCTCGCGTCACCCGCAGGCAGCGGGCCGCCCCGACGACCTGCGCCGCGGTGAACGCCAGGCTCGCCGCCGAGATCAGCATGCCGGGCGGGTACCCCCCGAACCCGGCCGGTCCACGCGAGCCGAACATCAGGCACAACGACAGCACGCCGGTGCACGCCAGCAGCGTCCAGGTGAAGATCCCCAGCCGGCGGGTGAGCCGCTGCGGAGGCCGGCGCCGCAGCAGGAGGATGGTCACCCCCGCGACCATCCCGGCGGCGAGCTGCAGGATGTCCAGGGCCCGGGCGACCGGGACGAACCACTCGGGCCGCTCGGCCCACTCCGCGACCGGGTAGGGGAAGACCTGCCACACCAGCGTCCAGCAGAGCGCGGTGGCCGGGACGCCGAGGAAGAGCAGCCACGCCTGCCGCCGCCCGGCGCAGGCGACGAGCTCCTCCTGGAAGCCGGGCGCGATCTCGCCCACCGGCCCGAACTCCTCCACCGCCAGCCGCTCGGCCTCGGCGCGGGCCAGACCCCCGGCCTCCAGGGCCTCGGCGGCGTCGCAGAGCCCGTCCCTGGCCTCGACGACGAGGTCGCGCTTGACCCTCGCGGGGCCGACGAGCGCGCGTTCGAGCTCGGCCACGTAGTCGTCGATGAGCACGACGCCCAGCGTAGACGCGCCGGGTGGGGCGCGGATCGGGGATGTCCCTGAGATGTCCCCAGAGCTCAGGGCGCCGGCGACCGCCACCAGCGCCGCCCGGCCTTGCGCGGCGGTTGCGTCCCGTCCAGGGCGACGCCCGAAGCCGCGTCCCGGTCGTCGATCGAGGCGCGGAGCGAGGCCTGCCCCTCCGTCGTGACCACGACCTCGACCGGTTTGCTCCACCCGCGCCAGCCGTACTCGTCGGCCAGGTGGCGGCGGCGGGTGAACCAGCGCAGCGGCGGCCAGCCGAGGCTGAGCCGTACCCCGCGCGGGGTCAGCGGGAAGGAGCACTCGCGCACCCGCAGCCCGCCCGGGTGGGCCAGCCCGGCGAAGCGGCAGGTGGACAGGTCGAGCCCGGTCAGGCTCAGCTCGGGAGCCACCACCCGGCGCAGCGAGTCCAGCCCGGCCAGGCCCCGCCCGCTGAGCGCGGCCCGCCCGCGCAGGACCGCGCCTTCGAGGTCGGCCCGGGAGTCGGTCAGCCGCACGCGCACCGGCCCGTCCACGACGGCGTGCCGCAGGTCCACCCCGCCGCCGCGGACCGCGAGGTCCACCCCCGCGCCGGCCTGGGCGTGCGCGAACGACAGCCGCCCGGTCACGGAGGCGTACACCGGCCCGAGCAGCCGCGCCCGCTCGAAGCAGGCCCCGCCCCGCAGCTTGCGCAGCGAGAGGGTGTGCCCGAACCGGGCCCCGCGCAGCGAGGCCGTCTCGCCCAGGACCGCCCCGTCGAAGCTGGTGTGCCCGTCGAAGTGGGCGCGCTCGGCCGACAGCCCGCGGGCGAAGACCGCCTCGCTGAACAACGCGTCGCGGGCGACGCCGGCCGCGTCGAGGCAGAGGTGGCCGAGCACCCGCGCGCCGTGGAAGGACAGCTCGCGGCCGAAGCCGGCGCCGACCAGCGAGACGTTGCCCAGGAATCGGCTGCCGTAGAAGCTGGCCAGCCGGTCGAAGCGGGCGCCGTTCAGCGACACGTCGCCGGCGAACTCCACCTCCGCCAGCCGCGCCTCGCCGGGGAAGCGGGCGTGGTCCAGGCGGGTCCGGCCGGGCCGGTGACGGACGGCGGCCAGCACGCGGGCCAGGAGGTCTGGATCGAGCCGGGTGCCCCGCAGGTCGAGCAGCCGGGCGGGGGCGAGGGCGGCCAGCTCGGCGTCGAGCCGGTCGGGCGGGAGGTGGAACAGGCAGAGACCGTACGGCGGGCGCGCGATCCCCGTGCAGGCAGCGGCGTGCGAGCAGGTGACCCAATCCATGCTGCAGTCATACCCGCCACGAGCTGCTGTCAAGGTTAGATGAATTAACGCTCTATCAACCGTTTTGTCGAAAATTGTGAGGTAAAACCGCCGTAAAGTGCAGCCCATGCGTGTTCTGTCCAGGGCCTTCGCCGCCCTCGTCGCCGTCGGCGTCAGCGCCGCCGGCCTGACGGCACTTTCCGCCCTACCGGCCTCCGCCACGCCGGGTGACGTCGTCATCAGCCAGGTCTACGGAGGTGGCGGCAACACCGGCGCCCCGTACACCCACGACTTCGTGGAGCTGTTCAACCGCAGCTCCGCGCCCGTCTCCCTGAACGGCTGGTCGGTGCAGTACGCCAGCGCCACCGGATCCGGCCACTTCGCCGCCAACACCGTCGCCATCAGCGGTTCCCTCGCCGCCGGCCAGCGTTACCTGGTCCGTATGGGCGGCGGCAGCACCGGCAGCGAACTGCCCACCCCCGACGCCACCGCCTCCATCCTGATGGGCGCGGGCGGCGGGAAGGTCGCCCTCGTCAAGTCCGACACCGGCCTCGCCTGCAACGGCGCGCCGGTCGCGTGCACGCCGGAGCAGCTCGCCCAGGTCGCCGACCTGGTCGGGTACGGCAACGCCACCTTCGGCGAAGGGAGCGCGGCCCCGACCCCCTCGGCCACGCTCGCCGCGCTGCGCAAGTCCGGCGGCTGCCTCGACACCGACGCCAACAACGCCGACTTCGAGACCGGCGCCCCCGCCCCTCGCAACACCGCGAGCGCCGCCACTCCCTGCGGCGGCAGCTCCCCCTCGCCCAGCCCGAGCACCAGCCCCACGACCAGCCCGAGCCCGAGCCCCAGCCCCACCGCCGACCCCTGCGAGGCGCCGGCGACGCACCAGATCGCGCAGGTGCAGGGCAGCGGTGACGCCAGCCCGCTGGCCGGGCAGAACGTCCGCGTCGAGGGCGTCGTCACCGGTGACTTCCAGAAGAGCACCCAGCTCAGCGGCTTCTACCTCCAGGACCCGACCCCGGACAACGACCCCAAGACCTCCGAGGGCCTGTTCGTCTTCGCGCGCGACACCTTCAAGGACGTCAAGGTCGGCGACCGCGTCCTGGTCAGCGGCAAGGCCATCGAGTTCAACGGGCTGACCGAGCTGTCCCCGGTCACCTCGGTCGGCGTCTGCGGCACCGGCACCGTGGCGGCCCAGCCGTACGAGCTGCCCCGGCCGGCCGGCGTCACCTTCGAGCCGGTCGAGAACATGCTCCTCACCTTCCCCGAGACGCTCACCGTCTCCGAGCACTACAACGTCGGCCGCTTCGGCGAGGTGCTGCTGTCCTCCGAGGGCCGGCTGTACCACCAGAACGACCGTCCCGGCGTGACCGTCGAGGCCAACCTGGCCCGCTCGCTGCTGCTCGACGACGGCTCCGGCGACTCCGACCCGCAGACCGTCCCCTACTCGGTCCGCAACGGCGACACCGTCAAGGGCCTGACCGGCGTGCTCGGCTACAGCTTCAACCTCTACCGCCTGCAGCCGGTCAAGCCGGTCGACTTCGCCGCGACCAACCCGCGCCCGGCGCAGCCGGCCAAGGTCGGCGGCAACGTCACCGTGGCCAGCATCAACACCCTCAACTGGTTCACCACCCTCGGCTCGCGCGGCGCCAGGACGCCCGAGGAGCAGAAGCGCCAGCTCACCAAGCTGGTGGCCGCGCTCAAGGGCCTCGACGCCGACGTCGTCGGCCTCATGGAGGTCGAGAACAACGGCCAGGTCGCCCTCCAGGCCCTGGTCGACGCGGTCAACGCCGAGGTCGGCGCCGGCACCTACGCCGCGCTGAAGCACCCCTTCCCGGGCACCGACGTGATCCAGGTCGGCGCGATCTACAAGCCGGCCAAGGTCAAGCCGGTCGGCGAGACCCTCTCCTCCGAGGACCCGGTCAACAACCGCCCGCCGCTGATCCAGACCTTCCGCCGCGTCTCGGGCGGCCAGCCGTTCACCATCGCGGTCAACCACCTCAAGTCCAAGCAGAGCTGCCCGGCCTCCGGCCCCGACACCGACCAGGGCCAGGGCTGCTGGAACCCCACGCGGGTACGGCAGGCGGAGGCCCTGGTGAAGCTGCTGGACACGCTGGACGTCCCGCACCCGATCATCCTCGGCGACATCAACGCCTACAGCGAGGAGGACCCGATCCACACGCTGGAGAGCGCCTCCTACACCAGCCTCACCAAGAAGTTCGTGCCGCTGGCCGACCGCTACAGCTACGTCTTCGAGGGCCGCTCCGGCGAGCTCGACCACGCCCTGGTCGGCAAGCAGCTCCTCAAGCGGGTCACCGGCGCGACCATCTGGCACATCAACGCCGACGAGCCGCGCATCCTGGCTCCGTACGGCACCGGCCACCGGCCTGACCTCTACCAGGCCAACGCCTTCCGCTCCTCCGACCACGACCCGGTCCTGATCGGGCTCGACATGCCCGGCGGCAAGTAGCCTCCACCCGGCACCTTGGCGGCCCCGTCCCCAGCTCGGGGAGGGGGCCGTTGTGGAATGCGTTCAGTGGGTAGGTGGTTGAGTAGGGCAAGACCGATAGACCGTGACCGAGTAACGAGGAGCCACGCGTGGCGACCATCGAAGTAACCGAGCAGAACTTCAACGAGATCGCCGACAAGGGCATCGTGCTGCTGGACTTCTGGGCCGAATGGTGCGGACCGTGCCGGGTGTTCGGCCCGATCTTCGAGAAGGCCTCGAACAAGCACGAGGACGTGACCTTCGGCAAGATCGACACCGAGGCTCAGCAGGCGCTCGCGCAGGGCTTCCAGATCACCTCGATCCCCACCATCATGGCCATCCGCGACGGCATCGTCGTCTTCGCGCAGCCGGGCGCGCTGCCCGAGCCGGCGCTGGAGGACCTGATCGGCCAGGTCAAGGGGCTCGACATGGACGCGATCCGCGCTGAGCTGGCCGACGAGATGCAGCAGGCCGCCGAGCAGAACTGAGGCCCGGCCAACCGAAAAGACCCCGCCGCGGCGGGGTCTTTCGTGTGTCCAGGGTGTTCTGGGGATCCGGTCAGGCCTTGAAGCCGACGCCCGCGTACCCGATCGGCGGCGTCTTCTCCGGCTCGCCCTCGGGCCGCCAGTCCTTGGGGTGCACCAGCCCGGGCTCGACCAGGTGATAGCCCTCGAAGAAGCGCCCGATCTGGCTCTCGGTGCGCAGGTTCAGCCCGGCGGTGGAGCGCCGGTAGATCTCCATCGCCTCGGCCGTCAGATCGGGCGCGGCGTCGATGGCGTGGCTGACGACCAGCGCGCTGCCCGGCACGCTGACCTCGCGCAGCCGGTCGGTGAGCGCGTAGGCGGGCTCGTCGGGGATGAAGTGCAGCAGGCAGAGCATGACGAAACCGACCGGCTCGCTGAAGTCGACGTGCTCGCCGAGCTTGGCGAGCAGGTCCTCCGGCTGCCTGACGTCCGCCTGCACCACGCTGACCTGCGAGCCGGCCAGCAGCGCGCGGGCGTGGGCGCAGACGATGGCGTCGTAGTCGACGTACACCACGCGCGCCTCGGGGGCGGTCTCGTGGGTGTTGCCCTGCGTGGGCAGGCCGGAGCCCAGGTCGACGATCTGCCGCACCCCGGAGTCCACCAGGTGCCGTACGGCCCGCCGCAGGAAGGACCGGTTCTCCAGCGCCGAGTCCCGGGTGTTCGGGAACAGCCGCAGGATCTGGTCGGCGGCGGCGCGGTCGGAGGCGAAGTTGTCCTTGCCGCCGAGGTAGTAGTCGTACATCCGCGCGACGTTGGGGACGCTGGGGTCCACGCCTTCCGGAACCTGCTCGCTCACGATTTCTCCCGAAATATCACGGCATTCGGGGATGATCATACGGCTTGCGCCCCCCTCTCCGAGGGCGCAAGCCGTACAAAGTCACACCGAACGGTAGAGCTCGGCCACCCGGAAGGCGAGGTCGAGCGACTGCCCCCGGTTGAGCCGCGGGTCGCAGGCCGTCTCGTAGCGCAGGGCCAGGTCGTCCTCGAGGATCTCGGCCCCGCCGCCCACGCACTCGGTCACGTCGTCGCCGGTGAACTCGATGTGCACGCCGCCCGGGTGGGTGCCGAGCGCCCGGTGCACCTCGAAGAAGCCGCTGACCTCGTCGAGCACGTCGTCGAGGCGCCGGGTCTTGTAGCCGCCCGCGGCCTCGAAGGTGTTGCCGTGCATCGGGTCGCAGATCCAGGCGACCTGCGCGCCGCTGCCCGAGACCTTCTCCACCAGCGTGGGCAGGTGGTCGCGGATCTTGCTCGCGCCCATCCGGGTGATGAAGGTGAGCCGGCCCGCCTCGTTGTCTGGGTTCAGCTTCTCCACCAGCGCCAGCGCCTCCTCGGGCGAGGTCGTCGGGCCGAGCTTCACGCCGATCGGGTTGCGGATGCGCGAGAAGAACTCCACGTGCGCCCCGTCGAGCTGGCGGGTGCGCTCGCCGATCCAGACCATGTGCGCCGACACGTCGTACGGCAGGCCGGTGCGCGAGTCGATGCGGGTGAGCGCCTGGTCGTAGTCGAGGATGAGCGCCTCGTGCGAGGAGTAGAACTCGACGGTGTGGAACTCCTCGGGGTCGGCCCCGCAGGCGCGCATGAAGGCCAGCGCCTGGTCGATCTCCCGGGCGAGCTGCTCGTAGCGGCGCCCGGCGGGCGACTCGGCCACGAAGTCCTGGTTCCAGGCGTGCACCTGGCGCAGGTCGGCGTAGCCGCCCTTGGTGAAGGCGCGGGCCAGGTTCAGGGTCACGGCGCTGGAGTGGTAGGCGCGCAGCAGGCGCTGCGGGTCGGGCGTGCGCGACTCCTCGGTGAAGTCGAACCCGTTGACCATGTCGCCGCGGTAGGCCGGCAGCGTCACCTCGCCCCGGGTCTCGGTGCCCTTGGACCGCGGCTTGGCGAACTGCCCGGCCAGCCGGCCGATCTTCACCACCGGCACCCGGCCGGCGTAGGTGAGCACGATCGCCATCTGCAGCAACGTCTTGAGCTTGTTGCGCACGTTGTCGGCGGTCGCCCCGGCGAAGGTCTCGGCGCAGTCGCCGCCCTGCAGGACGAAGGCCTCGCCCCTGGCCACCGCGGCCAGATCGGACTTGAGCTGGTCGCACTCACCCGCGAAGACCAGCGGCGGCAGGGTGTTGAGCTCGGCGACGACGCGCCCGAGCGCGGCGGGGTCGGGCCACTCGGGCTGTTGCGCCGCGGGCAGGTCACGCCAGGAATCGAGGTTAGAGAGTGCGCTCACGAGATACGAGGGTATTCCACCCGCTGAGCCGGTCGGCCGAGTTGTCCACGTTCTGAGAAGGGATTTTCACGTTGTGGGCGACTGAGCGTCCGGCCCGGGGGGAGGCGCGCTCGTCCGGCGCCTGCGCGTGGCCAGGGCCAGCGTGCCGGCGACGATCAGCAGGCCCACGCCGGCGGCCAGCAGCCCGCCGTACCCCGCGGTGAGCAGGGGGTCGGGCCGGACCGCCTCGATGCGGCCGGCCGGGCCGGCCACGAAGCGGCTGCCGGGGGACAGGCCGGCAGCCGGCGGGGCCGCGGTCAGCCGGTCGGCCGCCTCCAGCGCGCCCGCCGGGTTGACCAGGCCGAAGCCGAGGGCGTCGTCGTGTTCGTAGCCGTCCTGGTCCAGCCAGCCGCCGTCCGCGCCGGGGAGCCGGGCGGAGGCGATCAGCGACTCGACGACGCGGCCCGGCCTCAGCTCGGGGGCGTGCGAGCGCACGAGCGCCGCCGCCGCGGCGACGTAGGCGTTGCGCCAGCGGCTCGTGCAGGGCCCGGATGCCCCCGGCCTTGAGCTCGTCGAAGCCGCCCTTGGGGATGACGTAGGCGAGCTGCCAGTAGCTGTCGCGGTTGATCGCGACCATGAAGTGCCCGGCCGACAGGCGCAGGAAGGTCTCGTCCGGATCGCCGGGCAGCCGGGAGGCGCGGAACCACACCACGTCCATCGGCGCGCCCAGCTCCTCCGGGACCAGCCCGGCCGCCGCGCGCAGGGCGGAGGTGCGGCCGTCGGCGGCCACCACCAGGTCGGCGCGGATCTCGTGCTCGCCTTCCGGGGTGCGGTAGCGGACGCCGCGCACCACGCCGTCCTCCCGGATCAGGCCGTGGGCCTCCGCCTTCATGATCAGCCGGAAGGTGGGGCACTCCTTGGCCGCCTCGGTCACCAGGGTGAGGAAGTCCCACTGCGGGACGAAGGCGATGTAGTCGTAGTTTCCCGGCAGCCCGCGCAGGCTGGCCAGGTCGGCGGTGCCGCGGTCGGTCCACAGCCGGATCGCGCGGGTCTTGCGGTGGGGCAGGTCGTGGAAGCGCTCGGCCAGGCCGAGCTCCTCCAGCACCTGCAGGGTGGACGGGTGGATGGTGTCACCGCGGAAGTCGCGCAGGAAGTCGGCGTGCTTCTCCAGGAGGGTCACCTCCACGCCGGCTCGGGCGAGGATCAGGGCCAGGACGGCTCCGGCGGGTCCGCCGCCGGCGATCACACAAGTCATAATTCATCACCTAGTGAAATTATGCCATCGGCCACCGCAATCCGACAGCCCCGCCGCGCCGAATCACCGGTGTGACCAAGCCAACCGCGCACCCGCTGACCCCGGTGCCACGGGAGCCCGGCCTGGAAGAGCTGCTCACCGCCGTGGCGGCGGGCGGCGAACAGGCCTTCGAACGGCTCTACGACCGGCTCGCCGGCCCGGTGTACGGGCTGGTCCTGCGCGTGCTGCGGGACCCGGCCCAGGCCGAGGAGGTGGCCCAGGAGGTGCTCGTCGAGGTCTGGCGCACCGCCGCCCGCTTCGACACCGCCCGCGGGTCCGGCCTGTCCTGGGTGATGACCATGGCCCACCGCCGCGCGGTCGACCGGGTCCGCTCGGCCCAGGCCGCCGCCGACCGCGAGCACCGCGCCGGGACGCGCTCGGCCGAGGTGCCGCACGACCACGTCGTCGAGGAGGTGACCGTCCGGCTCGAGGGGGAGCGGGTCCGGCGGTGCCTGGGCGGGCTCACCGAGGTCCAGCGGCAGGCCGTCACGCTGGCCTTCTACGGTGGCTACAGCTATCCCGAGGTGGCGGGCCTGCTGCGCGTCCCGCTCGGGACGATCAAGACCAGGATGCGCGACGGGCTGGTCCGGCTGCGCGACTGCATGGGAGTGGAACGATGAACCCCGAGATCCACGCCCTGTCCGGCGCCTACGCCCTCAACGCGCTCGGCAAGGCGGAGGAGACCGAGTTCGAGCGGCACCTGTCCGGCTGCTCGGCGTGCTCGGCCGAGGTGCGCGGGCTGCGCGAGACCGCGGCGCTGCTGGCCCTGGACGCCGCCGCGGCGCCGCCCCCGGACCTGCGCGCCCGCGTGCTCGCCGCCGCCCGGCACGTACGGCAGGCGCCCCCCGACCTGACCCCGGCCACGCGGGTCGAGCAGCGCACCGGCCCCCTTCCGCGACGCGCCCGCGCGGGAGGACGGACCGGCCCCGGCAAGCGCCGCCCCCGCCGGTCGTGGCCGGTGCGGCTGGCGCTGGGACTCACGGCTGCCGCGACGGTCGCGGCGGCGGTGCTCGGCGTGGTGGCCTTCGACGGGCTGCGCGACCTGGAGCGGGTCCGCGAGACCCAGCGGGAGCTGGTCGAGGTGCTCGCCGCCCCCGACGCCAGGACGCTGCGCCGCCCGGTCACCTCGGGCGGGACGGCGACGCTGGTGGTCTCCCGCGAACGCGGCCGCCTGCTGTTCGCCGCGCACGGCCTGCCCGTCCTGCCGGAGGGCCGCGTCTACGAGCTGTGGCTGATGGGACCGGGCGGCGCCCGGCCCGCCGGGCTGCTCACCGACGACGGCGCGGGGCAGACCCTGCCCCTGCTGACCAGCCCGGAAGCCGACGACCGCCACCTCGGCCTCACCGTCGAGCCCGCGGGCGGCTCCGCGCAGCCCACCACGGTCCCGCTCCTGCTCACCGAACTGCCCGGGACCTAGGCGCACCGGACCGCGGGGATCTGGAGAATGTGACATGGTTCGGCGATGATCGGGACGTCCGGAACACCCCCCGAAAGGTCCCGCCCATGCGCCGAACCCTCGCCGCGCTCCTGCTGTTAGCCCTCGCCGTCACCCCCGCCGCACCCGCCCAGGCCGAGACCGCGCTTCCGAGCGCGGGGCCGGGCAGCGCCACGGTCGTCCCGGTCCAGGTGACCGGCAGCCCCGCCAAGCGCTTCAACGTCATCGTGATGGGCGACGGCTACACCGAGAGCCAGTTGCCCGCCTTCGCCGCCGACGTCGACCGCCACCTGAACGTCATGTGGTCCATCGAGCCGTTCAAGTCCTACCGCAACTACATCAACGTCTACCGGCTCGACATCGTCTCGGCCGAGTCGGGCATCGACTGCGACCCCGACCTCGGCTCCCCCCGCCGCGACACCCCGCTGAACATGGGCTTCTGGGGCGGCTGCAACCCGGCCAGCGTCCAGCGCCTGGTCACCATGAGCAACTCCGCCGCCAACACCTACGCCAACCTCGTCACCGGCACCTCCTCGGCCAACCGGCAGATCCTCGCCCTCGGCAACAGCGGCACCTACGGCGGAGCGGGCGGCGCCTACGCCACCGCGACCGGCAGCAACGCGATGTCCGCCCTGATCAGCCCGCACGAGCTGGGCCACTCGCTGGGCGGGCTCCAGGACGAGTACGACTACTACCAGCGCGGCGTGCCCGGCGGCGCCTACTCCGGCGCCGAGCCCTCCAGCCCCCACCACACGCTGCTCACCGAGGCCCAGATGGCCGAGCAGCGCCGCAAGTGGTGGCGCTGGCTCGGCGAGGAGAGCGAGTCGGGCGGCCCGATCGGCCGTTACGAGGGCGGCCTGTACTACTCCACCGGCGTCTGGCGGCCCAGCCGGCACTCGATGATGAAGACGCTCGGCTACTACTTCGACCAGGTCAGCCGCGAGATCATGGTCCGTCGGATCTCCGCGAAGACCGACCTGGTGCAGAGCTCCACCCCGGCCGGCGCGCCGGTGGGCGCCGACCGCGTGCTCTGGGTCGAGCCGATGCACCCGGTCTCGCACGCCCTCACCGTCACCTGGTCGCTCGACGGCGCCGAACTGCCCGCCAAGGGCGTCGCGCTCGACCTGCGCACCCTCGGGCTGAGCCCCGGCACGCACACCGTCCAGGCGGTCGTCGCCGACCCCACCGGCTTCGTGCGCGACCCGGCGATCAAGGCGGCGCTCAGCCGTACCGTCTCCTGGACCGTGGACACCGCGCTGAGCACCCCGCCGGACGGCGTCGAGCCGGGCATCGTGGCCTCGACCCCCACCGAGCGGCCGGTCGGCGGCACCGATGTGGTCTACGTCGAGACCACCCACCCCGCGCGGAGCGTCCCGCGGGTGACCTGGACGCTCGACGGCACGCCGGTCGGCGACGGCGGGCCCGCCCTCGACCTGGAGCCGCTCGCCCTGAAGCCGGGCACGCACACGCTCACCGCCACCGCCGGCGGGCAGAGCCGTACCTGGACCGTGGACGCCACCGCGCCCGCGACCGCCTACGAGCTGTCGGCGCCGCTGGTGCGCTCCGGCGACACCTACGTCTACAACGGCCCGGTCGAGATGCGGCTGACCGGCGCCGACGAGCACCCCGGCTACGTGGTCTCCGAGTCGCGGGTGGACGGCGACGGCTGGTTCAACTACTTCGGCTGGCCCACCTCCTCCGAGCTGCCCTGGCGCTTCACCGAGACCGGCACCACCATCGACCACCTGGTCTTCGGCCGGCTGCCGCGCGGCCGGCACGTCATCGACTACCGCTCCATCGACGCGGCCGGCAACGCCGGCGCGGAAAAATCGTTCACCGTGACCACCATCGCGCCGCCGCCCGCGTGCACCCGCACCGTCACCGGCGCCCACACCGGCCCGCTCACCGTCGCCTCCGGGGTGACCTGCCTGAACGGCGCCCAGGTCAAGGGCCCGGTGACGGTACGGCGAGGCGCCTCCCTGATCGTGTCCGGCGGCTCGGTCACCGGCGCCGTCACCGCCACCGGCGCGGCCGACGTCCAGGTGCTCAACGCCCGGATCACCGGCGCGCTCAGCGTGCACGGCACCACCGGCTCGCTGGTGCTGGCCGGGATGGAGCTGCGCGGCGCGGCGACGCTGACCGGCAACGCGGATCCGATCCTGACCGGCACTACGATCAACGGTGCGCTGTCGTGCGCGGGCAACACCCCGGCCCCGGTCGATCTCGGCGTCCCCAACCGCCTCACCGGAGCCGGCCAGTGCGCAGCCATCCAGGCTGCAGCCGATGCCAAGCGAGCGGCAAGCGAGCCGTACGAGGCTGTGATCAACTCCGCAGCTCCCGAGAAGGGCACCGATGACCATCTACACGACTGACCGGCTGACCGTCCGCATGTGGACCGACAGCCCGGCCGACGTCAAGCGCCTGGACGACATCATGAGCCGGGAGGAGGTCACCCGCTGGCTGCCCGGCGCGGTGCCGCCCGCGGCCGATCTCGTGCCGCGCTACCGCGCGCACAGCGAGCCCGACCCGACCCTGGGCGTCTGGGCGATCGAGGAGCGCGAGAGCGGCGTCGTGGCCGGGACGATCCTGCTCAAGCGGCTGCCCAACGGCGACGACGAGGTGGAGGTCGGCTGGCACCTGCACCCGGACATGTGGGGCCGCGGCTACGCCACCGAGGCCGCCCGCGGCGCGCTGGAGCGGGCCTGGGCGGCCGGGATCGGCGAGGTCTACGCGCTGACCTTCCCCGACAACCACCCCTCGCAGGCCGTCTGCCGCCGCATCGGGATGAGCCACATCGGTCAGACCGACCGCTGGTACGGCGTGCAGGCCGAGCTGTTCAGAGTCGAGCGAGCGCTCTGACCAGCGACTCGGTGGTCAGTGCCCGGAGCGGGGCGTAGTCCTCCTCCGGGTACTGCCGCGGGCCGTTCTCCACCAGCATGATCAGGTAGAGGTAGACCCGGTAGAGCGCCAGCCGGGTCTGGTCCACCTCCAGGGGCGCCACCTCGCGGTAGCCGGCCAGCACCGGGTCGTCCTCGGCCAGCTCGCCGAAGAGCGTCGGGGTGACCAGGTCGGCCAGCGGATCGCCCCAGAAGGCGCGTTCGAGGTCGATCACGGCCTGGATGCGCGGCTCGCCGGTCAGGTCGAGGAAGACGTTGCCCGGCCACAGGTCGAAGTGCACCAGCCGCGGCTCGCGCACCGCGTCGAGGGCGGGTGCGGCCCGGTGCACCAGCGCGCGGATCTCCTCCACCGGCGCGGGCAGCGGCGTGGGATAGCGCTCGGTGTCCTTCAGCAGCGCCTCGACCATCGCCAGGTAGCCCGCCCGCCAGCTCGGCGCGGCGATCCACGGGTAGCCGAAGCTGTCGCCGCGCACCGAGTTGAGCCGGGCCAGGTGGCCGCCCAGCTCCCGGCGCAGGGCGAGCTGCCGGTCCGGGTCGAGCCGGGCGTGGTTCCACGGCACGCCGTCGAGCTCCCGCAGCAGCAGGTAGTCGCCGCCCAGCACCGGGTCGTCGAACCCGGCCGCCAGCAGTCCGGCGAGCGGAACGCCCGCCGCGGCGGCCAGCTCGTAGGCGTGGGCCTCCATGCGCAGCAGGCCGCGCTCGTAGGTGAGCTGATCGAGGTCCGGTGAAGGTGACAGTTTCAGCACCACCCGGCGACCGTCATGGAGGCTCAGCCGCCACACCGCGTTGGCGAAGCCGTCGGTGAGCTCTTCAGAGAGGTTCACCCCGGCGCCGAGCGCGCGGCGGGCCAGCGCGTCGAGCTGCTCGGGGGTCAGACGGCGCTTGGTCCGGCTGTGCATGATCGTACGATACCGGGGCCATACACATTTCATGGTCATTCACGACTTACCGGACCCCGTGACGGAGACGAAGGGGACCAGCCACCGGCCGGTCCTCGCCGCGGGCAGCAGGCTCGCCATGGTGTGGAAGGGCCAGCGCGAGGACCGCGGGCTGTGGTTCGCGCTCTGGCAGGACAGGGAACGCCGCTGGTCGCCCCAGCAACCCGTGCGGGTGAGCGGCGGCGCGCCGGACACCCGCCACGCCCCGGGGCTGTGGTGGTCGGCCGAGGACGAGCTCACCCTCGCCTGGACCGACGCCGCCACCGCCCGCATCCAGGTCGCCAGGGCAGCCGTGCCCAGGGGGAGCACGGCCGACGAGGTGACGTGGACCGGACGGCTCGACCTCGGGCCCGACTACGTCGCCGAAGGCGGCCCGGTGCTCGGCCGCTTCCCCGGCGGCGCGCTGCACCTGGCCTGGCGGGCCAGGACCGGCACGCAGATCCGCTTCAAGCGCCGTGCCGCCGACGGGAGCTGGGGGAGCGGGCCCAAGGCCGTGCCCTCCGCCCGCTCCGACGCCGACCCGGCGATCGTGCTCGCCGACCTGGACAGCCGTCCCGGCCTGCTCTACCGCGCGCCCGACACCGGCCAGCTCAAGTACCGCTCGCTGCACGAGGCGGCCGACACCCCGAGCACCGTCAGCCTGGCCAGCGTCACGGGCGTGCCCGCCTGGGCCGAGATCCCGCACTCCTGGCAGGGCGACTACCTTCGGCTGATGGCGTGGATCCCGCAGGGCGCCGACGACGTGCAGCTCTCGACCAGCTCCGAGACCGGCGGCTGGTCGACGCCGGTCGTGGCCAAGGGCATCCGGCCGACCAAGGCCGGGCTCAGCGCGGCCGGCTACCGGGGCCGGATCTTCCTGGCGTGGTCCGGCGCCGCGCACCAGATGATCGAGTACCTCCGGCTCACTCCGGCCGAGCTGACCTGATCGTCCAGCTCGCGCTGTGGCTCTGCCCCGGCGCGAGCGTGATCAGGTCGTCGCCGGAGTTGAAGGCGTCCGGCGGACAGGTCATCGGCTCGACCGCCACCCCGCGGTAGCCGAGCTGCGCCCCGGTGCAGACCTGCACCCACGGCAGCACGGCGGGGTCCCACTCCATCAGGACCCCGCCCACCCGGGCCCGGCCCTCGGCCAGCCCGGTGAAGGCGTGGTCGACGTCCACCCCGGCCGTCGTCCTGGCCTGCCCGAAGTCGTACGGCGTCGCCGCCACCTCGGCCACCTCGGCCGGCAGCAGCGCCGCGTCGGTCAGCAGCACCCGCCCGGCGGGCAGCTCCAGCTCCTCGCCCACCAGCCACGGATGCGGCCCGCAGCCGTAGGGAGCCGGGTCGGCGCCCCGGTTGGCCGCGGTGAGCGTGGTGGTCAGGCCGCCGGCGTCGAGCCGGTGGGTGACCTCCAGGTCGAGGGTGAACGGATACCCCGCCACCGGCGTGACGGTGTGGGCCAGCCGGACCCACGCCTGCTCCTCCTCGACCGCGACCTGCTCCACCGGCCGCCAGTCGGCGGTGGCGACCAGCCCGTGCAGCGCGTGGCCGCGGTCGGGCTCGGTCACCTCCAGGTGGTGCTCGCGCCCGCCGAAGCGGTAGCTCGCCTGCCCCACCCGGTTGGGCCAGGGGGCCAGGATCGTCCCGGCGTAGAAGGGCACCGGGCCCTCGGCGGGCCAGCTCGTGATCAGGTCGCGGTCACCGTGGCGCAGGGCGCGCACGGCGGCGCCGCGCACGCTCCACTCGGCGGTGTACCCGGCGGCGATAAGGGGGGATCCTTGCACGGTGCCAGGATACGGGCAGCTCAGGCGCTACCGCGCGGCACCAGGTGGGTGTCGAGGATGACCACCTGGTGCTGCGGCTGCTCGCCGTTGATCCGCGCTACCAGGAGCTGGGCCATCTGCCGGCCCATCGCCTCGGTCGGCTGGTGCACGGTGGTCAGCGGGGGGTCGGTGTGCAACGCCACCTTGGCGTCCTCGAACCCGACCACCGCCACGTCCCCCGGCACGCGCCGGCCGGCCGTCTTCAGCGCCCGCATCGCGCCCACAGCCATCAGGTCGGAGGCGGCGAAGACCGCGTCGAGATCGGGATCGGCCTCCAGCAGCGCCGCCATCGCGGTGGCGCCGCTCGCCTCGGAGAAGTCGCCGTAGGCGACCAGCTCCCGGCGGCCGGCCGCCGACAGGGCGTCGCGGTAGCCGGCCAGCCGGTCGACGCCCACCCCCATGTCCTGCGGGCCGGCGATGGTCGCGATGCGCTCGCGGCCCAGGCCCAGCAGGTGCTTGGCGGCCTGCCGGGCGCCGGTGCGGTTGTCGATGTCGATGTAGCTCAGCCGCTGGAACTGCGCCGGGTCGAGGCCGACCGGCCGGCCGCCGAGCACCGTCGGCACGCCGCGGTCCTCCAGCCGGCCCGGCAGCGGGTCGGCGCCGTGCAGCGACAGCAGCAGCACGCCGTCGACGTGCTGGCCGGTGAGGTACTCCTCCAGCCGCTTGTGCTCCGAGCGCGACTGCGACATCGCGAGGATGAGCTGCAGCCCGGTCTCGGCCAGGTAGGTCGCGATGCCGCGGATGGTGCCGGCGAAGTACGGCTCGTCGAAGACCCGCAGCTCCGACTCCGAGACCACCAGGGCCACGGTGTCGGTGCGGCGGGTCACCAGCGTGCGGGCGGCCCGGTTCGGCACGTAGCCGAGCTGGTCGATCGCGTCGAGGACGGCGCGGCGAGCCTTCTCGCTGACGTTCGGCGAGCCGTTGATCACCCTCGACACCGTGCCGCGGCCCACGCCGGCCAGCGCGGCCACGGCTTCGAGTGTCGGTCGGTTCATGCGGACATTATGGTCCGCGAATACCAGTGGGCGCTGTCCTTGAGGATGCGCTTCTGGGTCGGGAAGTCCACGTAGACCAGGCCGAACCGCTTGCCGTACCCCCAGGCCCACTCGAAGTTGTCCATCAGGGACCAGGCGAAGTAGCCCTCCAGCGGCACGCCGGCCTCGATCGCCTCGCTGCAGGCGCGCAGGTGGCCCTCCAGGAAGGCGACGCGCTCGGTGTCGTGCACGGCGCCGTCCTCCAGCACGTCGTCGTAGGCCGCGCCGTTCTCCGAGACCACCAGCGGGATGGCCGGGTAGTCGCGCTTGAGGCGCAGCAGCGTGCGCTTGAGGCCGTCGGGCTCGACCTCCCAGCCCATCGAGGTGGTCGGCAGGCCGTCGCTGAGGAAGGAGACGTGCTCGTTGCCCACCCACGGCGAGCCGGTGTCGGTCGGCGCGGCCGAGGCAGAGGCCTTGCCGCCGGGTGCGCCGGAGACCGTGTACGGGCTGTAGTAGTTGATCAGCAGCAGGTCGATCGGCGCGCCGACCAGCTCCTGGTCCTCCTGGCTGAAGGAGACGCCCCAGTCGTCCAGCACGTCCTGCGGGTAGGCGCCCTTGAGCAGCCCGTCCAGGAAGAAGCGGTTCTGGGCGCCGTCGATGCGCCGCGCGGCGTCCACGTCGCGGGGGTCGTCGCTGGCCGGCCGTACCGGGTAGAGGTTGACGCAGCCGCCGACCCGCGAGCCGGTCAGCCGCCGGGCGGCCAGGCCGTGGGCCAGGTTGAGGTGGTGAGCCGCCTGGACGGCCTGCGCGGGCTCGCGCCGGCCGGGGGCGTGCTCGCCGGAGGCGTAGCCGAGGAAGGCCGCGCACCAGGGCTCGTTGACCGTCGCCCAGGTGTGCACCCGGTCCTTGAGCGCGTCGTGCACCGCCTCGGCGTAGTCGGCGAAGCGGTAGGCGGTGTCGCGGTTCGGCCAGCCGCCGGCCTCCTCCAGCGCCTGGGGCAGGTCCCAGTGGTAGAGGGTGAGCCAGGGCTGGATGCCGTGCTCCAGCAGGTCGTCGGTGAGCCTGCGGTAGAAGTCGAGGCCCTTGGCGTTGATCCGCCCGGCGCCGTCGGGCTGCACGCGCGGCCAGGACACGGAGAAGCGGTAGGCCTTCAGGCCCAGCTCCGCCATGATCTGGACGTCCTCGCGGTAGCGGTTGTAGTGGTCGATCGCGACCTGCGCGTGGTCGCCGGCGACCACGCGGCCCGGCTGGGCGGTGAAGGTGTCCCAGATGGAGACGCCGCGACCGTCGGCCGTGGTCGAACCCTCGATCTGGTAGGCGGAGGTGGCGGCGCCCCAGACGAAGTTGGCCGGAAATTTCATGCCTTGACAGCACCTTCCATGATTCCGCCGACAATCTGGCGGCCAAACGCGACGAAAACCACGATGAGCGGAATGATAGACAGCGCGGTCCCCGCGAAGATCAATGTGTAGTTCGTGGCGAAACGCATGTTGAGCTGGGTGATGGCGATCTGCACCGTCGGGTTCTCCCCGGTCAGCACGATCAGGGGCCACATGAAGTCGTTCCACATGAGCATGAAGGTGTTGATCCCGAGCACGGCCATGCCCGGCCGTACCGCCGGGAGCACCACGCTCCACCACACCCGCAGCGTGGAGGCCCCGTCCACGCGCGCCGCCTCCACCAGCTCGTTCGGCACCGCCTGGGTGGTGTACTGCGTCATCAGGAAGACGCCGAAACCGTTGAGCAGGTAGGGCAGGATGACCGCCTGCAGCGTGCCGGTCCACTCCAGGCTGACCATCAGCCGGTAGAGCGGCACCACGCCCATCTGCTGCAGCGGCACCATCATGGTCAGCAGCACCGCCATCAGCAGGATCTTGCTGCCCTTGAAGCGCAGCCGCGCGAAGGCGAAGCCGGCCAGGGTCGAGATCAGCACGACCGAGACGGTCACCGTCGTGGCCACGATCATCGAGTTGAGCAGGCCGGTCAGGAACTTGGCGTCCTCGTGCTGGAGCACCGCCATGATGTTCTCGCCCAGGTTGCCGCCGGGCAGCAGCGGCGGAGGCACGGCCACCGCCTCGGAGTTGGAGCGCGAGGCGATGACGAGCATCCAGTACAGCGGGAAGACGGAGAGGATCACCGTGAAGGCCAGCATGACCCGCGTCATGACGGCCGGCTTCCAGTTCGTCACCTGATCCTCCTCACGAGCACGAAGTTGATCGCCGCGCCGACCAGGATCAGCAGGAACAACATCCACGCCGCGGCGGCGGCGTAGCCGTAGTCGAACTCGCGGAAGCCCTGCTTGACGATGAACATCGCCACCGTCTGGAACTGGCCCTGCGAGCCGCCGTCCACGTTGCCGTTGTAGAACGTCGTCGGCTCGGCGAACAGGGTCAGGCCGCCGATCGTGGAGTTCAGCACGACGAAGATCATCGTGGGCTTGAGCATCGGCAGCGTGATCTGCCAGAACTGCCGGCGGCGCGAGGCGCCGTCGATCGCGGCCGCCTCGTACAGGTCCTTCGGGATGGTCTGCATCCCGGCCAGGAAGATGATCGCGTTGTAGCCGGTCCAGCGCCAGTCCACCATCAGCGCGATGGCGATCCAGCTCGGCAGCCGCTCGGCCCGCCAGTTGATCGGCTCGACGCCGACCAGGCCGAGCAGCCAGTTGGCCAGGCCCCAGTCGCGCGCGAAGAGCTGGCTGAACACGATCGCCACCGCCACCACCGAGGTGACCAGCGGGAACAGCACGCTCATCCGGATCGCCAGCCGGAAACGCAGCCGCTTGTTCAGCGCGTTGGCCAGCATCAGCGCGATCAGCATCTGCGGCACGGTGGCCAGGAAGAAGATGCCCGTCGTGTTGGTGACGGCGTTCCAGAAGTCCTCGTCGGCCAGCAGCTTGGCGTAGTTGTCCAGGCCCGCCCACTCCGTGGTGCCGGCCAGGTCGTAGTCGTAGAGCGAGTACCAGAGCGTGAAGACCAGCGGGAACAGCCCGAAGGCGGCGAACAGCAGGAAGTAGGGGGAGACCAGCAGGTACGGCACGGCCTTGAGGTCGAAGGCGGACCAGCCCCGCCGGCCGGTGGAGGGCGTTCTGCGGCGCGAACCGCGGGGAGGCCGGTGGGCCGCGGGCGGCGGCGCCACGTTGAGGCTCATGGGAGACCTTTCCAGACGGGTCGGGAACGATCCGGTACGGCGGGGCGGCCGGGCCCCCGCTCGGCGAGTCGGCGGGCCGCGCCGCCGTACCGGAGTCCGGGATCTAGGTCAGCCCGCGGCCTTCACCGCGTCGTCCACCAGCTGCTGCCAGGCCTTGTCGTGCGGCACGGAGCCGTCGTCCATGCCCTGGATGACCGACTCGATGGCGTTCTTGACCTGGGCGTGCTTGACGCCGAGGAAGACCGGCTGGAGCGAGGCGGCGGACTTGGCGAAGATCTCGCCGGAGGGCGCGTTGTCGAAGAACTCGCTCTTGGCGCCCTGCACCTTCGGGTCGGCCTGGGCCTTGGTGTTGCTCGGCATGTTGCCGAACTCGGCGAACACGTCGGCCTGGACGGCGGCGCTGGTCAGGTAGTCGGCGACCTGCGCGGCCTCCTTCGGGTGCTTGCTCTGCTTGGGCACCGCGAGCCAGGAGCCGCCCCAGTTGCCGCCGCCGCCCGGGACCGCGGCGACGTCCCACTTGCCCTTGCCGGCGTCACCGGCGTTGCCCTGGACCACGCCGAGCATCCAGGAGGGGCAGCCGAGGGTGGCGAAGGAGCCCTTCTGGGTGCCGGTCGCCCACTCGTCGGTGAAGTTGCGCAGCTTGGCGGTCAGGCCCCCCTGGCTCATCTTCTGGGCGAAGTCGAACGCCGTCCTGACCGCCGGGTTCTTGTCGACGATCAGGTTGTTGTCCTTGTCGAAGTAGGTGACGTTGCCGTTCTTGGCCGCCTCCTGGTAGAGCAGCACCTGGTAGAGGGTGTTGGTGCCGTCGGTGAACTTCGTGTCGGGCACCTTGGCCTGGAACTGCTGGCCCACCTTCATGAACTCGTCCCAGGTCGGCCACAGGGCGCTGACCTCGTCGCGCTCGGAGGGCAGGCCGGCCTTCTTGAACAGGTCCTTGCGGTAGCACAGGCTCATGCCGCCGATGTCGGTGCCGAGGGCGAAGACCTTGCCGTCGCCGGCGACGCCGTTCTCCCACTTCCAGGCGGGGAAGTCGGCCTGGCGCTTGTCGAGCCCGAACTCCTTCAGGTCGGCCCACCAGGCGCTGTTGGCCTTCGCCAGGCCCATGCCGCCCTCGTCGATGCCCACCACGTCGCCCGCGCCGCTGCCGGCCTGCAGCCACTGGATCATCTGGGGCCAGTACTGCTGCTCGAACTGGTCGGTGAGGTTCTCGTGCTTGATCTGGATGTCCTTGTGCTCGGCGTTCCACTTCTCGACCGCGGTCTTGTAGCCGAAGTTGGCGCCGCCGCCGAAGGTCTGCACGCGGATGGTGATCGGCTCGGCCTGCGCGGCGGGGGAGCCGGCGCCGCCGGTGGCCGCGGGGGTGGTGGTGCCGTTCGAGCCGCAGGAGACCAGCGCCATGGCGGCCAGGGCCGCGACCGCGCCGCGGCGCTTGCTGATGGTCATGAGGTCCTCTTTCGTGTGCGCCCGTGGGGGATTCGGGGGTGAGGCTTGGGAGCGCTCCCATGAAGAGTGGCCATGGTGGGCTCGCTCGTCAACGGGCTGAAACACAACCGTGACCGAGAGAGCGTTTTCTGGTTTCTTAAACGGATATGTCGGCATGAAGGGGACGGAGAGGATGGTGGGAGCGCTCCCATCCTGGGTGTCGCGAAACACGCAAGAAACGCCCGCCCCTGGGGAGGGGCGGGCGTCTCTTGGGGAGGGGGTGCCCCTGGGAGGGGCGGGCGCTTCTGCGGTGGTCACCGGGAAGTGGAGGCGGCCCGGGGGACGGGCCGCGAGCTCCTACTTGCCGTACTCGGGGTAGCCGTAGCCGACGACCTGGGACTTCGGCCGGACACGCTGCTCGACCTTGCCGTTGCCGGTGTTGCCCTCGATCGTGGTGATCGTGCCGTTGCCGTTGTCCTTCTCGACGAAGCCCACGTGGGCGATGCCGTCCAGGCTCTTGCTGCCGGACCAGGAGAAGAAGACGACCGCGCCGGGCTTGGGCGTGGTGCCCCAGCGGTTGTTGTTCTTGAACCACTTGGCGTGGGTCACGGTGTAGGCGTCCCAGCCAACGGAGCTGCGGGCGCCGGTGTGCTCGCCGACCCAGGACACGAACATCGAGCACCAGGCGGCGTTCAGGTAGGCCTTGGTGGAGCCGCCGTCACGCTTGATGGTCTCCTGGGCGCGCTTGGAGGCGGCGTACCAGTTCTGGAACTTGGTGCCTCCGCCACTGGAGTTCTCGCTCACGCCGATCTGCTGACGGGCGAGGCCGAGGACCTTGGTGAGGGACGGCTTGGCCGGCATGGCGGCCTTGGGTGCCGCGGCGGGCGCGGCGGGTGCTTCCTTGGGGGCGTTGAAGGCGAGTGCGGCGACCTCGGGGACGCCGCCGATCTCGGGCTTGACGGTGTCAGCGTGTGCGACGTGGGCGCCGAATCCGGTGGCCGCGAAAAGGGCGGCGCCGAGACCGGCGGAGACGAGCTGGGCCTTGGAAGGACGCACGCGACGGTGTTTTGCCATGAGGGAAAGGACACTCCTTGCTTCATGCCGCTTACCGGGTTAGCTGACGGGTTCGGACGTGAAGCTGCCCTACGGCGCGCCCCTGGCGGGGTCGGCGCCGATTCACCCCAGTGAGACTTTTGGGTCCCCGGTTCCGCGCGGTGGCGGATTCAGCGGTCACAGGCGGGGGCCTGTGAGAGGTGGTCGGTCAAGGCAAGGAACGGATGGCCGTTCGTTTGCCGGGAGTGACCAAAAGGTAATACACGCGGCAAGGAGATTACAAATCTGTAAATGTCCGGGCAGTAAAATCGGCTGTAGATCAATAGCCGCCGATCTACGGAAAACCCCTGTGGGCAGGGCGATCGGGGAATCGGCCGGTTCGCCGGACCCCCATGAGTAGATCTTTTTCGGACCCTCCGCCAGCCCCTGACTTTACCTTTGCCGACGGCGTTCCCCCGGCCCGGGACCGGGGGAACGCAACGGCCGGGATCAGCCGAATTCGGCCGGGTCGGGACCCAGGCGCTTGCCGTTGTTCAGCGCGCCGATCGCGGCCATGTCCTCGGCGTCCAGGATGAAGTCGAAGACGTCGATGTTCTCCTTGATCCGCGACGGGGTGACCGACTTGGGGATCACCACGTTGCCGAGCTGGATGTGCCAGCGCAGCACGATCTGGGCGGGCGTGCGCCCGTGCTTCTCGCCCAGCGTGGCCAGCGCCCGCTCCTCCAGCAGCCCCCGGCCCTGGCCGAGCGGGCTCCACGCCTCGGTCAGGATGCCGTTGGCCTCGTGGAAGGCGCGCAGCTCGGTCTGCGGCAGGTTGGGGTGCAGCTCGATCTGGTTGATCGAGGGCACGATCTGCGTCTCGTCCATCAGCCGCTGGAGGTTCTTGACGGTGAAGTTGGAGACGCCGATGGCGCGCACCCGGCCGTCGTGGTACAGCCGCTCCAGCTCCTTCCACGCCTGGACGTAGAGGTCCTGCTTGGGCGCGGGCCAGTGGATCAGGAACAGGTCGAGCTGGTCGAGGCCGAGCCGCGCCATGCTCTCCTCGAACGCCTCCGCCACCCGGCCGTGGTCGTCGTTCCAGAGCTTGGTGGTGATGAAGAGCTTCTCGCGCGGCAGCCCGGAGTTGCGCACGGCCCGGCCGACGCCCTCCTCGTTGTTGTACAGCCGCGCGGTGTCGATGCTGCGGTAGCCCGCCTCCAGGGCCAGCCCGACCGCCCGCTCGGCGTCCTCGTCGGGCACCTGCCAGACGCCGTAGCCGAGCTGCGGAATCTGGACGCCGTCGGTGTTGAGCAGCAGTGAGTTCATGCATCTCATTGTTCACCCTGCGTTACCGATGGCGTCAGAGGGCCGGGTTAGTGTCGGGCCACGGTCGTCGGCCCGCGGGATCGCCCGTGCGGTTCCGTGAGGAGAGGGAGGCCCATAGCGTGTGGCCGGCCTGGGTGGAATCGCCACTCCAGATGATCTGCGCGGTGGAAGCCCACCACGCCGGCCTGCTCGGGCCCACGACGGTGATCGTGCCGCGGGCGGGCGTGCGCGCCCTGCGCGCCACCCGCGCCGAGCTCGCGCGGCTCGGCCTGCCTCTGGGGGTGGAGGTGGCCGAGCCGCGCGAACGTATGCCCAGCCGCCTGGGGGCGGTGGGCGACGCCTTCTCCGGCCGCGTGCAGGTGCGCTGGCTGACCTCGTGGCGGCCGGTGGTGATCGTGGACGACGGGCTGGCGACCATCCGGCTGCTGGAGCTGCTGGCCGCGGGTCCCGGCCGGCCGCTGGTCCGTGCCCGCGCGACGCCGGGCGTGGCCCGCCGCGCGCTGGGGCTGGCCGCCGGGCTGCGGCTGCACGCGGGGAAGCGCCGGGTGACGGTGTTCACCGCGCTGCCGGTGGAGGAGCGGCTGGCGGAAGCCGTACGAGCCGCGGGGTTCGACGTGATCAGCCACGATTTCGCCTGGCTGCGGGCGCAGCCGCTCGACCGGCCTGGACCGCCGCAGCGCACCGTCGTGCTCGGCACCTCGCTGGTCCGCAACGGCCTGGTCCACCGCGACCGCTACCTCGGCTGGATCACCGCGCTGGCGGCCGACGAGCCCGTCGCCTACTTCCCGCACCGCCGCGAGGACCCGACCGACCTGGCGCTGCTGCGCGAGCGGCCCGGCATCACCGTGCACGAGCCCGGCATGCCCGCCGAGCTCAGCCTGCGCGGCCTGGGCGCCGAGCAGCGCGTGCTCAGCCTGCCCTCCACCGCGATCAGCTCGCTGCGTGTCCTGCTGAGCCCGCGCGGCGTCGCCGTCGAGCCGGTCGAGGTCCCCGACGACTGGTGGACCAGCCGCGCCGCACCCGACCTGCGCGACCATCTCACCCTCTCCGGGGGCCCGGCCTCCGGCCTCTCAGGAAGAGCCGCCCGACCGTGAAGATCCTGGCCGTCGCCGATTCCGACTCCTACCTGAAGTGGGCGGCCTGCCTCCTGGACGATCTGCCCGCCGGCTGCCACGCCGAGCTCGCCGTCGTCCGCACCCCGATCGTGCCCTCCGCCCAGCAGATCGCCGCCGCCGCGGGCGCCCGCCCGCTCGCGGGCGTCCTGTCCGCCCGGGCCCTGCGGCGTACGGCGGAGCGGCTGCGCCCCGACGCCATCGTGGTGGCCTGCACCGGCCCGGTCGTCGACGTGCTGGTCTCCTCGGTGCTGGCCGGGCTGCGGCCCCGCCCGGTGTTCGTCACCGGCCTGCCGGGGATCGCGGTGCCGGCGACCGAGAAGGCCTGGCTCTACCGCAGCGGCTGCGACCTGTTCGTGGCGCACAGCGCGCGCGAGGTGGCCGAGTTCGAGGCGCTGTCCCGGCAGCTCGGCGGCGGCGGCGCGGTCGGCCTGGCCCGGCTGCCCTTCCTGCGCACGGCCCCCACGCCGGGCCGGCCGCAGGCGGCGGGGGAGCGGCGGCGCGTGGTCTTCGCCACGCAGGCCAAGGTGCCCGGCCCGCGCGAGCAGCGCGAGCGGATCCTGCTGGCCCTGGCCGAGCTGGCCGAGGCCCGGCCCGACCTGGACGTCGTGGTCAAGCTCCGCGCGCTGGAGGGCGAGCGCCAGACGCACAACGAGCGCCACCCCTACCCCCGGCTCTGGCGCGACCTGGGCGAGCCCGGGCGGCTGAGCTTCGAGGCCGGCTCCATGCAGGAGCATCTGGACCGCGCGGCGGGGTTCGTCACGGTGAGCTCGACCGCGGCGCTGGAGGCGATCGCCCGCGAGGTGCCCCTGCTGGTGCTGGACGACTTCGGGGTCAGCGCCGAGATGATCAACCTGGTCTTCGAGGGCAGCGGGGTGCTCGGCTCCCTGGCCGAGCTGGCCGCGGGGCGCTTCCGCGATCCCGATCCGGCCTGGTGCGAGGCCAACTACTTCCAGCGCGACAGCGACTGGGTGGGCCTGCTCACCGCGCTGGCCGCCGGGCCGCGGATGCGCTCGCGCTCCCTGCTCGACGGGCCCGAGCACGCCGCCGCCCGCCGCCGGGCCCGGCTGCGCGTCGAGGTGCCGCCGCGGCTGCTGCGCGCCGGCTACCGCGCCAAGCGCAAGCTGCGCCGCGCCCTGGCGTGACGCTTTGCAACCACTTCCCAATCACTTACAAGTCCCCCGTGCCAGCCTCCCCGCGTGACGCAAATCTCGCCAGAGATCGCCCCGGCGGCCCCGCCGGGCTCCCACCCGGGGACTCTCACCGCCCTGCTGCGCCTGCGCGCCGCCACCCTGCCCGACGTCGCGCCGCACGTCTACGTGCTCGACGACCAGCACCTCATCGCCGTCACGCACGCCCAGCTCGACCAGCGCGCCCAGGCGGTCGCCGCGGCGCTGCGAGGGCTGGCCGCGCCCGGCGACCGGGTGCTGCTCGCCTACGACACCGGCCCCGACTTCGCCGACGCCTTCTTCGGCTGCCTGTACGCCGGCGTGCTGCCGGTCCCGGTGCCGCCCCCAGCCGGCGGGGCGCTCAGCGAGCGCTTCGAGGCCGTCGCGCTCGACTGCGACCCGCGCCTCGTGCTCACCACCAGCGGGCTCGCCCCGCTCGTCGAAGGCGCTCTGGCCACCGACCAACTGCCCGACCTGCCGTTCGAGCCGTTACCCGCCGACCCGGAGGCGGTGGCCTACCTGCAGTACACCGCGGGGACGACGGGAGCTCCCCGCGGCGTCGCGATCACCCACGGCGGGGCCTTCGCCAACCTCGCCCAGATCACCGAGCTGTCGGGAGCCGGCCCGCACGACCGCATGGTGGCCTGGCTGCCGCTCTTCCACGACATGGGCCTGGGCGCCCAGTTGCTCATGCCGATGTACGCCGGCTACGACTGCTGGATGATGCAGCCGCTGGCCTTCGTCCGGCGGCCCCAGGAGTGGCTGCGGCTCCTGTCCGACCTGGGCGCGACCTGCACCGCCACGCCGGGCTTCGGCCTGCGGATGGCGCTGCGCAAGACCACACCCGAGCAGCGCGCCGGGCTGGACCTGAGCGGGCTGCGCGTCGTCCTGGTCGGGGCCGAGCCGCTGTACGCCGACGACCTCGACCGCTTCCTCGCCGCCACCGGGATCTCCCCGGACGCGCTCTTCCCCTCGTACGGCCTGGCCGAGGGGGCCTTCATGGTCTCCGGCGGGGGTCGCGCCGTCCTGGAGGCCGACACCGCCGCCCTGGCCTGGGGCCGCCTGGCGCCCGGACGCGGCCGGCGCGTGCGCGGCTCGGGCCGGGTGCTGCCCGGCACCACCGTGCAGATCGCCGACCCGGTCACCGGCCGGCCGCTGGAGCCGGGCGAGATCGGGGAGATCGTCATCGACGGCCCCGCCGTCACCCCCGGCTACTGGAACGAGCCACCCAGGCACGGGCCGCTGCCCACCGGCGACCTGGGCGCCTTCCACGACGGCGAGCTGTACGTGCTGGGCCGCGTCGAGGACTCCTTCCTGCGCGACGGCCGCGTCCACCACGCCCACGACGTGGAACGCACCATCGCCGAGGTCTGCGGCGACCACGTCCGCGCGGCCGTCTTCGCCGGCGAGCACCAGGTCGTCGCGGTCGTCGAGATGGCCGACGGCCCCGACCCCGCCCCGGCCGTCTGGGAGCGGCACGGCCTGGAGCTCAAGGTCGTCACCGTCAAGCGCGGCGGCGTCCCGGTCACCACCAGCGGCAAGCCCCGCCGGGACGCGGCCCGCGCGGCGGTGCGGTGATGCGCACCCGACCCGCCGGAGCGTGGGCGCTGCCCGTGATCTGCGTCGCCCAGCTCATCCTGGTGCTCGACGTCACCATCGTGAACGTCGCGCTGCCCTCCATCCAGCAGGGCCTGGGCTTCGACCCGGCCGACCTGGCCTGGGTCACCACCGCCTACACGCTGCCCTACGGCGGCCTGCTGCTGCTCGGCGGGCGGCTGGGCGACCTGCTCGGCCGCCGCCGCACCTTCCTGGCCGGCGTGGCCGTCTTCACCCTCGCCTCGCTGCTCGGCGGCCTGGTCGACGAGCCCGGCCCGCTGATCGCCGCCCGGGCGCTCCAGGGCGTCGGCGCCGCGCTCACCTCGCCGTCGGCGCTGTCGCTGCTGCACAGCGCCTACCCAGAAGGACCCGCGCGGCATCGCGCGCTGGCCGTGTACGGGGCGCTGTCCGGGGTGGGGGTCGCGCTCGGGCTGCTGTCCGGTGGCCTGCTCACCGAGTTCCTGTCCTGGCGCTGGGTGATGCTGGTCAACGTGCCGATCGGGCTGCTCGTGCTGGTGCTCGCGCCGCTGTGCGTGCCGGTCCCGGCCCGCTCGCCGCGCCGACTCGACCTGCCCGGCGTCCTGCTGGGCACCGCCGGCCTGGTCACCCTGGCGTACGGCCTG
Source organism: Nonomuraea sp. NPDC050310 (assembly GCF_040655795.1). NCBI lineage: Bacteria > Bacillati > Actinomycetota > Actinomycetes > Streptosporangiales > Streptosporangiaceae > Nonomuraea > Nonomuraea sp. NPDC050310. The sequence goes on along the minus strand of NZ_JBFAKP010000018.1, from coordinate 110,350 downwards.
AGCCGCCCGGCCGAGCACGGCTGGGACGACGGCCCCACCCTGGTGGTGCTCGCCGCGGCGGCCGGCCTGCTGGCGGTGTTCGTCCTGGTCGAGCGGCAGGTGGAGCGGCTCGGCGGGGAACCGGCCATGCCGCTGGCCCTGTGGCGGCACCGCACCAGAGCCGGGGCGTACCTCATCGCGGGGCTCTTCTTCGCCTGCCTGTATCCCGCCTTCTTCTTCCTGACCCGCTTCATCCAGGACGTCCTGGGCTACGGGGCGCTCGAAGCCGGTTGGGCGGCCATGCCCATCGGCGTCGGCACGCTGGTCATCGGGCTGGTGGCCCGGAGGCTGGTCACCCGGGTGCCGCTGGCCGTCCTGGTCGCGGCGGGCGGCGCCTTCGCCGCGCTGGCCGGGCTGTGGCTGGGGCGGCTGGAGCCGGACTCCGGCTACTGGGCCGCGCTCTTCCCGGCGATGGTCGGGCTGTCGGTGGGTGTCGGCTTCGCGCTGGTCGCCAACACGTTGTCGGCGATGACCGAGGTGGCCGAGCGGGACGCGGGACTGGCCTCGGGCGTCCTGGGGACGGCGCAGCAGATCGGCGGCTCGCTCGGGCTGGCGGCCTTCGCCTCGCTGGCGGCGACGCGGTCTAAGGACGAGTTCGGCGAGTGGGTGGCGGCGCATCCGCGCACCGAGCCGGGGACCGCCGTGCTGGACGAGGCGCTGACGTCCGGGTTCAGCCTCGGGTTCGTGCTCACCGCGGGGGCGGCGGGGCTCGCGCTCGTCGTCGCGCTGCTCACTGCGGCCCGGCGGGTCCCCCCGGTGGCCAGGCCCGTCGCGGTGCCGGAGGACGCGCTGGCCACGGTCGTCTTCCGGCGCGTGGAGTGGGACGCCCGCCGCCAGGTCCCCCGCCCGGCCCCTCCGCAGCCCTTCCCTCCGCAGCCAGTCCCTCCCCAGCCCGCCTACCCGCAGCAGCAGGCGGTGCCTCCGCCGTACCCGATGCGGCAGGCCTGGCCGCCGCCGGAGCGGCGGTCATAGGGTGCGGGCCAGCCGGCGGCGGATCCGGGCCAGCGTGCCCGGCCGCTCGGCCTCGGGCAGCAGGCCCACCGCCTCCAGCCGCTGCTTCTTGAAGTAGCGCGCGCTCCCGTGCCGCTCGACCCAGGCCGCGGCGTCCTCCCGCAGCCCGGGCAGGTTCTCCGGCTGCATGCAGTACCCCACCGCCCGCACCAGCCGCGCCAGGTCGAGCTCCGGCGGGCCGGCGAGCACCCCCTCGGGGGTGAGCCGCGGCAGCCACGCGTCGGCGAGCGTGGCCGGGACCCGGTTGCTGTTCTCGTAGGGCCGCAGCCGCTCCAGCACCAGCTCGGTGCCGAGGGTGGCCACCGGCAGCCCGTAGAAGGTGCGCGCGGTGGCCAGCCCGGTGGAGAAGCACCCCGCCACCAGCTTGGGCCGCAGCGCGGTGAAGCACGCCTCGGCCGGCACCGCCCCGCCGGCCACGTGCAGCCGCACCCCGATCTCCTCGGCCGCCTGCCGCAGGAGCTGCGTGGGCCGCCGCCCGGCCGCCGGGTGCGGCTTGAAGACCACGGTGGAGTGCCCGAGCGCCGCCACCCCGCGCAGCAGCCCGGCGTGCAGCTCCGCCTCCTCCTCCAGGGTCAGCAGGTCGAGCGCGGACAGGTACTGCCCGAGGATCATCGCGTCCGCCGCCAGCATGTCCGGCGCGGTGCGCGCGACCTGCTCGACGACCGCCTCGAAGGCCGCCCCCGGCACCGGTACGGCAGGCACGCCGTACTCGGTGAGCAGCAACGGCACCAGCCCCGGCACCAGGTCGAGGTGGAGCAGCCGGCTGATCCGCCGGTGGATCTCGGCCGGCAGCGGATCGCGCGTCGGCCCGTAACTCATCAGCCCGTCGGCGTAGACGGTGATCGGGCAGTCGCGGATCAGCCCCGCGATGGTCCGCGCCGGGGTGACCGCGATCGACTCCAGCACCAGCTCCTCGACCTGGTCGAGCCGCAGATGCGAGGCGAGCAGCCGCTCCAGCATCGGCACCTCGATGACCCGGGCCCGCCAGTCGGCCGGATGCAGCGGCGCGATCAGCTCGTTCCAGGAGACGATCTCGTCGAAGCGCTCGCGCAGCACGGCGAAGCCCGGCGCCTGGTCGAGCGGGACGGCCACCTCGGGGATGGCCGCGTTGGTCGAGACGATGAGCACCCGCCGCCCGGCCGCGGGCAGCAGCCCGGCGTCCTGCGCCGCCGCCAGCGTCATCGCCCCGTACAGGGTCGAGGCGTAGAAGACGGTCGTCATGCCAGATCCTCCCTCTCCCGGCGCACCCGCCGGCCGGCGGGCACGAGCTCGGGCACCAGCCCGCGCAGGATCGCCTCGCGCTCGGCGGTCATCCCGGCGACCGAGGCGGAGACCACCTCGCCCGGCAGCCGCCGCACCAGCTCGGCGCCGCGCTCGGCGAAGGCGGCGCGCAGCTCCGGCGTGAGCCGCTCCGACAGCTCCAGGTGGTGGGCCAGCAGGGCGCAGAAGTTGCGCACCGCCTTGGGCAGGTACGCCTCCTCCACCTCCTTGAAGACCAGCTCGAAGGCGTCGAAGAAGTGCAGTTGCCGCTCGTCGCCCACCTGGGTGAGCGAGCCGGCCACCTGCCGGCGGTAGAAGACCCCGGCCAGCGAGACCGCCGCGAAGGAGGCGGCCTCGCGGTGCAGCCGCCAGATCCACGGCCGGTCCTCGGCGGTGTGCAGCGAGCCGGGGAAGCGCAGCAGGTCGCCCAGCGAGCGCTTGTAGATCCCGGCCCAGGCGTAGGGATAGTCGACCATCGTCCGGACGTGCGCGGGCATGATGTGCTCGGCCGGGTTCAGGACCCGCCCGCGCACGGTCAGCGGCGCGCGGTGCAGCACCCGCTTGCGCCCCTCGGCCTGCACGTGGTCGGTCCGCACGAAGTCGCAGTCCAGCCCGTCGATCGCGGCGACCAGCCTGGCCAGGTAGCCCGGCGCCAGCCAGTCGTCGCCGTCCATGAAGGTCACCAGCCGCCCGGAGGCGGCCTCCAGCCCGGCGTTGCGCGCGTCGGCCAGGCCCTTGGGCCGCTCGTGCCGCAGCACGCTCAGCCCGGGCAGGTCCGACTCGGCGAGGATCTCCGGGGTGGCGTCCACCGAGCCGTCGTCGACCACGAGCACCTCGAAGTCGGGCCGGCTGTTGCGGGCCAGCGAGGCGAGCGCGTCCTCGATGAAGCGCTCGCCGTCGCGGATGGGGACGATCACCGAGAGCGTCGGCGCCATCAGACGGTGATACGGCGCAGCCGGGCCTTCGGGGCCTCCTCGCCCGGGAAGACGCGCTTGATGCCGTCGCCCATCGCCTGCTCGATCACCCGGATGTCGCGCACCAGGTGCTCCAGCCCGGTCGGCTCCAGCGAGGCGGCGTGGTCGCTGCCCCACATCGTGCGGTCGAGGGTGATGTGCCGCTCCACCGTCACCGCGCCGAGCGTCACCGCGGCCAGCGAGATCTGCAGGCCGCGCTCGTGCCCGGAATAGCCGACCGGCAGGCCGTACCGCTCGCGCAGCGTGGTGATCGCCCGCAGGTTCGCCTCCTCGGGCGGCAGCGGGTAGGTGCTGGTGGCGTGCATCAGGACCAGCGGGTTGCCGCCCAGGATCTCGACCGCCTGGTCGATCTCGCTGAGCGTCGACATGCCGGTGGACAGGATGATCGGCTTGCCGGTCGCGGCCAGCGCGCGCAGCAGCTCGTGGTCGGCGACGCTGGCCGAGGCGACCTTGTGCACCTCGACCTCCATCTCCTCCAGGAAGTGCACGCTGGGCACGTCCCACGGCGAGGCGAACCACTGCAGGCCGCGCTTGTAGGAGTGCGCGGCGATCTCCCGGTACTCGTCCGCCCCGAACTCGGTGCGGATCTTGTACTCCAGGTAGGTCATCTCGCCCCACGGCGTCTGGCGGATCTGGTCGCGCTGCTCGACCGGGACGCAGATCTCCGGGGTGCGCTTCTGGAACTTCACCGCCTGGCAGCCGGCTTCGGCCGCCACGTCGATCAGTTGCTTGGCGATCTCGACGTCGCCGTTGTGGTTGATGCCGATCTCGGCGATCACGTACACCGGCTGGCCCTCGCCGACCAGCACGTCGCCGATCGCCACCGGCCCGAGCCGGCGGGTGCGCGCCGGAGCCGGCGCGGCCTCGGGCTCCGGCTCCGGCCGCGCGGCCAGGATCCGGTCGCACAGCTCGCGTACGGCTCCCGAGCCGCCCGGGGTGGACAGCACCACCCGCGCGGTCGCCCGCACCCGCGGATGCGCGTCGGGCGTGGCCACCGGCCAGCCGACCAGCCCCATCGGGCCCAGGTCGTTGACGTCGTTGCCGACGTAGGCCACCCGCGCCGGGTCCAGGCCCTCGATCGCCAGCCAATCGCGCAGCACCGTGCGCTTGTCGGTCAGGCCCTGCAGCACCGGCACGCCCAGCTTGCGGGCGCGGGCGCTGACCACCGGGTTCTGCTCGGTCGACATGACCAGCACCTTCACCCCGGCGCGGCGCAGCAGCGAGACGCCCATCCCGTCCGAGCGGCTGACCAGGACCATCTCGCGGCCCTCGGAGTCGACGTAGGCGCGGTCGTCGGTGTGCACGCCGTCGAAGTCGGTGATCACCGCGTCCACGTCGATCGGCTCGGGGTGGTCCACGAACGGGGCCAGGGCGCGCACGATCTCCAGGTCGGCCGGCTCGTCCACCTCGACCGCGTGCCCGGCCGGGACCGGCTGCACGACGACCTCGCCGAAGAAGCGGTGACCGTGCTCGCGCAGGCCCGCCGTACGCATGACGTAGAAGGCGCCGGTCTCGCGGTAGTGCGGCTCGCGCTGCTGGCGCGGCAGCCGCACCGACGGGTCGTGGTTGACGCCCGCGCCGGCCACGGTCCACAGGAACTCGTGCGTCGGCGTGCCGGAGAAGACCACGTCGGCCTCGCCCTCCAGCACCCGGCGCACGCCCTCGTCCAGGTCGGCCGGGTCGATGAAGGCGCTGGTGCACTGGACCAGCAGCACGACCTCCGGATCCTGGCCGCGGGCGTCGAGCGCGTGCAGCAGCGCCGACTCGCTGGAGGCGGTCGCGCCGCTCAGCTCCGCCGGACGCTCGACGACGGTGGCCCCGGCCTCGCGGGCCACCCGGGCGATCTCCTCGTGATCGGTGCTGACGACGACCTCGTCGATCAGACCGGCGTGCAGACAGGCCCTGATAGCCCTGGTCACGAGCGGCAGGCCGCCCACCGTCGCCAGGTTCTTCAGGGGGATGCCCGCCGAACCTCCACGGGCTGGAATGACGGCCAGGACTCGCAACGTGACTCCCTACGGTTTCCTCGAAGTGTCAAGGAACCTAGCCACGCAATCCGACCTCGCCGGGTGGACGGGCTGAACTGCCCGTTAACTCTCCGTGCTATCTCCGCCTGACTCCGTGTGCGGTCCGTGCCTGACTCGCGGTCCTGTTCACGGCCGACTCTCCGGGGCTTCCGGGCTCACCGGGCGGTAGCGCAGCTCGGGCCGCCCTGGCCCGCCGTACTGCGGGGCCCGGCGGGCCACCCCCGTCTCCAGCAGGTGCTCCAGATACCGGCGCGCGGTCACCCGCGACACCCCGAGCGCGGCCCCGGCCTCCTGCGCGGACACCCCCTCCGGTGTACGGCGGAGCAGTGCCACCACGGCGTCGAGCGTCTCCTGCGTCATCCCCTTGGGCAGCGCCGCCGCCGCGCCCCCGCTGAGGGCGGCCAGCGCCCGGTCCACCTCGCCCTGCCCGGCCGCCTGCCCCTCGCTCGCCCGGAAGGCCGCGTACCGGGTCAGCTTCTCGCGCAGCGTCGCGAAGGTGAACGGCTTGAGCAGGTACTGGGCGATCCCGGCCGACACCGCCGAGCGCACCATCGCCAGATCCCGCGCCGAGGTCACCGCGATCACGTCGCACGCCAGCCCCGCCGCCCGGATCGAGCGGCACACCTCCAGCCCGTGCATGTCCGGCAGGTACAGATCCAGCAGCACCAGATCCACCCGGTGCCCGCCCAGGAAGCGCAGCGCCTCCGCGCCCGTCCGGGCCACCCCGACCACCTCGAACCCCGGGACCCGGCCCACGTAGACGCGATTGGCCTCCGCGGTGATCTCCTCGTCCTCCACGACCAGGACCTTGTGCGTCACAGCGTGCAGCGTAGTCTGCGGGCATGACGCATTCGCACGACGACGGCGTGACCTGCGACCTCGCCCACGGGACGGGCTCGGCCGGCGCGCCGGGGCGGCGGGTGCTCGTCGCGGTCTTCGCCTCACCGGTGGCCGACTGCCTGCTGCGCTTCGCCGCCGACCTGGACTACGAGACCCACCTGTACGACCCCGCCGCGGCACCCGCCCACCCGGGCTCCCCGGCTGCCCCCGCCTCACCGCCGCCTGCCACGCCGTCTCCCGCGGCACCTTCTTCTGCCGCGCCGTCTCCCGCGGCACCTTCTGGTGAGCCGTCTGCCGCGGCACCTTCTTCTAGTGCGCTGTCTCCTGCGGCATTTTCATCTGCCGCGCCGGGTCCCGGGCTCTCCGGGGTCCCTGCCCTCCAGGTCCTTCCCGAGCTGACCGGTGCGGACGTCGTGCTGACCGACCACCACCGCCCCGAGATCGGCCCCGTCCTGCGCGACCTCCTCCAGAGCCGGGCCCGCTGGATCGGCATCATGGGCAGCCCCCGCCACACCGCCCCCCACGTCGCCGCCCTCACCGCCCTGGGCGTCCCGGAGGCCGACATCGCCCGCGTCCACCGCCCCATCGGCCTCAACATCGGCTCCCGCACCCCGGCCGAGATCGCCCTGGCCACCCTCGCCGGCCTCATCGCCGACCGCAACCACCGCCCCGGCGGCTTCATCTTCTGACGGCCCCAAGGCTTCTGAACGGCTTCTGAACGGCTTCCGAGACTTCCAAGCGGCTTCCAGGGCTTCTGACCGGCCTCCGCGGCGTCTGAAAGGCTCCCCAGACGGGCCCACGGTGACCCCGGTTATCCACAGCCACCCGCCAACCCCGCACACCCGTCCCGCGAGTTGCCTACGATGGCGCCCGTGACTTCCACCTCCTCCACCTCCACCCCTCAGGCCACCGAGGTCCTGCGCCGCGTCTTCGGCTACGACTCCTTCCGCGAAGGCCAGCAGGAGATCATCGAGCACGTCGTAGCCGGCGGCGACGCCTTGGTCCTGATGCCCACCGGCGGCGGAAAGTCGCTCTGCTACCAGATCCCGGCCCTGGTCCGCCCGGGCACCGGCGTGGTCGTCTCCCCGCTCATCGCCCTCATGCAGGACCAGGTCGACGCCCTGCGAGCCCTGGGCGTCCGGGCCGGCTTCCTCAACTCCACCCAGGAGTTCGGCGACCGCGAGGTGACCGAGGCCGAGTACCTCGCCGGCGAGCTCGACCTCCTCTACCTCGCCCCCGAGCGGCTGCGTTCCGAGCAGACCCTGCAGTTCCTCTCGCGCGGGAAGATCGCCCTGTTCGCCATCGACGAGGCGCACTGCGTCTCCCAGTGGGGCCACGACTTCCGCCCCGACTACCTGCGGCTGTCCGCCCTGCACGAGCGCTGGCCCGACGTCCCGCGCATCGCCCTGACTGCGACGGCCACCCCCGCCACCCACGCCGAGATCGCCCAGCGCCTCGGCCTGGAGCAGGCCCGCCACCTGGTCGCCGGCTTCGACCGGCCCAACATCCGCTACCACATCGAGCCCAAGCAAGAGCCCAAGCGCCAGCTCCTGCGGCTGCTGCGCACCGAGCACGACGGCGACGCCGGCATCGTCTACTGCCTGTCCCGCTCCTCGGTCGAGAAGATCGCGCTCTTCCTCCAGGAGAACGGCATCCCGGCTCTGCCGTACCACGCGGGTCTCGACGCCGCCACGCGCGCCGCCCACCAGTCCCGCTTCCTGCGCGAGGACGGCCTGGTCATGGTCGCCACCATCGCCTTCGGCATGGGCATCGACAAGCCCGACGTCCGCTTCGTCGCCCACCTCGACCTGCCCAAGTCCGTCGAGGGCTACTACCAGGAGACCGGCCGCGCCGGCCGGGACGGCCTGCCCGCCACCGCCTGGATGGCCTACGGCCTGCAGGACGTCGTGCAGCTCCGCAAGCTGTCCACCGAGGGCGACGAGACCCACCGCCGCCGCCAGCTCGACCAGCTCGACGCCATGCTCGCCCTCTGCGAGACCGTCGACTGCCGCCGCGTCCGCCTTCTGGCCTACTTCGGCCAGGACGGCTCGCCGTGCGGCAACTGCGACACCTGCCTCACCCCGCCCGCCACCTGGGACGCCACCGTCCCGGCGCAGAAGCTCCTGTCGACCGTCCTGCGCCTGCAGCGCGAGCGCAACCAGCGCTTCGGCGCCGGACACCTCATCGACATCCTGCTCGGGAAGAAGACCGAGAAGGTCCTGCAGTTCGACCACGCCTCGCTGACCGTCTTCGGCGTCGGCACCGAGCTCTCCGAGGCCGAATGGCGGGCCGTCGTCCGCCAGCTCCTCGCCCTCGGCCTGCTCACCGTCGAGGGCGAGTACGGCACCCTGTCCCTCACGCCAGAGTCCGCCCCCGTCCTGCGCGGCGAGCGTCCCCTCAGCCTTCGCCGTGACCCCACGCCCCGTAAGCCCGACCGTTCGGCCAAGCCCGGCGGCTCCTCCGCCAAGCCCGCCGCCGACCTCGCCCCCGAGGCCGCCTCCCTCTTCGACCGCCTCCGCGCCTGGCGCGCCGCCACCGCCAAGGAGCAGGGCGTCCCGGCCTACGTCGTCTTCCACGACGCCACCCTCCGCGAGATCGCCTCCACCCACCCCACCACCCTGGGCGAACTCTCTGGGATCAGCGGCGTGGGCGAGAACAAGCTCACCAAGTACGGCGAAGCCATCCTCACCGTCCTGGAGGACCAGCCTTAACCCACCCAACCACCCCTCAGCCCCCCGCTTCCCCAGCTCGGGGTCCCCGCCTCCGGGTCCCCAGCTTCGGGGTCCCCAGCTTCGGGGTCCCCAGCTTCGGGGTCCCCAGCTTCGGGGTCCCCGCCTCCAGAGCCCCGGGCCCCCGTCTTCAGGGCCCCCGGGTTCGGGCCCCCGGGTTGGGGGTCTCCGGGTTCCGGGTTCCCTGCCACCCAGGGTTCCCTGCCACCCAGGGTTCCCGGCCCTCACCTCGCAGCCCCTCCAGGGCCGTAGGAGCCGCCCACCCCTCACGGACGACCAGACACCCCAGCCCGCTCATCCCGAGGCAGCAAGACGGTGAAGGTCGACCCATCCACGGTGATGGAACCCCGAAGACGGCGAACAGCGGCACCGACCAGAGCCAACCCAAGCCCGCGACCATCCCCCTTGGTGGTCCACCCACGGGTGAAGGCCGCCGGCGAGGTGAGGCCAGGCCCGTCGTCCCCTACCCGGAGAAGAAGGTCGGTGTCGGTAGCACTGACCAGAACCTCGACGCGGGCAGCGGCGGCGTCGATGGCGTTGTCCAGCAGGTTGCCCACCACGGTGACCAGATCCCGCTCGTACGGCACCGCATCGGGCAGGGCACTCTCGGGCAGGATCGCCAGCTCGATGCCCCGCTCGGCAGCCTCGGCGCTCTTGCCGAGGAGGAGGGCGGCCAGGACGGGTTCCCGGACGGCGCCCACCACCCGGTCGGTGAGGTCCTGGGCGGCGCGCAGCTCGGCGGTGGCGAAGGCGACCGCCTGCTCGGTGCGGCCGAGCTCGACCAGGGTGATGACGGTGTGCAGACGGTTGGCCGCCTCATGGGCCGCGGCCCGCAGGGAGTTGGCGAACCCACGCTCGGCGTCCAGTTGTCCGGCGAGTGCTTGGAGCTCGGTGTGGTCCCGCAGGGTGACCACCGTGCCGTGCCGGCTCGGCGCCCGGCTGACAGCCAGCACCCGATCCCCGACAAGGTGGATCTCGTCGGTCCGGCCACCTGGGCTTGGGGGCTCGGCTGCAGTCGGAGCCTCGGTGGCGGGCCGGGCCTCGGTGGGGGGCGGGGGTTCGGTGTGGTGCGGGGGTTGGCTGTGGGGCGGGGGTTGGCTGTGGGGTGGTGCCGGGAGTTTCGGACAGGCCTGCTCACCAGGGGCGGCCACGTCCGCTGAATCGGGCTGGGGAAGGCGCGGCGGCGGCGGTGAGCCGAGAAGAGCCGGGGCGCGCCGAGGGGGGTCCTCTTTCATGAGATCTGGGGCCAGCCGAGGGGGGTTCTCCTGCGGAAGATCCGGGGCGGGCTGAGGGGGGTCCTGGGTAGGGAGATCCGGGGCGGGCTGAGGGAGGTCCTCCGTGGGGAAATCCGGGGCCAGCCGAGGGAGGTCCGCTGTCGGGAGATGGAGGGTCGACCGATGGGGGTCTTCGGGGGTGGGGAGGCCCAGGGCTGGGAGGGGGTGGCCTTCGGGGTTCGGAGGGAGGTCGAGGAGGGTGCGGGCGGCGTCGTTGCAGAGGATGAGGCGGTCGTCCGGCCCGGCCAGGAGGAGGCCCTCGCGGACGGTGTGCAGGATGGCGTCGTGGTGGTCGTGGATGCGGGCCAGCTCGACCGGGCCAAGACCGTGCGTCTGACGACGGAGGCGGGCGCCGACCAGCCAGGTGCCACAGGTGCCCAGGGCCAGGCCGAGCAGGCCGATGAAGGCGGCCCAGGCGAGCTGGTCACGAAGGCGCGCGGAGATCCGGTCGATGGTGATCCCGGCACTGACCAGCGCGACGACCCGCCCACCGGAGAAGACAGGGGCGACGGCACGCATGGAGGGGCCGAGGGTGCCGGTGTAGGTCTCGGTGAAGGTCTCACCCCGCAGGGCGGGCTCGATGTGGCCGAGGAAACGCTTGCCGATCTGGGCCGGGTTGGGGTGGGTGTAGCGCCGCCCGGTGGGGTCCATGATGGTGATGAAGTCGACCCCGGTCGCCTGCCGTACGGCCTCGGCATGGGGCTGGAGGCGCGCGGGCGCCGAGAGCCCGGCCACGACGTCGGGAGAGGCGGCGACGCCGGCGGCGACGGCACGGGCGGTGCCGGCGGCCTCGTCGGTGAGCAGGTCGTGCGCTTGCACCAGCGCCAGGACGGCACCCCCGGTGACGGTGACGACGACCACCACCAGCTGGAGCGCGAGCATCTGAGCGGCCAGACTCCAGCTCCGCATGACGGCCTCCCCGCGAACGAAACTTACAAAATAGTGACCTACGTCACTGTCGGCAGCAGTATCCGGGCAACCCGAATGTTCGTCCACTGCCTGGGAGACCCGCCATGCGTGACCGCACGCGCTATCTCTACCTGGCCGTCATCGTCGCGGTGCTGGCCGGCATCGTCGTCGGCTTCGTCTGGCCGGAGCTGGGCAAGGAGCTGAAACCGCTCGGCACCGGCTTCGTGAACCTGATCAAGATGATGATCAGCCCGATCATCTTCTGCACCATCGTGCTGGGCGTCGGCTCGGTGTCGAAGGCCGCCCGGGTGGGCAAGGTCGGCGGCCTGGCGCTTGGCTACTTCCTGCTGATGTCCACCGTCGCGCTGGTCATCGGCCTGGTCGTCGGCAACCTGCTGGACCCGGGCGCGGGACTGCAACTGACCGACGCCGCCAAGCAGGCCGCGCAGGCGGAGGCGGCCAAGGGCGGGGAGAGCGACACCGTCACCTTCCTGCTCGGCATCATCCCGACGACGCTGGTGTCGGCCTTCACCGAGGGGCAGGTGCTGCAGACGCTGCTGGTGGCGCTGCTGGCCGGGTTCGCGCTGCAGGCGATGGGCTCGCGCGGCACGCCGATCCTGAACGGCATCGCGCACCTGCAGCGCCTGGTGTTCCGGATCCTGGCCATGATCATGTGGGCCGCGCCGGTCGGCGCGTTCGGCGCGATCGCGGCGGTGGTCGGCTCGACCGGCATCAAGGCGCTGCAGTCGCTGGCGGTCATCATGCTCGGCTTCTACGTGACCTGCCTGCTGTTCGTGGCCGTGGTGCTGGGGCCGCTGCTGTGGGTGGTGGCGCGGGTCAACCTGCTGTCGTTGCTGCGTTACCTCGGGCGGGAGTTCCTGCTGATCCTGTCCACCTCGTCGTCGGAGTCGGCGCTGCCGCGGCTGATCGCCAAGATGGAGCACCTGGGCGTCAGCCGTCCGGTGGTGGGGATCACGGTGCCGACCGGGTACTCGTTCAACCTGGACGGCACGGCGATCTATCTGACGATGGCGACGCTGTTCGTGGCGTCGGCGACCGGGGCGCCGCTGTCGCTGGGGGAGCAGATCTCGCTGCTGGTGTTCATGATCATCGCGTCGAAGGGGGCGGCGGGCGTCACAGGGGCGGGCCTGGCGACCCTCGCGGGCGGGCTGCAGTCGCACCGGCCTGACCTGGTGGACGGGGTGGGGCTGATCGTCGGTATCGACCGGTTCATGTCGGAGGCTCGGGCGTTGACCAACTTCGCGGGGAACGCGGTGGCGACCGTGCTGGTGGGGACGTGGACCGGCGGGTTCGACCGGGAGCGGGCGGCTGAGGTGCTGGCCGGGCGCGATCCGTTCGACGAGGCGACGTTGCTGGATGAGGACGATGACGACGTGCAGGAGGGTGAGGGCGTCGAGGGGCAGGGGGCGCCTGAGCGGCCGGAGGAGGGGCGGGTGGCCGAGAAGGTCTGACCACCGCCGAGGTGGCCGACCCAGGAAGGCTGGGCCAGGAAAGCTGGGGCCGGCGGAGGTTGGGGTCGAGGGCTGTGGTCTGCGCGTGCCGTACAGGAGGCTGGTTGAATCTTGGGCATGCGACAGAGAAGCGGTGTCTTCGGCGAAGCGGTGGGCGAGTACGAGTCGGCGCGGGCCGGATACCCGCCGGAGCTGGTCGCGGATGTGCTGGCGATGGCTCCGGCGGGGCCGGTGCTGGAGGTCGGCGCGGGGACCGGGAAGGCGAGCGTGGCGTTCGCGGCCCGCGGCGTGGACCTGACCTGCGTCGAGCCCGACCCGCGGATGGCCCGCCAGCTCGCCGGACACTGCCCGGGCGCCCGGATCGAGGTGACCAGCTTCGAGGACTACCTCCCCGACCGCGCCTACGCCCTGGTGTTCTCGGCGCAGGCCTGGCACTGGGTGGACCCCGAGCGCCGCTCCGGGCTGGCGCTGGCGGCGCTCGCGCCCGGCGGGGTGCTGGCGCTGTTCTGGAACCGCTACATCCTGGCCGATCCGGAGCTGCGCGAGCGGCTCAAGGAGATCGACGACCGGTTCGGCATCGCCTCCAGCCTCCACCACGCGCCGGAGGACTTCCCCGGTGACCCGTTGCTGGCCGGGGAGGCCGGGTTCCGGGACGCCGCGCATCGTCTCTACCGGCGGGAGGAGCGGTATCCGGCGGCGCGCTATCTCGACCTGATCCGGTCCGTCTCCGCCTACCGGATGCTGGAGAGCGGCGAGCTGGAGGAACTGCTCGGCCTGGTCGCGGCGGAGATCGGCTCGGGCGTGGATCTCGTCCTGGTCACGCAGCTCGACGTGGCCCGTAAGGAGGAGGCGTGAGGGAGGAGCTCGACGGGGTGGAGGTACGGGCCTTCGCCGACGGGCCGGCGTTCGAGGCGTGGCTGGAAGAGCACCACCCGCGCACGGAAGGCGTCTGGGTCAAGGTGGCCAAGAAGGGGTCGGGGATTCCCTCGGTCACCTCGGACGAGCTGGTGGACATCGGGCTGTGCTGGGGGTGGGTGTCGGGGCAGCGCAAGCCGCTGGACGAGGTCCACTACCTGCAGAAGTACGTGCCGCGGCGGCGGCGGAGCGTGTGGTCGCAGGTCAACGTGGACAAGGTCGAGGCGTTGCTGGCGGCCGGGCGGATGCGGGAGCCGGGGCTGGCCGAGGTGCGGGCGGCGCAGGAGGACGGGCGCTGGGACGCGGCCTACGAGTCGCAGCGCACCGCCGCCGCGCCGGCTGAACTGGTGGCCGCGCTGGAGGGGCGGCCGGCGGCGCTGGCGGCTTGGGAGGGGCTGGACAAGGGTGGGCGGTATCTGCTGATGCTGCCGCTGCTGAAGGCTCGGACTCCGGAGGCTCGGGCGGCTCAGGTGGACCGGATCCTCGCCACCCTGGACCCGGCCTGACCGACCCAGGAGGTACGGCAGGGCCCGGGCTTAGGAAATGCGGGGGTGGCAGGGGCGGGTCAGGAGGGGAGCGGGGGTGCGAGGGGGAGGCGGAGCTCGAAGCGGGCGTCGCCGGCCACGCGGAGGCTGCCCCGGTGCGCCACCGCGACCTCGCGGGCGATGGCCAGGCCCAGGCCGGTGCCGCCGGCGCCCCGGCTGCGCGCGCTGTCGAGCCGGGTGAACCGCTCGAAGATGCGCTCCCGCTCGTGCTCGGGGATGGGCGCCCCGTCGTTCTCCAGGCTGAGCACGGCCTCGTCGCCCGCGGCGGTGAGCTCGACGCCGATGCTGGTGTCGGCGTGCCGTTCGGCGTTGTCGAGCAGGTTGGCCAGCAGCCGGTCGAGCTGGAAGCGCACCCCTTCGACGAACACCCCGTCGGCGAGCGTGGCGGTGATCGGGACCGGCCCGGTGCGGTCCAGAAGTGTCTTGCGCACGAGTTCGCCCAGGTCGAGCCGCTCCTTGACGATGTCCACCCGGGAGCCGATCCGCGCCAGCAGCAGCAGGTCGGTGATGATCGCCTCGACCCGGTCGGTGTCCTTCAGCGCGTCGTCGACCAGTTCGGCGATGTCGGTGTCCTCCGGGTAGAGCTGGGCGCCTTCGAGCTGGGCGCGCAGCCCGGCCAGCGGGGTGCGCAGTTCGTGGGAGGCGTCGGAGGCGAAGCGGCGCTGCTGCTCGGCCGCGTACTCCAGCCGGGCGAGCGTGCCGTTGATGGACCGGGCGAGCTTGGCGATCTCGTCCTCGCCGGACGGCTCCACGACCCGGCGGCCCGGGTCGGTGGCGTTGATGTCGTCGAGCTGGGCCCGGATCTGGTTCACCGGCCGCAGCGTACGGCCCGCCAGCAGCCAGGCGATCCAGGTGATCAGCGCGGTGAGCAGCACGACCTGGATGGCGATGACCAGGTCCACGGCCCGGCCGGCCAGGATCGACGGGGTGGGCTGCGCGACGTAGACGACGAGGGAGTCCGGTCTGGTCGACTCGCGGAGCGCGGTCAGGTGCAGGCAGCCGAAGCTGGGGCAGGCCGTGGTGTTGACGACGCGGTCGGAGGCGGCCGGCCACACGTCGCTCAGCCGGGACAGGCGTTGCGCGGCGGGGGTGGCGGCGACCACGGTGCCGTCGGCGGTGACGACCTGGACGAGCGTGGTGGGGTCGGTGTTCTTCAGCCGGAGCACGTCGCCGGCCAGGTCGCCGCCGCGGATCATCCCGGTGACCAGGGCGGCGGTGTCGCGGTTCTCGGTCCAGACCTCGGCCGCCGAGAGGGAACGCGCGAGGGCGGCCCCCGCCACTCCGGCGGGCACCAGGACAAGGGTGGCCACTGCTGCTGCGATGAGCGTGACCCGTCCGCGGAGGGTCGTCGCCCATATGCGTGCCACGTCCCGAGGCTACTCGGGCGTACTGTCCGGATATATCGGGCAACTGGAAAGATTTCCCCATTTCTGGCCACCCGCCAAACCCGCCAACCTTCGGCGGCCGGGTCAGCGCACGACCGCAGCGCCGCTCGGCGAGGGTCAGCGCGCGGGCTCGACGAAGACCGCGACCGTCCGCCCCGGCACCGTGAACGTGCCGCTCTCCTGGTCGAAGGCGGCCCGCTTGACCACCGGGTCCGCCCCCGACGCCTGCACCGGATGCAAGCGCGCCCCCGTCACTCCCGCCACCACCTGCCGCTGTACGGCAGGCGTCGCGTTGAACACCACGGTGAGCGCCTTCCACGCCGGATCCACCCCGGCCGCGTCCACCCGCATCGTGATCACCCCGGGCGCCGAGGCCGGAAAGGTGACCCGCCGCCGCACCTCGTCGAGCGTCGGCAACGCGAAGGCCCGCGACCCCGACCGGATACGGAGGAACTCCCCGAACCCCGCCCGCGCCGCCTCGATCGCCGCGCAGTCCGGCCGCAGCGCCGGATCGGCCAGCAGCGGCCGGGCATAGGGCCACCGTGACTCGTTGCCCGCCTTCGGCGGCAGCCCCGCCCCGAACCCGTTGCCCTGCCGGCAGTCCCAGTGCAGCCGGTTGAACCAGTCGCCGGAGTCGTAGGAGTTGCGGTCGAGCGACTTCGACCGCAACCGCTCGCCGCCCGCGTGCACGAACGCCGTGCCCTGCCCGAGCAGCACGATCGCCAGGCAGAGCGCCTGCATCCGCACCCGGTCGGCCATGGGCGTGCCCGGCGGCAGCTTGTAGGCCAGCGCGTCGTAGAGCGTCTCGTTGTCGTGCGCGTCCACGTAGCTGACCACGTCCGGGGGATCGGCCGCGTACCCGGCGGGCGAGCCGTGGTAGGACACCTCCGAACCCTTGCGCCCGTCGGGCAGCACGTAGTCGCGCAGGTTGCCGGTCAGCCCGAGGGTGACCAGGTCCTGGTAGACCTTGAGCCGCTCGTCGGGGCGGTCGGCGCGGCCCGAGCCGAAGCCGGGCTCGCGCGGGTCGGCGTCGGAGGTGCCGCCGCCGCGCACCGCGTCGCGCAGCCGGTCGCTGAAGGTGCCGATGCCGGTGCCGGCCAGGTTGGCCTGGGTGGCCTGCTCGAAGCGGGCGTCGCCGGCGACCTCGCCGAAGTCCCAGCCCTCGCCGTACAGGATGATCTGCCGGCCGTCCACGCCGTCCCTGGCCACGGTGAGCCGGTCGAGTGCCTGCCGTACCGCCTGGATGTTGGCCTTGGGGTGGTGGCCCATCAGGTCGAAGCGGAAGCCGTCGATCTTGTATTCGCGGGCCCAGGTGACGATCGAGTCCACGACGAGCCTGCCCATCATGGTGTGCTCGGGCGCGGTGCCGGGGCAGCAGGTGGAGGTGGCGACGGCGCCGTCGTCGAGGCGGCGGTGGTAGTAGCCGGGCACGATGTGGTCGAGCACGCCGAGGCAGTGGGTGTGGTTGTAGACCACGTCCATCACCACGCGCAGCCCGGCGGCGTTGAGCGCGGCGACCATCTCGCGGAACTCGCGCACCCGCCGGTCCGGGTCGGTGGCGTAGGAGCCGTCCGGCACGGTGTAGTGCAGCGGGTCGTAGCCCCAGTTGAAGGAGTCCCGGGCCGCGGTCGCGGCGATGCGGGCCTGCTGCTCCTCGGAGTCGGGCGGGAGGGCGGCCAGGTCGCCGGCCGGTTCGGTGCGGTCGGCCCGCCGGTCCGGCACCGTCCCGAAGTCGAACACCGGCAGCAGGTGCACGTGCGTCAGCCCGTCGGCGGCCAGCTCGCGCAGCGCCCGCATGCCGGTCGAGTCCCGGCCGAAGGCCCGGTAGGTGCCGCGCAGCGGCTCCGGCACGCTGTGGTCGGTGGCGGAGAAGTCACGCACGTGCAGCTCGTAGAGGGTGAGCGGACCGTCGAGGGGCGGCTTGCGCAGGCCGTCCCAGCCGGAGGGCTTCTCCCGGCCTAGGTCGGTGAGCCGGCTGGCCACCGAGCCGGGGGCCAGGTCGAGGCTGTAGGGGTCGGTCACCTCGTTGGTGACCACCTTGCCGTCGGCGGGGGAGTAGACGGTCACCAGGAAGGTGTAGTCGCGTCCGCGCCAGGTGGGCAGGCCGCGCAGCGACCACACCCCGCTGTCCTCGTCGCGGCGCATCGGGTAGGTCCTGCCGCCGATCTTGAGCTTGACCTGGCGGGCGGTCGGCGCCCAGAGGGCCAATCTGGGCAGGATCGTCCCGCTGGGCCCGAGCCGCGCGGTCGCCGCCTTGGCGTACAGATCGTCCAGGACGCCGGGGATCTGCACCCCGGTCGCGGTCAGCAGGTGCCCGGCCGCGTCCCGCTCCACCGCGACCACGTGCCCGAGCAGCGCGGCCTTGACCAGGCCGGCGTCGCGCGGGTCCACCTTGAGCGCGGCGTGGTCCTTCAGGTGCGGCCACTTCACCCGCTGCCCGTCGCTCAGCGTGCCCGGGGTCAGGCGGATCACCCGGTACGGCTTCGCCAGGTCGAGCCGGTCGTCGCCGAAGGCCAGCGCGTACTGCCGGCCGGCGGCCGGGACGACCTGCCAGGCGACGGTCTCGCGGTCGATCCAGTGCGCCCGCGCCTTCGACAGGTCCGCGTCCGCGCCCCGCGGCCGGGGCAGGACGAAGCCGTCGGTCCCGGCGACCTTCCACGCCTCGTGGCCGGTGGCACCCAGGTCGAGCACCTGGTCGGCCGGCTGGTCCTTCTCCTCGCCCCGGTGCACGACGAAGCTCAGGCCGGTGGCTCCGGCGGCCAGCGGGACGCGCCAGTGGACGCCGAAGTGGTCGCGCCCGTCCGGCTGGAGCGGCGCGTCCCACTCGGTCGGGGTGGCCGCGCCGGTCCAGACGTGCAGCCCCCAGCCGTCGTAGTCGCCATCGGGCCGGTGGTAGTGCAGCACGGCGACCTGCTCGGCGGCGGCCCTGGTCGGGTGGACCCGGGCCGCGCCGGAGTTCACGTAGGCCTCGGGGCCGGTGAAGCTCTGGTCGGGGCCTGGGTCCTTCTCCTCGCCGTTGCGGATGATGAAGGTCACCGGCGCGTCCGGCTTCCTGAGCGGGATCGTCCAGTACGGGCCGAAGGCGTCGGTTCCGTCCGGCTGTCTCGGCCGTGCCCAGTCGGTGGGCTCGGCCACCGCCTCGCCCCACAGGTGCAGGCCCCAGCCGGCATGGGCGCCGTCCGGGCGGCGGTAGCGCACCGTGGCGTGACCCTGGGCGGCCCGGCGCGAGCCGTACACCTCGGGCTCGCCCTCGACGAGCCAGACCTCGCCGCGCCGGGTGACGTCGACGAGCCGCTCGCCTCCGTCCTTCTCCTCGCCCTTGTGGACGAGCAGCCCGACGCCGGTCGCGCCGGGCGTGAGCCGGATCCAGGCGAAGCGGCCGAAGGCGTCCTCACCGTGGAGGGGCAGCGGGGCGTCCCACGCGGTGGGCCGTTCCACGTCGCCCCACACGTGCAGGCCCCAGCCGTCGGGGTCCTCGCGCCGGTAGTGCACCAGGAGCCAGTCGCGCCCGGGTGCGCCGGCGGCGTCCCTGACGGCCTCGTCATCGATGATCACAGTGCCACCAGGGATACCCCGCAGACCGGGAAATACGCGAGCACCTCGGCCGGTCGGCTTGCCGCAAGTTTCAGCGGGCGAGCCAGACCGTGGTGTCCGGCGGGACCGTCTCGCCCGCCATCGGGCCGCTGGCCAGCAGCACCTCACCGGCCAGCCCCAGCGCGGAGAGCGTGACCGGGGTCTCGCCGGTGTTGGTCACCAGCGTGAAGCCGGGCTCGCGGCGCAGCACCAGCACCTCCTCGGGCGCCTGCACCCACTCGATCGAGCCGAGACCGAGCGCCGGGTGCGCCTTCCGCAGCCGCAGCGCCTCCCGGTAGAGGGTGAGCGTGGAGCCGGGGTCGCCCTCCTGCGCGGCGGCGGTGAGGGCGGCCCACGAGGCGGGCTGCGGCAGCCACGGCGCGGCCGAGCCGGCCGGACCGAAGCCGAAGCCCTCGGCCTGGGTCCCCGACCAGGGCAGCGGCACGCGGCAGCCGTCCCGGCTCTCCCCGGTGCGCAGGAACGCCGGGTCCTCGCGCAGCTCGTCCGGCAGGTCGAGCACCTCGTCGAGGCCGAGCTCCTCGCCCTGGTAGAGGTAGGCCGAGCCGGGCAGGGCCAGCATGAGCAGGGTGGCCGCCCTGGCGCGGGCCAGCGAGCCGTGCCGGGTGACGTGCCGGGGCTTGTCGTGGTTGGACAGCACCCAGGTCGTCGGCGCCCCGACGATCTCCGCCTCGGCCAGCGAGCGGTCGATGACCTCGCGGAAGGACTTGGCGTCGAAGCCGGCCATCATGAACTCGAAGTTGAACGCCTGGTGCAGCTCGTCCGGCCCCACGTAGCGGGCCAGCCGCGCGGGGGAGGAGACCCACGCCTCGGCGACCGCCATCCGCCCGCCGGGGTAGGAGTCGAGGATCGGCCGCCACTCGCGGTAGATCTCGTGCACCCCGTCCTGGTCGAAGTAGGGCACCTGCTCGTCGCCGAGCATCTCGGCCTGGCGGCCCTCCTTCGGCCCGACGTCGGGCAGCCCGGCGGCCTTGACCATGCCGTGCGCCACGTCCACCCGGAAGCCGTCCACGCCCCGGTCGAGCCAGAAGCGCAGGATCGAGCGGAACTCCGCCCGCACCTCGGGGTGGTCCCAGTTGAGGTCGGGCTGCTCGGGCGCGAACAGGTGCAGGTAGTAGGAGCCGTCGGGTGCCTGGGTCCAGGCGGGGCCGCCGAAGATGGACTCCCAGTCGTTGGGCTCGTCGCGGAAGATGTAGCGGTCCTTGCCGCGCCCTTGCAGCGCCTCCTGGAACCAGGGGTGCTCCGAGGAGGTGTGGTTGGGCACCAGGTCCACGATCACCCGCAGGCCGCGCTCGTGCGCCCCGGCCACCAGCGCGTCGAAGTCGGCCAGCGAGCCGAAGCGGGGGTCCACGTCGCGGTAGTCGGCGACGTCGTAGCCGCCGTCGGCCAGCGGCGAGGTGTAGAACGGACTCAGCCAGAGCGCGTCCACCCCCAGCTCCGCGAGGTACGGCAGGCGTCGCACCACCCCGCCGAGGTCACCGGTACCGTCTCCGTCGGAGTCGGCGAAGCTGCGGGGATAGACCTGGTAGACGACGGCGTCGCGCCACCAGTCGGCGGGGTCGGGCATGCTCACGGCGCACTTATCCTTCGGGTCGGCGGAAGGTGTGGAGCTGGTCAAGCGTAACTTGCTGCAAGTTACAGTGCCCAGTGAACTGGCCAAGACGGGACATAGGCCCGCTTAAGTGGTCGCAGTCCGGTAAAAGGTCTTTGCAAGTTCTTCCAAAACTTGCAACAAGCCGCTAACGTCCCCGTCACACCCGATGAACATTCCAGGAGGAGTCATGCGCATCCGCGCTGTGGCCGCTCTCGCGAGCCTGGCCTTCGCCGCCGCGGCCTGCGGTGGCGGCGAGACCGCCAAGCCCGAGGCCGCCCCGGAGGCCACGCCCGCCGGATCCGCTTCGAGCAGCGCCGCGCCCGCCGCCGGCGGCAAGCTGGTGATCTGGTCCGAGGGCGCCAAGCGCACCGCCGCGCTCAAGCCCTTCGCCGAGCAGTTCGGCACCGAGAACGGGGTGACGGTCGAGATCAAGGAGCTCACCGACAACCCGCAGCAGGCCTTCGTGACCGCCTCCCAGCAGGGCAGCGGTCCTGACGTCATGGTCGGCGCGCATGACTGGATCGGCAACATGGTGCAGAACGGCGCCATCGAGCCGGTCACCCTGACCGAGGAGCAGAAGGCCGCCTTCAACCCGGTCGCCATGAAGGCCGTGACCTTCAACGGCCAGGTTTACGGCGCGCCGTACGCGGTCGAGAACCTTGCGATCATCCGCAACACCGAGCTGGTCCCCGAGGCCCCCGCCACCTTCGACGAGCTGGTCGCCAAGGGCGCCGAGCTGAAGAAGGCCGGCAAGGTCAAGGAGATCCTGTGCCTGCAGGTCTCCGAGCGCGGCGACGCCTACCACGCCTACCCCCTCTTCTCCTCCGCGGGCGGCTCCCTGTTCGGCACCACCGCCGCCGGCGACCCCGACCCGGCCAAGGTCACCGTCGGCACCGGCGACTCGGTCAAGGCCTGGGCCAAGCTCGGCGAGTTCGGCAAAGCCGGCGCGCTGAAGGCCACCATCACCCCCGAGAACTCCATCGCCACCTTCGCCTCCGGCAAGTGCGCCTTCCTGGAGTCGGGCCCGTGGGCCATGAACGACGTCAAGAAGTCGGGCCTGAAGTACGACGTCTCGGCGGTCCCCGGCGTCGAGGGCGGCAAGCCCGCCACCCCGTTCGTCGGTGTGCAGGCCTTCTTCGTCGCGGCCAAGGGCAAGAACAAGACCCTCGCCCAGGAGTTCGTGACCAACTACGTCACCAACGTGGACGTCGCCAAGGCCCTCTACGAGGCCGACCCGCGCCCGCCGGCGCTGAGCGCCGCGCTCGAGGCGGTCCAGGGCAACGACCCCGACCTGGCCAAGTTCCTGGAGGCCGGCAAGGACGGCATGCCCATGCCGGCCATCCCCGAGATGTCGGCTATCTGGGAGCCGTTCGGCATCGCCGAGGTCTCCGTGATCAAGGGTGGCGACCCGGCCAAGGCCGCGGCCGCCGCGCAGACGGCCGTCGAGAAGACGCTCAAGAAGTAACCGGACATGTCCGCAGACAGCGTGACGACCCCGCCGGACGCCACCCGCCCCGCCGCCGGTTCCCCCTCGGGGACCGGCCCGGCGGGCGGGGGGCGGCACGGCCGGGTCCCGGCCCGGCGGCGGGAGCTGACCACGGGCTTCCTGCTCAGCCGGATCGCGGTGCTGGGCGTGACCGCGGCGCTCCTGCTCTTCGCGCTGCCGCCGCTGGTCTCGGCGGGCGCCTGGCCCGCCGTGGCCGTGGTGTGCGTCGCCGCCGCGATCATCGCCTTCCTCTACCTGACCCGGCGCTTCGTCCCGGCCAAGTACCTGATCCCCGGCACCGTCTTCCTGCTGGCCTTCCAGGTCTTCCCGGTGCTCTACACGGTCAGCACGGCGGTCACCAACTTCGGTGACGGCCACCGCGGCACCAAGACCGAGGCCGTCGAGGCGATCGAGCGCGGCTCGCTCAGGCAGGTCCCCGGCTCGCCGGAGTACCAGCTCACCGCCGCGATCAAGGACGGCGAGCTGGTCTTCCTGCTGGCCGACGCCAAGACCAAGCGGGTCAGCGCCGGCACGGCCGAGGGCCTGACCCCGGTCGAGGGCGCGAAGCTCGGCATCACCGGCAAGGTCGTGCAGGCGCCCGGCTACGAGGTGCTGACCGCGCCGCAGGCCGCCGCCCGCGGCAAGGAGATCTCCGCGCTGACCGTCCCCACCGAGGGCGGCGCGATCAAGGCCAACGGCCTGAGCCGCGCGGTGGAGAGCAAGGCCGAACTGGTCTACGACGCCTCCTGCGACTGCGTCCAGGGCCGCGGCGACCGATGGACCGCCGACGCCTCGACCGGCTACTTCGTCAACGGCCGCGGCGAGCACCTCGCCCAGGGCTGGCAGGTCAACGTCGGGCTGAGCAACTTCACCCGGGTGGTCACCGACCCGACGATCTCCGGCCACTTCGCCGGCGTCTTCGCCTGGAACCTGTCGTTCGCGCTGATCTCCGTGGTCTCCACCTTCGTCCTGGGCATGGCCCTGGCGCTGGTCCTGCACCACCCGCGCATGCGCGGCACCAAGGTCTACCGGATCGTGCTGATCCTGCCCTACGCGATGCCCGCCTTCGCGATGCTGCTGATCTGGCGCGACATGTTCAACCGCGACTTCGGCCTGATCAACCAGCTCACCGGACTCGACCTGAACTGGCTGGGCGACCCGCTCACCGCCAAGGCCGCGGTGCTGCTGGTCAACCTGTGGCTCGGCTTCCCCTACATGTTCCTGGTCACCACCGGCGCGCTGCAGGCCATCCCGCGCGAGCTGACCGAGGCGGCCGGCATCGACGGCGCCTCCCCGTGGTACGCCTTCCGCAAGGTGACGCTGCCGCTGCTGCTGGTGGCGCTGGCCCCACTGCTGATCTCGTCGTTCGCGTTCAACTTCAACAACTTCAACGCGATCCAGCTCACCACCAACGGCGGCCCGTTCGACGTGGACAACACCCAGGTGGGCGGCACCGACCTGCTGATCACCTACACCTTCCGGCTGGCGTTCGGCACCGGCTCGGCGCAGTTCGGCTTCGCCGCGGCCATCTCGGTCTTCATCTTCGCCATCGTCGCCGTGCTGTCGGCGATCACGTTCCGGATGACCCGCAAGCAGGAGGAGGTGTACCGGTGAAGATGGCGCTCAGGCACGCTTTCGTGCTGCTCGCCTGCGCCTTCGCGCTGCTGCCGATCGTCTTCGTGGTGTCGGCCGCGCTCAACCCGCTCGGCACCCTCGCCACCGCCGAACTGGTGCCGACCGGAGCGAGCCTGGACAACTTCGTCAACCTGTTCAGCTCCGACGTCTACCCCTTCGGCCGCTGGTTCCTCAACTCGGTCGGCATCGCGCTGGCCTCGGCCTTCACCAGCCTGCTGCTCAGCCTGATGGCGGCCTACGCCTTCAGCCGGATGCGCTTCAAGGGCCGCAGGATCGGGCTGCTGTCGCTGCTGTTCATCCAGATGTTCCCGCAGTTCCTGGCCATCGTCACGATCATGATGATCTTCACCAGGATCACCGAGTTCTACCCGGCCTTCGGCTTCGACACCGTCTCCGGCCTCATGCTGCTCTACATGGGCGGCGCGCTCGGCGCCAACACCTGGCTGATGAAGGGCTTCCTGGACACCGTCCCGAAGGAGCTCGACGAGTCGGCCACCGTCGACGGCGCCAGCCACGGGCAGATCTTCTGGCGGATCATCCTGCCGCTGGTCACCCCGATCCTCGCGGTCACCGGGCTGCTGGCCTTCATCGGCATCATCAACGAGTTCATCATCGCGGGCGTCTTCCTGCGCGACCCGGAGAGCAAGACCCTCGCCGTCGGCATGTTCGGCATGCTCTCCGGCGACGGGCGCAACACCAACTTCGGCATGTTCGCCGTGGCCACCCTGATCACCGCGATCCCGACGGTGGGGGTCTTCATGTGGCTGCAGCGCTACATCGTCTCCGGCCTGACCGCCGGAGCCGTGAAGGGATGAGCATGATCGGCCTGATCGACCAGCCGCACCACGACGGTTCGGCGCTGTACGTCTCCACGCTCAGCCCCAGGCTCGGCGAGCGCGTCACCGTGTGGCTGCGCGTGCCGTACCGGGTGGAGAGCGTCTCAGTGCGCACCGTCCACGACGGCGAGCCGCGCTACACCCCCGCCGAGGTCGACCACGAGCGCACCGGCCGGCCCGTGGCCGGGTACGGCGCGGCGGACACCTGGTGGAAGGCGGAGATCACCGCCCACAACCCGGTGACGCCCTACCGCTTCCTGCTCGACGGCCGCTGGTTCACCGCCGCCGGGCCGGTGGACCACGACGTGCCCGACAGCACCGACTTCCGGCTGGTGGCCCACCCCGCCCCGCCGGAGTGGCTCAAGGACGCCATCGTCTACCAGATCTTCCCCGACCGCTTCGCGCGCTCCGACCCCGAGGGCAAGATGCCCGACTGGGCGCTGCCGCGGCAGTGGGACACCGACCCGGTCATCCCGCGCGGCCCCGGCGTCGCCGAGCAGTTCTACGGCGGCGACCTGGACGGCATCACCCAGCACCTGGACCACATCCAGGCGCTCGGCGCCGACACCGTCTACCTGACGCCGTTCTTCCCGGCCCGCTCCAACCACCGCTACGACGCCTCCAGCTTCGACCGGGTCGACCCGGTGCTCGGCGGCGACGCGGCGCTGGAACGGCTGGCCGAGGCGGTGCACGCGCGCGGCATGCGGCTGCTGGGCGACATCACCACCAACCACTGCGGCGACGCCCACGAGTGGTTCACCACCGCCGTCTCCGACGTCAACGCGCCCGAGCGCGAGATGTTCTACTTCGACCCCGACACCGGCGACTACGAGTCCTGGTGGGGCGTCAAGACGCTGCCCAAGCTCAACTGGAACAGCCCGCTGGTGCGCGAGCGCATGACCGAGGTGCTCACCCGCTGGCTGAGCGTGCTGGACGGCTGGCGCGTGGACGTGGCCAACATGAGCGGCCGCTTCCGCGCCGACGACCTGGCCCACGACGTGGCCCGCTCGCTGCGCGCGGCGGTCGGCGACGTGGCCTTCATCGCCGAGCACAACCACGACGCCGCCTCCGACCTCGACCGGGGCGGCTGGCAGGGCACCATGAACTACGCCGGCTTCACCCGGCCGGTCTGGACGTGGCTGCGCGGCGAGGCTCCGGGGCTCGACACCTTCCTCGGCGTCCCCGGCGACGTGCCGCTGCGCGACGGCGAGCAGACGCTGGCCACCTTCCGCGCCTTCGCGGCCGGCATGTCGTGGCAGGCGCTGACCCACTCGTGGAACCTGCTCGACTCGCACGACTCGCCGCGCATCCGCACGGTCACCGGCTCCCGCGAGCGGCACCTGCTGGCCCTCGGCCTGCAGGCGACGCTGCCCGGCACGCCGATGGTCTTCGCGGGCAGCGAGTTCGGGCTCACCGGCATCAACGGCGAGCACTCGCGCACGCCGATGCCCTGGACCCGCGAGCGCGACGAGGAGACGCACGCCGCCTACCGCGAACTGCTCGGCCTGCGCCGCGCCGAACCGGCGTTGCGGCACGGCGGGCTGCGCTGGCTGCACGCCGACGCCGACTGCCTGGTCTTCCTGCGCGAGACCGAGGCGGAGTCGCTGCTGGTGGCGGTCCGGCGGGCGCCCGGCCCCGAGATCGAGCTGCCGCTGACCGGCACCGCGACCGGCGTCTACCACGCCGGCGACCTCGCCGAGATCCGAATTCCCTGTGAAGGTCCTGCGCTGCGGATCTGGCGGCTCGCCAGCGGGGTTGGACCGCTGTAACCTGCACCGTCATGAAGGCGATCTCCTTGACGGCGCTCCTGCTCATGCCTGCCGTACCCCTGTCGGAATCGGGTACGGCGGGCACGACGTACTTCGTGGACTCGCGCCAGGGAGACGACAACGCGGCCGGCACGAGCGCGGCCAAGCCGTGGCGCTCGCTGGACAAGGTCAACACCGCCGACCTCAAGCCCGGCGACGCGATCAGCTTCCGCCGCGGCGGGAGCTGGGAGGGCGCGCTCACCCTGGCCGCCAAGGGCACCGCGGCCCGGCCGCTGGTCGTCCAGGCCTACGGCGAGGGCGCCAGCCCGAAGATCACCGGTGACTGCGTCACGGTCAGCGGCGACCACTGGCGGATCAGCGGCCTGCGCGCCAGCAACTGCCGCTGGGCCGGCTTCGAGCTCGGCGGCAACGGCAACGAGCTGACCGGCGTGCACGCCGACCGCAACATCGCCGGCGTGCACATCATCGGCTCGCGCAACGTCGTGCGCGACAGCAAGCTGATCGGCAACGACCGGATGAGCGTCAACACCGAGGGCGGCGACGACGACTCCGGCGCCTTCGGCGTGCTGCTCAACGGCGACGACAACCTGATCACCGGCAACACCATCACCGGCAGCTACGCCAAGAGCTTCGACTACAAGAGCGACGGCGCGGCGGTCGAGGTGTTCAACGGCGACCGCAACCGCGTCACGCACAACATCGCCCGCGACAACGAGACCTTCACCGAACTCGGCGCGGAGAAGGGCAAGACCGCCACCGGCAACGTCTTCGCCTTCAACGTCGTCACCTCCTCCCGCGCGCGGGCCGGCTTCCTGGTCACCCGCGGTCCCGGCCACGTGGTCGGCCCGGTCAAGGGCACCGTCGCCGTGCACAACTCGGTCAACCTGCCCGGCCGCCAGACCATCGGCTGGTCCTGCCACGACGGCTGCTCGCCGACCATCCTGCGGCTGCGGAACAACGTCATCTCGGTGGCCGGCCAGATCGGCTACGCCGACGGCAAGGGCGCCGACGAGGCGGGCAACGTCTTCTCCGGCCGCACCGCCCGCTTCCGCGTGCACCGCACCTCGGTCGTGGCCAAGCCGCTCTTCGTCTCCGCCGCCGACCTGCGGCTGCGCGACGGCTCACCGGCGATCGGCCGCGCCACCCGGCTCGGCGCCGCGTGGTACGGCGGGCCCGCCCGCGACGTGCTCGGCAAGGAACTCGGCGCCAGCCCCGACGCCGGCGCCTACCAGCGCTAGGCGGCCGTCCAGACCCGGCTGCCCAGCACCCAGGCCGGGTCGAGCCGGGGCAGGCACGCCTGCACCCCGGCGGTGAAGGAGCGCTTCCGCTCGCCGGGGTCGATCGTCCAATCCATCGCGTCCGGCCGGCCGGCGAACTGCGCCTCCAGGAAATCGTTCCACCGGCCGTAGGAGCTGAGCACGACCAGCGGCTCGGGCACCCGCAGGTCGAGGATGACGTACTGCTCGTACTCCTCCGGCGTCCTGGGGCACACCAGCAGCTCAGCGGTGAGCTGCACCTGCTCGCCCCGGTCGTCGGGGCCCGGCCAGGCCCAGATGGGCGCGTTCCCGGCGCAGTCCACCCCGCGCCGGGCCATCTCGGCCACCATCTCGGCATAGGCGGGCAGCCAGGTGGGGATGACGCGCTCCCACCGGCCGGTGAGCCCGCCCGCCAGCTCCGCCAGCACCGCCCGGTGCTGCACCGTCCACAACCGCACGCCCTCCATCCTGGCGGCAGCCGGCCAAGCTTTGCCACGCGATTTCCGGACCGTCATGGACCCATGGCACGCGGGGCCTCATCCTGGTGAAACACCTACGGAACCCGACGGAAACCTCCCTGCGGCACCGTGGTTCGCGAGAACGAGCAGAGGACGATCGACATGCTGCTGCGACTGAGAATCTCGCTCCCGGACCGCCCCGGCGGCCTGGGGCACGTGGCCCGAGCCCTGGGCGTGCTGGGCGCCGACATCCTGCAGGTGACGGTGCTCGAACGTGAGGCCGGGCGCGCGGTGGACGAGTTCGTGGTGAACTGGCCAGGTTCGGGCGGTCCCGAGACCGTGGCCGAACGGCTCACCGGCGTGCCCGGCATCCGCGTGGAGGGTGTCTGGGCCACCCGCGAGGTGCCCGGCACCGCGCCCGACTACGACCTGCTCTGGCACGTCGCCGCCGACCCGGCGCGCGCCTACGCCACCCTGGTGGACGCCCTGCCCGCGCTGTGCGGCGGCGAGTGGGCCGCCGCCTTGCTGGGCGAGGAGGTACGGCTGCGCAGCCCGCTGGCCCCCGAGCAGGTCAAGCTGCCCGAGGTGCTGCGGCCCAGCACGCTGAGCGAGGGCGGGCTGGCCTACCTGGCGCTGCCGGCCGGCGGCCTGACGCTGGTGGTCGCCCGGGGGGACGGCCCGCCGTACCATCGGGCCGAATTGGAACGTGCCGTGCAGCTCGTACGGGTGGTGAGCAAGCTCGCCGAGTGCTGAGCGGGCCCCGCTGGATCGAGCGGCGGTTCAGCGGCGGTTCAGCGTCGGTTCAGCGGCGGGGCGGGTCGATGCGCGCGCCGTCGACGGTGAACAGCATGAGCCGGCTGAGGTCGATGCCGACCTTGGCCGGGTCGCCCACCCGCCAGACCGGGCGGCTGCCCACCCGGACGATGACGTCGGAGCGCCGGTGGATGCCGCCGACGTTCTGCCCGACCTGCTCCTGCTGCGGGAGAAGCTCCTGCTCGGAGCCGAACATCCGGCGCATGATGCCGCGCAGCCCGCCCGCCTCCTGCTTGGCCGCCTGCGCCGCCACCCGGGGGTCGGGCGGCTCGGGGACGGGCATCGAGGGGATGCCGCACTCGACGTAGGCCAGCCACTCGTGACCGTGGTACTCCAGAGCGCGCACCCGGCCGAAGATGGCCGGGCCCTCGAAGCTCTCCGGCACCGGCGCCAGCCCGTCGGGCCGCATCCCGATGAGGATGTCCTTGCCCACGTACTGGGAGGTGGCGTAGGCGCGCGGATCGCTCCAAGGCAGGATGATCGAGTGCGGGCCGAGGTCGAGCAGCACGTACTGGTTCTGCGGGGTGTGCACCCCGGCGGTCATCAGGTTGAGCTGCTGGGAGTTGAGGAAGCTCGCGGTGAAGGCGGTGGCCGGGTCGTTGAAGATCTGCGACGGGGTGCCGACGTCCTGGAGCACCCCGCGGTTGAGGATGGCGATGCGGTCGGCCAGGGTGAGCGCCTCGACCTGGTCGTGCGTGACGTAGATGGTGGTGACGCCGAGCGAGCGGACGAGCGAGGAGATCTCCATGCGTAACTCGGTGCGCATCCCCGCGTCCAGGTTGGACAGCGGCTCGTCCATCAGGAAGAGCTTGGGCTGGCGCACGATGGCGCGGCCCATCGCCACGCGCTGGCGCTGGCCGCCGGAGAGCGTTCCCGGGCGGCGGTCGAGCGTCTCGTCCAGGTGCAGCGCCTTGGACAACTGCACCACCCGCTCGCGGGTGAGGTTCGGGTCCTCGCCGGCGATCTCCAGCGGGAAGGACATGTTGCCGCGGACCGTGCGGTGCGGGTACAGGGCGCCGTTCTGGAAGACCATGGCGACGTCGCGCTCGCGAGGGCTCAGATCGTTGGCTATGCGCCCGTCCAGCCAGAGATCACCTTCCGTGACCTCCTCCAGGCCGGCGATCATGCGGAGCAGCGTCGACTTGCCGCAGCCCGAGGGCCCGAGAAGTACGAGGAACTCCGCGTTGTCGGCCTTGAGGCTGACTCGATCGACTGCCAGGTGGCCGCCTGGGTAAACCTTGGTCACCTTGTCGAGAACGACCGTGCTCATGCGCCCTACCTTGCGCGAGTGACTGATGAGGTAGTACATCGCGCGTTCACCGTGGGTGTCCAGAGATAACCCAAAAAATCATCAGGGCTCATATTTTTGTCCCATATTTCGGACATGGGGCTGACGGGTGAAACGGTTTGCGTAAACTTGCGGAAAGGAATTCCAGGCACAGTCGAGAGCAGGACACGGGGGAACCATGACGGAGTGGTGGCGCGACGCGGTGATCTACCAGATCTACGTCCGCAGCTTCGCCGACGGCGACGGCGACGGGGTGGGCGACCTCGTCGGGGCGAGGGACCGCCTGCCGTACCTGAAGGACCTCGGTGTCGACGCGGTCTGGCTGACCCCCTTCTTCACCTCGCCGATGGCCGATTTCGGCTACGACGTCGCCGACTACCGCGACGTGGACCCGCTCTTCGGCACGCTGGGCGACGCCAAGGCGCTGATCGACGAGGCGCACCGGCTCGGGCTGCGGGTGATCATCGACATCGTGCCGAACCACACCTCCTCGGCGCACCCGTGGTTCCAGGAGGCGCTGCAGGGCCGCGGCAAGGACCGCTACATCTTCCGCGACGAGCCGAACGACTGGGAGTCCATCTTCGGCGGCCCGGCGTGGACGCAGGCCCCGGACGGGTCCTACTACCTGCACCTGTTCGCGCCCGAGCAGCCCGACCTCAACTGGGACCACCCCGAGGTGCACGCCGAGTTCGACTCCGTGCTGCGCTTCTGGCTCGACCTCGGCGTGGACGGTTTCCGCATCGACGTCGCGCACGGCATGGTCAAGCCCGCCGGGCTGCCCGACATCGGCCACCCCGACCAGGTCCGGCTGATCGGCACCGAGCCGGTCCCGTACTTCGACAACGACGAGGTGCACGACATCCACCGCCGCTGGCGGCGCATCCTCGACTCCTACCCCGGCGAGCGCATCGGCGTCGCCGAGGCGTGGGCGCCCACCCCGGCCCGGCTGGCCAACTACGTCCGGCCGGACGAGCTGCACCAGGCGTTCAACTTCCACTACCTGTTCGCCCCCTGGCAGGCCGGCCCGCTGCGCCAGGTCATCGACGAGTCGCTGGCCACCGCCGGCTCCGTCGGCGCCCCGACCACCTGGGTGCTGTCCAACCACGACGTCAAGCGGCACGTCACCCGGTACGGCTCGCTCGCCCGTGCCCGCGCCGCCGGGCTGCTCACCCTGGCGCTGCCCGGCTCGGCCTACGTCTACCAGGGCGAGGAGCTCGGCCTGCCCGAGGTGCTCGACCTGCCGGAAGAGGTGCTGTGCGACCCGCAGCGGCTGCGCGACCCCGACAGCGGCCGCGACGGCTGCCGGGTGCCGCTGCCCTGGACGCGCGACCTCGGCTGGCGCGAGCCGTGGCTGCCCATCCCGGCGGCCTGGTCGGAGCTGAGCGTCGAGGCCCAGCAGGGGGCCGCCGGCTCCACGCTGGAGCTGTACAAGGCGGCGCTGCGGCTTCGCCGTACCCTCGACGGGCCGCTGACCTGGCACGCCTCGCCCGAAGGCACGCTGCTGTTCTCCCGCGGCGACTTCGTCTGCTCGGTCAACCTGACCGGCTCCACCGCCGGGCTGGTCCGCGGCGAGGTGCTGCTCTCCAGCGACACGCCGGAATCGCTTGATTCCACCACGTGGTGGAGAGGCAGGGTTGCGTAAAGTGTCCCTCATGAATGGCCATGCCCGTCTCGCCGACATCGCCGCCCAGGCCGGAGTGAGCGAGGCCACCGTCAGCCGGGTGCTCAACGGCAAGCCGGGCGTCTCCCACGCCACCCGGCAGGCGGTGATGACCGCGCTCGACCTCATGGGCTACGAGCGTCCCCAGCGGCTGCGGCAGCGCAGCAACGGGCTGGTCGGGCTGGTCACCCCTGAGCTGGACAACCCCATCTTCCCCGCCTTCGCCCAGGCCATCGAGAAGGCGCTGACCCAGCACGGCTACACGCCCGTGCTGTGCACCCAGCTGCCCGGCGGCGCGCCCGAGGACGAGTTCACCGAACTGCTCGTCGACCGCGGCGTCAGCGGCATCATCTTCGTCTCCGGCCTGCACGCCGACACCACCGCGCGGATGGACCGCTACACCCGGCTCATCGACCGCGGCCTGCCGATCGTGCTGGTCGACGGCTACAACGACCGCATCGACGCGCCGTTCATCTCACCCGACGACCGGCTCGCCTCCCGCCTGGCCGTGCAGCACCTGGTCGACCTCGGGCACGAGCGCATCGGCCTGGCCCTCGGACCCCGGCGGTTCGTGCCGGTCATCCGCAAGATCGACGGGTACAAGCAGGCGATGGCCCAGCTCCTGGGCGCTCCCGACGTGGACGACCTGGTGTCCCACTCGCTCTTCTCCGTCGAGGGCGGGCAGGCCGCCGCCGCGCAGCTCCTGGCGCGCGGCTGCACCGGCATCGTCTGCGCCAGCGACCTCATGGCCCTCGGCGCGATCCGCGCCTGCCGCGAGCGGGGACTGTCGGTGCCGGGCGAGGTGTCGGTCGTCGGCTTCGACGACTCGCCGCTCATCGCCTTCACCGACCCGCCCCTCACCACCGTCCGCAAGCCCATCGGGGCGATGGCGTCTGCGGCCGTCCAGACCCTGCTCGAAGAGGTCAACGGGGCGCCCGCGCGGCACATCGAGCTCATCTTCCAGCCCGAGCTCGTCGTGCGCGGCTCCACCGGCTCCGGCCCCCTCGTCAACCGCTGACCCGTCCTTGCTTCGGCTCCGCCCGCCAGCGGACCGATCGGTGACCCACCCGCCGAGCTTCGCGCCCGCGAGCCGGCCTCACCCTTCTCCGGTTTGGACGTCCCGTGATCGACCTGCTCGTCATCGGCGGTGCCGGCGTGGACAGCACCGTCCAGGTGCCCGCCCTCCCGCTGCCCGACGCCGACACCCACCCCGTGCCCCCGATCATCGACCGCATCGGCAACACCGGCGCCGGCGTCGCCCTCGGAGCCGCCGCGCTGGGCCTGTCGGTCCGGTTCGCCGACCTCATCGGCGAGGACCCTCAGGGTGAGCTCATCCGCGCCCGCCTGTCCGGCCTCGACTTCGCCTGGGCGCCCGCCGCCGCCGGAACCCGCCGCAGCGTGCTCCTCGTCGACCCGGCGGGCCGCCGCACCTCCCTGCACGACCCGCGCCCCACCCCCGGCGAACGCCTGCCCCGTGAGCTGTACGCGGTCCCGGCCAGGCACGCGCACGTCTCCATCATGGACTTCGCCCGCCACGTCTACGCCGACCTCGACGGCGTCCCCACCTCGACCGACCTGCACGACTGGGACGGCGTCAACCCCTACCACCTCGACTTCGCGCGCGAGTCCGACCTGGTCTTCCTCAGCGCCACCGCCCTCGGCGACCCCGAGGCCGCCATGCGCGCCATCCTCGGCCTGGGCCGGGCCGGACTGGTCGTCTGCACGCGGGGCGCGGACGGCTGTCTCGTGCTCGCCCGCGGCGGCGCCGTCCGCGCCTTCCCCGCCGCACCGCTGCCCGGGCCCGTGCTCGACACCAACGGCGCGGGCGACGCGTTCGTCTCCGGCTTCCTGTACGGCAGGCTGCGGGGCGCGTCGGTGGAGCAGTGCGTCCGCTACGGCGCTTTGGCCGGTGCGCACGCCTGCACCTCGGCCGGCACCCACGAACAGCCGATCACCGAGCCCGAACTCCTCAAGCGCGCCACCGCCTGACCACCGCTTGGCCGTGCGTCAGGCGAGCGGGAGGCGGACGCCCCGGCTCAGGGCCGAGTCGTGCAGTTCCAGGCTATGCGGGCGGCTGTTCCTCGGCAGCAGGAACTCCAGCGTCGCGGCGAACGAACCGCCGGGCTCGACCCGGGTCGGCGTCAGCGCCTTGCCCGCCCGGTCGAGCAGCCGGGCCGCGGCGTAGCGGGCCTCCTTGGTGTCGACCAGCTTCTGGAAGCCCGGGTACACCACCCGGCCCTCCTGGCCGACGTTCCGCACCCGGATGCTCACCGTGCAGGTGCGCGTCGCGGCCGACTTGGCCGCCTTGGCGCAGCTCGACTTGGTGACGGCGAAGGTCAGCTTGCCGTCCTGGGCGGTCGGGGTGTCGGCGTTCACCGCGGAGGAGCGGAAGAACATCGACACCAGGCCGATCACGATGGCCAGCATCACCACCGCGATCAGGATCAGCGCCAGGCAGCCGCCGCTCGGGCCCCTTCTGGTCTTCGGCGGGGTGAAGGGGGGCGGCTGGGGCAGGCGGCCGCTGCCGGTGTGGCCGTGCGGGTGCGGCATCCGCGCCGTCCCGCTGGGTCCCGGGCCACCGCCGCCACGCCGTCCCACGGGCCCGCCGACGCCGGGCCGGGGGCCACCGGGTCCGCCCGAGGGCAGGCCGGTGTGGGGGCCTGGCCGAGGGCCGCCCGCCGGGGCTGCCGGAGGGTGGCCGGGCTGGGCGCCTGGCGGTGGGGCGGAGTGGCTGGTGACGGTGTGGCCAGGCGCGCCGGGGTAACCGCCCGGAGGCGGCTGCGGCAGCCGGCCGGAACCGGTGTGCCCAGGCGACAGCCCACCGGCGGGCGGCCCGGCCTGTGCACCGGGCTGCGGTCCACCGGGTGGCGGCCCGGCCTGTGCACCGGGCTGCGGTCCACCGGGTGGCGGCCCGGCCTGTGCACCGGGCTGCGGCCCACCCGGCAGAGGCCCGGGCTGCGGGCCGCCCTGAGGTCCACCTTGGCTCCCACCCTGCGGCCCGCCCAGGGGCGGCGCACCCTGCGGTCCCGCTTGGGGTCCACCCTGCGGTCCACCTTGCGGTCCGCCGTGGGGGCCGGCCGGGGGGCCCGCCAGAGGGGCGGGAGGGGGGACGTTCTGGGGGTGGGGGTGTTGTTCGGGGAACTGGCCGGTGCCCAGACCTTGCGGCGGGGGGACGGGGGAGGGGCCGCGGCTGCCGGGAGGGGGCGGCGGCGGGGCATCCGTGCGGGGGTAACGGTCGGGGCCGCGGTGCGGGGCGTGGCGGGGGTCGGGGCCGCCGCGGTGGGGGTCGGGCGTGTGGCGGGGGTCGGGGGCGGGGCGGCGGTGGGGCGGCTGGGGGTGGCTCGGGCGGGGGTGGGGGAAGGCGGCCGGGTCCCAGGAGTCGGTCAGGAAGCGGGTGGCCGCCTGCTGGGCACCACTGCCCTCGGCGCCGACCAGCTCCAGCAGCAACTGCGTGGCCGTGGGCCGCCGGGACGGGTCGGGGTGGATGGCGGCGGCGACCAGCCGGTCGAGGGGCGCCGGCAGCCCCCGCAGGTCGGGCGGCGCGGTCCGGGCACGGGCGGCCATGACGTAGGCGTCGCCCTCCCCGAACGGGTGCCCACCCAGCCCCGCGTAGGCGATGAGCGACCCCCAGGCGAAGACGTCGGCGGCCGGGCTGGTGCGCCCCTCGAAGACCTGCTCGGGCGCGATCCACCCCGGCGTGCCCATGACCATGCCGACGTTGGTGTGCCGGGTGCCCAGGTGCGTGGAACGGGCCAGACCGAAGTCGATCACGCGCGGCCCGGCGAGGGTGAGCATGACGTTGGCCGGCTTGAGGTCACGGTGGACGAGCCCGGCGGCGTGGATGGCGGTGAGCGCCGCGGCCACCCCGACCCCGACCGAGTGCAGCATGGAGTGCGGCAGCGCGCCGTGCGCCAGCAGGTGGTCCTCGAGCGAGACGCCGTCGATGTACTCGGTGACGAGGTAGAGCACCCCGTCGTCCTCGCCGTGGTCGAGCACGCGCGCGGTGCAGAACGAGGCCACCCGGCGCGCGTTGGAGACCTCTTCGTGGAAGCGTTCGCGGTAGACCGGGTCGGCGGCGTAGTCGCGGCGGATCGCCTTGACCGCCACCTGGCCGGCCGCGCCGCCGCCCTCGCCCGCCTCGTCGGCCCGGCGGGCCAGGTAGACCGTGCCCATGCCGCCCGTGCCCAGCCGGCGGGTCAGCTGGTACGGACCGATGGTGGCGGGGTCGTTGGGGGTCAGCGGACCCTGCTGTCCCACCGCCGCCTTCCCTTCGCCGTTGTCGCGCCCCAACCCGGTCTCGTCCCCTAGAGTCAAACGCCCGATTCACCCAAGACTCTAGTGGAGGAAGGACGTTTCGGCGTGCCGGTGGAGTTCCTGGGCGGCTCGGGCGAGATCTCCCGAGGCACGCTCGCACCGCCGTACGTGGTCGGTGAGGGCGGCGCTCAGCCACGGCGGCGGGTCGGGGAGGGCGGCGGCGACCCCGCGCAGCCGCTGGGCGAGCTCGGCGAGCTCGGCGGCGTCGCCGCGCAGGCGCAGGACGAGGGCGTTCATCGGGCCTCCCGGTCGTGCAGGCGGTACACCTGGGAGCGCAGCACCGCGCCGCGGTAGGCGGCGAGCTGTTCGTCCAGGTGGGCACGGGCGGCGGGCAGGTGTTCGCGCAGGTCGGCGAGGTAGACGCCGATGCTGTGGCACTGCGGGAAGCGGTGGCTGGGGTGGGTGTAGTCGACGACGTACCAGCCGGGGTGCAGGTCGGCGAAGCAGCTCCCGGTGCCCAGGCCGTCGAGCGCGGGGACGATGTCGTGCTGGTTGGTGATGGAGGCGACCCAGGTGTCGGCGTCGGCGCAGACCTTGAAGTCGATGGGGGAGCCGACGCAGACGACGTGCGTGACGCGGTAGCGGGCGCAGAAGGCCGGGTTCTGGGCGAGGTTCATGACGGCCGCGCCGCCCTCGCTGTGCCCGATCAGCGCCAGCGGCGCGCCGTCGGGCACGCCGAAGGCGCGGATCGCCTTGGCCAGCGCCCGGACGTACGGCGAGTCGTTCAGCATGGCGTTGCGCCCGGCGCCGACGAAGTCCTGCGGGGTGTCGTTGATCGGCCGGCCGAAGCCCATGCCGGGCGCGTGCAGCACGTACCGCCCGCCTTCGACCTCCTGCAGCAGCACGCGCCCGTCGGTGCCGAGGGCGGCGATGTTGCCGAGGAAGCCGAGCACGCCGCCGCGGGTGGTCAGGCCGGGCGGGGCGTCGGCGGGGGTCGCCGAGCCTTCGCCGCGGTCCCAGCGGGTGATCGCGCGGGTGGCCAGGCCCAGCAGCGGCTCGGCGTCGGGCCGGCGGCCGGTGGCGATGGCCCAGCCGCACCCGTCGTTGAACGGGTTCTCGTCCACCAGCGCCCGCGCGGCCAGCACCTCCATGATGATCGGCGCGACGGCCGACATCGCCTCTGAGGCGCCGCGCTCGGCGACCATCGCCCGCAGCAGCCGGCCGGCCTCGATCTCGCGGTCGCCGGTGGCGGCGTCGACCAGCGCGCGGGTGGCCGGGTCGGTGAGCAGTTCGGGGTGGGTGAGCGCGACGGCGGCGATGCGCAGCCGCAGCGAGGTCACGGCCACCTGGCGGGCAAGGCTCTCCATGCCGGCCACGCCGCCGAGCCGGGCGAGGGTCCCGCCGAAGGCGAAGCCCAGGCCGCGCCTGCTGGTGACCGCCTGCAGCAGCGCCGCGTGCACGCGCAGCGCGCTCACCGGCCGCGCCAGGGCCGAACGGGTCAGAACGGGGTCGAGCAGGGCGGACGCCGTGCGCTCACCGGTCGCGCGGATCCGCTCGGCGACGCGGGCCAGTTCCAGCGCGGCGGCCTTGAGCCGCGCCTCCCGCTCGGCGACCCCGGCCGGGGCGCCGCCGCCGTGCTCGTCGAGACAGCCGCTCATCGTTCCTCCAGGGTCAGCCGCAGCCGGGGGGTGTCCAGCATCAGCGGCAGCGGGTCGGGCAACCACGGCCCGCGGATCGCGGCCCGCGCCATCAGCTCGCCGAGGAAGGCCGAGCCGGTGTGCAGGGCCAGCTCCATGCCCTTGCACTGGCCGTCGCCCCGGCTGAACGGCCCGAGCAGCCACTCCCGTTCGGCGGTGCCGTCCTGCCAGATCGCCGGGGTGAAGCGGTCGGCGTAGGGCAGCGACGGATCGCGCTGGTGCAGCACGAGCGGGATCAGCACGCTGGTCCCGGCCGCCAAGGGCGCGCCTTCCCAGGTGGTGTCCTCGGTGAGTGTCCGCATCAGCGCCGGCACCGGTGCCCACAGCCGCAGTCCCTCCAGCAGGACTGCCCGCGGATCGTCCCCACCCGGTACGGCAGGCCGCCCCGCCAGTAGCGCGAGCGCCTGCATGATCCCGGGCGGCGGCACGGTGAACCCCATCAGCCAGAAGGCCGCCTGCCGTACTGGGCAGACCGGCGGCCGGGGCGCGAGCCCGGCGGTGAGCCCGGCGAGGCTGCCCGGCTCGGCCCGGCGCAGGTGCACGGCGATGAGCGCGTCGTAGCGGGCCGACAGCTCCCGCTGGCGGGCCTGCCGCAGGCCCATCCAGTTGCCCGCCCCGCGCAGCGCGGCCAGCAGGCGGCTGAGCTCGACCGCGTCACGGGCGCCGTCGCCGTAGATGCAGCGGCGCGCGACCCGGTTCCAGGCGTCGTTGAGCCGCGCGTAGGTGAGCACGCCGGGCACCAGCGCCGCGGCCTCCTCGCGGGCGACCTCGGCGAAGCGCGGTTCGAGCCGGGACAGCACGTCGGTGACGAAGGCCCGCCTGGCCTCGCGGTCGGAGCCGGACGACAGCAGCAGCGTGCCCTCCAGGAAGGGGCCGAGCCCGGCGACCTTCTCCTTGCTGGCCAGCGTGTAGAGGTCGGTGGGCGCCTCCAGCACCCGGCGCACCCCGTCGCGGCCCAGCACCAGCAGCGTGTGCCCGGCCGGGCCGCGGGTCAGGACCGCCTCGCCGTACCGCTCGCGCAGCCGGGCCAGCACCCGCTGGGCCCGGCCCAGGGTGCCGAGGCGGGTGGTGAGGGTGTGCGCGGCGGGGATCGAGGCGATCGTGCCGCGCAGCAGGCTGGGGGCGTAGAAGGTGGCGGCCAGGGCGGCGTTCTCGCGCGCGGTGGCGCGGGGGATCGGATCAGACATGGAGCACCTTGCCCGGGTTGAGCAGTCCGGCGGGGTCGAAGAGCCGTTTGAGCCCGCGCTGGAGCTCCAGGGCCGCGGGGTCGAGCTCGCGGGCGAGCCAGTCGCGCTTGAGCAGGCCGACGCCGTGCTCGCCGGTGATCGTGCCGCCGAGCTCCAGCCCGGCGGCCATGATCTCGTCGTAGGCGGCCGAGGCGCGGGCGACGGCGGCGGGGTCGTCGGCGTCGAAGAGCACGATCGGGTGCAGATTGCCGTCGCCGGCGTGGCCGGTGGTGCCGATGAACAGCCCGGCCCGGGAGGCGATCGCCTCGACCCGGTCGATCAGCGCCGCGAGCTCGCTGCGCGGGACGGCGACGTCCTCGATGAAGGCCGTGGGCCGGCCGGGCATCCCGGCCATGATCCGGCCCATCGCCGGGGCGATCAGCCGGCGCAGCTCCAGGGCGTGCTCGGTCGCGGTGCCGCCGATCAGCTCGGCGATCTCCGGCAGGCTGCCGTCGTCGCACTCGACCACGAGGGTGGACGCGGCGGCCAGGTCGTGGCCCAGGTCGCGGATGGCGCCGCACACGTGCCGGTCCATCAGCTCCAGCGCCGAGGGGGTGTGCCCGGCGGCGACGACGGCGGCGACCGCCTCGCCGGCCTCGCCGGCGCTCCCGAACTGGGCCAGCAGGCCGCGCACCGGCCCCCGGGCGGGCCGCAACGCCAGGGTCGCCTCGACGATCACCCCCAGCGTGCCTTCGGAGCCGACGAACAGGCTGGTCAGGTCGAGCCCGGCCACGCCCTTGACGGTCCTGCGGCCGGTCCGCACGAGCCGCCCGCCGGCCAGGACCACGCTCAGGCCGAGCACGTAGTCGCCGGTGACGCCGTACTTGACGCAGCACAGCCCGCCCGCGCCGGTGGCGATGTTGCCGCCGATCGTGCAGGTGTCGCGGGAGACCGGGTCCGGCGGGTAGTGCAGGCCGTGCGCGGCGACCGCCTCCTGCAGCGCGCGGGTGGTGACGCCGGGCTCGCAGCGGGCCAGCCGGTTGGCCGGGTCGATCTCCAGGATGCGGTTCAGGCCGGTCAGGCTGAGCACGACGCAGCCGTCCACGGCGTTGGCGCCGCCGGCCAGGCCGGTGCGGGCGCCCTGCGGCACCACCGGCACGCCGTAGGCCGCGCTCACCTCCAGCACGTGCCGGACCTCGGCCACGGTCGTCGGCAGGGCCACGGCGGCGGGCAGGCCCGCCGGGCAGAAGGGCGCGCTGTCGCGCGCGTACGGCTCGCCGCCGGTCAGCACGCGGCAGCCCTCGCTCAGGGTTTCCACCAGGTCCACAGGACAGGTCCTTTCAGAGAATCGGGGCCTCGACCAGCACCGGCGCACCCGAGGCGCAGCCGTCGCGCACGGCGTCGGCGAGGTCGGCCGGGGTGGCCACGCGGCGGGCGGGCACGCCGTAGCCGCGGGCGATGGTGGTGACGTCGAGGCCGGGGATGTCCAGGCCGGGCACGCTGCGCCCGCCGGCGAACCACTTCAGGACGCCGTACTCGCGGTTGCTCAGCACCACGAAGGTGACCGGCACCTGGTGGGCGGCGGCGGTCCACAGCGCGGTGATCGCGTACTGGGCCGAGCCGTCGCCCAGCACGGCCACGATCGGCCGCCGGTGGCCCGGCTCGGGGCTCTGGGCGGCCAGCCCGGCGCCCACCGCCGCCGACAGGCCGTACCCGAGCCCGCCGCCTGCGGCGAAGTAGAACGAGCCGGGCAGCCCGGGGCGGATGCGGTCGTGGAAGGCCGGGCGGTTGGAGGGCGACTCGTTGAACCAGATCGTGTCCGGCGGCGCGCCCTGGGCGAGTGCGTCCATGACCGCCGCCGCGCTCATCCCCCCTTCCTCGGGCAGCGCGGCGGGCGCGGGGCGTGGCCGTGGCCGGGTGGTGCCGCCCGCGCAGAGCTTGGCCAGCGTGGCCAGGGCCGGGCCGGGGTCGCAGACGATCGCCTCGCCCACCGGCGCCCGGGCGGCCTCGTCCGGGTCGGCGGTGAGCTGCACCAGCGTGGCCCCCTGCGGCAGGTAGGGGCCGGGCACGTGCGGGTAGTAGCGGAAGACCGGCGCCCCGGCGACGAGCACCAGGTCGTGCCCGGCGAGCTGGGCGGCCAGCGGCGCGATCGCGGGCGGGAGCTGCCCCTGGAAGTAGGGGTGGTCGTGCGGGAAGCCCAGCCGCCCCTCCAGCGGCGCCTCCCACACCGGCAGCCCCCGGTGCTCGGCCAGCTCCACCGCCGCCGCCCAGCCCGCCTCCGCGCCGACCACCAGCACCGGGTTGGCCGCCGCGTCCAGCCGCCGGGCCAGCTCGCCCAGGCTCGGTACGGCGGAGCAGCCCACCCGGCGGAGAGCGACCGGCCCGGCGCAGGGCGCGTCGAAGTCGTCCATGGGCAGCGACAGGAAGACCGGCCCGCGCGGCGGCGTGTTCGCGATCAGGTAGGCGCGTTCCAGCGCGGCCGGGACGTCCTGCGGCCGGGCCGGCTCGCAGGCCCACTTGACCGCCGGCCGGGGAAGCGTGGTGGCCTCGACGTTGGTCAGCAGCGGCTCGATCGCGAGCATCTCGCGGGTCTGCTGCCCGGCGGTGACGATCAGCGGCGTGCGGTTGGCCGCGGCGCCCAGGATCGCCCCCATGGCGTTGCCCACGCCCGGTCCGGTGTGCAGGTTGACCAGCGCCGGGCGCCCGGTGACCGCGGCGTAGCCGTCGGCCATGCCGGTCACCACCGCCTCCTGCAGCCCCAGCACGTAGCGGAAGGGGAAGCCGTCGAGCATCGGCAGCTCGGTCGAGCCGGGGTTGCCGAACAGCGTGGTCAGCTCCCGGCGGCGCATCCAGTCGAAGACCGCGTCACGGACGATCATGCTCGGGCCGCCTTCCAGGGGGTGAAGGGATTCCGGACGCCCGGATCCAGTTCCGGGTGGTGGCGGCGCAGGACGTCGCGCATCCGGGTGCGCTCGATCCAGGCCAGGCCCTCGGGGCTGTAGACCTCGGGGGTGTAGTGCGTGGTGAAGAACGGGTCGCTCTTGAGCCGCCGCGAGGCCATCAGGATGAACAGCCGGAAGGCGGTGTCGGAGAAGGCGAAGCCGGGCGGGGGCTGCTCG
Organism: Nonomuraea sp. NPDC050310; assembly: GCF_040655795.1. Taxonomy (NCBI): domain Bacteria; kingdom Bacillati; phylum Actinomycetota; class Actinomycetes; order Streptosporangiales; family Streptosporangiaceae; genus Nonomuraea; species Nonomuraea sp. NPDC050310. Next base: position 68,348 of record NZ_JBFAKP010000018.1, on the reverse strand, counting down.
GCGTACATGCCGACCATCGCGTCGATGCGGTGGATGTCGCCCTCGTAGACGTCCTTGAGCGCCACGTCGTCCGACAGGTCGGAGAAGTCGTGGATGGGCGGCTTGTGCAGGGCCTCGCGGAGCTTGGTGTACCTCGGGACGCCGCGCTCGCGGTCGCGCAGCACGTCCACCGCGCCCAGGTCGAGGTGCTCGCCGAACATGCCGCGCAGGTTGCGCAGCGCCTCCGGGTGGTTGTGCAGGGTGATCGCGCCGGGGTGGGCGGTGCCGAAGGTGTAGAACCAGTCCGACCAGCCGTGCTCGTCGATCGCGGCGCGCGTGCCGTACCCCTGCAGAGGGGTGAAGTCGGTGGTGGCGACCACCTCGCCGGTGCGGTGGGAGCGGATCTCCCAGTCGTCGGGGATCAGCGGGTGCATGCGGTAGCAGGTCACGAACTCCTCGGTGATGGAGTACGGCACGCCGTGGTGGTCCATGGGGGATCGGCGGATGCCGCCGAGCACCTCGCCGCGGAACGGCTTGCCGAGCAGGCCGCGCCAGTTGATCGTCATGCCGAGCCGTACCGCGCGGTTGTCCAGCAGCGCCGGGGTCCAGTCGATGGTGTGGATCTTGGCCATCACCGCGGCGTTCACCAGCCGGGCGGTCTGGAACAGCCGCTCGTCGCCCCAGCGCGGATGCGCCCGGCGCAGGTGCGCGCAGATGGCGTTGTGCTCCTTGACGAACAGGGTGTGCAGCAGGGACAGGCCCACCCAGTAGTTGTCGGAGAAGCCGGTCAGGTCGAGGCCCAGCGGGCCCAGCGGCAGCCGGCCGTCCTCGACCCGCATCCGGCCGTCCTCGCCGGTGCGCAGCTCGCGGCAGGTCCGCTCGTCGCTGCCGTAGAGCTGGGAGCCGTCCCACCAGTGCGTCACGGTGTTCTCGAAGGTGGGCGGGGCGCCGGGGACGGCGTGCGGCACCGGGTCGGGCTGGGTGCGGCGCACCCGCATCGGCCGGCTCGGCCACGGGTCGTCGTCGGCCAGCGGCACCTCCATCGGGTCGCCGACCGGGTTTCGGCCATGGCTGAACCAGTCGTGGTTCTGGAAGTGGATCCACGCCGCGGCGAGCACGTTGAGGGTGGTGGCCGGTTTGAAGACGGTCCGGGCCAGCAGCCGGTTGCTCACCTCGCGGGGGCTGGGCGACATCAGGCTCGCCGGGTCGCCGTGCGCCAGCTCCAAGGGGACGTTCCGGTCGAAGCGGGTGTGCGCCGCGCCCATGTCCGCGTCGTCCGGGTCGTAGCCCGAACCGTCGTAGGACCGGCAGACACGGCCGGGGGAGGGGCGTCGTGGCCGCTCGCCGCCGGCGCCGTAGGTGTCGTGCAGGTTGTCTGAACGAAGCCGGTCCCGCATCCGCGCCAGCTCGCGGAGCTGGAGCGGGAGGGGGAGGTCATGCCATTCCCGAGTCACGATCCGATCACAGCGAGTCATGATCCATGGGGTCAATCGGTGGTCCTGATCAGCGGAACGCCCCTCTGGCGGGGCGTGCCGATCGTTCCGTGGGCTGGAACCGGACGGGACTTCGACCCGGTGCGGGACGGACCGAAACCGGCTGACCCGGATTCCGGTCCGACAGTTATTCGACCCCCCGGGTCCGTGGAAGGGCCCGGGATCTCGGCGGAGGACACCGGCCGGTTCGAGCCGGTGGTCCGCGAGATCCCGGGCCCGCGTGGTCCCGCTGGAAGGTCAGGCGGCCACGGACAGCGCCGTCGAGATCGCCTGGGCCGCCCCGCGGACCGCGATCCCGACCCGCCCCAGCCGCATCGCCGACGTCCGCCCGGCGATCTCCACCGCCATGGTCACCGAACCGCCGGGCCCGATCACCGGGGCCGCGACGCTGGTGAGCCCGGGCGCGAACTCCTCCTGCGAGTAGGCCAGCCCGTGCCGCCGCACCAGCGCCAGCTCCCGGTCGAGCCCGAGCAGGCCGGTGATCGTCCGTTGCGTCATCCGCGCCAGCCGTCCGTGTTCCAGCAGCGCCTTCCGCGCGTCGTCGTCGTAGGCCAGCAGCACCTTCCCGGCCGCCGTGCAGTGCAGCGGCGCCCGGTCGTGCTCGTCGGACGGGCACGCCACCCGGTCGTGCCCGTAGATCCGCTCGACGTAGATCGCCTCCGGCCCGGACGCGACGGCGACGTTCACCGTCTGCCGGGTCGTCTCGTACAGGTCCATGAGGTACGGCAGGACGAGGGGGCGAGAGCCTGGGATGCGCTCCCGGGTCAGGGTGGTCAGCAGGTCGCCCAGCACGTACCCGGTGCCCGCCCGTTTCACGAGGTCGCGTGCGCACAGCACGCCGAGCAGGCGATGGGTCGTGGACTTGGGCAGACCCGTCTCCCGCGCGAGCCTGGACAGGCTCAGGGGGGCTGAGTGGCCGCTCAGGCTGGTCAGGAGGTCGATGGCCCTTTCAAGGCTGCCGCCAGGGCTGGTCCTCGGCATGTATCCCGCTCTCTAAGCCGAGGAGAAGGGAGGGACTTCCCCGTTACTGTGGATTGCCATTTCTTGACTACCCGAAATGGCGCTCCACGACACCCGTTTCCACGATCTCGGCCCGCGGTTGACCAAGGAACCTCGCCTCAGGCGGCGCGGACCTCCGTGGCCTCGCAGACCGGGAGCCGGGCGCCGGTGATCTCCAGCAGCCTCCGGACCTTGGGCCTCGGCGACGCGAGGCGGAGGTCGTCGCCCTGCATCACGGCCTGCACGTAGGCGGACATCAGCAGGTCGAGGGCCCGGCCGTCCAGGAACGGCACCTCGGTGAGCTCCACGGTCACCGGGCCGCCCATGGCGAGGGCCCGGTCGAGCGCCGAGGCCAGCTCGTCGAGGTTGGTGGCGTCGATCTCGCCCGCCGGATGCAGGACCGGACCGGCCGGCGACGGCCGGAGGTCCAGGACCAGCGGCGTCACCGGATCCGCCCCGGTTCGAGGCGGGCGCTCCGGGTGGATCGGGCTGCTGCAGGGGTGCCCATGACGCCTCCAGTCGCTGGAGAAGGGTCCGTATCGCCCACGGTAATACATGAAGCAGGTTTCAGGAAAGCGGCTTCGGTGGCCAATGCTCCGCCGGGTCAGCCGCGCCGCCGGGCGCGGTAGGCGCTGGCCTTGGCGCGGTTCTGGCACGACAGGTCGCAGAAGTGGCGGGAGGTGTTGCGTGTGCTGTCGAAGAACACCAGGTCGCACCCATCGGCCCGGCATCGGCCGAGTCTGGCCGCCTGGCCGAGGCCGATGACCATCACCAGCGCGGCGCCCAGGTCGGCCGCCCAGGCGTCGGCGAGGGTGGCGTCCGGGCGGTGGAAGGCGAGGACGAGCGGGCCGCCCGGAGCGCCGTGCAGGTTGGGGACGGCGCCGTGCCGGACCAGCAGGTCGTTGAGGCGCGCCGCGACCGGCTCCGCCGGTTCGCCGGTGCGGAAGGCGGGGGCGAGCTGGACCGCGACGCCGGCGAGGTGGTCGGCGTCGGCCGGGGAGAGGCCGGCGGACGGCGAGTGCGCGAGGATCGCCGCCAGCCGGGCCTCGGGCGAGGACGGGGGCGTGACGGGGCGGCCGTGGGCGGTGGTCACGGTCAGGCCGTTCACCAGCATGGCGGCCGATTCCACCGACCGGGTGAGGTAACGGTCTATTTCCGGTTGACCAGTGATGCGTACCGAATCTAGGGTCACTGGCTAAGTATATGTAGACAGTGAGGTGCGGCGATGATGTCCAGCAGATGTGCCGCGATGAGGCGGCTCACCGGGGATCAGGTGCTCGCGCACGCCGGCGAGCTGACCGAGATCTACCGCACCGCGTTCAGCGGGCCGCCGTGGTACGAGGACGGGTACGGCGCCGCCGACTTCGCCCGGCGGCTGCCCGGCGACGCGAGCCGCCCGGGCTTCGTCGCGGTGCTGGCCACCCAGGACGGCCGGCCCGCCGGGTTCGGCACGGCCTGGCCGACCGCCGGGCCCTTCCCGTCGGGCCGCGCCTACGACCGGGTGCGCCGCGCGCTCGGCGCGGCGGTGGAGACGCGCCTGGTCGGGGCGCTGGAGGTCGACGAGCTGGCGGTCAGCCCGGACGCGCGCGGCCAGGGCCTGGCCGCGCGCATCCTCGACCTGCTCTGCTCGGACGCCCCTCGCGCCTGGCTGCTGACCTCGCCCCAGGCGGACGACGCGATCCGGCTGTACGAGCGGACCGGCTGGCAGCGGCTGACCGGCCCCGAGGCGGACGTGGTGGTCTTCCTGCGGGACCGGTCGTAGGAGGCGGACGTGGTGGTCCTCGTGCGGGACGCGTCGTAGGAGGCGGTGCGGTTACTTGGCGGCGGCGTAGGCCGCGGCCAGCTTCGCCCACGTCGCCCCGGCGGCATCGGTCTCGGTCAGCCGGTTGTTGACCACGGCGATCGTCACCCCGCCGGCCCGGTCGGTGGCGGCCATGGAGGTGAAGCCGCCCCAGCCGCCGCTGTGGCCCTTCCAGGCGAGCCCGGCGTACTCGACGCTGAGGGCGGCCATGCCGTACGGCATGTTGGCGGCGACCGACAGGGCGGTGGGCTTGACCATCGCGTCGAGGGTGGCCGGGCGCAGGAGGCGGCGGCCGGTGAACAACGCGTCCAGGAAGCGGGCGGCGCCGAAGGCGGTGCCGGCGAACATGCCGTCGCCGAACGGCAGGCCGTACACGTCGGTGGGCACGCCGGTGGCCCCGAACGCGGTGAAGTAGTCCACGAGCTTGCCGTTGCCGCCGTCGAGGTAACCGTGCGCGAAGCGGAGGCGATGGCGCGGGGCGCGCTCGCCGGTGAGGTGGTCGCCTCGCTCGCCCGCCTTGGCGAGGAAGCGCCGCACGTCCCGCTCCAGCGCCTTCTCGCCGCCGGCGATCTCGGTCAGCACGTGGGCCAGGATGATGAACCCGGTGTTGGAGTAAGCGAAGCGGGTGCCCGGCTTGACCGGCTCGCTGATGCCCGGCGCGAGCATGGCGAAGGTGAACGGCCGGTTCGGGTCGTACTCGGCGCCCCGCGGCAGCAGCGGCGCGGTGCTGGGATGGCTGTACAGGTCCGGGTAGCCCGCGGTGTGCGTGAGCAGCATCCGCGGCGTGACCACCTTCGCGCCGGGCAGCTTGGTCCCGATGTGGGCGGAGATGGGCTGGTCGAGGGGGAGGGCGCCCTTGTCGGCCTGGTGGAGGGCGTAGGCGCCCAGGATGAGCTTGCCGAAGCTGGCCAGGCTGAACAGCGTCCGGCCGGTGACCGGGGCGGGCGGGTCCTCCACCGCCCGGCCGGTCCTCGCCGACCAGATGACCTTCCCGTTGCGCATCGCCACGGCCTGGACGCCGGGGCCGTCCGCGCCGCCGGTCGCCTCGGCGAAGGCCTTGTCCAGCGCGGCCCGCACCGGGTCCGGTCCGGTGCGCGCCGATGCCGTGGCGGTGTGGGGGACGGCCACGATGGTCGCCGCCAGCAGGCCGGCCGCAACCGCGATTCTTCTGAGCACAGGTGCCTCTCAACTGGTGTCAGGGGGAGTGCACTTCCGAGACTCGCAGCGGCGAGGCGGCCTCTCGTCCTTCTGCCTGATGAACCGCTCGTGGGACTTCGGGCCGGACGGCATAGACCTAAGTTCAATGGGACCCCCTACGAGGTGTGCACCCGGCCGAGGAAGTCGCGGACCAGCGGGACGATCTCCCCGAGGCTGGTCTCCAGCGCCCAGTGCCCGGCGTCGAGCACGTGCAGTTCCGCGTCCGGCAGGTCGCGCAGGTAGGCCCGGGCCGACTCCTCGGGCATGTAGCCGTCATGGGGCCCCCAGACGATCAGCGCCGGCGGGCGGTGCTCGCGCAGGTACTGCTGCTCCTTGGCGAACCAGCCGAGGGTCGTCGCCTGGTCCTCGAACAGCCTCACGACGTTCCCCCGGCGCTGCGGCGTGTCCATCAGGCTCCAGTGCAGCTTCCACAGGTCGGGGCTCACCCGCTCGGCCAGGTGCGGGGGCAGGTCGCCGGCGAACTCGTCGCGGAAACCCTCCTCCGAGACGTTCGCGGCGAGCTTCGCCCGGCCCTCCGGCGTCGGGTCGGACCAGTACGCCTTCAGCCCGGCGTACTTGGGCCCCATGGTGTCCTCGTAGATGTCGCCGTTCTGGATGACGAGGGCGGCGACCCGCTCGGGGGCGCGCAGGGCCAGCCGCAGGCCGAACTGCGAGCCGTAGTCGTGCAGGTAGAGCGCGTAGCGCGACAGTCCCAGCACGTGGGTGAAGCGCTCGAGGAAGTCGGCGTAACCGTCGAAGGTCCACGCGAACCCCTTGGGGGTGGCGCTGTAGCCGAAGCCCGGCAGGTCGGGCGCCACCAGCCGCCAGCGGTCGCCGAGCGCGGGCATCAGGTCGCGGAACTCGTAGGAGGAGCAGGGATAGCCGTGCGGCAGCAGGAACACCGGGGCGTCCGGCGGCCCCGCCTCCCGGTAGAAGGTCTCGACGCCGTCGACGTCGATCGTCCGGTGCGTGACTGGTGCGTGCATGGGCCACCCCTGCCCGCTCCGGCTCGGGGCTACCCGCCGGCGCTTTGACAGGGATCACGGCTAACCGCTATCTATTAGCCAACCGTTAGGGGGTCGTGTGCAGGACGCAGTGCTGGCGATGCTCGCCAAGGAGCCGGCGCACGGCTACCACCTGCATGCCCGGCTCCAGCGCAGCCTCGGCCCGCTGGGCGAGGCGATGAACCGGGGCCAGATCTACGTGACCCTGGGCCGCCTGGAACGCGCGGGGCTGGTGGTGTGCGAGCGGGCCGAGGGACTGCCCGAGCGTCCGGAGCGCAAGGTCTACGCGCTGACGCCGGCCGGGCAGCAGCGGGTCGCGGCGTGGCTGGCCGAGGTGGGCTGGCCGAAGCCCGACCTGGCGGAGTTCCATCTCAAGCTCGCCGCCGCGGCGGCGGCCCGGCTGGCCGACCCGGTGGAGCTCGTCGCCGCCCAGCGCCGGGAACTGCTGCGCCGGCTGCGGGAGGTGCAGGGGGCGGTGCTGGCCGAGGCGGCGGGCTCGCCTGCCGTACTGCTGCTGGAAGGGGTCGTGTTGCGGCTGCAGGCGGACCTGCGCTGGCTGGAAGCCTGCGAGCGCGCCTGGTCGAGGCGCGGGAACGAGAGCGGGGTCGAGGGCGGATGAACGGACCGGACGTCGCGCTGCGGGCCGTGGGCCTGGTGAAGACGCACGGGCAGGGGCAGAGCCGCGTCTTCGCGGTCGACGAGGTCGACCTGGAGGTGCCGCAGGGGCAGACGCTGGCCGTCATGGGGCCTAGCGGGTGCGGGAAGTCCACCCTGCTGCACCTGCTGGGCGGCCTGGAACGCCCCACGAGTGGCGAGGTGTGGGTCGCCGGGCGGCGCGTCGACCCGCTGAGCGAGCGAGCCCTGGCGCGGATGCGGCGCAGGTCGGTGGGCTTCGTCTTCCAGGCCTTCCACCTGGTCGAGGAGCTGACCGCCGCCGAGAACGTGGAACTGCCGGCCCTGCTGGCCGGCCGCTCGCCCCGCCAGGCCAGGCGGCGCGCCGCCGCCCTGCTGGAGCGGGTCGGACTGGCCGCGCGGGCCCGGCACCTGCCCTCCCAGCTGTCCGGCGGGCAGCGCCAGCGGGTCGCCGTCGCCCGCGCGCTGGTCAACGAGCCGCTGGTGGTGCTGGCCGACGAGCCCACCGGCAACCTCGACAGCGCCGCCACCCTCGACGTGCTGAGGATCTTCGAGGAACTGCGGGCCGCGGGCCAGACCCTGGTCCTCGTCACGCACGACGAACGCGTGGGAGCCACCGCCGACCGGGTGGTCTCGATGCGCGACGGGCGGTTCGTCGACGACACGTGGCTGGCCCGCGCCCAGCCGCGCGGGCTCGGCAGCCTCGGCGGGCTGATCGGCCTGGACGGGTGAGCGGAGTGGGTCGCATCTTGGACCCCCGGTCGTGCTCGGGTCTGGCCGGCGGCGTGGGCTCCGCCGTCCTCGTCGCCCGGCTGGTGCTGGCCGACCTGCGGCGGCACAGGCTCCAGGCCGCGCTGCTGACGCTCGCGGTGACCGTGGCGACCGCGACGATGGCGCTCGGCCTGTCGCTGGGCGGCGTCACCGACGCCCTCTACGAGCAGACCCGCGCGGCCACCGCCGGGCCGGACGTGGTGGCCCTCTCCGGCGACCCCGGCCCGGCCGTGCCCTCGATCCTGGCCGCGCTGGCCGAGGAGGCCGAGGTCGCCGCCCACCACGGGCCCTACCGCATCGTCTACGCCACCCTCACCACCCGCGACGCCGTCTCCTCCCCGGTGGTGGTGCACGGCTTCGCCGAGCGGGCAGGCCCGGTCAACCGGCCGCTGGTGACCTCCGGCGCGTGGGTGCGCTCCGGCGGCACGGTGCTCGAACGCGGCTTCGCGACCGCGCTCGGCGCCGGCGTCGGCGACCGGGTCACCATCGCCGGCCGCTCCTACCCGGTCGTCGGCATCGCGGTGACCGCGGCCACCTCCGTCTACCCCGGAGCGGCGCAGATCGGCCCCGGCGGCGGCCCCGTCGACTACAGCGGCCTGGCCTGGATGACCCGGGCGGACGCCAAGGCCCTGGCCGCCTCCCGCGACCTGCCGGTCACTCTGGCCATGGACCTCGACCTGCGCGACCCGGCCGCCACCGAGGCGTTCGCCGAGGCCCACCGGCTCTCCGGCGCGCGGATCACCTTCCACACCTGGCAGTTCAGGGCCGAGCGCGACCTGGCCATCCTCCGCGTCAGCCGGCCCATCCTGGTCGTGGGGGCCTGGCTGCTCAGCCTGCTGGCCGTCACCGGCGTGGGAGCCCTGGCGGCGGGGCGCGCCGTCGAGCAGACCCGCCGGGCCGGGCTGCTCAAGGCCGTCGGCGCCACCCCGGGGCTGATCGCCGCCGTCCTGCTCGCCGAGTACCTGGCGTTGGCGCTGGCCGGGGAGGCGGCAGGGCTGGCGCTGGCCCGGCTGACCGTGCCCGCCATCGCCAGCCCCACCGCCAGCCGGATCGGCGACGCCGCCGGGCCGGGCGTGGCCACCGTCGTCGCGGCCACCGTCCTCGCCGTGGCGGTGGCGGTCCTGTCCACGCTGCGCCCGACGCTGCGGGCCCTGCGCACGGCGACCGTCACGGCGTTGTCGGCCCCCGTGCACGAGCCCCGGCACCGGCCGCGGCTCACCGCGCTGTCCGCGTTGCTGCCCACGCCGCTGCTGCTCGGGCTGCGGCTGACCGCCCGCCGGCCGGGCCGGGCCGTCCTGCAGGCGTGGTCCACGGCCACCACGGTGATCGCGCTGGTCGCCCTGGTGTCCATGCACGTCCAGCGGCCTCGGGGGTACGGCCTGGACGGCTCCGGCGCGCTGCCCAACCTGCGGGATGTGCACGACCGGCGGCTGATGCTCGCCGTCACCCTCCTGCTGATCCTCCTGGCCGTGGCGAACACCGTCACCTTCACCTGGACCACCGCCATGGAATCCCGCGCGACCATGGCCATCGCCCGCACCCTCGGCGCGACCCCCGGGCAGATCGCCGCGGGACTCTCCTTCGCCCAGCTCCTGCCCGCCCTGCCGGGGGCCGTCCTCGGCGTCCCGCTGGGCGTCGGGCTGCTGTCGTTGTTCGCTGCCCGGAACGCGGTGGATCCGCCCGCTTTCTGGCTGTACGGCGCCGCCGTCGTGGCCGTCCTGGCGACGGCCGCCCTTACCGCCCTCCCCGCCCGCCTGGCCGCCCGCCGGCCCGTCACCCAGACCCTCAGCGCCGAAGCAACCTGACCCGTCAGCCGATCGCACCGCCGGCTCAGAAGGCGGGGATGAAGGTCGGGGGGAGGAGGGCCGGGGATGAAGGTTGGAGGGGAAGGCCGGGGAAGCCCGGGTCAGGCCGGGGAAGGCCGGGGAAGGCCGGGGTCAGGCCGGGGCGTCGTAGACCAGGCTGTACCGCCAGAATAGCCGCCGCCGGATACGCGCCCCGGGCAGTTCCCGCGCCGCCGCGGCCCGGATCTCGCCCAGCGTCTCCCGCGGCTCGGCGACAGGTGCCGCCATGTGCGCGGGCGTCGCGACCGCCCGGCGCGGGTGCTTGAGCAGCCCCACGACGGGGTTGGCCACCACGGCCGCCAGCGCCGCGAACAGGTCACCGGCCCCGTCCTGCCGATAACACCCCACCACCACCAGCCGCCCACCCGGCACGAGGCACTCCCGCAGCTCCCGCAACGTCGGCACCAGCGGCAGATGGTGCAGCACCGCCACCAGCGTGACGGCGTCCCACCGCCGCCCCGGCTCCCGCCCGTCGAATCCGGTCCGCACGATGGCGACCCCGGGGTCGCCGGCGAACCGCTCCACCGCCAGCCGGGCCGTCGCCGGATCGGGCTCCAGCCCGGTCACCGCGGCGCCACCCCGGCGCAGCAGCGCGACCAGGTTGCCGGTCCCGCACCCCACGTCGAGCACCTGCCGCGCGCCGCGCACCTGGCGGGCGATCCAGGGTCCGTAGTGGTCGTTGTGGCTCCACGGATGCCGCCGGTTGAACCGGTCGAGGTGAGCCAGCAACGCCATGACGATCACCCTACCGAGCCCCCGGCTCCACCAGCAGACGCATGCGGGCGAAGTCGAACGTCACCGCGTAGGGAGTGAGGGAGCGGTGTATCGGACTGATCAGGCGGGCTCGATCCGGAAGCGGTGCGCGCCGACGAACGGCAGGAGCCGCTCGGTCTCGGCCACGAGCTCCGCGCCGGCCTCGTCCGGCAGCGGCCGGAACGGCTGGAGCAGCAGTTCCGTGCCCCGCACCGCCCAGAGTCCGTGCACGAAGCCGTCGACGAGGAAAGTGGGGCGGACCATCGCGCCGCCCGGCATGACGAGCTTGCGGTCCGCGTCGGTGATGATGCGGGTCCGGTCGGCGTGGGCGAGCAGCACGTTGTCGAAGGCGGGCAGGAAACGCACCGGCGCGGGCCGGCCGGGGTCGGCCGGCCGCAGGTGGGGCAGGTCGAGCAGGTCGCGGCCCTCCTCGTCGCGCAGGCGCCTGAGGTCCATCCGGTCGGTCACCTCGCGCAGCCGGGTCAGTCCCGACCAGGCCTGGACGTCCTTGACGGTGGCCGGGCCGAAGGCGGCGAGGTAGCGGGCGATCACCTCGTCCGGGCGGGCCTCGGCGGGCAGCGGGCGGCCGAGCCAGTCCTCGGCGCGGGCCACCGGCATGCCGGGCCGCGTGCCCCAGCCGCCCCAGGTCCCGCCCGGGTTGGGATGCAGCAGTGGCGTCCGGAGCTCGACGGCTCCGGCGAGGATGGAGCCCTTGCGGCCGGGGAAGCGCGCGGCGAGCAGCGTGCCGTACTCCCGGCGGCTCAGGGTCCGCCCGGCCAGCAGTTCCGCGCCCGCCGCGAGCAGGTCGGCGAGGTCGAGGCCGTCGGTCTGCGCGGTGAAGTACGGCGAGCGCGCCGACCGGTCCAGCACCGGCTGGACGACCGGCCGGAGCAGGGCGAAGACCTCGGCCGTGGCCAGGTGCTGGGTGCCGCGGATCAGCGTGGAGCGCACCACGGAACGGTCGGCGAGCAGGCCGGTGAGGTCGGCGTGGGTGAACTCGGCCAGTCTGGTCCACAGGCCCACGTAAGGCCAGTTCGGCTCCTGCGACTGCAGGGCGAGCAGGTGCTCGGTCATCTGGAGCGCCGACAGGTCCGTGCTGCGGGCGAGCAGGTGTTGCCGCTGGAGCAGGGTGCGGTTGAGCGTGCGCCGGCTGAGCGCGGGTTCGGGGCTCACGGGCGCGGCGCGCCGTACCAGCGCCAGCCGGTGAGCTGCGGGCGGCCGGGCAGGGAGGTGCGGCCGGTGGCCCAGAGCAGGACCTCCCACGGGTCGCCGTCCGCCGTGACGTGCGGGAAGAGCCGCTCCAGCACCTTCGAGCACAGCTCGCGGGGCGGTGACCAGGCCAGGCCCAGGCCCTGGGCGAGGTCGTGGGTGTGCACGAGGGTCTCCACCACGCCCATCGCGGCGAATCCCTCCGGGTCGGAGGGGCCGAAGACGTGGTAGGCCAGCGTGTCCGGCGGCGCGGTGCGCACGATGGAGGCCAGCAGCCCCCCGCACGCCTCGACCAGGAGCAGCAGGCCGTCCGGCGGCGCCGCCGGGTCGGCGAAGATGATGCTCTCCGGCCCGCCCGGCCGTTCGGTGACGCGCCGGAAAGGCAGCAGCCGGGTGGTGGGCGGCTTGGCCAGGCCGAACCGGGAGGCGTAGCTGAACAGGTCGTCGGCCAGGTGCTCCAGGGTCTCCCGGCAGGTCCACTCCAGGGTGCCGGCCTTCGACTCCCACGCCGCGGGGTCGGCGTCCTTCAGCGTGTCGATCGCCAGGCCGACGGCCAGGCGAACGTCTTCTCCGTCAACGGTGGCGCGCATGCGGAGAGCGTAGCGGGCGCCCCCTCACGACGACGACGGGCCGAGGTGGGGCCGCAACCGCGCCATCAGCCCCTCCGGGTCGGCCACCGTGACGGTCAGCCCCGGGTGGCGCACCAGGCCGGTCGGCTCGCCGCCGCGCACCGGCCGGTGAAAGCGCAGGCAGACCCCGCGGCGGGCGTTGGTGCCGAAGGTCGCACCGCGGTCGGCCAGCGACAGGTGCGGCCCGATCACCTTGATCGCCTGGTACGGGCCGGTGATCTCGGCACCGGCCAAATTGTCCAGCCCGGTCGAGACCTCCCACGGCCCGAAACGCACCCGGATGCCGGCGTCCGACACCACCAGGCCGCAGTTCGCGGGCCGGATCCCCAGCACCGAGAGCCACCGCCGGTAGCGGTCGTCGAACGCGAACCCGAAACACCCGTCCTGCACCGAATCACCCATGAGGTCGGGCTGCCCCCCGTCCACCTCCCGAAACAGCGTCTACAAGGTGTCATCGCGGGTAGCCGTACCCCATCCGACGAACGAAGGAGGAGTCATGAGCTCGGCTTCAGCCCGTACGGCCCGTACTCCCGTTCAACTGGCGTCGCTGATCGTGGGCATCGTCTTCCTGCTGGTCGGTGTGGCCGGCTTCATCCCCGGCCTCACCACCGACACCGGCGACCTGCAGGCCGCCGGCCACCACTCGGGCGCGATGCTCCTGGGCGTCTTCCAGGTCTCCGTCCTTCACAACATCGTCCACCTGCTGTTCGGCGCGGCCGGAGTCGTGCTCTCGCGCACCTGGAGCGGCGCGCGCGGCTTCCTGATCGGCGGTGGTGTCGTCTACCTCGTGCTGTGGATCTACGGCCTGCTCGTCGATCCCGACAGCTCGGCCAACTTCGTCCCGCTCAACGCCGCCGACAACTGGCTGCACCTGGTGCTCGGCCTCGGCATGCTGGCCCTGGGCCTGCTGCTCGGCCGGCGCGCCGCGGTCACCCGCCACTAGGCGCGGGCGGGCCTCCGCCGGGCCGGACCGGCGAGCACCGGGGGGTGCTCACCGGCTGCCGGCCTAGGCGGTGATCCACTCTGTGCGCAGTTCGCCCGCGGCCAGCCGTACCCGCAGGCTCAGCGGCCCGGAGGCCAGCCCCGCGCAGGTGAACCGCCCCAGGGCGTCCGCCCGTACGGCACGCGACCAGGACGCCCCCTCGACCACCACCTCGGCCGGCTCGGGCGGCTCGACCGCGCCGACCAGGCGGCCACTGCCGTCGGTGAAGGACAGTTCCACCTCCACCTGGTGCTCACCGGAGGAGAAGCCGAGCACCCGCACCCCGCCGCCGGAGCGGACGGCGGCGGCCTCGGCGAGCGAGTCGAAGGTCAGCGTGGCCAGCTCGGCGTCGAGCGAGCGCAGCGTGAAGGCCGCCACCGCGCTGTCCAGGAGCGCGGCCGGCACGGGGTCCAGGAACTCCGCGGCGCGGCGGAGATCGTTCTCGAGCATGTCGTCGTCCTCGGTCACGGCCCGCCACCCTCGCTCATCAGCACGCGCAGCCGGCGCAGGCAGCGCTGGCGCATCGGCCCGATGCTGCCGATCTGCAGCCCGAGCGCGGCGGCGGCCTCCTGGTAGCTGTGCGGGGGCGAGCCCATCAACACACGAAGCAGCCGCTGGCACTTGTCGCCGAGCTGCTGGAAGGCCGCCCAGAGCCGGCGATGGCGCTCGGCCTCGGCGGCGGCCTCCTCGGATTCGATGACCACCGTCTCTGGAGTGCGCTCGTCCGGGATGCGGTCGAAGGTGTCGGCTTCGCCCACGACGAGCTTGCGGCCGGACCGGATGATCTTCCGGCACTCGTTGCGCGCGGTGGTCGCCAGCCAGGTGGAGACGCGTTCGGGCTCACGGATGCGATCGAGGTGCTGGGCCAGCCGGAACCAGGTCGTCTGGTAGGCCTCGTGCCCGTCGGCGTCGGACAGGCCGTGGGCGCGGACCACCGACCACACCAGCGGGCTCAGCGCCTCGACGAGGCTCCGCCAGGCCGCGGCGTCGCCTTTCGCCGCGGCCTGGAAGAGCCGTCCGATGGATTCGTGATCCACGATGACTTCCCTAGGTCCGGGGAGTGTCATCGTACGTCTCCGATCACTGCCGCAGATAGGGCGCGCGCTCAGGCCGGCCCGTACGGCAGGGGCCGCCAGGTGGGCGGCGTCAGCGTCGTGCCGCTCCCTCCGCCGCCGATGGCGACCGCCTGCTTGGCCAGCAGGTGCTGCGCCGCGACCACGGGGTCGTCCTCGCCGGACTCGAGCATCTGGTTGACGATCATCCCGGCGACGATGGGCGTGGAGAAGGAGGTGCCGCTCCAGCGGGCCAGCCCGGTGAAGGCCTTGCGGGTGGCCGCGATCCCGGCGGCGTTGCCGTCGCGCGCCAGCGAGCGCTCGCCGTCGATGCGCGGCGTGACGCAACTGCAGTCGGCGTAGGGCGGCTGGTGGGTGAAGCGGCACTCCTCGAAGGTGGAGTGCCGGTAGACGTAGAGCGGCGGGGTGTGGTCGGCCGCGGTGAACACCGAGGAGATCCGCTCGCCCGGCGCGTAGACGGTCACCCACTCCCCGTGGTTGCTGAAGCAGGCGCGGCCCTGCCCGTCGGCGCGCAGCGCCCCCACCGCGATCACCTTTCCGGGCATGCTCTTCGCGTGGTAGGCGGGGTAGAAGGGCTCGTCCCTGCCGTTGTTCCCGGCCGAGCACACCAGCACCGTGGGCTCCTGCGCGAGCCGCTCCATGAAGGTCTTCAGGCCCAGCAGCGCCCGGTCGTCCTCGGTGACCGCGCCCGCCGACAGGCTCAGGATGGGCGGCCAGCCCTTGTCGTCGAGCACCTCCAGCAGGGCCTCGCCGAAGACGTCCTCCGGGACCGCCGCGGCCATGATCGCCGGGATGGCGTCGTCCACCTCGACGGCGGCGTCCGGCGCCACCGCCTTCAGGACGGCCGCGATGAAGGTGCCGTGGCCGACGTACTGCGCCAGCGGCCCGAAGTCGGGCTCCAGCTCGTCGTCGGTGACCACGTCACGCAGCCACGGGTAGGTCTCGGTCACCCCCGCGACCAGGCCGGTGTCGACGACCAGCACCCGAACGCTCCCGTTCCCGCGCGCCGCCGCCAGGCCCGGGTTGAGCGCGGCCGGCGCGATGGTGGAGACCGGCTCCGGCTCGTCGTTGGGGCAGCCGTTCACCTCGGTCACGCTGACGATGTGGTTGCGGGTCGCGTACGGCCCCAGCTCGCCGCCCCGCCGCGGCAGCTCGCCCAGCACCCGGCGCACGTCCTCGTCGGCGTTGTCACCGTCGCGGAACGGATCACCGAAGCGCAGGGCGCGGATCCCGCTGCGCTCGTTGCGCGTCTCGCCGCGCCTGGTCAGCTCCAGCCGGTCGATGGTGGCCGCCACCACCTCGGCGTCCTCGCCCTCGCGGGCCAGCAGGCACCCCTTCTCCCAGGTGAAGAACCGCTCGGGGTCGTAGGCGAGCGGACGGCCGCGCTCCCTGGCGCCCTCGTTCATCGCGTCGAACTGCTCTCGGAAACGGTCAGGCCTCATGGTGGCTCCCTGTGCGCCGGTGGCTGTCGCTTGTTAGGAGTCGGGCCACCCCCAGTTGATTCACCCGTCGTGGACTCCTCAGCAGTTCCACGTCTAGCATCGATGCGTGATCACGGGAAGCGCCGTGGAGCTGTTGCCCCTGGTGTTCGCGCGTCCCCAGGAAGCGCTCGCGCGGGCGCGCGAGCTGCTCGGGTCCGCGCCGGGGCCGCACGACGCCTCGGTGGCGCATCAGGTGATCGGCATCTGGGAGCGCGACTTCGGCGACCTGCGGGCCGGGCTCGGCCACCTCAACCGCGCCCGCCGCCTGGCCCGGGAGTCCGGGTCGGCCGAGCGGGAGGCCGACGTGCTGGCCACCCTCGGACTGGGATACGTGCACGCCGGGCGGACCGGGGCCAGCATCCAGGCGCTCACCCGGGCCTGCGAGCTGGCCACCGGGGCGACGTTGCCGCGGGTGCTGTTCCGGCGGGCGTACGTGATGTGGGTGCTGGGGCGGCACCAGGAGGGGCTGGAGGACCTGCGGCGGGCCATTCCGCTGCTGCGCCGGGGCGAGGACACCATCTGGCTGGCCAGGGCGCTCACCCTTCGTGGAACGCTCTATCTCGCGCTCGGGTCGGTGGAGCGGGCCCGGGCCGACTTCGACGGCGCCGAGGCGCTCTGGGACACCACGGGGCAGGAGCACGACAAGGCCATCGCGGTGGTCAACCGGGGGGTGGCCGCCTTCCGCAGCGGCGACCTGCCCGCGGCGCTGCACCACCTGGAGCAGGCCGAGCGGACGCTGGCCGAGCTGGGGACGCCCTCCTACGTGGTGGACCTGTGGCGGTGCGACGTGCTGCTCACCGCCGGGCTGGCCCGCGACGCGCTGCGGGAGGCCGACGCCGGGGCTGAGCGGATGGACCGGCTGGGCGGGCCGGCCTCCCGGCGGGCCGAGCTGGTGCTCACCGCCGCGCGGGCCGCCCTCGCCTTCGGCGACCACGCCACCGCCATCGACCGGGCCGAGGCCGCCGCCCGCGCCTTCACCGCCCAGCGCCGCCCCTGGTGGGCCGCCCACGCCCGCCTCACCCTAGCCACCGCCCGCCACGCCACCCCCCGCCCAGAAGCCCCGACCACCCCGACCCCCGCCCCCCATCTCGAAGCCCCGACCACCCCGACCACCGCCCCCCACGCCGAAGCCCCGCCCTCGCCGACAACCACCGGCCACCTCGAAGCCCCGGCCTCCCGGGAGGCCACCGTTCACTCCGAGGAGCCAGGCTCCCCGGAACCCGCCCCTCATCCGCAGGAGCCGGCTTCCCGGGAACCCGTCCGCCACCCCCGCCCGGATGACCCCGCCGCCCTCGCCCAGGAGGCCGCGGCGGTGGCGGCCCGGCTGCAGGAGCTGGGCTCGCCGGACGCCCCCCGGGCCTGGTTGCTGGCCGGCCGTACCGCGGCCGCCGCTGGCCGTACGGGCGAGGCCGGGGCCCACCTGGCCAGGGCGGCCAGGGCCCGCCACCGCGGCCCCGCCTACGCCCGCGTGGACGGCTGGCTCGCCCAGGCCCTGCTGGCCGGCATGGCCGGCCGGGAGGCGGGCGTGCTGGCCGCCTGCCGCCGCGGCCTCGACCTGCTGGACGAGCACCGCATGACCCTGGGCGCCGCCGAGCTGCGGGCCGGGGTCGGCGCCCAGGGCGCGGAGCTGGCCACCCTGGCCCAGCGCGTCGTCGGCGACCACCCCAGACGGCTGCTGGCCTGGAGCGAACGCTGGCGGGCCAGCGCGCTGTCGGTCCCCCCGGCCCGCCCGCCCGAGGACCCCCTCCTGATGCGCGACCTGACCGCCTTCCGCGAGATCTCCGGCCGCGTCGAGGAGGCCCGCTCGGCCGGCAAGGCCGTGCCGCAGCTCCAGCGCGAGCAGCACCGCCTGGAGCGCGCCATCCGCGACCGCCTGCTCGCCCTGGGCGCCGAGGGCGGCCGGGCGGCCCGGCCGGGTCCCGGCGGGCTCGCCCGCGAGGTGCTGCGCGAGCTCGGCCCGCGCCGGCTGGCCGAGATCGTGGTGATCGACGGCCGGCTGCGGGTCCTGCTGTGCGGCGGCGGCCGGGTGCGGGCCTACCCGGCGGGCACACTGACGGGGGCCGCCGCCGAGGCCGCGCACGCCAACGCCGCCCTGCGCCGCCTGGCCTACGGCGCGCCCGCCGCCGGCCTCGAACGCGCCGCCCGCCGTCTGGAGGCCGAACTGCTCGGCGAGGCCGCAGCCCATCTGGGGTCGGCCCCGCTGGTGCTGGTCCCGCCCGGGCACCTGCACGACGTGCCGTGGGCGCTGCTGCCCTCGCTGCGCGAGCGGGTGCTGAGCGTCTCGCCCTCGGCCGCCGCGTGGCTGCGCGCCGCCCGCATCCCGCCGCCGGACGGCCCGGTGGTGCTGGTGCGCGGGCCCGGCCTCGGCGGCGGCGGGGCCGAGGTTCCGGTCCTGGCCGGCCGGTACGGCGCGGCCACCGTGCTGGAGAACGGCCAGGCCACCGCCCAGGAGGTGCTCAAGCGCATCGACGGCAGCAGCCTGGCGCACATCGCCGCGCACGGCTCCTTCCGCGCCGACAGCCCCATGTTCTCCAGCCTGCACCTCGACGACGGCCCCCTGACCGTGCACGACGTGGAGCGGCTGAGCCGCGCGCCGTACCGGATCATCCTGTCGAGCTGCGACTCCGGGCGGATGGAGCCGGTCGGCGGCGAGGAGCTGCTGGGCCTGTCGGCCGCGCTGCTGCCGCTCGGCACCGCCGGGATCGTGGCCAGCACCGTCCCGGTGCACGACGAGGCGGTGGTTCCGCTGATGCTCGCCCTGCACGACGGCCTGCGCGCCGGGCTCGGCACGGCCGAGGCGCTGCGCGACGCCCGGGCCGCCCTGCCGGACGACCCGTTGCACCGGGCGACCGGGCTGTCCTTCTCCGCGATCGGCGCCGCCTGACACCCGGACGGGAAGCCGCGACAAAGGGCGATCGGCCGCACGTGAAAGCTGAGTTTGGTGACATAACCGAAATGGAGTGCGCCATGATGGGCCTGGTGCCCCCGTGAGAGTCCCGTTGAGGGAGCGCAGTCCCCTGGAGAGCGCATGTCCCGACCGCTGATCGGTATCACCGCCTACTACGAGGCCGCCAGGTGGGACACCTGGGTCCGCGAGGCGGTGTTGTCCCCACCGGCCTATGCCAAGGCGGTCGAGCGAGCCGGCGGCGCGCCGGTGGTCCTGCCCCCGCTGAGCCCCCAGGCGGTCGACGACTACGTGCGGGGACTGCGTGGCCTGGTGCTGGCCGGGGGAGTGGAGGTCGGCCCGGAGGCCTATGGCGAGGAGATCGAGGACCGGGTGCCCGAGCCGCAGCCGATGCGCGACCGTTTCGAGCTGGCCCTGGCCCGCGCCGCCGTCCAGGCCGACCTGCCGATCCTGGCCGTCGGGCGCGGCATGCACGTGCTCAACGTCGCCCAGGGCGGCTCGCTGATCTCGTGGCTGCCCGACGTGGTCGACCACGACCGCCACCACGAGCCCGGCCGCCCGCACGTCATCCAGGTCAGCGTCTCCAGCAAGCTCGGCAAGGCGGTCGGCGACCGGGTCGAGGTCACCGCCCCGCACCACCAGTCGGTGAAGCGCCTGGGCAGCGGCCTGCTGGCCGTCGCGTGGGCCGACGACCAGATCGTCGAGGGCATCGAGCTGCAGGGCCACCGCTTCGGCGTGGGCGTGCAGTGGCATCCCGAACGGGCCCGGGAGGACCGGCTCGTCGAGCACTTCGTCGAAGCCGCCCGCTAGATTCGTCACCATGCACCCTCAGGCAGCGGCCTTCGTCGCGAGCTACCCGTCCGACCTCGGCGTGGACCTCGGCTCGCTCGACCTGGCCACCATCCAGGCGATGCGCGCCCAGGACGGGTTCGCGCTGCAGCGCGGCCCCCGTCCCAAGCTCCCCTACGTCCGTGACGAGCGGGTGGGCGAGGTGCCGGTCCGCGTCTACCGCGCCGACCCGGGCGAGGACGCGCTCCCGGTCGTCGTCTACTTCCACGGCGGCGGCTGGGTCTTCGGCAGCGTCCGCCGCAACGACGCGCTCGGCCGCGACCTGGCGTTGCGCACCGGCGCGGTCGTGGTCTCCGTCGACTACCGGCTGGCCCCCGAGCACCGCTTCCCGGCCGCCGCCGACGACGCCTGGGCCGTGGTGCGCGACATCTTCGCCCGCCCGGCCTTCTACCAGAGCAACGGCTCGGTCGCGGTGATCGGCGACAGCGCGGGCGGCAACCTGGCCGCCGTGGCCGCCTGGCAGGCCCGTGACGCCGGGCTGCGCCTGGCCCACCAGGTGCTCGTCTACCCGGTGCTCGACACCGCCATGGACACCGCCAGCTACCGCGAGTTCGCCACCGGCTTCGGGCTGGACGCCGCCGAGATGGCGTGGTTCGCCGAGCAGTACGCGCCCGGCGCCGGCCCGGCCGACCCGCGGCTGTCGCCGCTGCGGCTGCCGTCCTGCGCGGGGCTGCCGTCCGCGACCGTCGTCACCGCCGGCTGCGACGTGCTGCGCGACGAGGGCGAGGCGTACGGCAGGCGCCTGGCCGAGGCCGGCGTGCCGGTCGAGACCCGCCGCTTCGACGGCGCCGTGCACAGCTTCTTCGGCCTGCCCGGCCTGTTCGACCAGGCCGTCGAGGCCCGTGAGTACGTCGCCGCCCGGCTGAAGGAGTTCCTGTGAGCCTCGAGCTCGACCGCCCCGCCGAGGGCGTCCTGCGCGTCACGATCAGCGAGCCGCGCCGCCTCAACGCGGTCAGCATGGCCGACCACGCCGCGCTGGCCGACGTCTGGCGCGAGGCCGACCGCGACGAGGAGGTCCGCTCGATCCTGGTCCGGGGCGAGGGCGAGGCCTTCTCCGCCGGCGGCGACCTGGCGATGATCGAGGAGATGATCGTCGACCACGCCACCCGGCTGCGCGTCTTCGCCGAGGCCCGCGAGATCGTCTACAACGTGATCAACTGCTCCAAGCCGGTCGTGTCGGCGATCCGCGGCCCGGCCGTGGGCGCGGGGCTGGCGGTGGCGTTGCTGGCCGACATCTCGGTGGCCGGCCGCACCGCCCGCATCATCGACGGCCACACGCGCCTGGGCGTCGCCGCGGGCGACCACGCGGCGATCATCTGGCCGCTGCTGTGCGGCCTGGCCAAGGCCAAGTACCACCTGCTGCTGTGCGAGCCGGTCTCCGGCGAGGAGGCCGAGCGGATGGGCCTGGTCAGCCTCTGCGTGGACGACGACCTGGTCGAGGAGCGCGCCCTGGAGCTGGCCGTACGGCTGGCGCAGGGCTCGGCCGAGGCCATCCGGCTGACCAAGTACTCGCTCAACAACTGGCTGCGCAGCGCCGGACCGGCCTTCGACGCCTCCCTGGCGATGGAGTTCCTCGGCTTCACCGGCCCCGACGCCGCCGAGGGCGTGCGGGCCCTGCGGGAGAAGCGCGCCCCCCGCTTCTCCCGCTGACCGGCCCGCCTAGAAGCAGCCCAATGAGAAGCTGCCCGTCTAGAAGCTGCCCGTCTAGAAGCTGCGCGGGAGGCCGAGCACCTGCGTGGCCAGGTAGTTGAGCAGCAGTTCCTCGGTCACCGGCGCCACCTTGCCGATCCGGGCGTCGGTCAGCAGCCTGGCCACCGGGTACTCCAGCGAGTAGGCCATCCCCCCGTGCGTCTGGAAGGCGGCGTCGGCCGCCTCCCAGGCCGCCTGCGACGCGGTCAGCTTGGCGATGTTGGCCTCGGTGCCGCACGGCAACTGCCGGTCGAAGGACCACGCCGCCTTGTAGAGCATCAGCCTGGCCAGCTCGATCTTGGCCTTGACCTGCGCCAGCGGGAAGGCGATGGCCTGGTTGGCGCCGATCGGCCGGCCGAACACCTCACGCTGGCGCGCGTAGTCCACCGCGACCCGCAGCCCCACCTCGGCCCCGCCCAGCGCGCTGGCCGCCAGCAGGATGCGCTCCGGGTTGAGGATGTCCCACAGCACCGCCGCGCCCGCGTCCACCTCGCCCACGACCGCCGAGGCCGGCACCCGAAGGTCGTCCAGGAAGACCATGTTCGACGGCGTGGTGTTGGCGCCCAGCTTCGGGATCGGCTGGTAGCTGAGCTGCCCGGCGGCGACCGCCTCGGGCACGTTGACCAGCAGCACCGTCAGGCCGTTGGTGCGGGGCCTGGCCTCGCCGGCCGGGATGGTCCTGGTGACCAGGAGCATCCAGGTGGCGCGCTGCACGCCGGTGATCCAGATCTTCTGGCCGTTGACCACGAAGTCCGAGCCGTCGCGGCGGGCCTGCGTGGTGATGGCCAGCGAGTTGGAGCCGGCGTCCGGCTCGGTGAGCGCGAAGCAGGTCTCGAGCTCGCCGGTGGCCAGGCGCGGCAGCAGCTCGGCGCGCTGCTCCGCCGTACCGTGCCGGGCCAGCGTGAGCGCGCCGAAACCGGGGGTCAGCACGTAGGTGAAGGCGGAGCCGCCCGCCGCGCCCGAGGCCGCCAGGGCCTCGGTCGCGACGGCCAGTTCCAGCAGGCCCTGGCCGCCGCCGCCGTACTCCTCCGGTACGGCCAGCCCGAGCCAGCCGCCCTTGGCGAGGTCGGCCCAGACCTCCTCCGGCCAGCGCTTGTCACTCTCGCAGCGCTGCCAGTAGTCCAGGTCGTAACGGGCACAGAGCTCGGCTACGCCGCGCTGGACGGCCAGCGCGCTCTCGGGGAGGGTGAAGTCCATGCGCGCATGTTAGAACGATATTCTGGGCCGGCGCGCGTGGAAGACGAAGGCGGGCGGCGGATTGCCCCACACGGTCCGGCCGGCGACGACCTCCTCGAACCGGTTGCCCAGCAGCACCCGGAAGCGCCGGGCCGACGGCAGCGGGATCGCGTGGATGTAGGAGAACGTGGTGAACGCCCCGCCCGGCGTCAGCGCCGCGGTGACCGCGTCCATCAGCTTCTCCTGCACCGTCGTGGGAAAGGCCGCCCACGGCAACCCGCTCACGATCACGTCCGCGTGTCCGAAACCACGCTCGGCCAGCACCTTCGGCAGGTCGGCGGCATCGCCGCAGACCAGGTCGACCCCGGGGAAACGGGACGCCAGGCGGGTGGCCAGCCGCTCGTTCAGCTCCACCGCGAGGTGGTGGCCGCGGCCACCCAGCCTGCGCTGGATCTCGGCCGTGAACGATCCGGTGCCGGGTCCGAGTTCGACCACGACCGGCTCGCCTCGTTCCGGCACCGGCTTGCAGACGGCGTCGGCCAGGCGGGGGGAGCTGGGGGCCAGGGCGCCGATGGTCCCCGGGGATCGGACGAACTCCCCGAAGAAAAGCCCTGCGTCGTTAGCCATGGGGTAGAGCCTAAGCGCGGACTTCTCGGCCTCCGATCTATCTTGCGGGCGATTTTCCGGCCGATAGGAGGAGGACCTCCTCGTCCGAGGGGAGGACGGGCGGCTGCCTCCCTCCCGCTACCGTGGGCGGATGCGCTGGCGGGAACTGCGCCTCGACGTGCCGCTCGGGGTGGCCGGAAGTGGACTCGACCTCATGGTCTCGGCCTGCGACACCGAGGACTCGGTCTCGCTGCTGCGGCTGGCCGGGATGGCCCTGCTCGTCGGCGCGCCCATGGCCCTTGTGCGCCACCGCCCGGTCCCGGTGACGCTCGTCCTGGCGGCGGTGGCCGTCCTCACCGACCAGATGGGCTCCTTCTCCGCGAACACCGCCCAGATCATGCTCTGCCTCGCCACCGGCGTGGTCGCCTACACCCACGGCTGGCGGGTCACCCTGGCGGTGCTGCCGGTCACCGCGGCGGCCACCGCGGTCAACCTGGCCGACCCCGGGCTGGCCCTGACCGCCACCGCCTGGTTCTTCACCGTCGCCATCTCCCTGCTGCCCTGCCTCATCGGCCTCTACCTGCGCCGGCCGGCCCTGCGCGGCGTCCACCTCGACCTCACGGCCGATCTCATGCTGGCCGGGGCCGGCCTGGCCATCTCGGTGCTGAGCACCTGGTCGGACTGGAAGAGCGGCTTCGAGCCGATCTGGGTGAGCGGCCTGTTCGTCGTGCTCGGCGGCGCGGTCCTCGGCCTGGCGCGGCGGCTGCCCGGGCTGGTGTTCCTGCTGGAGGCGGCCATGCTGGTCGTCGGCGACCGGTACTTCCCCGCGGTCAGCGGCACCTTCATGATCCTCATGGGCATCTCGGTCGCCGTCTTCGCCATGCGGGTCGGCTCCTGGGGCTGGACCATCGTCGTCTACCTGGTCAGCTCCGCGGTGGCCGCCTCCCGCTTCGTGAACGCGGTCGCCGACATCACGCCGGTCCGGGTACTGACCCTGGTCAGCCTCACCGTGGTGCCGGTCGCGATCGGCCGCTACCTCGGCGCGCGCCAGGCCGCCGCCGAGGCCGAACGGCTGCGCGCCGCCGAGAGCGTGCGCCTGGCCGCCGCCCAGCTCCGCGCCGACCGGCTGGCCGAGCGCGAACGGCTGGCCCGCGAGGTGCACGACATCGTCGCCCACCACGTCGGCGCGATGGTGCTGCGGGCCGGCGCCGCCCGCTACGCCGCTCCCGAGGGCCCGGCCGCCGAGGCGCTGGCCGACATCCGCGAGACCGGCCACCAGGTCCTGGAGGACCTGCGCGGGCTGCTGGAGGTCCTGCGCGACCCGGAGGCGGAGCCCGAGCTGCTCGCCGACCCCGCCGACGTGCTGCGGGAGTCGGCCGAACGGATGAGCGCCGCCGGGCTCCACGTCGAGCTCGACCTCGATCCCGAGGCGTCCCAGGCGCCGCTCGTCACCCGCGCCTCGGCGGCGCGGATCGTCCAGGAGGGACTCACCAACGTGCTCAAACACGCCGGGCCCGGCACCACCGTGCACGTCCGCGTCGCCGGCGCCGCCGGGGGCGGGCTGGACATCGAGATCGCCAACACCCGCCCGCCCGCGCCCGGGCCGGTGCTGCCCTCCTCCGGCCAGGGCCTGACCGGGATGCGCGAGCGGGCCCGCGCCCTGGGCGGCTCGCTGAGCGCCGGGCCCGACGGCGAGGGCGGCTGGCGCCTGACCGCCCTCCTGCCGGCAGGCCGGTCGTGACCCCTCCCTCTCCCGCCGCACCCCTGGAGATCCCGCTGTGATCCGCGTCCTGATCGCCGACGACCAGGCCCTGGTCCGGGCCGGGGTGCGCATGTTGCTGCAGGCGGCCGGCGACATGGAGGTGGTCGGCGAGGCCAAGGACGGCATGGAGGCGGTCCGCCTGGCCGAGCAGCACCTGCCCGACGTGATCCTGATGGACCTGCGCATGCCCCGCCTCGACGGCCTGGAGGCGGCCCGGCGCATCCTGTCCGCCCGCCCCAGCGCCCGCATCGTGGTGCTCACCACCTTCGCCGAGGACGCCAACGTCTTCGCCGCCCTCCGGCTGGGCGCCCTGGGCTTCCTGGTCAAGGACGACGAGCCCGAACGCATGGTCGACGCCGTGCGCCGCGCCGCCTCCGGCGAGCCGCTCCTGGCCCCCAGCGTGCTGCGCCGCGTCGTCGAGCGCGCGGTCAGCGCGGCGGAGGCCGCCACCCCGCCGGTCCCCGCCAACCTGACCGAACGCGAACTCGACGTGCTGGCCCTGCTCGGCGCCGGCCTGTCCAACGCCGAGATCGCCGAGCGCCTGCACGTCGGCGTCACCACGGTCAAGTCGCACGCCGCCGCCGCCATGGACAAGCTCGGCCTGCGCAACCGCACCCAGGCCGCGGTGCTCGCCTACCGGATGGGCCTGGTCGACTCCCGCTTCCGGCCGGTCGAGCGCCATCCGCCTGCCGGGTGAGTGCCCCTTCCCCCCGCAGGCGGACGACCCGCCACCCGGGTTCTGGGGAGCATGTGGGCCTATCGCCCACCAGGAAGGACTCACCTCCCCATGCAGGACATCTCCTCGACGACGCCCACGGCGACCAGGCCGGTCGCCGCGGGCCTGGTCTACACCCTGCGCGTGCTCATCCTCGTGCACGCCGTCTCGCTGATCGTGGCCGCCGCCATGGCCGGCTCCTCCTTCGCCTACCAGGGCGAGGCGCTCACCTTCGACAACACCGCCACCGAGCCGCACGTCATGGTCGGCATGGTCTCCCACCTGCTCAGCCTGCTGCAGCTCATCGCCGCGATCCTGTACTGGCGGCCGGGCCGCGGCGCCGGCTGGCCGGCCCTGGTGAGCCTGCTCCTGCTGGTCATGAGCATCGGGCAGCACTTCCTGCTGGCCATCGGGATCAACGCGCACCTGCCCAACGGCGTGCTGCTGTTCGGCCTGTCGTTGTGGCTGACCGTGTGGAGCTGGTCGCAGCGGGCGACCGTACGCCACGGGTAGGCTCGACGGCGTGTTCGTGAAGATCTGCGGGCTGCGCGAGCCCGAGCACGTCCGAGCCGCCGTCGAGGCGGGCGCCGACGCGATCGGCTTCGTCATGACGGCCAGTCCGCGCCGCGTCTCCCCGGAGGAGGCCGCCGCCCTGGCGGCGCTCGTCCCGGAGCACGTGCTGACCGTCGGGGTGTTCATGGGCGAGAGCCCCCAGGAGGTACGGCAGGCCGCCGCGATCTCGGGAGTGCGCGGCGTCCAGCTGCACGGCCGGCACCCGCACGCCGACTTCACCGCGCTGAAGGACCTCGGCCTCACCCTGCTGCGGGCCGTACCGTCCGATGCCGACCTGCGCTGCGGCGCCTTCGACGAGGACCTGCTGCTCGTCGACGCCCCCAGGGCCGGCGCGGGTGAGCCCTGGGACTGGGCGGCCGTGCGCGGCCGGCCCTCCGGGCGATGGATCCTGGCCGGCGGCCTCGACCCCGGCAACGTGGCCGCCGCCGTCGAGGCGGCGCGGCCGTGGGGCGTGGACGTCTCCAGCGGCGTCGAGGTGTCGCGCGGCGTCAAGGACGCCGGGCTGATCCGCGCCTTCCTGGACGCCGCCCGCGGCTGAACCCGCCGCTGAGCCCGCGCGCTGGGCCGGCCGCTGAGCCCGCCGCTGAGCCCGCCGCTGGGCCCGCCGCGACTTTGGTCGGTCCCGGCTCCGCCTCGCGGGGGAGACGGCGGCTCGGTCCTCAGCCCGAGGCGAGGCGATCTTCCATCTGAGAAAGTCGGGAATGTCCCGCATCCTCCGGTGGAAGGAAGAGCGATGATCTTACTGAAGGCGGCGGCCGCGTTCCTGGGCGGCGTGCTGCTCGCCGGCGTCGTGGCCGCCCCGGCCGCGGCCGGTCCCGAGCTCGACCGGCGCGCGCTGCGCGAGACCCTCGACGAGGTCCCCAAGGGCGGCATGTACGGCATCTACTCGGCCGTCAGCGCCGGACGGCAGCAGTGGCGCGGCGCGGCCGGGTTCGCCGACCCGTTCGCCGGCCGCCCCATGCGCCCCGGCATGCACCACCGCGTCGGCAGCATCACCAAGTCCTTCACCGCGACCGCGGTGCTCCAGCTCGTGGACCGGGGCCGGCTGGAGCTCGACGCGCCGGTCGAGCGCTACCTGCCCGGCCTGCTGCCCGACGCCCGGATCACCGTGCGGATGCTGCTCAACCACACCAGCCACCTGGGCGACTACGACGAGGCGCTGATCGCGAAGCCCGAGGACCTGGAGACCATGCGCACCCGCTCCTACACCAAGCGGGAGCTGATCGGCCTGGGCCTCGGCCGGGGCAGCACCGGCGTGCCCGGCCAGACGCCCGGCGTCTACTCCAACACCAACTACATCGTCCTGGCGCTGCTGATCACCGAGGTCACCGGGCAGGAGGCCGAGGACGTCATCACCCGCAACGTCATCCGCCGGTCCGGGCTCGGCGACACCTTCTTCCCGCGCACGCCGTACCTGCCCCGCCCGCACGCCAACGCCTACACCTCCTTCGGCGGCTACTGGGACCCGCCGCGCGACTTCACCGTGTTCGACATGTCGTGGGCCTCGACCGCGGGCGCGATCGTCGCCACGATGCCCGACCTCAACCGCTTCTACCGGGCGCTGCTCGGTGGCAAGCTGGTCAGCGCGCAGGCGCTGGCGCAGATGAAGCAGACGGTGCCGGTCCAGCCCGGCGCGGGCATCCCCGACACGATGGCCTACGGCCTGGGCATCTACGCCGTCGACCTGCCCTGCGGCGGCCGGGTCTGGGGCCACGACGGCGGCGTGATCGGCATGGCCACCGTCTCGCTCACCACAGAGGACCTCCAGCGGCAGGCCTCGACCGGGGTCAACCTCACCTGGCACCCCGGCACCGAGGACTCGGCGGCGGCCGAGGGCGTCCACCTGCTGACCGCGCTGTGCGGCACCCCGCCCGCCGCGGCCAAGAGCACCGTCAAGCTGCCCAGAGCGGACGCCCCGATGCCGTCGGCAGGAGGCGCGGCACAGTAGGTTTGAGCACGTGAGTGAGATTCCCGCCGAGGACCGGATCTGGACGATCCCCAACATCCTGAGCTTCCTGCGGTTGCTCGGCGTGCCCGTGTTCCTGTGGCTCGTCCTGGGTCCACGGGCCGACGGGTGGGCGGTCGCCCTGCTCATCGCCGCGGCCGCCACCGACTGGCTCGACGGGAAGATCGCTCGCGCGTTCAACCAGACCAGCAGGCTCGGCCGCATCATCGACCCGGCGGCGGACAAGCTCTACGTCTTCGCCACCGTCGTCGGGCTGGTGCTGCGCGAGGCGATCCCGTGGTGGCTGGCCGCGATCGTCTTCGGCCGCGAGCTGTTCGTGGCCTGCTTCATCCCGGTGCTGCGCAAGTACGGCTACAAGGCCCTCCAGGTGCACTTCCTGGGCAAGGCCGCGATGGCCAACCTGATGTACGCCTTCCCGCTGCTGTTCCTCGCCTCGCACACGGGGGAGTGGTACGCCGACTTCACCCGGATCATCGGCTGGGCCTTCGCCGTCTGGGGCGTGGGGCTGTACTGGTGGGCCGGCGTGCTGTATGTGGTACAGGTGCGGCAGCTCGTAAAAGCCTCGAAGCGGGACAACAGCGGCTCTTCGGGTAGCACTGCCGCTTCCAGCGACACGGGTGGCGCCACGGCGAAGGAGTGATCGGGTGAAGGCGGTCGTCATGGCGGGCGGGGAGGGGACTCGGCTGCGTCCGATGACCGCCAACCAGCCCAAGCCCCTCCTGCCGGTGGTCAACCGCCCGATCATGGAGCACGTGCTCCGGCTGCTCAAACGGCATGGCCTGACCGAGACCGTGGTCACCGTCCAGTTCCTCGCCGCGTTGGTACGTTCCTACTTCGGCGACGGCGACGAGCTGGGCATGACCCTGCACTACGCCACCGAGGACCTGCCGCTCGGCACCGCCGGCAGCGTCAAGAACGCCGCCAGCCGACTGGCCGACGACCGCTTCCTGGTCATCTCCGGCGACGCGCTGACCGACATCGACCTGTCGGACATGATCCGCTTCCACCGGGACAACGGCGCCCTGGTCACCGTCGGGCTGAAGCAGGTGCCCAACCCGCTGGAGTTCGGCATCGTCATCGCCGACGAGGCCGGCCGCATCCAGCGCTTCCTGGAGAAGCCCACCTGGGGCCAGGTCTTCTCCGACACCGTCAACACCGGCATCTACGTCATGGAGCCCGAGGTCCTGGCCGAGGTGCCGGACGGCGTGGCCGCCGACTGGGCCGCCGACGTCTTCCCCCGGCTGCTGGAGCGCGGCGCGCCCGTCTACGGCTACGTCGCCGAGGGCTACTGGGAGGACGTCGGCACCCACGAGAACTACCTCAAGGCCCAGGCCGACGCCCTGTCCGGCCGGGTGCGCCTGGACATCGACGGCTTCGAGCTGTCGCCGGGCGTCTGGGTCGCCGAGACCGCGGCGGTCGACCCCGACGCGGTGCTCAAGGGCCCGCTGCTGATCGGCGACTACGCCAAGGTCGAGGCCGGGGCGGAGTTACGCGAGTACACCGTGCTCGGCGACAACGCCGTCGTGCGCGAGGGCGCCTTCCTGCACCGGGCGGTCGTCCACGACAACGTCTACCTGGGCCCCGGCACCCACTTACGCGGCTGCGTGATCGGCAAGAACACCGACGTGATGACCGGCGCCCGCGTCGAGGAGAACGCCGTCGTCGGCGACGAGTGCGTGATCGGCGCCGAGGCCTACGTCTCCAGCGGCGTCAAGGTCTACCCCTTCAAGACCATCGAGGCCGGGGCCGTGATCAACACCAGCGTCATCTGGGAGTCACGCGGCCAGGCCAGCCTCTTCGGCCGCCGCGGCGTCAGCGGCCTGGTCAACGTGGAGATCACCCCGGAGCTGTGCGTACGGCTGGCCAGCGCCTACGCCACCACCCTGAAGAAGGGCGAGTCGGTCGTCACCTCTCGCGACTCCTCCCGCGCCGCCAGCGCGCTCAAGCGGGCCGTGATCAGCGCCCTGACCGCCAGCGCGATCAACGTCATCGACCTGGAGGCCACCCCGCTGCCGGTGGCCCGCTTCGCCACCTCGCGCAAGCACGCCTCCGGCGGCATAGCCCTGCGCACCACCCCCGGCGACCCGCAGAGCCTCGACATCGTCTTCCACGACGGCCGCGGCGCCGACCTGGCCCCCGCCACCCAGCGCAAGCTGGAGCGCGTCTACTCCCGCCAGGAGTTCAGGCGCGCCTTCCCCGGCGAGATCGCCGAGCTGAGCCACCCGGCCAGGACCATCGAGGACTACGCCCACGAGCTGCTGCGCTGCGTGGACATGAGCGGCGCGGGCGACCTCAAGGTGGTCGTCGACTGCGCGGGCGGCACCGCCTCGCTGGTCATGCCGGTCCTGCTCGGCCGGGTCGGGCTGGAGGTGCTGACCGTCAACGCCCGGCTGGACGAGGCCTCGCCCACCGAGACGCTGGCCGAGCGCCGGCGCGACCTGCAACGGCTGTCGGAGCTGGTCAGCTCCTCGCGGGCGCACTTCGGCGTGCGCTTCGACCCGGTCGGCGAGCGCATCGCGCTGGTGGACGAGAAGGGCCAGTTCATCAGCGAGGAACGCGCCCTGCTGGTCGTGCTGGACCTGGTCGCCGCCGAGCGGCGCACCGGGCGGGTGGCGCTGCCGGTGACCACCACCCGCGTCGCCGAGCAGGTCTGCCGCTTCCACGGCGTGCAGGTCCAGTGGACGCCCACCGCGCTCGACTCGCTGACCGCCGCCGCCCGCCAGAGCGAGATGATCTTCGCGGCGGACGGGCGCGGCGGCTTCGTGGTGCCCGAGTTCGCGCCCACGGTCGACGGGCTGGCCGCCTTCATGCGGCTGCTCGGCCTGGTGGCCAGGACCCGGCTGTCGCTCAGCCAGATCGACGCCCGCATCCCCGAGGCCAAGCTGCTGCGCCGGGCCGTGCCGACGCCGTGGGCGGCCAAGGGCGTCGTCATGCGCTCGGTGATCGAGGCGGCCGAGGGACTGCGCACCGACACCACCGACGGGGTGCGGGTGCTGTCGGCCGACGGCGGCTGGGTGCTGATCCTGCCCTCGGCCACCGAGCCGGTCACCGACCTGTGGGCCGAGGCGGCCGACGTGGACGCCGCACAGGCCCTCCTGGAGCGCTGGGGGCGGGTCGTGGAGGAGGCGTCGGGATCTTGACCCGGCTTTCACCTCGGTGTTGGACCTTGGGGTGCGCTGGGCGGTAACTTTGTCCCCGACCAGACTCAGGAAACGTACGAGCGTGTCGCCAGCGGCTCGTCTTGACCTTTGCGGCGCTACAGCGTAAGTTGCGGCATTCGCAATGTTGACAGCGATACAAGCGAAGGCGCGCCCGGGCACCGAAGCAGCGCCGTCGCGGTAGGAGGCCGAGCCGATCGATGCCGAGCGTCTACTGCACGCAGTGCGGGCACGCCAACCCCGAGGATGCCCGTTTCTGTTCCCGCTGTGGATCACCCCTGACCAGGTCCGAGGTCACGGGGGACACCACATCGACGATCTCCGTCGCGGGAATCGAGGCGTACGAGGCTGAGACCGGGGAGTTCCTCTTCGCCGAGCGGCAGTTGGTCGAGCAGCTCCCGCCGGGCGCCGCGCTGCTGACCGTCGTGCGCGGGCCCAACGCGGGCAGCCGCTTCCGGCTGGACCAGGACCTGACCACCGTCGGCCGGCACCCGGAGAGCACGATCTTCCTCGACGACATCACGGTGTCGCGCCGGCACGTGGAGTTCTACCGCCACCCCGGCGGCCGCTTCACCGTCCGTGACGTGGGCAGCCTCAACGGCACCTACGTCAACCGGGAGCGCATCGAGGAGGTGCCGCTGCACTCGGGGGACGAGGTCCAGATCGGCAAGTTCAGGCTGGTGTTCCTCTCTCGATGAGCGCGCAGGCGGCTCGCTCGCACATGAGCATCGGCGAGGTCCTCGCCCTGCTCAAGTCCGAGTTTCCAGACGTCACCATCTCCAAGATCCGTTTTCTGGAGGGGGAGGGGCTGATCGAGCCGGACCGCAGCCCCTCCGGTTACCGCAAGTTCACCCACTTGCACGTCGAACAGCTCCGCTTCATCCTGCGCGAGCAGCGTGACCACTACCTGCCGCTGCGCGTCATCAAGGACAAGATGCTGGAGGAGCTGTCCCGGCCGCGTGCCGTACCGGACAGCAAGGAGGTACGGCTCAGCCGCGACGAGCTGCTGGAGGCGGCCGGGCTGACCGAGGAGGCGCTGGCGGAGCTGGAGGACTACGGCCTGCTGGCGCCGGTCGCCCGGCGCTACGACGAGGAGGCGCTCCAGATCGCGCGGACGGTCGGGGCGCTGGCCCGTTTCGGTCTGCACGCCCGCCACCTGCGGGCGGTCAAGGCGGCGGCCGAGCGCGAGTGCGGCCTGGTCGAGCAGACCGTGGCCCCGGTGCTGAAGCGGCGCGCCCCCGGAGCGATCGGCGAGGCCCACGAGAACGCCCGCGAGCTGACCGGCCTGCTGCTGGATCTGCACGCGGCCCTGCTGCGCTCCGGCGTCCGGTCGGTGCTGGGCGGCTGAGGCATCGGGCACATTCCGGGCCTTGCGGGTGTTACGTTGGAAGAGCCTGTCGCTCGCTTTTCAGTCGCCATTTCGGATTTCGGAGCAGCCCGTGGTGCAGATGGAAGTAGTGGGCGTTCGCGTTGAAATGCCCACCAATCAGCCGATCGTTCTGCTCAAGGAGGCGAGTGGTGACCGATTCCTGCCTATTTGGATAGGAATGACAGAAGCGCAGGCGATCGCGCTCGCCTCCGCGGAGGAGCCGCCGCCCAGGCCGCTCACCCACGACCTGTTCCGCGACGTGCTCAGCGCCCTCGGCGTCAGCCTGCGCGCGGTCAACATCGTCGCCCTGCGTGACGGCATCTTCTTCGCCGACCTGGTCTTCTCCAACGGCGTCGAGGTCAGCGCCCGCCCGTCCGACTCCATCGCCCTCGCCCTGCGCACCGGAGCGCGCATCTACGCCAGCGAGGAAGTCGTCCAGGAAGCCGGTGTCGTCATCCCCGACGACCAGGAGGACGAGGTGGAGAAGTTCAGGGAGTTCCTTGACCAGATCACGCCCGAGGACTTCGGCCGCGCGGGGTAGCTATATAAGAGCATTTACGCTTCACGACTCGCCGGGGCGGATCGTTGACTGAGCATGGTCACGGTCCTACGGTGCAAGTGAAACCCGCGGTCGCCCGAAGAACCCCCAGATCAGGCCGCGGGATGAGAGAAAGCCGGAGGTCCGCGTGGCGGTCAGCAGCGGCGAGGGAAACAGGGCCGGCCAGGAAGATCCGGCCCGGCGCGAGGACGCGCGCCAGCGTGCCGGTGAACAGGGGCTGCTCTTCGACCAAGAGCCCGCCTCCCAGCCTGGCAACCTCGGCTACCGCGGCCCTACGGCCTGTGCGGCGGCCGGCATCACCTACAGGCAGCTCGACTACTGGGCGCGCACGGGTCTGGTGGAGCCGACGATAAGAGCCGCGCACGGCTCGGGCTCCCAGCGCCTGTACAGCTTCCGCGACATCTTGGTGCTCAAGGTGGTCAAGCGGCTGCTCGACACCGGAGTCTCGCTCCAGCAGATCCGCACGGCCGTGCAGCACCTGCGCGACCGCGGCGTGGCCGACCTGGCCCAGATCACGCTGATGAGCGACGGGGTGAGCGTCTACGAGTGCACCTCCGCCGACGAGGTCATCGACCTGCTCCAGGGCGGTCAGGGCGTGTTCGGCATCGCGCTGGGCCGCGTGTGGCGGGAAGTCGAGGGATCGCTCGCGGAGCTGCCGGGGGAACCCACGGCGGCCGAGGACGGCAACGCCTCGGCCGGCCACCCGGCTGACGAACTCGCACAGCGCCGACGTGCGCGGAGGATTGGCTGAGGGTAATCTGGGCAGCGAAGCTTTCGACCCCGTGCGGGAGAGTCCCCAGCAACTGTGGGGCGCCGAAGGAGCAACCCTCCCCGGAATCTCTCAGGCACCCGGTACCGCTCGGGCGAGGCGACTCTGGAAAGCAGGCGCGCCCGCCAGGCGCGTCTCACCGACGGTGAAAGCTCCCTCGGGAGTGAAGCTCTCAGGTTGCGATGACAGAGGGGGAGACTCGGCACCCGCCTGCGCGCTGTCTCCAGGAGGCACCCTTCATGTCTGAGCTTTTCTCCAGCCGTCACATCGGCCCGTCCGACGCCGAGCAGCAGCGCATGCTGGAGGCCGTGGGCTTCGAGTCCGTCGCGGATCTGGTCGCGGTAGCCGTACCGGAAGCGATCCGGGCCAAGGACGCGCTCAAGCTGCCCGCCGCGGCGAGCGAGATCGAGGTCATCGGCGAACTGCGCGCCCTGGCCGATCGCAACCAGGTCCTGACCAGCATGATCGGCCTGGGCTACTACGACACGGTCACCCCGGCGGTCATCCGCCGCAACCTGCTGGAGAACCCGGGCTGGTACACCGCCTACACGCCCTACCAGCCGGAGATCTCGCAGGGCCGCCTCGAGGCGCTGCTCAACTTCCAGACCGTGGTCTCCGACCTCACCGGCCTCGACGTCGCGGGCGCCTCCCTGCTGGACGAGGGGACGGCCGCCGCCGAGGCGATGACCCTGGCCCGCCGGGCCGGCAAGGCCAAGAGCAACGTCTTCGTGGTCGACAACGACGTGCTGCCGCAGACCAAGGCGGTGCTGGCCACCCGCGCCGAGCCGCTCGGCATCGAGCTGGTCTTCCAGCGCCTCGACCAGGAGCTGCCGGAGTGCTTCGGCGTGCTGGTCCAGTACCCCGGCGCCACCGGCGCCGTGCGTGACTTCCGCGCCGTGGCCGAGCGGGCCCACGAGCTCGGCGCGCAGGTCGTCGCCGCCGCCGACCTGCTGGCCCTGACCCTCATCGCCTCGCCCGGCTCGCTCGGCGCCGACATCGCGATCGGCTCCTCGCAGCGCTTCGGCGTGCCGTTCGGCTTCGGCGGCCCGCACGCCGCCTACATGGCCGTGCGCGAGGGCCTGCAGCGGCAGATGCCCGGCCGCCTGGTGGGCGTCTCGGTCGACACCGACGGCGACCCGGCCTACCGGCTGGCCCTGCAGACCCGCGAGCAGCACATCCGCCGCGAGAAGGCCACCAGCAACATCTGCACCGCGCAGGTGCTCCTGGCCGTCATCGCCGGCATGTACGCCGTCTACCACGGCCCCGAGGGGCTGCGCCGGATCGCCTCGCGCGTGCACGCCCAGGCCGCCGCGATCGGCCACGCACTGTCCGGCGCCGGCGTCCCGGTGACCGAGCACTACTTCGACACCGTCACCGCCTCGGTGCCGGGCAAGGCCGCCGCGGTCGTCGCCGAGGCGCTCTCGCGCGGCGTCAACCTGTGGCAGGTCGACGCCGACCGCGTCACCGTCGCCTGCGACGAGAAGACGGGCCCGGCCGAGGTCGCCAAGGTGCTGGAGTCCTTCTCCGCCGCGCTCGGCCTGCCGATCGAGGCGCCCGCCGCCGGCGAGGAGCTCACCGCGCTGCCCGAGGCGCTGCTGCGCACCGACGACTACCTCACCCACCCGGTCTTCCACACCCACCGCTCCGAGACC
Organism: Nonomuraea sp. NPDC050310; assembly: GCF_040655795.1. Taxonomy (NCBI): domain Bacteria; kingdom Bacillati; phylum Actinomycetota; class Actinomycetes; order Streptosporangiales; family Streptosporangiaceae; genus Nonomuraea; species Nonomuraea sp. NPDC050310. The sequence goes on along the minus strand of NZ_JBFAKP010000018.1, from coordinate 32,752 downwards.
TCGATGCTGCGCTACCTGCGCCGGCTCCAGGACAAGGACATCGCGCTCGACCGCTCGATGATCCCGCTGGGCTCGTGCACGATGAAGCTCAACGCCACCACCGAGATGGAGCCGATCACCTGGCCGGAGTTCGCCGGCATCCACCCCTACGCGCCCGAGGAGCAGTCCGAGGGCTACCGGGAGCTGATCGAGACCCTGGAGAGCTGGCTGGCCGAGGTGACCGGCTACGACGCCGTCTCCATCCAGCCCAACGCCGGCTCGCAGGGCGAGTTCGCCGGCCTGCTGGCCATCCGCGCCTACCACCGCGCCAACGGCGACGCCGAGCGCGACGTCTGCCTCATCCCGTCCTCGGCGCACGGCACCAACGCGGCCAGCGCGGTCATGGCCGGCATGCGCGTCGTCGTGGTCGCCTGCGACGACGACGGCAACGTCGACCTGGCCGACCTCGACGCCAAGATCGCCAAGCACGCGGACAAGCTGGCCGCGATCATGGTGACCTACCCGTCCACGCACGGCGTGTACGAGGAGACCATCACCGAGGTCTGCGCCAAGGTCCACGAGGCCGGCGGCCAGGTCTACGTCGACGGCGCCAACCTCAACGCGCTGGTCGGCCTCGCCAAGCCGGGCGAGTTCGGCGCCGACGTGTCCCACCTCAACCTGCACAAGACCTTCTGCATCCCGCACGGCGGCGGCGGCCCCGGCGTCGGCCCGGTCGCCGTCCGCGCCCACCTGGCCGCCTACCTGCCCGGCCACCCGCTGCGCGAGGGCTCGGCGGTCGGTCCCGTCTCCGCCGCGCCGTACGGCTCGGCGGGCATCCTGCCGATCTCCTGGGCCTACGTCCGGATGATGGGCGGCGACGGCCTGCGCGCCGCCACCGAGCAGGCCATCCTGTCGGCCAACTACCTCGCCCGCCGGCTGGCCCCGCACTACCCGGTGCTCTACACCGGCCGGGGCGGGCTGGTCGCCCACGAGTGCATCGTCGACCTGCGGCAGATCACCAAGGAGACCGGCGTCACCGTGGACGACGTGGCCAAGCGCCTCATCGACTACGGCTTCCACGCGCCGACCATGTCCTTCCCGGTGGCCGGCACGCTGATGATCGAGCCGACCGAGAGCGAGAACCTCGCCGAGCTCGACCGCTTCGTGGACGCGATGATCGCCATCCGCCAGGAGATCTCGCGGGTGGCCGACGGCGGCTACGACCGCACCGACAACCCGCTGCGCAACGCCCCGCACACCGCCGAGTCGGTCACCGCCGACGAGTGGACCCACCCGTACTCGCGCAGCGAGGCGGCCTACCCGGTGCGCTCGCTGCGGGAGAACAAGTACTGGGTGCCGGTCCGCCGCATCGACCAGGCCTACGGCGACCGCAACCTGGTGTGCGCCTGCCCGCCGCTGGAGGCCTACGAGGACTGATCCCGCTCGGGTGACGGAGCCCGCTCCGGCCGTTCTCCGGCCGGGGCGGGCTCTCTCGCGTCCGGGCCGGGCTCGGTGAGACCCCGCGCGTCGAGTCGCGCGACGTGATCGCCGGGAATCGTTAGGCTCGGGGGCAGCCTCGTGAAGACGCGAAGGAGTTTCGTTGACCCCCCAGGAGCTCGACGCCTCACCCCTCGACACCGCCCGGCGGCTGGCCGAGGAAGGCGATCTCGGCGGAGCCGCCGCCATCCTCACCGGACTGGCCTCCGACCCCGAGGCGCCCGACCGCGCCCAGGCGGCGGTCGGGCTCGCCGTGGTGCTGGACGAGCAGGGCGATGTCCGGGGCGCGCGCAACGCCGCCCGCTCCGCCCTGGCCACCGGACACCCCGAGTACGCCGCCCAGGCCGCCTGCCACCTCGCCCAGGGCTTCGAGCGCGAAGGGCTCGACGAGCAGGCCCGGGGCGCGTGGCAGGCCGTCCTCGGGCTCGGCACGGCCGCCTACCTGCCCGTGGCGCACCTCGCCCTGGCCCGGCTCGCCGAGAGCGACGAGGAGGCCGAGGCGCACCTGCGCGGGGCCCTGGCGGCCGGTGGGCCGATCAGCGCCGCCCAGCAGCTCGCCGACCTCCTGCTGGCCCGTGGCGAGCCCGAGGAGGCCGTGGCGGTGCTGGAGGAGACGCTGGAGGTGTGCGACGAGGTGGCCGCCGCGCAGGTGCGGGTCCGGCTCGGGATCGCGCACCTCGAACTCGCCTGCGCGCACTTCGCGGTCGCGGTGGAGGAGGGGCGCGACCGGGAGACCGTCTCGCTGGCCATCGAGCTGCTCGCCAGGACGTTGCCGTTGCGGGGGCGGGGGGATGACGCGGAGCAGGTGTGGGCTTACGGGCTGGGGCACGGGGACGCCGAACTGGCCGACCAGGTCCGCCTCCGCCACGACCGTCCCTGACCGCTCCCCGGCCCCGGTTTCGCGCCGGCCCCCGCCCTCTCACGCAGGCCGTCCTGCGGCCACCTTCCCCCGGGGGGCGGTCAGCGGCGGTTGCCGACGGCTACGGCGATGTTGACCACCGCGATGCCGATCCACGCGATCAGCAGCCCGAGCGGCCCCGCGGTCCCCGCCGCGATGGCGGTGAGCGGGATGCCGAGACCCAGCGAGGCGATCGCCACGGTGGTGGTGACCTCCGCCTGGGTCTTGGCGCGCTTCTTGGCCGAGGGCCCGGCGGCCTGGATCTCCGCCTGCACCCGGGCGGCGATGACCTGGTCCAGCCGGTCGGCGAAGGACTCCGCCAGCGCGGTCTCGTATTCCGGTCCGAGATCGCGGCGGGCGTCGAGGGTGGCCCGGTAGTCCCGGCCGATCTCGGAAGGAGTGTCAGACATAGCAGCCAATCTGGCACACCGGCCGGGCGGGCGCATCCCTCCTGAGGGGCAGGCGTCCCTCCTTCCCGGGTCGGTGGTGGGAAGGCGTGCCGTACGGCAGGCGGAGCAGCGGGCTGTGCCACCATGACAGATCATGGAGAGCAGTGCCGCGGGGGGCGGCGGAGACGAGCCCGGGACCGCGGCGAGCGCGGCCGCGAAGGGCCTTGAGGTTCTGGAGTTCGACACCTCGCGCGGCCCGGCCCGGGTGCTGGTCGAGACGCCGGCCGGGCGGGCGCGGCTGCTGCTGGTGCTGACGCACGGCTCGGCCGGGGGAGTGGACGCGCCCGACCTGCTGGCCGTCCGCGACGCCGCGCTGGCCGGCGGGGCCGTGGTGGCGCGGGTGCTGCAGCCGTTCCGGCTGGCCGGGGCACGCGCGCCGGGATCGCCGGACCGGCAGGACGAGGCCTGGGCGGAGATCGTCGCCAGGCTGCGCGAGGAGCGGCCGGACCTGCCGCTGGTACAGGGCGGGCGGAGCAACGGCGCCCGGGTCGCCTGCCGTACCGCTGGAAAGGTGGGGGCGGTGGCCGTGGTGGCCATGGCCTTCCCCCTGCACCCGCCGGGCAGGCCGGAACGTTCCAGGGCGGAGGAGCTCAGGAACACGGGCGTCGACGTGCTGGTGATCAACGGCGACCGGGACCCGTTCGGTGTGCCGGACGCCGCGGACGCCTCGTACCTGGTGGTCCTGCCGGGGGAGGGCCACGATCTGAAGAAGAACCCCGTGAAAGTGGGCGAAGTGGTCGCCGAGTGGATCGCGGGTCACACCCGCTGATCAGCAGGCCGTGACTGGCACGGGCCGGTGCGGGGCGATGACTGCCCCGCTCGGCAACAGTTCACCGGTGTCCTCGAACAGGACGACCCCGTTGCAGAGCAGGCTCCACCCCTGTTCGGGGTGGCAGGCCATGGTGCGCGCGGCCTCACGGTCGCGTGCGTCGGCCGGCGGACAGGCCGGGTCGTGCGGGCACATCGGCGTGCCTCCGAAATCTCGTGAACAATCGGTCCCAGCAAGTGTGCGATGCAGATCACACATTCCGACATAGCCCGTTAGGACGGTTGAAGGAGGAGGTTCGCCGGAAGGGCGTGCGACCTGAGAGACAGAGTGCCCATGTTCCGGCCCTGCTCCAACGCCGACACGCCGGTTTTTCGCGACAGTTCCGGGTGGGGTGCGGGGGTGGTCTTTGTTCGGTGTACGGCGGGCAAAGCCGGAGGGTGTGCGGGGTTATCGGGGGGTCTGGGGGTAGGCGGGCTGGTCTGAGAGGGGAGCGCCCGGAAGGAGAAGGCCGTGAGCCAGCACACCCCTGAACACGAACCGGAGCTCTCGGAGCCGTCGTCGGCTGAGTCCTTGGAGTCGCGAGGCTCTTCGGAGACGCCCGGCTCGCCTGACCCGTCGCTCTCGCCGCCCCGTGGACCGGGATTGCCCGACCCCGACGTGCCCAGTGGTCCGGGGTCGCCGCCCGGCCCCAACGACCCCGCCACCCCGCCTCCCGACACGCCGGACGCTCCGGACACCCCCGGAACGCCGGGCATCCCCGACCCCGGCCTTCCCGACCCCGATGCTCCGGAACCGGGTCTGCCGGATCCGGACGTCCCGGAACCGGGGCTGCCTGACCCTGACCTGCCGGATCCCGATGCGCCCGATCCCGGGCTTCCCGACCCGGACGTTCCCGGGTCGGCCGTGCCAGACGCGGACGGGCTCAACGGGCCCCGTCCCGGGCCGCCCGATCCCGACCGGGCCGTCCTGCCCGACGGCTGGGACGACCTCGGCGCCGGCCGCCCCACCACCGGCTGGGACGACCTGGGCCCGGAAGGCCGGCGAGGCGAGGGCGGCCCGGCCTCCTGACCGCCGCCGGGGTGACGGGCGCTGCTCACCCTGCCCCGGCCCGCTCGCCCCGGCCCGCTCACCCCGGCCCCTCACCCTGCTCACCGGTGGCAGAGGGTGGGGCTGGGTACGGCGGGCGGCGGGTGAGGCGATGGAAAGGGTGGGGTCAGGAGGAAGTGAGGCCGCGGAGGAGGGCGTCCAGGCCCCGTTCGAAGTCGGCGTCGGCGCCGGGGTCGCGGCGAGTCCAGGTGTCGGCCTCGGGGTCGGCCCAGCCGCTGGCCTGCACCTCCACCGCGACACTCCCGAACACGAAGGCGCGGAGCGAGCGGACGGCCTCGGCGGCGTCGGGCAGGCCCAGGTCGGTGAGCTGGTCGATCTGCTCGCGGATGGCCAGCGCGGTGGCGCCCTTGGGCGGCTTGGTGAGGGCCAGGGCCAGGACACCGGGGTGGTCGCGCAGGGCCTCACGGCCGGCCCGGCACCAGGCGCGGGCGGTGTCCTCCCAGGTGGTGCCGCGTTCGACCTGGACGGCGGTGACGTGCTCGGCGAGGGCGTCCATCAGGGCCTCCTTGCCGCGGGGGAGGTGGTGGTAGATCGCCATGGCCTCGACCTCCAGGGCGTCCCCGAGCCGTCGCATGGTGAGCCGGCGCAGGCCCTGGCTGTCAGCGATGTGCAGGGCGGCGTCGATGATGCGTTCCCGGGAGAGCGGGACGGGCGGGCGTTTGGCAGGCATGGAGATCATCCTGCTCGCTGGTGACTTACTTTGTAAAGGCCGCCGCGCCGTACAGAACCACCGGAGGTCCGGTGCGTGGCGCGCGGGGCGGTGGGGCTACGCTTAGCCTCGACAAGCTGACAGAGGGAGCGAAGTTCCGATGGCGTTTTTCCGTCCGCGTGTGAGCCGTGAGGCCGAGGTCCGCTACCTCGCGGACCAGGAGATCTCCAAGAGCCTTCCCGAGCTGCTGGAGAAGGCCCGGCTGGCCGAGCAGCGGGTGCGGGAGCTCCAGGCGGCGCAGGCGTCCGAGGAGGAGCTGCGGGAGGCCGGGCTGGTCCTGGACAAGGCGCTCACCGAGGCGCTGCGGGCGGCCGAGAGCGGGCAGCGCAGCACCTTCGGGGTGCGCAGCTACGACGACCGGATCGCGCGGCGCAAGGCCAAGGCGACGCCCAAGGGCGCCATGTGGACCGCCGAGGTGGACCGGCTGCGCACGCTGCGCGAGCAGAACCGCATGTGGGGGATCCCGCGGGTGCCCGCCGTCCGCTGACCCTTCCTGCCGGAAGCGGTGCGTGCCCTCGCAGGGTGCGGCACCCCGCGCAGGTCGTTTCGCGACACGAAGAAGCCCCGGAACCTGGTGGTTCCGGGGCTTCGCCGCTTCCGCGGACGGGCCCGGAGGCCCTCGCCGGGTGGCCGGTCCGCCGCTCAAGGGGTGACGGGGACCGGCCTGGCCCGGTGCCGCGGAAGAGGGGGCCAGAGTGGTCTGGCTCTTGCTCAGCTCGCCCAGTCCAGCAGCGGGCGGGTGTTGCTCGGGTGGCGCAGCTTGGACAGCGACTCCTTCTCGAGCTGCCGGATCCGCTCCCGGGTGAGCCCCAGGTGCTTGCCGATCTCGTCGAGGGTGTGCGGCTTGCCGTCGATGAGCCCGAAGCGCAGCGCCATGATGCGCGCCTCGCGCTGCGACAGGTTGCCGAGCACGCCCCTGAGCTGGTCGGCCAGCAACTGCCGGTCGACGATCTCGGAGGCCTCGGGCGAGTCGACGTCCTCGATCAGGTCGCCGATGGTGGTCTCGCCGTCCTCGCCGATGGTCGCGTTGAGCGAGATCGGCTGGCGAGCCGTACGCAGCAGCTCCTCGATCTGGTCGGGCGTCTTGTCGAGCTCGACGGCCAGCTCCTCCGGCGTGGGCTCGCGGCCCAGCCGCTGGTGCATGTCCCGCTCGATGCGCGACAGCTTGGAGAGCATCTCCAGCACGTGGACGGGCAGCCGGATGGTGCGGGCGGAGTCGGCGAAGCCACGCTGGATGGCCTGCCGGATCCACCACATGGCGTAGGTGGAGAACTTGAAGCCCTTGGTGTAGTCGAACTTCTCCACCGCCCGGATGAGCCCGAGGTTGCCCTCCTGGACCACGTCGAGGAGCGCCATGCCGCGGTCGGTGTACTTCTTGGCCACCGAGACCACCAGGCGGAGGTTGGCCTCCAGCATGTGGTCCTTGGCGCGGCGGCCGTCCTCGGCCACCCACTCCAGGTCCTCGCGCCGGCGCGGGGTGAGACCGGGCTCCGACTCCAGCTTGTACTCGGCGTACAGGCCGGCCTCGATGCGGCGGGCGAGCTCGACCTCCTCGGCCGCGGTGAGCAGCGTGCGGCGGCCGATCGACTTGAGGTAGGTGTGGACCGAGTCACCCATCACCGACTGGGTGTCGTCCAGGTCGAGCGACTCCTGCTCCAGCTCGACGTCCTCGGCGGAGATCTCCACCGGGCCGTCCTCGTCGGAGGCGGGAGTGGCGGCGGCCGGGGCCGCTTCCGCGGCCTTTTTGGCGATCTTGGGCTTGGTGGCGGTAGTCTTCTTCGCGGTGGCCTTCTTACGGGGCGCGGGGGTCTTCTTGGTCAGGGACGGCTCGTCCTCGGCGGCGAGGCTCACCCCCGACTCGGTCAGCTCACGCAGGATCGACCTGCCCTGAGCGGGGCTGATCCCGGCCTCGGCGAAGGCGTCGCGCAGCTCGGCAAGGGACAGGTGACCCTGGGCTCGCCCTCGGGTGAGGAGCTGGTCGAGCGTCGCGGGTGTCGCGGGCGCGGCGGCTGTGGGCATGAGGACACCTCCTCCTCGCGGAGTGTCGGCAAGTTCTGGCACAGGTTCTGACATCGGGTGGGGCGGCTGTGGCCGCATCAACGCACCAGTACCAATAACGCCGAATTTCGCGTTTTGTTCCCGCCCGTTCCCGGCCGCATGGGAAAAACCCCTGGTGGGGCGGGCAGCGGCCGGAATGGTGGGCTATCTCACTCTGATCCCAGCCGTGTCGTCCGGTCCGTTCAGTCGCCGGAGGGGCGCTGGACCACGGTCGGCATGGGCATGGGCTCCGCGCCCTCCATGCGCTCGCTGCTCCAGAACTGGAGCACGTCGCCCGGGTTCTCGTTGACCTCGTGGGAGACCACGATGTCGGAGGGCTCGGGGGTGGGCGTGCCGGCGGGCTCGGGGGCCTCGGCGGGTCCGCTCGCGGGTTCGGGCATCTTGTTGACCACCGCTCTGGTCTCCTGGCTGACCTTCTCCAACCGGCCCGCCGAGGCGGCGGCCGCGACGTAGAGGCCGCCGGCGACGACGACGCCCACGACCGCCGCGGACACCCACATCTTGCGGGTCTGCTTCATGGAGGATCCTCCTTCGACGCTTGCCTCACTATGACGCATCGCCGTGGCCCCGCGTTCCATGCCGGAGGCTTTCGAGGTCGGTCTTGCCGTTCGGCAGGAGCGGCAGGCGGGGGAGCAGCCGCAGGTCACGGGGTGCGGCGTGCGCGGGGAGACGGTCTTTGGCGAACGCCCGCAAATGGGCGAGGCTCGGCGCGTTCGCCGGCGTGCGAGGCACGACGACGGCCACCACGATCTCGCCCCACTCGGCGTCGGGGCGGCCGACGACGGCGACGTCGGCGACCTCGGGGTGCTGGGCGAGCACGCCGGCGACCTGGGCGGCGACCACCTTCTCGCCGCCGGTGTTGATGACGTCGTCGGCGCGGCCGAGCACCCGCAGCCGGCCGCCGGACAGCTCGCCGAGGTCGGAGGTGGTGAACCAGCCGCCGTCGAAGGCGGGGCCGCCGCGGTAGCCGGCGAAGAGCACCGGGCCGGCCAGCAGGATGCGCCCGTCGGGGCCGATTTTGAGATCTACATTGTCAAGGGGCCGGCCGTCGTACACACAGCCGCCGCTGGTCTCGCTCATGCCGTACGTGGTGACCACCCGGGCGCCGAGCTCACCGGCCCGCTCCAGCAGCGCGGGGGAGGCGGCGGCGCCGCCGAGCAGGATGGTCCGGAAGACCGACAGGTCGGCGCCCCTCTCGACCAGGCGGTGGAGCTGGGTCGGGACGAGTGAGACGTGCGCGGCGCCGGAGGCGAGCACCGCGGCCGGGTCGAAGCGCTCGTGGATGATCGGCTCGGTGCCGCCGAGCAGCGACCTGACCAGCACCTGCAGGCCCGACACGTGCGAGGGCGGCAGGCAGCACAGCCAGCGCTCGCCGGGGGCGGCCTCCAGGCGGCTCAGCGAGGCCGCCGCCGAGGCGCGCAACGCCGTGGCGCTGAGCTGGACGCCCTTGGGGCGGCCGGTGCTGCCGCTGGTGGCGATCACGACCGCGACGCCGGCCGGGACGCCCTCGCCGCCAGCCTGCCGTACGCCCTGCTCGGTCTCCACCTCGGTCGGGCCGAGCGCGGCGAGCGCGCCGGCGGCGTGGGAGGGCGGCAGGGGCAGCACGGCGGGTCCGTCACCGGCCAGAGCGCGCGTGATCGCCTCGAACAGGCGCGGGCCGGGCGGCAGGACCACCGCGCGCAACGCGCGGTCCGGGTGCGCTGACTTCCCCTTCATGTCCGTAAGGTTAGTCATGTGATCGAGCCCGCCAGCCCACCACGCCCCGTGGTCTTCCGCATCCCCATGAGCACCCGTTTCCGCGGCCAGACGGTCCGTGAGGGTGTGCTGATCAGGGGAGCGGCCGGGTGGGGGGAGTTCTCCCCGTTCCCGGAGTACGGGCCGCGCGAGAGCGCCCGCTGGCTGGCCTGCGCGCGTGAGGCCGCCGAGCTGGGCTGGCCCGCGCCGCTGCGCGCGCGGGTGCCGGTCAACGCGACCGTGCCCGCCGTGGGCCCCGAGCGCGCCCACGAGCTGGTACGGCAGGCCGGCTGCGGCACCGCCAAGGTCAAGGTCGCCGAGCGCGGCCAGAGCTTCGCCGAGGACCTGGCCCGCGTCGAGGCGGTGCGCGACGCCCTGGGCCCGGGCGGCCGGCTGCGCGTCGACGCCAACGGCGCCTGGGACGTGGACGAGGCGGTCCGCAACCTCAAGGAGCTCGACCGCTTCGAGCTGGAGTACGCCGAGCAGCCGTGCGCGACGCTGGAGGAGCTGGCGCGCGTGCGCCGGGCGGTGCGGGTGCCGATCGCCGCCGACGAGTCGATCCGCCGCGCCGAGGACCCGCTGAAGGTGCGGGCGGCCGAGGCCGCCGACATCGCCGTGGTGAAGGTGCAGCCGCTGGGCGGGGTGCGCAACGCGCTGCGCGTGGTGGAGGCGTGCGGGCTGCCCGCGGTGGTCTCCAGCGCGGTCGAGACCTCGGTCGGGCTGGCCGCCGGGCTGGCGCTGGCGGCGGCGTTGCCGGAGCTGCCGTACGCGTGCGGGCTGGGCACCATGAGCCTGCTGACCGGCGATGTCACGAAAAATCCCCTTATCCCGGTCGATGGGATGCTTGAGGTGCGCAGCGTGGAGGTCGACCCCGAGCGCCTCGCCGCCGTCGAGATCGACTCCCCGGCCTGGTTGCGCCGCCTGCAGGAGGCTGAGCTGTGAATCCCGCCATCGCGCTGGCCACGGTGCTGATCGACGAGTTCGTCCGCTGCGGCCTGAGCGAGGTCGTGCTCGCCCCCGGCTCCCGCTCGGCCCCCCTCGCCCTGGCCGCCCACGCCGACTCCCGCATCCGGCTGCACGTGCGCATCGACGAGCGCTCGGCCTCCCACCTGGCGCTGGGCCTGGCCCGCCGCTCGGAGAAGCCGGTCGCGCTCATCTGCTCCTCCGGCACCGCGACCGCCAACTTCCACCCCGCGGTGATCGAGGCGAGCGAGTCGGGCGTGCCCCTGCTCGTCCTCACCGCCGACCGCCCGCCCGAACTGCGCGGCACCGGCGCCAACCAGACCATCGACCAGCTCAAGCTGTACGGCACCGCGGCCCGCTGGTTCTTCGAGGTCGGCGTGCCCGAGGAACGTCCCGGCCAGGCCGCCTACTGGCGTTCCCTGGCCTGCCGCGCCTGGCAGCGCGCCTCAGGCCCGGCCGACCCTGGACCGGTCCACCTGAACCTGCCCTTCCGCGAGCCGCTGATCCCCGACGGGGACACCACCTGGTGCGAGTCGCTCGACGGCGACTCCGGCGGCGGCCCCTGGATCCGGGCGCGGGTCGCCCCGCCGCCCGTGGCGCTGCACCTGCCGCCGACCCGCCGGGGCGTGCTGGTGGTCGGCGACGGCGCGGCCAACGTGCGGCGCTACGTCGCCGCCGCGGGCATGGCCGGCTGGCCCGTGATCTCCGAGCCGAACGGCAACGGCCGCTACGGCGACCACGCCGTCTCCACCTACCACTTCCTGCTCGGCTCGCCGGAGTTCGCCGAGGCGCACCGGCCCGACGTGGTCGTCACGCTCGGCCGTCCCGGCCTGTCGCGGCCGCTGCTGTCGTGGCTGCGGCACGCCGAGGAGCACATCGTGGTCGCCACCGACCTGACCCGCTGGCCCGACCCCACCCGGTCGGCGACCCAGGTGGCGCAGGCGGTCGAGATCCCGGTCGCCTCGGGCGACGACGAGTGGCTCAACTCCTGGCGCCGGGCCGACCTCGCGGTCCGCGCGGCGATCGACGGGCTCCTGGACGTGAGCGGCATGAGCGAGCCGCGGCTGGCGCGCGACCTGGTCGAGCTGCTGCCGAACGGGTCGCTGCTGTTCACCGCCTCCTCGATGCCGATCCGCGACCTCGACACCGTCATGCGGCCCCGGCGCGGGCTGCGGGTGCTGGCCAACCGGGGCGCCTCGGGCATCGACGGCATAGTCTCCACCGCGATGGGGGCCGCGCTGGCGCACAACGGGCCCTCCTACGCGCTGGTGGGCGACCTGTCGTTCCTGCACGACCAGAACGGGCTCATCCTCGGACCGCGCGAGCCGCGGCCCGACCTGTGCCTGGTGGTGGTAAACAACGACGGGGGCGGGATCTTCTCGCTGCTGCCGCAGGCGGCGCTGCGTGACCCGTTCGAGCGCGTCTTCGGCACGCCGCACGGGGTGGACCTCGGCTACGTCGCGGCCGCCACCGGCACGCCGTACACGCTGGTGGAGGATCCGTCGGAGGTGGCCAAGGCGATCCGGGGCGAGGGGGTGCGGATCGTGGAGGTCCGCTCCGACCGCGAGCACAACGCCCGCCTGCACGCCGACCTGCGCGAAGCCGCCCAGACGGCGCTGTCACTGACCGGGTGAGCCCCCGGCCGCGGGGTACGGCTCAGCGGTGCTTTTGAGGAAGGTGGGCGACCATCGGCAGGAGCGCCAGCGGGACCAGCGGGAGGAAAGCACGACAACAACCCGGCCAGCGCGGCGCGGCGACATCGGACAGGTTCACGCCGCGCGACGCTACCGAGCGCCCCTGTCGAGGCGTTGTCAGCGCTCGATGAGGGTGACCTCCAGGGAGTAGAGGGAGGCGCGGTAGATGTGCGAGCCGTGCTCGACCGCGCGGCCCTGGTCGTCGTAGGTGGTGCGGACCATGGTCAGCAGCGGCGCGCCCCGCCGCTCGTCGAGGAGTTTGGCCTCGGCCTGGGTGGCGGCGCGGGCGCCGACGCGCTGGTTGGCCACGCGCATCCGGACCCCGGCCTGGCGCAGCAGCTCGTACAGGCCGCGGTGCTGCAGGCTCTCGGCGCTGAGCTGGGCCAGGCCGAAGGGCAGCCAGTTGTGCATCACGGCGAGCGGCTCGCCGGCGGCGAAGCGCAGCCGCTCCAGGTAGAGGACCTGCACGCCGGTCTCGACGCCGAGGATGCGGGCGATCTCCTCGTCGGCCGGGCGGGGTTCGAGGGCGAGTACCTGGGTGGCCGGTTCCTGGCCGGCGCGGCGCAGGTCGTCGTAGAGGCTGGTGAGCTCGACCGAGCGCTTGACCTGGCCGTGGACCACCTGGGTGCCGACGCCGCGCTTGCGGACCAGCAGGCCCTTGTCCACGAGGTATTGGATCGCCTGCCGTACCGTGGGCCTGGACAGGCCCAGGCGGTCGGCGAGCAGGATCTCGTTGTCGAGGCGCGATCCGGGGGCCAGATCCCCGCGCCGGATGGCTTCGGCGATCTGCTCGGCGACCTGGAAATACAGGGGTACCGGGCTGGAGCGGTCCAGGTCGATGGCCAGGTTAGCGGTCATGCGATCAGCGTAATGGGGTCAGAATGTCCTGACAAACGGCTACCGTGGAATTATGGCGACGAATGATGATCTTCTGGACATCGCGGTCGAGGCGGCCACCGGAGCCGGCACCCGGCTGCGCGAGGTGTTCCGCACCGGGGCGCGGGTGGCGACCAAGACCGACTTCCACGATCCCGTCACCGAGCACGACCTCGCGGCCGAGGAGCAGATCCGCGCGGTGATCGGCAAACGCGCCCCAGGCAGCGTGATCGTGGGGGAGGAGGGCGGCACGCACCCCGGCTCGGGCGAGGTCACCTGGTACGTCGACCCGATCGACGGCACCGCCAACTTCGCCGCCGGAGTGGCCTTCTTCTGCGTCTCGATCGGCGCGGCCGTCGGCGGCGAGCTGGTCGCCGGGGCGATCTACGACCCGGTCCGTGACCAGCTCTTCACCGCCGGCGACGGCGGCGCCCGGTGCGACGGGGTCCCGCTGACCAGCGCGGGGCCGCGCACCGACCGGGAGGCGTTGCTGCTCACCAGCTACCCGAGCGCCTACGACCTGGCCCAGCAGGGGGAGGAGGCGCTGCACCGGTTCGGGCGGCTGGTCACCTCCTTCAGCGCGGTGCGCCGGCCGGGCAGCGCGGCGCTGAAGCTCGCGCACGTGGCCGCCGGCTGGGCACACGCCTGCTTCGGGCTCGGCGCGAGCCCGTGGGACGTGGCGGCGGGCGCGTTGCTCGTGCGCCGCGCGGGCGGCCGCTACCTGGGCGACCCGTTCACCGTCGGTCCCTACCTGGCCACCGTGGGCGGCTTCGACCTGGCCGGCTCCGCCCTCGCGGAGCTGGTCCCCGCATGATCCCCGGCATCGTGGAGCACAGCCGCGTCCGGCTCGGCGAGGGCGTGGACAACGTCGCCTGGGAGATCAACGGCGAGTACGTGGTGCGGGTGGGCAAGGGCGCGGTCAACCCCGCCGAGGTGGCGATCCTGCGCGCGGTGGCCGAGGTCTCGCCGCTGCCGGTGCCCGTCCCGGTCCACGCCGACCCGGAGGCCGGCGTGCTGGCCTACCGCAAGCTGCCCGGCGTGCCGCTGATCGACGGCCCGGCCGTCGATCCGGTACGGCTGGCGCCCGCGCTGGGCGGGTTCCTGACGGCGATCCACGGCGCGCCCATCGGGGCCGAGCGCGACGACTACCCGCTGAGCGGCCTGCTGGAGGAGGCGGAGGAGAGCTTCGCCGAGGTCGCCCCGGAGTTGCCCGCCCGTGCCCGCGCGAGGGTCGAGGAGTTCCTGGGGACCGCTCCGCCGCCGGCCGGCGAGGCGGTGGTGTTCTGCCACAACGACCTGGGCGCCGAGCACCTGCTGGTGGAGGCCGGGGCGATCAGCGGCGTCATCGACTGGGGCGACGCCGCGCTGACCGACCCGGCCCGCGACTTCGCGCTGCTCTGGCGCGACCTGGGGCCGGCCGCCTACGCCCGGATCCTGGAGTCCTACGGCGGCCCGGCCCCGGAGCACGCCCGCGTGCTGTTCTACGCCCGCTGCTCGCTGCTGGAGGACCTGGTCCACGGCCTGAGCACCGACCGGCGCTACTTCGAGGCGGGCCTGGCCCACCTGGACTGGACCTTCGGCTGACCGGCTGGCGGCTGGCCGGTTAGCCGGTGCGGTGCGCGCCGCCCTGCTCGACGTGCTCGACCATCACGCGCTCGGCGGCGGCTCCGTCGCCCGCCTCCAGCGCGGCCAGCAGCCGTTCGTGCGCCTCCAGCAGGTCGGCGGCCAGGGCGGGGTCGAGCCACAGCGAGTCGCCGGGCCGCACGGGAACGGTGTCGCGGACCGCCCGGATCTGCCGGCCGAGGAAGGCGGGGCCGCCGATGTCGGCGAGGGCCAGGTGCAACTGCTCGCTCCGGCCGCCGAGGGCCTCCAGGCGGCCGGCGGCCAGGTCCGCGCGCATCGACTCGTGCAGGGCGCGCAGCCGCTCCAGGTCGGCGGGGGTGCGCCGGGTGGCGGCGCGGCGGGCCGCGTAGCCCTCCAGGACCGCGCGCACGCCGTAGAACTCCTCCAGGGCCTCGCCGGTGAGGTCGGCGACGGTGGCGCCGTGGTGCGGCTCGTAGCTGATCAGCCGATCCTGCTCCAGGCGGCGCAGCGCCTCGCGGACCGGGGTGACCGAGACGCCCAGCCGCTCGGCGATGGCCGCGGCGCGCAGGGCCGTGCCGCCGGGCAGGCGCGCGGTGCGGATCTCCTCCAGGAGCACGGAGTAGACGTAGTCGGCTTTGCTCATCGGTGCGGGCACATCTTATAAGATATAAGACTATGGGAGCTTTGGATGGTATCCGGGTGATCGACGCGGCCACGCTCTTCGCCGGCCCCTCGGCGGCGATGCTGCTGGGTGACTTCGGCGCGGACGTGGTCAAGATCGAGCATCCGCGGCGGCCCGACCCGGCGCGCGGGCATGGCGCCTCCTCGCGCGGCGTGGGCCTGTGGTGGAAGACGCTGGGCCGCAACAAGCGGACGGCGGCCGTCGACCTGTCGCAGCCCGGCGGCCAGGAGATCCTGCGCAGGCTGGCGGTGGAGTCCGACGTGCTGGTGGAGAACTTCCGTCCCGGCACCCTGGAGCGCTGGAACCTCGGGCCCGAGGTGCTGCACGAGCTCAACCCGCGCCTGGTGGTCGCGCGGATGACCGGCTTCGGGCAGTTCGGGCCGATGGCCTCGCGGCCGGGGTTCGGCACGCTGGCCGAGGCGATGAGCGGCTTCGCGGCGATGACAGGGGAGCCCGACGGGCCGCCGACGTTGCCGCCGCTGGCCATGGCCGACGGCATCGCGGGGCTGGCGATGTCCTACGCGATCATGGTGGCGCTGCACGCCCGGGAGGCGACCGGACGCGGCCAGGTGATCGACATGGCGATCATCGAGCCGATCCTGGGGCTGCTCGGGCCGCAGATGACCGCCTACAAGGAGCTGGGCGTGGTGCCGCCGCGCACCGGCAACCGCTCCAGCAGCAACGCGCCGCGCAACACCTACCGCACCCGCGACGGGCGGTGGCTGGCCATCTCGACCAGCGCGCAGAGCATCGCCGAGCGGGTGGTCACGCTGGTGGGGCGGGCCGACCTGGTGGCCGAGCCGTGGTTCGCCACCGGCAGCGGGCGGGTGGCGCACGTGGAGGAGCTGGACGCGGCCGTGGGGTCGTGGATCGCCGAGCGGGACGCCGAGGAGGTCATCGCCAGGTTCGAGGAGGCGCAGGCGGCGGTGGCTCCGATCTACAATGTAAAGGACATCGCCGTTGACCCCCAGTACGAGGCGCTGAACACCTTCGTCGAGCTCCCCGACGAGGAGCTCGGCTCGGTGACCGTACAGAACGTGTTGTTCCGGCTGTCGGAGACGCCGGGGGAGGTGCGGTGGGCGGGGCCGCCGCACGGACGGCACACCGAGGAGATCCTCGGCGAGCTCGGCTACGCCGCCGAGGCCGTCGCGACGTTGCGCGCCGACGGGGTGATCGCGTGAGCGCGGCACCGCTGACCTGGCTGTACGTGCCGGGGGACCGGCCCGAGCGGTTCGCCAAGGCCGCCGGGTCCGGGGCGGACGTGGTCATCATCGACCTGGAGGACGCGGTCGCGGCCGAGCGCAAGGCGGAGGCCCTGGCCAACGCGCTGGCCTACCTCGGCGCCCGTGAGGGCGGGCCCGCCGTGCACGTGCGGGTGAACGACCCGGCCACCGAGCGCGGGCGGGCCGACGTGGCGGCGCTGGCCGGGGCGGGCGCCGACGGGCTGCGCGTGCCCAAGGTGGAGTCGCCGCGGGCGCTCGACCTGCCGGGGGAGACGCCGCTGTACGCGCTGGTGGAGTCGGCGGCGGGCGTGCTCGCCGCGCCGGCGATCGCCGCGCACCCGCGCGTGGCGGGCATCGCGCTCGGCGAGCAGGACCTGGCGGCCGAGCTGTCCATCACCGCCGAGAGCGCCCTCGATCACCTGCGGCTGCAGGTCATCCTCGCCGCGGCGGCGGCCGGGCTGCCGCCGGTGCCGATGTCGGTCTACCCGCACGTGCGCGACGAGGAGGGCCTGCTCGCCTCGTGCGTGCGCGGGCGCTCCATCGGCCTGTACGGCAGGGCCGCCATCCACCCCGCCCAGCTCCCCGTCATCCGCCGGGCCTTCCGCCCGAGCGCGGAGGAGGTGGCCAGGGCCCGCGAGATCGTCGAAGCGGCCGGCCGGGGCGCGGTGGCGCTCGCCGACGGGCGCTTCGTGGACGCGCCGGTCGTCGCGCGCGCCCGCCGGGTGCTGGACCTGGCCGGGGAGGAAGCGCCCTAGAACACCGCCCGCGCGAGGGCCGGCCCGCCCAGAATGGAGGTGGGGCGAGCCGAGGGAGGCGCGGTGGGGCTGTTCCGGCGGTTTCGAACTGATCTGGTGCAGCGCAGGAATCTCGAGGCCTACGCGCTGGCGGCGGCGGCGTTCGTCTGCGCCGTGGTGACGGCGGTGGACGACGTCCTCTCGGAGAACCTGCGCTGGGCGGTGGTGCTGGGCGGGATCGCGCTGCTGGTCTACCGGCTGACCCTGCCGCCGGAGCGGCTGGACCGCGACGCCGTACGGCCGGCCGACCGGCTGTCGTTCGAGGGCGAGCCGTTGTCGCAGCTGTTCGGCAAGGCCAAGGACGTGCGGATCTACGCGCCGACCGGGGTGAACCTGCTGTCGGCCCAGAACTGCCAGATGTTGTGGAACGGCCTGCTGGCCAAGCGGGGCGGCTCGTTGCAGGTGATCGTGCTGGACCCGGAGGCGGCCGAGGGGCTGCGGCTGGCCGAGGCCCAGCTCGACGGCTCGGAGGAGCACCAGGTGCAGGGCCTGCGCGAGGGCCTGGCCGGCACGCTGGGCCGGCTGGAGCGGATGCGCGACCCTGACCGGGTGGCCTACCGGCTGCTGGGCTTCAACCCGGGCTTCAGCCTCGTGCTGATCGATCCGAGGACCAGGCACGGGCGGGTCATCGTCGAGTTCCACGGGGTGCGCAACGAGTCGATCGTGGCGCGCATGCACCTGGAGCTGACGAAGGAGGCCCACCCGCGCTGGTTCGCCTACTGGTTCCGGCAGTTCGAGCGGTTGTGGGAGCTGGCCAGGACGCCGGATCAGCCGGTGTAGACCCAGCGCTGGCCGATCTCGGCGGCGGTGGGCGGCGGGCCGGGCAGCGGGCTGACGGCCGGGGGGTTGCGCAGGGCGTCGAGGATCAGGGTGAGGTAGCGCTCGCGCAGCTCGGCGATGCGTTCGGCGTCGCCGAGCTTGATCGAGGCGAGCTGCTCGAAGACCATCGCGAGGTCGTCCACGACCAGGCCGGGGCGCAGCACCCCGGCCTGCTGGGCCCGTTCGAAGACCTCGGCGCTGAGCTGGAAGGCGAGCTGGGAGTCGCGGAAGAGGTCCTCGGTGGGCGGGAAGGTGCCGGCCAGGGCGATGGTGAGCGAGTGGCTGTCGTAGGCGACCACGCCTCGCACGAAGGTGGCGAAGCCTTCCCAGGGGTCGTCCACGGCCAGGCCCTCGCGGGCGGCCTTGAGGAAGAGCTGTAGCCCGTCGGAGCAGAGTTTCTGCAGCAGCGCGTCCTTGCTGGGGTAGCGCCGGTAGAGAGCGCTGATCCCGACGCCCGCGCGGTCGGCGACGGCGGAGATGGGGGCTCCCGGATCGGTGGTGAACACCGTGCGCGCGGCCTGCAGGATCAGCTCGTCGTTGCGTGCGGCCTGCTTCTTGCGGCCGCTCATGGGTGGGCTGGTCATGCCGTCCACTATAAGGGAACGAATGATTCCGTTCTAGTAGGGCTAGCGCCGGTTGAACAACATCTTGGACCACGCGTATCCCGCCACGGCCAGGACGAGGCACCAGGCGACGGCGATGATCGCGTTGTCGCCGACCGGCAGGCCGAGCAGCAGGCCCCGCAACGTCGCGTTGATCAGCGTGAAGGGCTGGTACTCGGCGAACCAGCGTACCGCCGACGGCAGCGTCTCGGTGGGCACGAACGCGCTGCCGAGGAAGGGCAGGAGCTGGAAGAGCAGCGGCGTGTTGCTGGCGCCCTCCGGGTTCTTGGCCAGCAGGCCGAGCGCGACCGACAGCCAGGTGAGCGCGAAGGACAGCAGCGTGAGCAGCCCCAGCGCGCCGAGCCACTCCAGGACTCCGGCGGTGGGGCGGAAGCCCATCGCCAGCGCGATGCCGGCGACCAGGATCACCCCGGCCATCGCCTGGACCACGCTGCCGACGACGTGCCCGGTCAGCACCGAGGTCCTGGCGATGGACATGGTGCGGAAGCGGTTGACGATGCCCTTGGTCATGTCCACGCAGACCGCGACGGAGGTGGCCACCCCGGCCGCGGCCGCCGCGACGACCAGCACGCCGGGGGCGACGAAGTCGACGTACTCCAGGCCGTCGGCGGCGGTGCCGGCCAGGCCGGCCCTCATCGACCTGCCGAACAGGCCGACGAACAGCAGCAGCATGAAGGCGGGCATCAGCACGGTGCTGATGGTCATGGACGGGTAGCGCAGCGCGTGCTTGAAGCTGCGCCGGATCATGGTGGCCGAGTCGGCGAGGGTGAGCGCCAGCGGGCTCAGCCGCCGGACGCCGGGGCCGGTGGTGGGGACCGTGCTCATCGGGCGGGCTCCTTGTCGGGGGCGGGCCGGCCGGTCAGGGCCAGGAAGACGTCGTCGAGGTCGGGGGTGTGCACGGTGCAGGACTCGGGCTCCAGCCCGGCCCCGTCCAGGCGGTCGAGCAGGGTCCTGAGCGCGCGGACGCTGCCGTCGCCGGGCACCTGGAGGCTCAGCGCGGCCTCGTCGCGCCGCGCCGGGCCGAGCAGCCGGGCGGCGGCGTCGAACGAGTAGGGGTCGGCGAAGCGCAGGCTGACGTGGCCGCCGGGGACCATGCGCTTGAGCTCGTCGGGGGTGCCGTGGGCGGCCAGCCGGCCGTGGTCGAGCAGGGCGATGCGGTCGGCGAGCTGGTCGGCCTCCTCCAGGTACTGGGTGGTGAGGAAGACGGTCATGCCCTCGCTGAGCAGGTCGCGGATGATCTGCCAGGTGGTGTGCCGGCTGCGCGGGTCGAGGCCGGTGGTCGGCTCGTCGAGGAAGATCACCTTCGGCTCGCCCATGAGGGTCATCGCCAGGTCGAGGCGGCGCTGCATGCCGCCGGAGTAGGTGCCGGCGGGGCGTCTGGCCGCCTCGCCGAGCTCGAACCACTCCACCAGCGCGGTGGCGCGGCGGCGGCCTTCCGCGCGGTCGAGGTGGAGCAGGTCGGCCATCAGGCGGAGGTTCTCCTCGCCCGTGAGCAGCTCGTCCACGGCCGAGAACTGGCCGGTGACGCCGATCAGCGCGCGCACCGCGTCGGGGTCGGCGCGCACGTCGTGGCCGCCGACCCAGGCCCGGCCGGAGTCGGCGGTCAGCAGGGTGGACAGGATCTGCACGGTGGTGGTCTTGCCGGCGCCGTTCGGGCCGAGCAGGGAGAAGACGGTGCCGGCGGGGACCTCGAAGTCGACGCCGTCGAGGACGGTCTTGTCGCCGTAGGCCTTGCGCAGGCCGGAGACGGCGATGGCGGGGGCGGGCATGGGACCTCGTTTCGTCGGGCAACCCGGAGGACCGGGAGCCTGGGGGATCGGGAGGTTCATCCGAGGATGGGAAGGAGGTTCTTTCGGGGATCGGAAGGGGCGACCAGCAGGTTCTTGGGGGATGGGAAAGCGGGGGGTCAGGGGGCGCGGCGGACGCGGATGTCGCCGTAGCCGGCGCGGGCGGTGATCTCGGCGGTGCGCAGGCCGGCTCCCGGGCCGTCGCCGGCGTCGAGGCCGACGGAGACGGTGCCGTAGCCGGAGCTGACGTCGAGCCAGGCGGCGGTGCCCTCGGCGATGCCGATCTCGATGCCACCGGTGTTGGTCTCCAAAGTGACGGTGCCGCCGGAGACCTCGGCGACCCGCAGGTCCCCGTAGGCCGTGCTGATCGCCACGTCGCCGCCGGCGCGGCCGAGGAAGACCAGGCCGGAGGCGTGCCGGACGCGCAGGTCGCCGCCGGTCTCGGCGATCCGCACGTCGCCGTGGGTGGCCTTCACGGCGGTGTGGCCGCCGAGCCGCCCGGCCTCGATCGCCCCGTAGGCGGAGGTGATCGTGGTGGTCCCGCCGACCGAGCCGACGAAGACGTCGCCGTGCGCGGCGCTGACCCGCAGCGCCGCCGCGTGCTCGACGCGGACGTCGTGGTAGGAGGAGGTCAGCGTGCACTCGCCGAGCTCGCCGCTGGTGTGGATCTCACCGGCCGCGTCGACCTCGACGGCGGAGCCCGCGGGCAGGCCGATGTCGATGACGGTCTCGCCGCTCGCCCCGATGAGCCGGCTGAGCGGTCCCTTCTTGGGCCGCCGGACGACGAGCCGGCCGGCGGTGAACTCCACCCGGGTCTCGGCGGCGGCGCGGGCGTCCTCGGGGTCGGCCGGGTTGCCGGGCCGGACGAGGACCTCGGTGGTGATGCGCGGGCCGGCGTGGAAGCGGATCGGGCCGTAGACGCCCTCGACGGCGGCGGTGATGGGCTCTGGGGTGTCGTAGACGGGCACGTCAGCTCACCCATCCGGTGAACCGCTGGCCGGTCGCGCCGCTGTCGGGGGTGGCGGTGCGGCGGCGGGTGCGCTGGTCGAGGGCGGAGGCGACGACTCTCACCAGCCAGGAGTTGACCGACAGGCCCTCGCGGCCGGCCGCCTCGTCGATGCGGGGCTTGAGCTGTTCGGGGACGCGCAGGGCGACGCGGACGACGGCGCCGTCCTCGGCCTCCGGGACCGGCGCTTCGTCGGCGGGCGCTTCGTGGTGCCGCGTGGTGCCGGCGGCGGGCGGGGATGGTGTCACGACGAACTGGGGGTCGCGCCCGCGCAGCCGTACGTCCACCGAGCCGGGGGCCAGGTCGCGGGTGATCTCGTCGGCCGCGGCGGAGAGGGCTTCGAGCAGGGCGAGGCGGGCGGCCGACTCCACAGTGGCGGAGAGCCGGACGGCCAGGGCGCGCGCCTCCTCGCCGCCGGCTTCCGCGGCGAGGGCGATCTCGCGGCGGATGGTGTCGACGTAGGGCGTGAGATCCATGGCACCAGAATGGCACCAGAATGGTGCCACGGCAAGCGCGTGACCCACGTCCTGACAGCCGGTGGGCTGCTCCTCTAAAGGTCATTATGTCTTGACAAATGGTTCATCTGGCGTTCATTTTGTAGGCATCGCCAGCCGGAACGGGGGCCCGGCCGCTCTCTCGAAGGAGCCGTTCATGCGCACCGTTCCAGCCCTTTTAACCGTGGCCGTCCTCGCCACCGCCTGCGCTCCGTCCACCCAGGGCCCGGCCGCCGCGCCCGCGCCCGCGCCCAGCGCCTCCCAGGACGCCGCCTTCGACCTGGCGGCGCTCGTCGCCGCCGCCAAGGCGGAGGGCAGCGTGACCGTCTACGACTCCAGCGGCGACATCGAGGACGTCGCCAAGGCCTTCACCGCGAAGTACGGGATCCAGATGGAGGGCGTCAAGTCCGACTCCCCGGAGACCGCGGAGAAGATGATCCGCGAGCACGCCGCCGGCAACGTGACCATCGACGCCACCATGTACGAGGACGGCGGCGTGCTGGTCGGCCAGCTCCTGCCCCAGCAGATCGTGCACACCTGGATCCCCGGCGACCTGGCCAAGGACATCCCGCCGGAGAACCAGAACCCGCTGATGGCCCTGGCCAAGGCCACGATCTTCGCCTACAACACCAAGCTGTCACCGGACGGCTGCCCGGCCAAGAACGTCTGGGACCTGACCGAGCCCGAGTGGCGCGGCAAGGTCGTCATGCAGGACCCGCTCGGCAAGCCGACCGTCCTGTCGTTCTTCACGCAGCTCGACGCGCACGGCAACCAGGCGCTCGAACAGGCCTACCAGGCCAGGTACGGCAAGCCGCTGGAGACCAAGGAGAAGAGCGCCGCCTACGAGTGGATCAAGCGGCTCTCGGCCAACCAGCCCGTGCTGACCGGCTCCGACGAGGACATCTCCGGCGCCGTCGGCGCCCCCACCGCCAAGGACTCCAAGATCGGCTTCATGTCCATCTCGAAGTTCAGGAACAACGAGGAGAAGGGCTACACCCAGGCCGCCTGCACCGGCATGCAGCCCTTCGCCGGCTTCAGCTACCCGAAGTACGCGGCCATCGCCACCAAGAGCAAGCACCCCAACGCCGCCAAGCTCTTCGTGCACTTCATCATGACCGAGGAGGGCGTCAAGCACGAGATCGCCGAAGGCGGGGTCTCCGGCAACTCCACCGTCAAGCCGCTCGTGGTGCCCGAAGGTCTCAAGGACTGGAAGAGCGAGCTGTTCCACACCGACTCGGCCAAGCTCCTGGCCGACTTCCAGAACCGGCAGGTCGTGTCGGACTTCTGGCGGATCAACCACGGATGACGGGCCGGTTGCGCCGGGCGTGGGACGACCTGCGCGGCGCCTCGGGCGCCAGTTTCGTGGCCCTGGCCAGCGCGCAGATCGCCACCGCGCGGGCGGGCGCGGTGCTGGCCGTGGGGCCGGGTGCTGGGCGACCCGGCCTCGGTCACCGCCTGCGCCCTGGCCGCGCGCAAGGCCGGCAGCCGGGTGCGCCAGCACTTGACCCCCTGGACCTTGAGGAGACGATGAGATGACGACGGTCACCGACCGGCCGCCGATCCGGCGGCGGGTGGTCTACCGCTTACGCGTGCTGCGCCACGAGCCCACCGCGGCGATGGGCCTGATCCTGGTGATCCTGCTGCTGTACCTGGTGGTGGCCCCGCTCGGCGCGGTGATCTCCGACGCCTTCCGCGTGCAGTACGGGGACGAGGTGCACTCGGGCCAGCGGCCCGGCGAGTGGACCGGCTACTACCTGTGGCGGGTGTTCCGCTCGCAGATCAGCGGGCTGCTGTTCTGGGAGCCGCTGGTCAACACGGTGGTGGTCAGCGTCGGCACGGTGCTGTTCGCGCTGGTGGCCGGGGGCGGGATGGCCTTCCTGGTGACGCGCACCAACGTGCCCGGCCGCCGCTTCCTGGCCGGCGCGCTGGTCGTGCCGTACATGCTGCCGTCGTGGACGTTCTCGCTGGCGTGGCTGACGTTGTTCAAGAACGAGCGGGCCGGCGGGCAGGCGGGCATCCTGCAGTCGGCCGGGATCCGCACGCCCGACTGGCTGGCCTACGGGGCGGTGCCGATCATCGTGACGCTGGGGCTGCACTACTTCCCCTTCGTCTTCCTCCTGGTGGGCAACGCGCTGCGGCGCATCGACTCGCAACTGGAGGACTCGGCGCGCATCCTGGGCGCCTCGCGGGCCACGGTGGTGCGGCGCATCGTCGCGCCGCTGATGCTGCCCGCGTTGTCGAGCGCGGTGCTGCTGGTGGTGGGGCGGGTGCTCGGCACCTTCGGCACGCCGTACATCCTGGGGTTGCCGGCCGACTACCGGGTGCTGTCCACCGGCCTGTACCAGTCGATCCGCGACCGGAGCACGGGCGTGGCCTCGGTGCTGGCCTCGGTGATCGTGGTCATCGGCGTGCTGGTCGTGCTGGTGGACATGCGCCTGCTGCGCGAGCAGCGCCGGTTCGTGACGGTGGGCGGCAAGGGCGCGATGGACCGGCCGGCGGACCTGCGCCGCTGGCGCTGGCCGGCCGCCGCGCTGGCCGGGCTGACCCTGCTGGTCAGCGTGGCGATCCCGGTCGGGACGCTGGCCCTGTCCACGGTGACGCGCACGCCGGGGGTGTGGCGGGCCGACAACTTCACCCTCGACTTCTGGCTGGGCGAGCACCTGCCGGGCGCGGTCGGCTTCCCGCACGGGGTGCTGCGCGGCAGCGAGCTGTGGGAGGCGGCCTGGAACAGCCTGGTGATCGTCGGCAGCGCCGCGCTCATCTGCGGCGTGCTCGGGCTGCTGGTCGGCTACGTGGTGGTCAGGGGGACGGCCGGCCGGGTCGCCGGGTTCCTGCGGCAGGTGTCCTTCCTGCCCTACCTGATCCCCGGCATCGCCTTCGCCGCCGCGTCGCTGTCGCTGTTCGCCGTGCAGCGCGGACCGGTCCCGGCGCTGTACGGCACGACGGCCCTGCTGGTGATCGTGATGGCGGTGACGCATCTGCCGTACTCCTCGCGCTCGGGGATCGCGGCGATGACGCAGCTCGGCCGCGAGCCCGAGGAGGCGGCGCAGGTCAGCGGCGCCTCGTGGGCGGCGCGGATGCGGCTCATCGTCTTCCCCATCCAGAAGGGGGCGCTGGTCACCGGGGTGGTGCTGCCGTTCATCTCGGGCCTGAAGGAGCTCAGCATCGTGATCATGCTGACCACGACCGGGACCCAGTTGCTCACCACGCTCTCGATCAACCTCGTCGACTACGGCTACACCCAGCTCGCCAACGCGGTCGTGCTGATGATCGCGCTGGTCTCCTTCACCATGACCTATCTCGCGCAGCGCCTGACCAGGAGTTCCCTGGCGGCCGGGCTCGGAGGATGAATGATCACCTTACGCGGCGTGTCGAAGAGCTACGGCGGCTCCGCCCACGCGGTCAAGGACCTGGACCTGGTCGTCCCCGACGGGGCCTTCATGTGCCTGCTGGGCCCGTCGGGCTGCGGCAAGACGACGACCCTGCGCATGATCGCCGGGCTGGAGCAGCCGAGCGCCGGGACGATCGAGGTGGACGGCCGGGTGCTCGACTCGGTCGAGCAGGGCCGCTACGTGCCGCCGGAGAAGCGGCAGATGGGGCTCGTCTTCCAGAACTACGCGCTGTGGCCGCACCTGACGGTGCTGGGCAACACCGAGTTCGGGCTGCGCATGCGCAAGGTGCCCGGGCCGGAGCGGCGGGCGCGGGCGGAGGCGGCGCTGAAGATGGTGCACGTCGAGGACGCCATGGACCGCTACCCCTCGCAACTGTCCGGCGGGCAGCAGCAGCGGGTGGCCCTGGCGCGGATGCTGGCGGTCGGCCCGTCGGTGCTGCTGCTGGACGAGCCGCTGTCCAACCTGGACGCGCGGCTGCGGCTGGAGATGCGCGCCGAGCTCAAGCGCATCCACGAGGAGTCGGGGGCGACGATCGTCTTCGTCACCCACGACCAGCTCGAGGCGATGACCATGGCCACCCAGATCGCGGTCATGGAGGGCGGCACGCTGCAGCAGGTGGCGCCGCCGCTGGAGATGTATGCCCGGCCGGCCAACCGGTTCGTCGCCGAGTTCGTCGGCAGCCCGCCGATGAACCTGGTCGACACGCCGGGGATCGCGTCACTGCTGCGCTACGCCGGCGCCACGGACAAAGCGGGTGGAGCGGTCGCGACGGTCGGGGTCCGGCCGGAAGCGCTGCGGCTGGGCGAGCCCGCACCCGGCGCCTGGAGCGAGGAGGCGGTCGTCGAGGCGGTGCTCCCGGCGGGTTCGTCATGGACCACCCGGTTGCGCATCCAGGAGACTGAGCTGTTCGCGTTGTCCTACGAGCCGGTCGAGGCGGCGACCGGCGAGGTCGTGCGCTGCTGGGCGCGCGCGGCCGACCTGCACCTGTTCGGTGAGGATGGGAAGCGTTTGTGAAGGCGTTGCTGCTGGACTTCGGCGGGGTGCTGGTCGAGGGGGCCAAACGGCCCTCCTGGCCGGCCGAGCTGGCCAAGGAGGTGCACGGGCGGCTGGCGCGGGCCGGCTGCCTCGACCTGGACGTGGCGGAGGTGGAGCTCGACATCCGGGCGGGCGCCGACGCCGACCGCTACTGGAAGGACGCGATGTCGCGCCTGGCCGCGCCGGCCGAGATGACCCATCGCCAGTTCTGGGGCGACTACGTCGCGGCCGACTGGCCGGCCGCGGCGCGCGAGCTGGTGCTGGCCGAGGCGAGCGCGTTGTGCCGGCTGATGGGCGAGCTGCGCCAGGAGCGGCGGTTGCGGCCGGGCGTCCGCGAGCTGCTGGCGGCGTGCGAGGTGCCCGTGGCGGTGGTCAGCAACGCCCTGTGCGGCGCGGTGCACCGCGACTTCGTCGCCCGCCAGGAGCTGCCGGTGGCGCTGCAGGTCTACAGCGACGAGGTCGGAGTGCGCAAACCGAATCCGGAGATGATCTGGATCGCCACCCGCGCGCTCGGGGTCGACCCGGCCGACGTCTGGTACGTCGGCGACAACTTCGACCGCGACGCGCTGTGCGGGGTGCGGGCGGGCGTCGGCACCACGGTGATCGTCCGTTCCTCCAGCACCGACAAGATCCCCTACCGGGTACGGCAGCGCCCGAGCGCCGTCGTGGACGACATCCCCGCCCTGATCGCCCTGATGTCCGCCAGCTAACAGATTAGTCCTCATGTCTGGACAAACTATTGACCTTCGCGGACCGGGCGGTTAGAACAAGGTCACTCACCGGTCTTGGAGGTAGCCGTGAAGCGAACGCCGATCATCCTGGCTCTGCTGGGCTCGCTGGTCCTGGCCGGCTGCAGTTCCGGGGGCGGCGGCGGCCAGACGCAGCCGCCCGCCCCGGCCGGGGGCGGCCAGAGCCCCGCCGCCAACCAGGGCTCCTTCGCCGTCGTCACCCACGGCGGCGCGGGCGACTCCTTCTGGGACGTGGTCAAGAACGGCGCCGAGGCCGCCGGCAAGCAGTACGGGGTCACCGTCACCTACCAGGGCGACGGCGACCCGGGCAAGCAGTCGCAGCTCATCGACCAGGCGGTCGCGCAGAAGGTCGACGGCATCGTGGTCTCCATGGCCAACCCCGACGCGCTGAAGGAGGCCATCGGCAAGGCGGTCGCCGCCAAGATCCCCGTGATCACCATCAACTCCGGCGCCGACCGCTCAAAGGAGTTCGGGGCGGTCGCCCACGTCGGCCAGTCGGAGGACGTGGCCGGGCGCGGCGCGGGCGAGCAGCTCAAGGCGGCCGGCGTCACCAAGCTGCTGTGCGTCGTGCACGAGGCCGGCAACGTCGGGCTCGACCAGCGCTGCAAGGGCGCGGAGGAGACGCTCGGCGGCACGGTCGAGCGGCTGCAGGTCGACATCGCCAACCTCGCCGACGTCACCTCGAAGGTCACCGCGAAGCTGCAGTCGGACAAGGCGGTCAACGGCATCCTGGCGCTGAACAACGCCGTCGCCATCGCCGCCCGCGACGCCGTGCGCGACTCCGGCTCGCAGGCCAAGCTGGCCACCTTCGACCTGTCCGCCGACGTGGTCGCCGCGATCAAGGACGGGCAGATCCTGTTCGCCGTCGACCAGCAGCAGTACCTGCAGGGCTGGCTGCCGATCACCTTCCTCACCCTGCACAAGAAGAACCTCAACACCGTCGGCGGCGGCCTGCCGGTCAACACCGGACCCGGCTTCGTGACCAAGGACAACGCCGAGGCCATCGCCAAGCTGGCCGAGGGCGGCACCAGGTGACGAGCGCCGCCGTGGACGAGCGGCTGGCCCACGCCGGACCGCTGCGCCGCCTGCTGATCCGCCCCGAGCTCGGGGCGGTGGTCGGCGCGGTCGTCGTCTTCGCCTTCTTCGCCGCCCAGTCGGAGGTCTTCCGCTCGGTGGCCGGCGTCGCCAACTGGCTCGACCCGGCGGCCACGCTGGGCATCATGGCGGTCGCCGTCGCCCTGCTCATGATCGGCGGCGAGTTCGACCTGTCGGCGGGCGTGCTGACCGGCACCAGCGGCCTGGTGCTGGTCATCCTGGCCACCCGCTTCGGCGTCAACGTCTGGCTGGCGATGCTGGCCGGGCTGGTCGTCGCGCTGGCGGTCGGCTTCCTCAACGGCCTCATGGTCACCCGCACCAAGCTGCCGAGCTTCATCGTGACGCTGGGCACCTTCCTGATGCTGCAGGGCGTCAACCTGGGCGTCACCAAGGCGCTGACCGGCACCGTCCAGGTCAGCGGCCTGGCCAGGGCCGACGGCTACGAGCTGGCCCGCACCCTGTTCGGCGGCACGATCACCGTCGGCGGGGTCGGGTTCCGGGTGGCGATCCTGTGGTGGCTCGGCCTGACCGCGCTCGCCACCTGGTTCCTCATGCGCACCCGCGCGGGCAACTGGGTCTTCGCCGTCGGCGGCAACGACCTGGCCGCCCGCGCGGTCGGGGTGCCCGCCGCCCGCACCAAGATCGCGCTGTTCATGACGACCGCCTTCGCCGCCTGGCTGGTCGGCTCCATGCTCGCGCTGCGCTACACCAGCGTGCAGGCCAACATCGGCATCGGGCAGGAGTTCATCTACATCATCGCCGCCGTCATCGGCGGCTGCCTGCTCACCGGCGGGTACGGCTCGGCCATCGGCGCCTCCATCGGCGCGGTCATCTTCGGGATGGCCGACAAGGGCATCGTCTTCCTCGGCTGGGACGCCGACTGGTTCATGTTCTTCCTCGGCGCGATGCTGCTGCTGGCCACGCTGGCCAACCGGCTGGTGCGCCGCTACGCCGAGCAGGTGAGACATTGATCCTCGAGACCCGCGCCATCGGCAAGTCGTTCGGCTCGGTGCTGGCCCTGCGCGAGGTGTCGATGCTGGTCGAGCCCGGCACCGTGACCTGCGTGCTGGGCGACAACGGCGCCGGCAAGTCCACCCTGATCAAGATCCTGGCCGGGGTGCACCAGCACGACTCCGGCGAGTACCTGCTCGACGGCCAGGCCGTACGGCTGGCCAGCCCGCGGGCGGCGCTCGACCGCGGCATCGCCACCGTCTACCAGGACCTGGCGATGATCCCGCTGATGTCGGTCTGGCGGAACTTCTTCCTCGGCTCCGAGCCACGCAAGTCCTTCGGCCGCTTCGACATCGCCACCGCCAAGCGGGTGGCCCGCGAGGAGCTGCGCGCGATGGGCATCGACATCCGCGACGTGGACCAGCCGGTCGGCACCCTGTCCGGCGGCGAGCGGCAGTCGGTCGCCATCGCCCGGGCGGTGCACTTCGGGGCCAAGATCCTCATCCTGGACGAGCCCACCTCCGCCCTCGGCGTCAAGCAGGCCGGGGTGGTGCTGCGCTACATCGTGCGCGCCCGTGATCGCGGGCTCGGCGTCGTGTTCATCACGCACAACCCGCACCACGCCTACCCGGTCGGCGACCGCTTCCTGCTGCTCAACCGCGGCGCCAGCCTGGGCCTGCACGCCAAGGCCGACATCGCGCTGCAGGAGCTGACCTCGCTGATGGCCGGCGGCGCCGAGCTGGAGCAGCTCGCCCACGAGCTGGCCGGACCTGGAGCCGATCCGAAGCGGACCTGAAGCGCGTCCCGGCACGGTGGGTCCCATGAACAAGCCCTCTGTGACAGTGCTCGGCCTCGGCCTCCTGGGACACGCCGTGGCCCGCACCTTCCTCGACGCCGGCCACCCGACCACGGTGTGGAACCGCACCGCGGCCAAGGCCGACGACCTGGTCGCCGCCGGAGCCGGCCGGGCCGCCGACCCGGTGGCGGCGGCGCAGGCGAGCGACCTCGTGGTGCTCGTCGTGCTCGACCAGGCGGCGGCCGGCGAGCTGCTGGCCGCGATGGGCGAGACGCTGGCCGGCCGTACCGTGGTGAACCTCACCAACGGCACGCCCGAGCAGGCCCGCGAGCTCGACACCGTGGTCCGCGGCTTCGGCGCCCGCTACCTGGACGGCGGCGTGATGGCGGTCCCGCCGATGATCGGCTCCCGCGAGGCGCTGATCCTCTACAGCGGCGCTGCCGACGCCTTCGCCGAGCATCGCGCCACCCTGGACGTCCTGGCCACCCCCGACTTCGTCGACACCGACCCCGGCACCGCCGCGTTGTACGACCTGGCCCTGCTCAGCGCCATGTACGGCATGTTCGGCGGCGTCTACCACGCCCTGGCGATGATCTCCAACGCCGGGATCAAGACCACCGAGTTCGGCCCGCGCATCGAAACCTGGCTCCAGGCGATGCTCAGCGTCGTGCGCGAGGGCGCCGAGGAGGTCGACAGCGACCACTTCGCCACCGACGTGTCCAACCTGGCGATGAACGACCTGATCTTCCCCAACTTCTTCGCCGCCAGCGAGGAGCTGGGCGTGCGCACCGACTTCCTGGAGCCGCACCGCCGGCTGATGGCCGAGGCGGTCGCCGCCGGGTACGGCGGGGACAGCCTGATGCGGGTGGTCACGCTGCTGCGCAGGCCGCCGGGTAACGTGAGCGCGTCCGACTGAGCACGACGAAGGGATGGGCGCGATGTCTCGCGACGCCGTCTGGGCGGTCATCACCGGCATGTACGACGCCTACGCGCGAGGCGACCGGGCCGGGATCGACCGGCTCCTGCACCCGGAGGCGACCATCTGGGACTCGGCGGCGCCCGAGCTGATCACCAGCCGCGCCCAGCTCGACGCCGTCCGGGACGCGCGGCCCGCCGGCGGGCCGGCGGAGACCGGCGTCCATCCCCTCGACGAGGTCGTGGACGTGTGGGGCGAGACCGCCCTCGCGCGCTACGTGCTGCGCGTCGACTTCGCCGACGGCCCGCCGGAGCTGGTCAGGACGACCGCGGTGCTCCGCCGGGCCGACGAGGCGTGGCTGATCGTGCACGTCCACGAGAACACCATCTGACCTGCGGGTATGCTGGCCGTACCGGGCGCGGCGCACAGCCGCGGGTGATCGAGACAGGCGTCTGGCACAGTCGCCGGACGAGGGGGCGGGCCTAGGGTTCGCAACAACTTCTACGCCCCCCTCCGAGGAGTTCCATGACTGCCACAGACACGCGGACGCTGCCCATCGGCGCGGCTTTCGACCGCATGCCGTTCACCCGGCGGCACGTGCTCATCGCGCTGGCGCTCTTCATCGCCTTCGTCATCGAATCCTGGGAGCAGCTCGCGCTGATCTACGTCGCCGACGACCTCGGCGCCTCCTTCGGCATCGACGAGGGCGGCGTCGGCCTGGTCCTCTCGGCGGTGGCCTTCGGCATGATCCCGGGCGTGCTCATCTGGGGGCCGATCGCCGACCGCATCGGACGGCTGCCGACCAGCTTCTGGTCGCTGGTCGCCTACGGGGTGATCGCCCTGGCCTCCGCCTTCGCGCCCAACCTGCCGGTCCTGCTCACCCTGCGGGTGGCCTCCGGCCTGGCGCTGGCGGGCGTCTACACCATCACCTTCCCCTACTTCCTCGAACTGCTGCCCACCAGGCAGCGCGGCAAGGCCGCGGTCTACCTGTCCATCGGCTGGCCGATCGGCATCCTGGCCGCCATCGGCGCCTCGCTGGCCCTGGGCCACCTGGGCTGGCACGTCGTGGCCATCGCCAGCGCCGCCGCCGGGCTGTGGGCCTTCGCCATCCGCGCCTGGGTGCCGGAGTCGCCCTACTGGCTGGCCGCCCGCGGCCGGCAGGCCGAGGCCCGCGCGGTGCTGCGCGAGCTGGGCAGCCCCGACTGGGACGCCACCTTCACCGTCACCACCGAGCGTGTCGGCAACCCGCTCGACCTGTTCCGCGGCAAACTCGCCCGGATCACCGTGCTGATGCTGCTGCTCAACTTCGCCTTCAACTGGGGCTACTGGGGGCTGCAGACCTGGCTGCCGACGCTGCTGCAGGAGAAGGGCCTGACGTTGTCGGCCTCGCTCGGCTTCGCGGCGCTCAGCGCGCTGATGATGATCCCCGGCTACGTCAGCGCCTCCTGGCTGACCGGGCGCTTCGGCCGCAAGAAGGTCTTCCTCTCCTACGTCGCGGCCGCGGCCGTCGGCGGGCTCTGGTTCGCCACCGCCTCGGCCACCTGGGAGCTGTACGCGGGCAATTTCGTGCTCTCCTTCTTCAGCCTCGGCGCGTGGGGCGTCTGGAACACCTGGAACGGCGAGTTCTACCCGACCGCGCTGCGCGGCACCGGCTACTCCTGGGCCACCGCCGCCCAGCTCGTCGCCACCACCGCCGCGCCCTCCGCGGTCGGCGCGCTGCTCGCGGCCTCGACCGGGTTCACGCCGACCATGCTGATCATCAACGCCTTCCTGGCCGTCACGGTGCTGCTGGCCCTGCCGCTGCCCGAGACCGAGGGGCGCGAGCTGGAGTGATCCTCGGCGTCGCACTCGGCCGGCCGGCGAACACCCTCGTCGCCGTCCGCTCCGACGCCCGTTTCCACCACCCGCCGCCCGACGGCGCCGCCTACCGCGCCGTCTGCGTGGCCGCCGACCTCGACGCGGTACGGCAGGCGCCGGTGGCCGCGCTCCGGGTGGCCGGGCCCTGCCCCGACACCAGGCGGCCCCGGGACGGCCCGGGCGCCGGGCCCGCCCACGGGCGCGCCGGCCACACCC